>NZ_ABEA03000019.1 GCF_000171235.2 Geminisphaera colitermitum TAV2 | reverse complement strand
GGCATCGAAGGCCGTGCCGAAAAAAGCGCAACGCCCGCTATCGTGAACTCGTGATCTTGCCCAAATAGGCCGGCATCGCGGCTCCCTCGCAAGCGTCTCGCGGATCGGCCGCGAGATGCCCGCGACCCTTGCTCCGCTGCCATGTCTGACCCTTTCCTGCGTTCTCCTCCGCCCGCGTGACGATTCGCCCTGTTTCAGACGCATTCGCCCCGCTTCAACCCTTTTCAACCCTTTCCCCGGTTCGTGCCAGGCAAGAGGAGGGCAGGGAAGTGACAACGACAATGTAATCAGCCATGCACAGGCACTGGCAGGAGGGTTTGCGGCCGTTTTTTTTGGCGCTGAGCCTGATTTTGGCTCGTTCGCGTTGGGCGGCCTGTGGGCTGACGCGAAGGGCGCACAGGCGCAAGGCGGTGCCGTCCTTGAGGAAGACGGGCAGTCCGGAGCACTGACGGGAACGCAACTGGGCCAGCCATGCGGGAACGTCCAGCGCATGCCCCTGCTGGTCAAACAAGGGCAGACTGGTGCTGTGCCAGCGTAACAGGACCGCCCCCTGATGATCCATCACATGCCTGATCTGCGGGGCTCGGCAAAAATTCCGGTCGCCCAAAAACAAATCCCCCTTGCGCACCTTGTAACGGCACAGACTTTCGCCCCCCTTGTTGTCGGTCAGTTCGGCCTGTTCGCAAAACAGGCTGGGCAGTCCGATCGCATAATGCAGTCTCCAGTCCGTTCCGCTTGCTCCGGATTCCTCTATGGTCGTGCTGTCCACCGCCACCGCCGTCCACCCTTCCGGCAATCTCGACCACCTCGGCTGTCCGGCCTGCTGCTCAAGCAACCTTACGCTCATCCACCTCAGCCAACCCTCCGCGTTCCTCAGCCTCTTGAGCAACGCCACATCCGAGACCTCCGGCAACCCTGCCGCCGCCCCCCTCGCCACCGCATGCCTCAACGACAGCCCGCTCCCAGCGTGCATCAATATCAGCCTGAGCAACTCCTCCGCCGTTCTTATCCCCTTGGCCTGCTTGAACGCTCCTTGCTCCCTGGCCGCCACCTCCCACCCTTCCGGCAGCAGCCCCTTCACCAGCCCCCACTCTTCCGTCATCCATGTCTTTTTCATCCCACCTATCTACCCGTTTCCTCCTCCCATGTAAAGACAACATGTTAGCGCGTATAGGTCGGGAGACCCGCCCTCCAGTGGGGAAACTTCGCTCCGTTTATGCAGCGTCGATCTTCTGAATGCGCGGCAGGTGGCGTCCGCCTTCGAATTCGGTGGCGAGCCACACGCGCACAATTTTGAGCGCTTCTTCGAGAGTCACCGTGCGCTCTCCGAGGGAGAGGACGTTGCCGTCGTTGTGCGAGCGGTTCCAGACCGCCACCTGCTCGTTCCAGCATAGGCCGCAACGGATGCCTTTTATGCGGTTGGCCACGATGGCCTCGCCGTTGCCAGAGCCGCCAAGCACGATGCCGCGCTCAAATTCGCCACGCGCCACGGCTTCGGCGGTCGGACGGATAAAATCGGGATAATCGCACGAGGCGGGCGAGTAGGTGCCGAAATCACGCACGGTGTGTCCCTCGGATAGAAGGGCTTCCTTGATTTTCTCCTTGTAGGCGAAACCGGCGTGGTCGGAACCGATGGCGATGCTGAAGGTTTTCATGAATGATTGGTTTGGCGCGGGAAGCGGAAACGAAAAGGAAGTCAGTCCATCCACACTGGCGCAGGACTGTCGATCGTGTTATCGTTGTCGCCATGAATTCTCACCACAAACCCATGTCAACTCTTGCGTCAGTCGTGAGGACGGTGTCGCTGGCTGCTCTGATTTCGTTGCTGGCAGCGTGTTCGAGCCCGTCGTCGCGGATAGCGAAAAATCAAGCCGCCTTCGATACCTGGCCGGTGGAGCTTCAGGAAAAAATCCGCGCGGGCGAGGTGGCCACGGGCTTCACCCAGGAGCAGGTAACAATGGCGATGGGCAAGCCCGACCGGGCTTACACCCGGACCACCGCGGCGGGCACCACGGAGGTGTGGGCCTGGCAGAGCAGTCGTCCGTCGATTGGTTTTGGCATTGGCATCGCAGGCGGTTCGTCAAGTGGCGTGGGCGTGGGAGTCGGCTCGGGCATCGCCACATCGAGCGACCGCAACGACGATCGCCTCCGCGTGGTCTTCGATCGTGGCATCGTCACCGCTGTCGAGAAACTGCAAGAGTAGGGAGGTTCTGAAAATTCATTTTTGCACAGAAGATAACCAAGAAAACGAAGATGAAGACAGGGAGCATAATTTGTTCTAGGGAGTGTAGTCACGAGATAAGATTGACTGAGTTTTTTTGTGATGGAGAATGTCAGCATGGCGAAAGATCAACACCGTCACGACATTTCGGACCGAGTTTGGAGCGTTCTGGAGCCGCTGCTACCTGGAAGGAAAGGAGCGTGGGGAGGGGTGGCGGAGGACAACCGCAAGTTCCTCAACGCGGTTCTGTGGATTTTACGCACTGGTGCGCCTTGGAGGGATCTTCCAGAGGATTACGGAGGGTGGGGCAACACGCACAGGCGTTTTTGTCGCTGGAGAGACAAGGGGCATTGGGAGCGCCTGTTGTCGGAACTGATGAACGAGCCCGATTTTGAGTGGCTCATGATTGATGCCAGTCATGTCAAAATCCATCCGCATGCAGCGGGAGCCAGAGGTGGAAACGAGGCGATCGGTCTGACAAAAGGGGGCGAAACACCAAACTACATTTGGCCGTGGATGCGCATGGTATGCCGGTGCGAGTCATTGTTACAGCGGGTTCCACGGCTGATTGCACACAGGCTGGCAGGTTGATTGAAGGCATTGCCGCAGACCATCTGATCGCCGACAAGGGATATGACACCAACGCCATCATCGAAATGGCGCAGGCCGCAGGCATCTGCCCGCAGATTCCTCCAAAGACCAATCGCATAGAACAACGCGAATATGACCCTTATCTTTATCGGATCAGGCATCTGGTAGAAAATGCATTCCTACGACTCAAGCAATGGCGCGGCATCGCAACCCGATACGCAAAACGAGCCTCCTCTTTCCTCGCTGCCGTCCAATTCAGGTGTGCCATCCTCTGGGCTTCAATCTCGTGACTACACGCTCTAGAGCATTTTCAGTTGAGTTGTGTCCGTTGTCTTGGCGGTAGGGAGGCCTCTCCGAGGCCTCCGAAACCACGCTCCAATTACCTATGAATTTCGCATTCTCACACTACGCACGGCGGAGGCCTCGGAGAGGCCTCCCTACCAAGTATCAAATGGCTACAGTTTAAATGAAACTGCTCTAAAAAAACAAAAATTCCACTTCAATTGATTGTCTTCGTTTCCTTCGTTACCTTCTGTGCAATTTTTAGAACCTCCCAGTAGTTGTTCTCTACGCCGTGGCGGGACGGCTGCCATTGGCGGCGGCGGCGGCGCTGGCGGGCGTGAGCACATGGGCGCAGGTCCGGCCGGCGGCAAAATCCGTGGCGGCCTTGAGACTCGTTTCAGCGATGGTCTGCATGGCCTCCTCCGTAAAAAATCCCTGGTGGCCGGTGACGAGGACGTTGGGCATGGCGATGAGGCGCGAGAAGACGTCGTCGCCCAAGCCTTGCCGGGAGTGATCCTCGAAAAAGATTTCCGCCTCGTCCTCATAAACGTCGATGCCGAGCGAACCGAGGAGGCCGTTTTCCAGTGATTCGATGACGGCGCGGGTGTCGATCAGCCCGCCGCGACTGGTGTTGATCAGCATCGCGCCGCGCTTGAACCACGGCAGCGTGAGGCGTCCGATCAGATGACGTGTGGAGGGGGTGAGCGGGCAATGCAGCGAAACGATATCCGAGGCCGAGATCACGTCTTCGAGCATGCCAAATTCAAAATTTGCGGCGACCGCCTGCTCCGACGGCGCGGGATCGTAGGCGAGAACTTTGCAGCCGAAGCCTTGCAAGATGCGTCCGGTGATCGCGCCGATGTGTCCGGCCCCGATGAGACCGGCGGTTTTGCCGTGCATGTCGAAACCGAGCAGTCCCTCGATGGAAAAATTTCCTTCGCGCACACGGACGAAGGCGTGGGGGATGCGCCGGTTGAGCGCGAGCATCAGGGCCGCGGCATGCTCGGCCACGGAATGGGGGGAGTAGTTGGGCACGTGCGTGACGACGATGTTCAGGTCGGCGGCAGCTTCCAGGTCCGCGTGGTTGTAACCGGCGGAACGGAGGAGCAGCAGATTGACGCCGGCCTCGCTGAGCCGGGCGAGCGCCCCGGAGTCGAGCCGGTCGTTGACGAAGGCGCACACGGCTTCGAAGCCGTGGGCAAGGGGGGCTGTCTCGCGCGTCAGCCGGGCTTCAAAATAGCTTAACTGGTGGCGGTGGAGCGTGTTGGCCGCGTCGAAAAAGCGGCGGTCATACGATTTTGAGCTAAATACAGCAATTTTCACGTGCGGGAGGTATTAGGGTTGCATGGGTCTGCCTATCAGATGGCGTGGCATTTGTCTTCAAATGTGCAGATTTTGTTGCGCATTTTTAGCCAAAAAACGAGCATTGATCCTTCATGTCTTCAACAGACACACCAGTCAAACGCAGTCGTGAGCTAGTCGATCAGCTCAAACGGTCGCAAATTTACCGCGACTACGAGCAGGCCTTTCGTGATACCACCGGCCTGCCGTTGAACCTGCGTCCAATCGAGGCGTTCGACCTTCCCCACCACGATGATCCCAACGAAAATCCGTTTTGCGCATTGATGGCGCAGTCCAATCACACCTGCGCCGCCTGCCTGCAATTGCAGCGCAAGGTGGAGGAGCAGGCGCAGATGGAGCCCAAGACGCTCAAGTGCTTCGCCGGCCTGTGCGACTCCGCCGTGCCGATCCGCGTGGGGGAAAACCTGGTGGCGTTCCTGCAAACCGGGCAGATCCTGCTCCACAAGCCCGATGAGGAGCAATTCGCCAAAACCACGCGCCAGATCCTGAAATGGGGCACCGACGTGGACCTGAAAAAACTGGAGGAGGCGTATTTCCAGACGCGCGTCGTCACGAAGCGCCAGTATGAGTCGATCGTGCGCCTGTTGACGATCTTTGCGCAGCATCTGGCAACGCTGAGCAACCAGCTTGCCGTCCGCGAGGAGAACGCCGAGTCGCCGACCATCTCGCGGGCCCGCGCTTTCATTTCGGAAAATCATTCCGACGATCTCTCACTCGACGAGGTGGCCCGGGCGGTGAACATGAGCGCCTTCTACTTTTGCAAGATGTTCAAGAAGGCGACGGGCATGACGTTCACCGACTATCTGGCGCGCGTGCGTGTCGAAAAAGTGAAAAACCTGCTCCTCAATCCGCACAAGCGCATCAGCGAGGCGGCGTTCGAGGTGGGTTTCCAGTCCTTGTCGCAGTTCAACCGCGTGTTTCGCAAGATCGCCGGCGAAGCTCCCACGGGTTACCGCGACCGCATTCACAAACCCGCGTGAGCGGCTTGCGGGGCGTGGTGGGCGCGACGGTCGGAGGCGTGGCGTTTGCGATGCTGGCACACGGCGCAGAACGACTCGATTTCCCTGGCCGCGACGCGCCGGATGGCCGCGCGTGCGCGCGCCATTTCCTCCATGCGTTGGTCCGGTTCGAGCGCGATCCAGCGGCCTTGCGGGTCGAGCATTTCCTCAAGCACGGCGGCCTCGCCGGTCACGAAATAAGCAATGAGCGGGTTGATGCCGCAGGGACAGTGCGGGGATTCTGGATCGGGGGGGGGGGGGGGGCGTCCGGTGGGTTGCAGTTCCTGATAAAATTGTTCGAGGGTCCAGCCCATGAGATGCACCAGCGCATCCGGCTCGGCCAGCGCCGATGACGGGGGCAGTGCCCGCAATTTCCCCTCCCAGCGGGCACGCAGGAAATTCCGTCGGGCGAGGAGTGCCACGATGAGGGTATGGTGCATAATGACAATGTGCCACATCCCGCGAGTCCATGCCTCGCATCACTTGGCGAGCGTTGCGCGGATTTTGGAACGATGGGAAACAATGCAAGGGTTTGGCGGATTTGCCGGGTGGCCTTCGCAGCAGAAGCAAAAAATGCACAAGGGCGGCCAAGCCTCGCGGAGAGGCTGGCGTTTCATTGCGCTACCATTAAGCAGTCTTCATCGACTCTATAAAAACCGCTTTTCGTAATTAATGAACGTCATCCCGCTCACGCTGGTTATCAGCCTCTGTCTGACCGTTACTTTCATCATTTTTTTCTGGCGGGAGCAGACGCGCCGCCGCTTCAGCAGTTCGGAAAGCGAATCGTTGCTGCCGCTGGCGGAGGAGGAGCCTTCATCGGAGCCCATGGTCATCGACATTGCGGCCGCCGCTGCTGCGCGCACCGCCCGCCTGGCCGCAGCCGGTGCCCCGCCGCCCCGGACTTCCTGCGCCAGCCACGACCACGAGCACGGCCACGGCCACGGCCACACGCACGCGCATGGCGCGAAGGAAGAGTGCCGCGGCAATGGTTCGTGCAACTCCTGCGAGCGTCGCAAGAGGGCAGGGGGGGAGGGCGGGGGCGACGCCCGTGCTTGCTCCACGGCGTTTCCGCCATCGCACTGACGCGGGGATTGCCTTCCCCATGACCCTTGCTGATTTTTGTTCCGACCCGATCGAGACCGACTGACCCAACAGACTCCGAAAACCACAACCATGGCCGCACGCACTGTTACGCTCGAATACAACGACAAGATCGTCCGCCAGTTCATGCTGGCCGGCATCATCTGGGGGGCGGTCGGCATGCTTGTCGGCGTCATCGTGGCCTCGCAGCTCAACTTCTGGCAGATGAATGGCAAGTTTCTCGAATGGATCACCTTTGGCGGCTTCAAGGCTGACGGTATCCAATATCTCACATTTGGCCGCCTTCGTCCGCTCCACACCAACGCCGTGATCTTTGCCTTCGTCGGCAACATGATGTTTGCCGGCATCTATTATTCCACGCAGCGCCTTGTGAAGGCGCGACTCGCCAGCGACGCGCTTTCCGCGATTCACATGTGGGGCTGGCAGCTCATCATCGTGGCGGCGGCGATCACGCTCCCGATGGGCTTCACGCGTGGCAAGGAATACGCTGAGCTCATCTGGCCCATCAACATCGCGGTCGTCTTCATCTGGGTCGTCTTTGCGGTGAACTTTTTCTGGACGCTCGCCCGCCGCAACGAGCCGAGCCTCTACGTCGCCATCTGGTTTTACATCGCGACGATCATCACCGTGGCGATGCTCTACATCGTCAATCACCTCTCGCTGCCCACCTCGTGGACGCACAGCTACCCGATTTTTGCGGGCGTGCAGGACGGCCTCGTGCAATGGTGGTACGGGCACAACGCCGTGGCCTTCTTTCTCACCACGCCGATCCTCGGCATCATGTACTACTTCGTGCCGAAGGCGGCGGAGCGGCCCGTTTACAGCTATAAACTTTCCGTCATTCACTTCTGGTCACTCGTCTTCGTTTACATCTGGGCCGGCCCGCACCATCTGCTCAACACCGCGCTCCCCGGCTGGCTCCAGACGCTCGGCATGACCTTCTCGCTCATGCTCTGGGCGCCCTCGTGGGGCGGCATGTTGAACGGCCTGCTCACCCTGCGCGGCGCGTGGCACAAACTTCGCACCGATCCTGTCCTCAAATTCTTCGCCGCCGGTGTCACCTTCTACGGCATGGCGACCTTCGAAGGCCCGCTCCTCTCGATCAAGTCCGTCAACGCGCTCGGCCACTACACCGACTGGATCATCGGCCACGTCCACGCCGGCGCGCTTGGCTGGAACGGCTTCATGGCCGCCGGCATGTTTTATTGGCTCGCTCCGCGCCTCTGGAACAAGCCCCTCTACTCCCAATCTCTCGCCAACCTTCACTTCTGGCTCGGGACGGTCGGCATCCTCCTCTACGTCGCCGCCATGTGGACCAGCGGCATTACGCAGGGCCTCATGCTCAACGCCACCACGGACAACGGCACGATCCTCGCCCATTCCAATTTCGTCGAAACCCTCCTCGCCATCCGCTGGATGATGCTCTTCCGCCTCATCGGCGGCGGCCTTTACCTCATTGGCTGGTTCCTGCTCATCTACAACATCGGTCGCACCATCTGGCGCGCCGCCCCGGTCAACGGTTCGATCAGGGTCTTCGTCGAGGACAAAACCACCGCCGCCGCCGCGGGCGGGCGTATCGGGATTTCTGGTACGTTCCTCAACCCGCCTTTCATCTTCTCCGTCCTCGGCGCGCTCTTTGCCTGCGTGTGGATGTTTGGCGGCGACCTCTTGAAGCTCATCGGCCTCTTCGGCACCATCCTGTGCGTGATCCTTGCCTGGATGCACTTCGAGACACGCGGCGGCCAGTGGGCCGGCTGGTATGACAAGCTCCTCGTCCACGCCACGCCCTTCACCGTGCTCACCTTTATCGCCGTCGCCGCCGGCGGCATGATCCAGATCATCCCCGCCGCCATCGCCAACCGCGCTCAAAACGTCGAGGACCGCCTGCAAATCCCCTACACCCCGCTCGAACTTGCCGGGCGCGATATCTACGTGCGCGAAGGCTGCTACAACTGCCATTCGCAGATGATAAGAACCCTCGTGCCCGACATCATGCGCTACGGACGCGCCGGTGTGAACGACGACTACTCCCGCCTCGGCGAGTCGATCTACGATCACCCTTACCAGTGGGGCTCCAAACGCACCGGACCCGACCTCGCCCGCGTCGGCGGCAAATATACCGACGACTGGCATTTTAACCACATGCGCGATCCCCGCATGTCGCCCGGCTCCAACATGCCCGCCTATCCGTGGCTCTTCGAGCAGACGACCGACACCGCCGCCCTCCCGCGCAAGATCGCCGTGCAGCGCCAGCTCGGCGTGCCTTTCCCGGACTGGTCCGACTCCGAAATTCAGGCCCAGGTTGAAAAACAGGAGACCGCCATCGCCGCCCGCCTCAAGGAAAAGGGACTCTACACCCAACCCGACCGTGAGATCGTGGCCCTCATCGCCTATCTCCAAAAACTCGGCTCCTACGAACCCGTGAAACACGCCGCCCCCGCTCCTGCTCCGCTGATACCGTAAACGAATCCCTCCCCCCCCCCCATGTTTCGCCGCCTTGTATTGGAAAACTGGATCAGCCTGCTCACCGTGATCGCCTTTATCACGGCGCTCTCCATTTACCTGCCCATCACCTGGCGCGCCCTGCGCATGACCCGCGAGAAAACCGACCACCTTGCCCACCTCCCGCTCAACGACGACTGACCGACCCACCTTGATTTTTATCCTGGTAGGGAGGCCTTTGTGCCCTCTGCCGAGGGCAGCCCTTCGGGCCATCGCCTTCGGCGATGCCATCTCCGCGCTGCTGCGCTCCGTCCGAGGCCTCCGCAACCACGCTCAACCCACCACCAAGTATCGCATCATCTTACCACGCCCGGCGGAGGTCTCGGAGAGACCTCCCTACCATAAATGACCTACGACGACCCGACCATGATTCCTCCCTCCTCCGATCCGCCGCCGCCCGGCCAGCTCGACGGCCCCATTCGCCATCACGTTTACGACGGCATCGCGGAGTATGACAAACGCCTCCCCAACTGGTGGCTCCTCACCTTTTACGGAGCCATCGTGTTTGCCATCGTTTACTGGATGGCCACCCAGCACTTTTCCCAGCAGACCGACGGCCAGCGCGTCACCGCCCTCATGCAGCAGATCGAGGCCGTGCGCCTCTCCTCCGGGGCCGCCCAACTCGACGACGCCGCCCTCTGGCAGATGAGCCGCAACCCGGCCTTCGTGAAGTCCGGCGAAGCCATTTTCAAAACCAACTGCGTGGCTTGCCACGGTGCCGACCTCAAAGGCGGCATCGGCGTCAACCTCGTCGATGACGAATGGCTGCACGGCGGCAAACCCACCGAAGTCGTCCACACCATCACCAACGGTGTCATTGAAAAAGGCATGGAGGCTTGGGGCCCCAAGCTCGGCCCGCAAAAAGTCGCCGAAGCCGCCGCCTTCATCCTCTCGCATCACAAGGAAAGTAGCGAGTAGCGAGCATCCCGAACCGCCAATCCTCCCCCCCCCCCGCGCCAAAACTCCGACTACTCGCTACTCACTACCCGCTACTCGCTACTCCTTTGACCTTTGACCCAAAAATCCGCCCCAACCGCGATTCCGTCACCACCATTCGTGATGACGGCTCGCGGTTGTTTCTGCATCCGGCGGATGCGCGCGGACGCTTCACCCGCCTGCGTCGCATTACCGGCTGGCTGCTCATCGCGTTTTACCTCGCGCTTCCCTGGATACCCATCAACGGCAGCCCGGCGGTGTTCCTTGATGTAGCCTCCCGCCGCTTCCACCTCTTCGGCGGCACCCTCGCGTTTCAAGACGCGTGGCTGATGTTCTTTGGCATCACCGGACTCGGCTTCACGCTCTTCTTCATCACGGCCATCCTCGGACGCGTCTGGTGTGGCTGGGCCTGCCCGCAGACCGTGTTTCTCGAACACGTTTACCGCCGCGTCGAACGCTGGATCGAAGGCGATGCCGTGGACCGCCGCCGTCTCGACGCCGCGCCGTGGACCAACACCAAAATCATCAAACGTATCGTAAAACACACTACATTCATTTTCCTCTCCGCCGGCATCGCCCACCTCTTTCTCGCCTACTTCGTTTCCCTCCCGCAACTCTGGTCCATGATGACACGCGCGCCCGGTGCGCATTGGGGATCATTCGTATTTGTGGCCATCGCCACCGGCATTCTGTATTTCAACTTCGCCTGGTTCCGCGAACAGCTCTGCCTCATCATCTGCCCTTATGGACGCCTTCAATCCGTGCTCATCGACGACAACTCGCTTGTCATCGGCTACGACGCGAAGCGCGGCGAACCGCGTGGACGTCCCGGAACACCAGACGCCGGAGCCTGCATCGACTGCCAGCGCTGCGTCCAGGTCTGCCCCACCGGCATCGACATCCGCCAAGGACTGCAAATCGAGTGTATCGCCTGCTCCGCCTGCGTGGACGCCTGCGACGAGGTGATGGACAAACTCAAGCGTCCGCGCGGCCTCGTCCGCTATGATTCCACCAACGGCCTTGCCGGGCAGCGCACCCGCTGGCTGCGCCCGCGTGTAGTCATTTACGCGATACTTTTTCTCGTTGGCGCCATGGCCGCCACGCTTGCGTTCTCCACCGTCCGCCCGGCAGCCATGTCCGTTACCCGCATGACCGGCGCGCCCTACTTCGTGACGCCTGACACCGTGCGCAATCAATACTTCGTGCGCATCGTCAACAAAAGCACCGTCCCCGTTCGATTCCGCGTCACCGCGCATCCGCTCCCGCCCGCCACGGACAAGGGACTGGCGCAGTTTGGTTTTGAAGGCGGCATTGAAGTCGCCCCACTCGCCGAGGTCGTGCAGCCCTTCATCCTGCAAGTCAGCCGCGACGCCTATGCAGGCAAGTTCAATTTCCGGCTTCAGGTGCAACCCGAGGACGCGGCATTCACGCTGGAACGTGAACTCGAATTTATCGGTCCCGACGCCGAATTGCTCCGCGAAGAAAAAAAGTAGGGAAGGGAGGGGGGGGGGGGGGGGGGGCCACGCCACTTCAAACTTTCGGGATGTTCTAAAAATTCTTTTCCCAATCCAACAAACCAACCGCGTACCGAGCGCAGCGACAGTCTGACATGGTCGCGAATGAACGCGAATTCAGAAAGACGATGGAATGCATAATTATTTGGCTATGGTAGAGCATTGTCGGTTCAATTTGTCGCAAGATTTAAGAACTCACGCAGAGACGCAGAGGCGCAGAGAAGACACAAGTGACTAATTATAATTAAATTACAAATACTGCATTTTTCTGACTCTGCGTTCTCCGCGTCTCTGCGTGAGACAAAATAAACCGAAAATACTCTATTGTATTTTTATTCGCGTTCATTCGCGACCATTCGCGGTTAAAAATGTATTTTCAGAACCTCCCTTTCGATTGCGATGCCTTGCGAAAACTTCCCGGCGCTTCACCCAGGCGTCGGCGGAACAGCCGGGAAAAATAAAACACATCCTCAAACCCAACCGCCGCCGCGATCTCCGCCAGTGACTCGCCGCGAGTGCGCAGCAACTCGCAGGCGCTCTGCAAACGCAACTCCAGTTGATAGCTGATCGGCGAACGTCCAAAACGCGCCTTGAACCGACGCGAAAGATGCGAAGGCGACAGCCCGGCGTCCTTCGCCAGCGTCGTGAGATGCAACTCCTCACGATAGCGTGTACGAATGATATCGCGCACCTGGTCGATCTTGTCCGGCGCGGCTGCCTCCTTCCTGAACACGTTGCGAAACACGACCGTGAGAATCTCCGCCAGCAGGGCGCCCAGTTCCAGATCGTCGGGCTGAGGCGAGGCACGTCCGCGATTGACCAGCGCCTCGATTTTCCCCGCGAGCACGCGAGCCAGCGCTTTCGGCAAGCGGCGCGACAGTACCGGTTCGCAAGGCAGGTTTGTCCATGCGGACAACAACCCGGCAAAGTCCAGTCCCAGCATTTTTATCGGCGAACCCGAACCCGGATGCACGAACTCGAACGTCACCTCCGCATATCGCGTCGTATCCCGGCCTGAGTTGAGAAACTGATGCGACTGACGGGGCGACGTAAAAAAAACTTCGCCCGGCGTGGCGGACCAGTTTTTCCCCTCGATCTCAAAAAATCCCCTCCCCGCAGTGACGAGCACGATGTGGTAATGGTTGTGGACGAACGGAGGCGAGCGCCGCGATTGCGGCGGCGTGTAGTGGTTGGATTCCGCATGGATGACCCGCCCGTAATACGGACCTTCCGGTTGCTGCACCGTGAGGATGCCGGGCAGTCGGGCGGGGGTGTTCAGGTTGACGAAAAGTTGTGACATGGCAGGGGGGGGGGGGGGGAGGTCGGATGCGCAAAAAAGTCCATTGAAAAGCCTTTTCTGTCAATTGCTGCCTGTTCGCGTTCCAGCTATGATCGGGGCGTCACACAACCGATTCTATGACGATCTCCAGCTCTTTATCAAACCCGAGGCCCCCCTCCGCCCATACGCCGCTTCTCCTGCAATCCAGTTGGAACGACACGCTTCGCATCGCCGCCACCACTCCGGGCGACGCGCGTTCCATCACCTATCGTTACAATCCGGACACGCCGAAACCGGGTATCCATCCACTGGTGACACCGCGCGGACACGTGCTCACGGGCTGGGAAATGTCCGACCATGTGTGGCATCGCGGCCTGTGGTTCACGATCAAATTCATCAACAAGGACAATTTCTGGGAGGAGCGTGCGCCCTTTGGCCGGCAGGTGACGCACGCCGGGCAGCCGGTTTTGGAGCCGGTGGCGGCGGACGCGGCGCGCATCATGCACACGCAGCAATGGATCTCGCCGGCGGGTGAGGCGGTGATGGATGAATCGCGTGTAGTTTATTCTAAACTACAAGATGATGGCGTGACACTCGTGGACTGGGATATCTCGCTGCGCGCCTTGCGCGACGTGATCCTGGATCGCACGCCTTTCACCACGTGGGGAGGTTACGGTGGATTTTCGTTGCGGGCATCACGCGGGATGCACGGGGTCGATTTTCTTTTGCCCGACGGGACAACCGTGCCGTCGATCAGCGGTGACCCGCATCCGTGGGTCGTGATGCAGGGACGCATGGATGGCGGGGCGGACGAACGGGTGTCGGTTTGCATGATCGATCATCCCGAAAATCCTGTTGCGCCGGTTCCGTGGTATGCGAAGTCGGCGAATGGGTTCACCTTCATCAACGCGGCATTCCTGTTTCACGGATCGCTGAACGCAGGCGCCGGGGAGACACTCCGTTTCCGTTACCGTCTGCTTTACCGTGACGGCCTCTGGAATACCGACGAAGCCGCTGCGCTCGCCGCCGGGTTTCGCAAGCCCTTCGCTGCCGCCTGAATCACATCCCTGTATTGTTTCCATCATGACACTTCCCCTTCCTCCCGCACCTCGACTCAAAGTATTGCACGTTGGCGTCACCAACCGCGGTTTCTGGCCCATCGAACACGCGACGCCGTCCACCGGTTTTGTTTCGCACGCACTCTGCGACATCAACCCAACCGCCCTCGAAGAAGCGCGCCGTCGGACGGGGCTGCCCGCCTCGTCCTGCTTTACCGATCTCGGCGACGCGCTTGCCAGAAGCGGGGCCGAGTGCGTGATCATTTGCACGCCGACGAAATTTCACGTCCCGATGGTCAGACAGTCCATCGAGGCGGGACTGCCCGTGCTGGTCGAGAAAGGGATGGCGCCGGACTGGGATTCCGCCCGCCAGTGCGCCGCGTTCGTTCAGGCACGGCGGGCCATCGCTGCCGTGGCGCAAAACTACCGCTACAAGCCTGTCGAACTCACCATCCGACGGGCCCTGCGCGATCCGTCATTCGAGGCGTGGTTGGGACCGGTCCATCAAGTCTCGTTCAGCCAGCAACGGGTGCGCCCGCGTGTCGGCACGCTGGATTATCCCTACGCCTCGATATGGGACATGTCGTGTCACCACATGGACACGCTTCTCGACTGGTTCGGGCCGATTGCGAATGTCACCGCGCACGCATGGCGCGCAGCCTGGTCGCCCTACACGCGCGACGACCCCAACACCTCCGCGCATCTCGTCTTCGACAACGGCACGCGCGTGCATTACCTGCACACGCATGATGCGGCGCGCAGCACGTATGACATCGAACTGCACGGCGAACGCGGCGCGTTGTTTTTGCGTGATAGTAGTCTGAGTTTCAATACGCGCCCGACGGAGCAGTTCGGTTCACGTCCTCTCAGTGTCATCACGCCCGTCGTCTCGGCAGAGCTGGACGACTTGTTGCGCGATTTCCATGCATGGATCACAACGGGGGTGGAGCCCGGTATCAGTGTGCGTCACAATCTGGAAACCATGGCGGCCTGCGAGTTGCTGGTGCGTTCGATCTCCCAAAAACGCACCGTCGCACGCAGCGAACTTGACGCCGATATGCAGAAAACCCTCGTCACCGCACAATGAATACACCCGCATCATCATCATCCGGGCCATCGCAACCGCCGCTGCCCGCCGGACTCATTGGCGGCATCGGTCTCACGGAGGTTCATGTTTACACGCAACGCCCCGCGCCCGATGGCGTGTGTTCGGGTTGCCCGCATGTTCACGCCGTGACTGACGAGGGCTATTTTGTGCTTTCCGGTCGCGGTCGCGTCGAGTTTCACGATCTCGAAAACGGATTTCGTGAACTTGCGCTGGCGCCCGGTGACTATGTGCATTTCCCGCCGCTGGTGATGCACCGCCTGGTGTCCGAGAATGTGCTGGTGATTCTTGGCATCATGGGCAACGCCGGCCTTGCCGAGCGCGGCGAGGCTCGGATTTATTTCGGTCCCGAAGTCGATGCCGCGCCGTCGCGTTTCGCCGAACTCGTGTCATTGCCGCGTCACTACGGACTGGCCGGCGCGCTCGACCGTCGCGACGCCGCCGTGCGCGGTTATCAGGGATTGATGGCGTTGTGGACGCAGGATCGCCCGGCCTATTTTGCCGAACTGGAGCGTTTTTTCGCGTGCCATTGCGCCGCCATCGCCGCCAAGTCCGCGGACTTGCAAGCGCAAGTGGACCAAGGGCCGCGTGCCTGGGCGGACCACACAAGCGCCCGCCTCGCCTTGCTCCCGCGCCTGCCTGAAATTCGCCCCGATGTTTTCATCAATCGCGGTGGAAGCGAAGAGGCGTTGGGCATGTGCGGCGTCCTTCGTCCCATGCTCCGCTTGGAACAACTCGCAGCCTAGGTGTTTAGTCCCGGGAAGAGGTGGTGAGGGTTGGAACAATAAACCAACCTCAGAAGAACTATGGGGCAGATACTACACGGTTGCGCCCGAACGACGGCAGCGGTGCGTCGGGCGATCCAGCATAGTCTTCGGAGGCCTCGGGTATCCATTTAGCGGAGAGGAGAAGTGGTGGAGGGGGCAACTCTGGTGCGTCAGCGCCTGGGAGCGCCGGCATCAAAAGTGGCGCGGGCGTCTCGCCCGCCTCCGGCGTGGCCCGGCAATCCTGGCCGTGAACGGCGCGGCAGCAAAACGCCGCCGGTTTGTTTCCGGACGGCGCGGAGAGGCACCTGATGCGGGTGGGACGCCCGCGCCACTCCGTTGTAGGGGCTTCGCTTGCGAAGCCCGCGACTACGTTTCGGCCTGCGACTGCTCTTCTGGTATTCGGTAAATCCGTCCGGCGTGCGCGGGCGTCGCAAGCGACGCCCCTACGTGCGGGCGGGACGCCCGCGCCACTTTTTCTGCCAATCCTCCGTCGCGTAACATCAGTTCGTAATTCGTCATTCGTAATTCCCTCACCCCTCCCGGTTACACCCGCGGCGAACCCCGCGCCGCGCCCTGCCTTGCCAAAACCGGGGGGGCCCACGAAGCACGCGAATACCCAGACCCGCCCTCCAAGCGAAAAAAACGTCGCACAAGGAGAGGCGGCGCGGTTGAGTGCGAGCGACTCCGTCATTTATCAAGCGTATGATTCTGTCCTCCTACATGTCCATTGTCCCCCTTGCCTCGGTCTCCGGTCCGGCCGGAGCGGTCAACACGCCGCTCTGGATGGTCCTGCCCTTCGGGCTGCTCCTGCTGCTCATCGCAGTGATGCCGCTGTCACCGGCAAGGATCAAACATCTGTGGGAAAAATACTATGCCGTCGTCGCAGTGGGGCTCGGCGCGCTCGTCGTCATTTATTATCTGTTCTTCATGCCTGGCGGCGGAGCGACGGCGCTGCACACGGGACGCGAGTATCTGTCGTTCATCTGCCTCATCGGTTCACTCTTCGTAGTCTCAGGCGGGATACACATCAGCATCAGGGACCGGGCGGCGCCAATCACCAACGTCATCTTCCTGGCGGTGGGCGCGGTGCTGGCCAACTTCATCGGTACAACGGGCGCGTCGATGGTCATGATCCGTCCGTGGATTCGGATGAACAAGATCCGCATCAGCGCCTATCACATCATTTTCTTCATTTTTGTGGTGTCCAATGCGGGCGGGGCGCTCACGCCCATCGGTGACCCGCCGCTGTTTCTCGGCTACCTGCGCGGGATTCCGTTTTTCTGGCTGCTCGAACACGTGTGGGTGCAATGGGTGTTTACCATCGGGATGCTGCTGGCGGTGTTTTACGTTTATGACCGGCGCGGCTTCAACCACGCGTCCAAACGTATCCAGGAATCCATTGCGCACCCGCCGGAGTCGGTGCGGGTCGAGGGGAGGGGCAACTTGGTTTTCCTCGCGATCATCATCGGCGCGGTGTTTATTTCCGACGATTTTTTCCCGCACTTGCGCGAGTTAATCATGGTGGCGTCCGCCGCGACCTCGTTCGTGCTCACGCCGGGACGCATCCACAAGGCCAATCAATTCACCTTCGGCCCGATCAAGGAGGTCGCGTTTTTGTTCGTCGGGATTTTTGCCACGATGATCCCGGCGCTCGGTTACATTGACCAGCATGGGCAGGAATTTGGCATCAAGAAGCCCATCACCTACTACCTTTCGTCCGGCAGCCTTTCGGCGGTGCTCGACAATGCGCCAACTTACGCGACGTTCCTGCGTCTGGCCGAAACGACCATCCAAGCCGATCATCCCGAGGCGTTCACCGGGCAGGAAACGACTGAAAAACATGTGCTCGACGTGATGCGTGACCTCCCGACGGGGCGCAACCTGATCGTGGCGGTGAGCTTGGGCGCGGTGTTTTTTGGCGCGATGACCTACATCGGCAACGGCCCCAATTTCATGGTCAAATCAATCGCCGACAGCGCAGGCATCCGCACGCCGACGTTTTTTGGATACGTCTTCAAATACAGCCTGCCCGTGCTGCTGCCCATCCTGCTGTTGGGCGGGTGGATTTTTCTTGGATAATGGTATTACGCGACGCTTGCGACGTAGCGGCGGTTTTTTAACCGCCGCTCCTTGGGCGGTCCGTCAGAACATCCGGCGTCCGCCGGGTTGGCCGCCTTGTTTTTGCATGGCCTGCATCTGACGCATCATCTTTTTGCCGCCGCCGCCTTTCATCATCTTCATCATCTTCTGCATCTGCTGGAACTGCTTCATCAGCTGGTTGACCTCGAAGACTTTCACCCCGGCGCCGTTGGCGATGCGGATGCGGCGGCTGCCGTTGAGAATCTCGGGCTTGCGGCGTTCCTTGAGCGTCATGGAGAGGATGATCGACTCAGTGCGTTTCATCGCCTTTTCGGCGTCGTCATCGAGTTTGATGCCGCTCATGCCGGGCATCATGCCGAGGATGCTCTGCATGGAACCGAGTTTCTTGATCTGCTGCATCTGCGCGAGGAAGTCTTCGAGGTTGAAGTCGGCTTTGCGCAGTTTTTCCGACATGCGCTCGGCTTCCTTTTCGTCGATGACTTCCCTGGCTTTTTCCACGAGCGAAACGACGTCGCCCATGCCGAGGATGCGCGAGGCGAGGCGGTCAGGATAAAAGGATTCGAAGTCGGCGGTTTTTTCACCGGTGCCCACGAATTTGATCGGCACGCCGGTGATGCTTTTGATGGAGAGGGCCGCGCCGCCGCGTGCGTCGCCGTCGAGCTTGGTGAGGATGAGGCCGGTCAACTGCACGGCTTCGTGGAAGGCTTTGGCAACGTTGACGGCTTCCTGTCCGAGTGCGCCGTCGGCGACGAGAAACACTTCGTCGGGTTGGATGCGGGCGCGGAGTTTTTTGACTTCTTCGATGAGGTCTTGGTCGATTTGGAGGCGGCCGGCGGTGTCGAAAAAGATGGCGTCGGCTCCGGCGGCGCGCGCGGCTTCGAGACCGGCGGCACCAATGGCGGGCACGTCCTTGGAAACGCGGTCGGAGTAGAAGCCGAGGTCTTCTTGCTTGGCGAGGATTTCGAGTTGGTCGATGGCGGCGGGGCGGTAGATGTCGCAGCCGACGACGAAGGGTTTGTTGTAGCCGCGTTTTTTTAACAGTTTGCCGAGCTTGGCGGTGGAGGTCGTCTTGCCGGAGCCGTGGAGGCCGACCATGAGGATTTTGAGCGGGCGGGCGGCGGAGAGTTCGGTGGTGCCTTCGCCGAGGAGGCGCACGAGTTCGTCGTGGATGATTTTGACGATCTGCTGGCCGGGGGTGACGCCCTTCATGACTTCCTGGCCGACGACTTGTTGCTGCACGCGGTCAACGAACTCGCGGACAACCTTGAAGTGAACGTCGGCGGAGAGGAGGGCGGTGCGCACTTCCTTGAGGGCCTCGGCCATGTTTTCTTCGGTGAGCTTGCCCACGCCGCGCAGGTGGCGGAGGGCGTTGGAGAGTTTGTCGGTAAGGGACTCGAACATGACGGTGGAAAATAAAGGAGAGTGGCGGTGTGACGGGAAAAAGCGGAGAGTTGAACCGGGCCGGGCGCGCGAATCCATGCAAATCTATGGAGGGTCAGTTCGATGTTGAACGCGGGCGGGGGCTTCTTGGATGTTCATGGCCGCATGTCTCAACCGATCCGATATTATGACCGCTACGCCCGCCAAGTGCTGACCGAGCAGATTTACGGCGAGAGGTGGCTGCGCTGGGCCTATGAAACACGGGTGGGACGGCTGGCGGCGTGGCTGTTGTTCAAGCGCGCCTGGTTCTCGCATTGGTATGGCTGGCGGATGAACCGCCGCGTGAGCGCACACAAGGTGCTGCCGTTCATCCTCGATTACGGGCTCGATGTGGACGAGTTCGCGCGTCAGCCGACCGAGTTTCGCACGTTTAACGAGTTTTTTTACCGCGCGCTCAAGCCGTCCGCCCGTCCCATTGCGCCGGGGGACGATGTGGCGGTGTTCCCGGCGGACGGGCGTCATCTTGTGTTTCCCAATGTGGACGAGGTCGCGGGGTTTTATGTGAAGGGGCAAAAGTTCACGCTCGCATCGTTGCTCGGCGACGAGGCGCTGGCGCGGGAGTTCGCCGGCGGATCAATGGTCATCTCGCGGTTGTGCCCGGTGGATTATCACCGTTTTCACTTTCCCGTCGCGGGGACGCCGGGCGAGCCGCGTTTGATCAATGGCGTGCTCTACTCGGTGAGTCCGGTTGCGCTGCGTCCGCGCGTGTTGCGACTGGTGGAAAACAAGCGCGCCTTGACGCTCATCGAACTTGCTGCGCCCCAGGGGGGGGGGGGGGGGGGGAGGTCGAGCACGGCGGGCGCGGCGGGAGGCGGGCGCGTGGCGATGCTGGAGGTGGGGGCGACGTGCGTGGGCACGATTCGCAACACGTTCATGGCGGGGAGGCCGGTGGCAAAGGGCGCAGAGAAGGGTTTTTTTGCGTTTGGCGGTTCGTGTGTGATTACGTTGTTCCAGCGGGGGCGCATCCGGTTTGACGACGATCTGGTGGAGCAGAGCGGGGCGTTCGTGGAGACTTACGCGCGCATGGGCGACCGCATGGGCGTCCGGGCGTGATGGCTCCTTTGGATCGGATCGGATTGGATCGGATAAAAATTACTTCATCGGCGTCCATTGGCCGCTCCGGGCCGAGGATGCCGCTGGCAAAACGCAGGGGCGAACACCTGTCCTGCCAGCATAGTCGGGGCGCGCAATAAAGCGGACCGGTGGACCTGACCCTGTCGCGGCGTCCCCGGGCTTGCGCCGGTTTTTTCATGCAAAACCTGCATTCTGCTAAACCTCCCGCACGGCGCTCCGATTAGGAAACCAGAAAAAAATCGCGCGCACGACATCCATGACGACCTCTCACCCGGCTCCAACCCACTCCCCTCCCGCCGTTCACGGGGCACCGTACACGGACGATGAAATCCGGCGGCGCATCGACGCGTGCCCCAAACTCGCCTCCCTGCAAAGCGTCAACAAGGACCTTGAGCGCGTCGTCAACTCCGAGCGCAGCTACACGGCGCAAATCGCCGAGGTCATCCGCCGCGACCCCTCGCTCACGGCCCGCCTCCTGCGCATGGTCAACAGCGTATTTTTCGGCCTTAGCGCCAAGGTCAACGACATCGAGGAGGCGGTGCTCTTTCTCGGCATCCGGCAGATACGTGAACTGTCGATGGCCACGCCGGTGATCGAGGACATGCAACGCATCGGCGAATCCAAGCTCGGCCTCCCGTGGCGCGAATTGTGGAAACACTGCATCGGCTCGGGCATCATGACGCGCGAGATCCTGAGCACCACCACGCTCTCCATCGACGACGACATGGACTACATTATCGGATTGTTGCACAACGTTGGCAAAGTGGTGCTCGCCACGACATTTCCCGACGAGTTTGCCGAAATCGCCGTGCGCGCCTGCGCCGACACCGCCGAAGTCTGTCAAGTCGAGCGCACCCTCATCGGCTGGGACCACGCCCGCGTCGGCGGCTATTATCTGCAACGCCACCAACTCTCCAAGGAAGTGGTCGAAGCCGTGCTCTACCACAACGACCCGGCATCCGCGCCCGAACACGCCTTTTGCGCCGCCGCCGTGCAGGTGGCCGATCAACTTGTGCGCCAGTCCGGCATCCGCGGCGGCTTTGAAAACGTGCCCTCCCTCGCCCCCGACGAATGGGAGCGGTTGCCCGGCTGGCGTATTCTTTACGGCGAAGGCGAACGCGCTTCACGCTTGGCTCGCGCGGCATTATCCAACAGTGTGCAACGCCTGCCCTTCATCCTTAGCGGCATGATCTGACGCATCGCCCGCCCCCGCTCTTTCCACCGTCCACCCTCTGACCACGCCTTCATTCAACCCGTCTACGCCCCCCATTATTCCGCGAAGATCACGAACATGAGCAAGTCCCTTGGTTACATGGCTGCTGGCATCCCTGGCTCGGATGAGGAGACCGATCCCTGGGTGGAACCGTGGGCGGACAGCTTGGAACTGGCGGTGGTCCACGACATCGAGGAGCGAGTCCTCGCGGCCAACTCGGCCTTTGCCCGCAAACTCGGACGCCGCATCTCCGACTGCTCCGGGCTCGTGCTGGGTGACCTCGTCCATGCCGACGACGTGGCCGGCTGGCGCCAGGCCGCGACCCGTATCAATGCCGCGCCCTACCACATCGTCCGCGAGCACCGCTGGCACACCGCTCAAGGCTGGCGCTGGATCTCATGGGAGGAAACCCTGCTGCGCGACGCCGGCGGCCACCCGCTCGGCGTGCGCTCCATCGGACGCGACGTGACGCGGCGGCGCCTCGGTGAAGAGCATTTTTCCAAGCTCGCCCAAGCCGTGGAGCAGGCTCCCATCTCCATCGTCATGACGACACCCGAGGGGCGCGTGCAGTATGTCAACCCGCGCTTCACCCAGGTCACCGGTTACACGCTGGAGGAAGTCTTCGAGCGCGACATCCGCGTGCTCCGCGAAGGTCATCCGACCGAGGAGGCTTACCGGCAGTTTGGCGAGACCGTGGCCGCCGGCCGCCAGTGGCGCGGCGAACTGCACACCTCCTACAAGGGCAACCCCGACGTGTGGGAAAACGTATTGGTCTCCCCGATACGCAACCACGCCGACGAACTCACCCACCTGCTCTGCCTGCGCGTGGACATCACCGAGCGCAAGCATCTGGAGGAGCAACTCCGCCAGTCGCAGAAGATGGAAAGCCTCGGCACGCTGGTCGGCGGCATCGCGCATGATTTCAACAACCTGCTCGCCATCATCAAAGGGTTTATCGAACTGTCCCTCACGCAAGGCCCCGCGGACGAGACCCTGCAACGCTACCTGCGCGAGGCGTACAACGCCGCGCAGCGCTCCATCGGCCTCGTGCGTCAGATCCTCACCTTCAGCCGCAAGGCCGAGGTCAGCTACAGCCTCATCAATCTCAACCAGCTCATCGGCGAGCACGTTCAAATGCTCGCCGAGACCTTTCCCCGCACCATCGAGTTTCGCCAGCAACTCGACCCGGCGCTGCCCACCTTTGCCGCCGATCCCAACCAATTGCAGCAGGTCCTGATGAACCTCTGCGTCAACGCCCGCGACGCCATGCCCGACGGCGGCGCTCTCACCCTCGCCACCCGGCGTGTCCCCGGATCGGAACTGGCCGTCCTGCGCGCCGACGAAAAACAGGACTACGTGGAGATCACCGTGGCCGACACCGGCACCGGCATGACGCCCGAGGTGCGCGAACACATTTTCGAGCCCTTTTTCACAACCAAGCAGGCGCGCGCGGGCACGGGCCTCGGCCTGGCCGTGGTCTATGGTGTGGTGGTCAACCATCAGGGCCTGTTCGACGTGGACACCGCTCCCGGCGAAGGCACGAAATTTCGCATTTACCTGCCCCTGGCCACGCGTTCGCCCGTCCTGCCCGATGACGCCGGCCACGCCTCCATCATCCAGACCGCTGACGGGCGCGCGGCGCAGAACGCAAAGGCGGACGGGGCGGGCGGCAAGCCGGGAAGGGCGGGCGGCGAAAACATCCTTGTCGTGGAGGACGAGGCCAGCTTGCGCATGTTGCTTGGCACTTTGCTTGAGGAGCAGGGCTACACGGTGCATCTGGCGCTGGACGGAGCGGAGGCGGTGCAGGCGGTCGAAGACCACGCGTTGCCGATCGACGCCGTGCTGCTCGACCTCAATCTGCCGCGCGTGCATGGCATTGACGTTTTCAAGACGATCCGGCGCGAACGCCCCACCACCAAGGTCATCGTGCTGAGCGGACGCCTCATGCCGGAGACGCGGCAAAAACTGCGCGAGATCGGCCCTGTCGAGTTTTTGGACAAACCGTGTGACCTCGGCGTTCTGAGCCGCCGCCTGCGCTCCCTGCTCGACGGCGAGACGGTTCTTTGAGGAGGGCGGGTCTCCCGACCCGCCGACGGCGCGGAGCGCCGCAATTCCGTCAAGACCCAGTATCCCGGTATCTCCGGCTCGTTGCGTTTTCAGCTTCACGCCGGGGCGACTCTTGATGCACGTTGCCATTGCATGTCCACCACCGCCACCGCCGCTGCCCTCGCCAAACGCCTTCAGTGGGATGAGATTGATCCCGACTTCCTCCGCCGCCTCGTCGTGATGGCGCGCGACGAAGACCTCGCGGGCCTTGGCCTGCTGCGCAAACCGGCGCGCACGGGCGACCAATCCACGGCATCGCTCGCCACTGCGCCGCGCTCAGGCCGGGCGGATTTGGTGGCGAGGCAGGAAATCGTGGCCTGCGGCCTGCCCCTGCTGCCCTTGATCCTGTCGGTATATGCCGATGACGGCAGGGCAGGGGGGGGGGGGGGGGGGGGGGGACGAACCAGCGCGCAACTGCGCGTGCGTGATGGCGACCGGGTGGCGCGCGGCGGCGTCATGGCGACGCTGGAAGGCGACCCGCGCGTGCTGCTGGCGGCGGAACGGGTGATCCTCAATTTCCTGCAACGTCTCTCCGGCGTCGCCACCCAGACGCGACTCTACGCCGACGCGCTTGCGGGCAACGCCGACGCAGGCAACGCCGGCACGCGTACCCGGTTGCTCGATACGCGCAAGACCACGCCCGGCTACCGCGTGCTGGAAAAATACGCGGTGGGCTGCGGCGGCGGCTGGAACCACCGGCTCGGCCTCTTCGACCGCGTGATGCTCAAGGACAATCACCTCGCGTTGCTCGGTTCCGACGACGACCTTGCCGCCGCCGTGGCGCGGGCCCGGACGCACGCGCCCGAACTGCCGGTGGAGGTGGAAGTGGACCGCCTCGACCAAATCCCGCCGGTGCTCGCGGCGGGCGCCGACGTCATCCTGCTCGACAATTTCCCGCCGGCCCGGATCGCGGAAGCCGTTGCCCTGATCGGCGGGCGCGCCTTCACCGAGGCGAGCGGCGGCATCACACTCAAAAACCTGCCCGACTACGCGCGGCTCGGCGTGGACTTTGTCTCGACGGGCGCGCCGGTGCATCAAAGCACCTGGGTGGACATCGGGCTCGACTGGCGTCCCGCGGACGCGACAGACGCAGCGCAAGGGGAGGGCAGGGCGTGAGCACTGGGAAAAGTGGCGCGGGCGTCCCACCCGCTTCCGAAGTGGCGCGGGCGTCCCGCCCGCTTCAGGGGGATTTGGGCTTTCATCTTCTGATTCAGAGCGGGCGGGACGCCCGCGCCACGCCGGATGTGCGTCCCGAGCAAGTGATCTTGCGCGCATTGCTCCAAGCCGCCCCCGACGTCGTCTCAGGCGAAACCCTCGCCCGTGAACTCGGCGTAAGCCGCGTATCCGTGTGGCAACACATGGAAAAACTGCGCGAGCAAGGAGTCGTTTTCGAGAGCCTGCATTCCAAAGGCTACCGACTCGCGCCGCATTCGCAGGGACTGAGCCCGGCGCTGATCGAAGCCCTTCGGAATGCGGAATGCGAAACCTCCGCAACACCCGCCGCCAATTCCGCATTTGCCTCTCTCCACCTGCTCGACGAGGTGGACAGCACCAACGACGAAGCCGCGCGACGTTTGACGGCAGGCGAGGCCGCGCCGCTGGTTGTGATGGCGCGACGGCAGACGAAAGGCCGCGGACGCTTCGGGCGCGTATGGCACAGCGGCGTGGCGGGCAACCTGTATTGCAGTTTTGGATTTCGCCCGCGGGTGGAGCCCGCGCGGATGCAACCCTTCTCCCTGTGGATGGGCGTCAACATCTGCGAATTCGTCGCGGATTTTTGCCGCATCGCGCCGGGGCCGGCGGGAGCGGCGAAGATCGGGATCAAGTGGCCCAACGACCTGCTGCTCGACGGACGCAAGGCGGGGGGCATTCTCACCGAGGCGCGGATGGACGCCGACCAGATACGCGACCTGGTGCTGGGGCTCGGCCTCAACCTGCAACCCCCGCCCGAAGGCTGGCCGCCGGAGATTGCGGCGCGCGCCGTGTCGATCTCGGAGCACGCCAACGTGCCGGTGGAGATCAACCGTTTTGCCCTCGCGCTGGTGGCGCGCGTGCTGGAGGCATACGAACAATTTGTCGCGGACGCGCACCGCGACACCTTTGCCGACCTGTGGAACAAGCACGACCTCCTCCGAGGCCGCCCCGTGGCGGTGTTGCAGGGCGACACGCGCACCCCCGGAACCGCGATGGGCGTGGACGATGAAGGTTGCCTGCTGGTGCGAACGCCGATGGGCGGCATCGAACGCTTCCGCGCGGGCGAAGTGACGCTGGAAAAAAGCCAGAAATGTGAAGTTCCCTAAAACCAGCTTGATGTAAAATTCAAAGATGAGCGGAACGTGTGGGTTTTGGACTTCAACCTGCTTCTGGCGTGGCTTCCACCCAGCATGCAACCTGTAATCGAAAGCCATCAACTACGCCTCTATGTGATGCTGGCGCGGCTGCTTAATATGAGCCGTGTTGCCAATGAACTGCGCATGACGCCATCGGCAGTCAGCCATGCGCTCAAGGCGATGGAGGCGGACCTGGGATGCGTGTTGTTTGAGCGGACATCGCGGAGCATGAAGCTGACGCCGGCGGGCGAGGCGCTGCTGCCGGAGGCGCAGGCGATCCTGGCGGGGATGGAGTCGTTGCGGGCGCGCGCGGGAGCGATCGCGGACCCGGGGCAGCGGCGTGTGCGTATCGGAGCATCCACTACGGCGTGCCAGTTCATTCTGCCGCCGGTGCTGCGGGAGTTCCGCGAGAGTTTTCCCGATCATACGATCCGCATCGAGCCATGCACGGCGCGGCAGGCGGCGGACTCCATCGCGGCGGATCGTATCGATTTTGCGGTGACGCTTGAAACGCCGGGCCGCGCCGGGCTGGAGTTCAGGTTTCTGGCGGCGGACACGTTGCAATTCATCGTGCATCCGCTGCATCCGTGGGCCATCAAGCGCCATGTGCCGCGCGAGGAGGTTCCGGACGGCAAGTTCATCATCTCGGAGGCGGACGAGGAGACGTATGCGTTGATCGAGGATTATTTTCGGAAGGAGAAGCTGACGCTGAAGCCGTTCATCGAGATTGCGAACGAGGAGGCGATCAAACGGTTTGTGAATCTGGACATGGGGGTGGGCATCCTGCCGCGCTGGGTGGTGGCGTCGGAGATCGAGCGTGGCCACCTGACGGCGCTTCCTCTGGGGCGGCGGCAACTGCGGCGTCGCTGGGGGCTGCTCTACGCGAAGGGGCGCAATCTGAACTTCGCGGAGAGCCTGTTTTTCAGCATTTGCCGCGAGGTGATGCATTCATTGGTGAGTCAGGATGGTGAGGAAATTGCAGCGAAGGCGGGCGGGGCAGGGGAGTGAGCACGATGCGATGACGAGTGGCGGCAGATGGAGATGGTCAGAATTTTCCACCGTCAGTGGCATGGGTGATCGAAGGAAAATCCGGATCGTCCGGAGCGAAGGCCGCGCCGCAGACGGTCAGGTCATCGATCTTGCCACGGTAATTGGCATATCCGGATTTGATTCCGGCTTCGTGACCACCACCGATGTACCAAGTGGAGTTTCCGTAACTCCGGGCAGGCGATAGGGAAGACTCCGAATCAAGCCGTCCATCGATGTAGATGCGCAAGGCGAGACTGTCGTTGGTGACGCGCAAGCGTGTCCACTTTCCGAATACGAGCGGGGTTTTGCTGACCAAGGTTTCTTTGCGAACATTTTTGTGCCTATCCCCATCACGCACGACTTCAACGCGACCGTCTGACAGGAGGTTGATGTTAATTGCATCACTCCAGCCGGAGCGGCCAATGACGGATTGCGGCTTGGTGACGCCGGGAGCCGGGTTGAGTCGGAAATCAACAGTGGTGTTGCCAATCGGCCAGGTGCGAAGGCGCATTTTTAGCGGATGGCTGCCGTCCAGTTGCAACACGCTGCCGGTTCCGCTTTCGTCGGGGATCAACATGCCGGGGGGGATGGTGACGGGCATGTCGCCGAGTGAATCGCTGCCTGCGTTGTCAAATGTCCAGCGACCTGCGCGCACGGTTTCCAGCGGTATCCGGGTTTTGATGACGACTGGAGAGGCAAAGGGGATTTGGTCGCGGGGGGTGAGGTATTCGTTTTCCCCAGGCATGCCGGTGCCGCCTGAAGATGTTTCCAGATTGATGGATGTTTGTATCAGGTTTGCCGGTACGATTTTTCCAGTCGGTGAGAAGGGGTGCACGATGCGCGACAGGGCGACTTTGCCGCGTGTGGTTTCGTAACGAACATAAAACATATCGGAGATGCGGGGCGGGCGGGTCAGGATCGTGATGCGGTGGTGCCCGTTTTGTTCCGCGAGTGGGGCGTGGTTTTGGACTGTGGCATCGACTGGCGAGGCGGTGATGGTGAGGTTTTTAAGTTGGATGAGTTCACGCTTGTTCAGGTCTTGCGCAGTCAGAGTGAGTGGTTCGTTTCCCTTCACTGAAAGGGTCAGCTGGGTGTTGGGAGTGATGGAGCAGAGGAGTCCCGCGGGGAGTTGGATCGGCGTCGGTGAGGATTTAGCGCCTCCTGCGTGCCAGGTAAATGTGGGTGAGTTTTTTTCGGAAAACTTGCGGACGGCATTCAGTATGGCTCCGTCTTCGAGTTTCACTTCCCAGCCGGCTTTCCCTGAAATGTTGAGGTTAAACAAGTGTTTCCCCTCGGTCGTTGCATTGAAGACTGCGAGAGGACGGTCGTTGCGAAACAGGGTGATGCTGGCGATTTCGTCCGCCTCATGGGGGACCGTGGTGGCGTTGGAATAGGCGAATGAAATCTCGGCGTCCAAGAGTCCGTTTTCTGGCGTGTCCGTGTTGGAGCGGATGGTGAGTGTATTGGGAATGTCGATGCACTCATTGACGGGGACTTTTACCGTGACGGTGTTTTGATGCCAACCGTTGACGAGCAGGATGGGTGGAAGACTGGCGGTGTGGGCGACGTCGCCGGGGTTGCGGCTGTCGATGGTGATCCTTGGTGTGAGCGCGGGCGTGTGGGCGAGGTGGCCGGTCGGGATGAGCCATTCGGCGCGGTCAAACTGGCGGGTTGCGAGTGTCCGGGGTTCCAGTGTGGCGACGGGGTTTCCCGTCTGGTCGAGCAGGTGGCCGCTCACGATGGCGGTCGGATGCGGGGCGAGCGAGGGCAGGGTGAGGGCTTCGATTCGCAGCAGGGTGCCGGGTATTTCTTCGCGGTGATAGGCGAGGCAGATTTCCGGTTTCGTCGATGTGGGCGGGATGTTCTTGAAGGCATCGCTGTAGGCTTTGGTGATGCGGGGATTGGCGGGGGTAAAAAGCATGGGGAGCACGCTGGTTTCGTCGTGGTCGTTCCATGTGGTGAAGTGCAGCCAGTGGTCGCGTTTTTGGCGGATGGCGAGGTAGGTGTCGTGGAGTTGATCGAAGCCGCGGTGGGGTTGGTAAAAATCGTTTCGTCCGTTGAGCCATGCGCCGTAGTAGCCGGGGTAAAGGGTCGCCATGTAGGTTTTGCCGTGAGCGTGGGCGGCGTCGGCAATGAGGTCGGCCATTTGCTGGCGGGGCATGCCGTTGATGCCGGCGAGGCCGAAGCTGTAGGCGGTGTCAAAGTGCGGGGCGTAGGAGTCGAGCCAGTCGCGTTTCAGTTGCGCGTAATTGGGGTCAACGTTGGCGATCAGATGGATGTTGTGTCCCGCGGACTGGAGTCCTGCGCGGATGTCGGCCCAGTCTTGCGGCGTCCATTTTCCCCATGTGTAGGTGGCGACAATGGGCCGGTCGTTGTGGCGCGGGTAATTGGGGTGCGCGCCGTAATCGGAGAGCATTCGGGAGAGTTCGCGGACTTGGGTTTCAACGGTGGTTTTTACGTCGAGGCAGAGGCCGATCTGGAAGCCGGAGCCTTCGGCGGCTTGCAGCATTTTGCGCACAAAGTCGTCAAAGGCGGGTCGGCCTTTTTTTTGAAAAACGACGTCAACAAGGAAGCCGTCGATGCCTTGAGATTTGGCCTGCTGGAACTCGGCGGCGTAGTCGTTTTTCTCGAAACCGGTGGAGTGGAAAATGGGGTAGTTGTAATACGAATACGCGGAGATTGATGAATTGAGCGGCGTGTGCCAGGGTGTGTAATGCGCCCAGACCATCGGTTGCTCCGCGACTTCGGCGGCGTGCGAGGGGGGGGCGGCGAAACACGCGGCGAGTGTGGACGCGAAAAGGCATTGGGTGAGTTTCATGCTAATCGAAATGCGGGGGGGGGGAGGACGCAACAGGTCGGATTTTTATTAACCGCCGCCTGCGCCGTTGGGCCATTGGAGTTGTTTCCAGTTGAGTGTGTTTGTCGGATACACGCGGACGAGTTTCACGTGTCCGTCCATGAACAGCACCGTGCGCCCTCCGTTGCGTTCGCCTCCGAATGGGTGCGGGCGCACGCCTGCGCTGGCTGCATCCACGGTTGTGATGATGTAGGAACCCATGCCTGGTGTTTCAATGTTAAGGCGACCGTCGAGCAACAGGATGTAGCGCGCCGGAGCCGCCGCCGCCTCGGACTGACTCACTGGCCCGCGATTGGAAAGTGAGAAAGTGGAGGCGAAGGAGTTGTAGTAGTAGCTGGCGCTTGGATACGGCGCCTTGCTTTCGGGACAGAGCAACACCTTGTAGTCGCAATAGGGTTTTATTTGCGCAACCCAACCGGCGTCGTTTTTGACACCGAGGGCGTCGGTTTTTTGAACAGGCAGCAAGTTGTGGGTGTCGTTTGCGTAGAGCGAAAACGCGACGCCGGCTTGTCGCATGTTGGAGAGGCATTGTGTGGTTCGCGCTTTTATGCGGACGGGCGCAACCACGGCGATGACAAGGCCAGCCAGTATGCCGATGATGGCGATGCACACCAGCAGTTCGATGAGCGTGAATGCGGCGGCTAGCGGGGGGCGACGATGCTCACTGGTGTTTTTCCGACAGACTCCGCCTCGTCTGTCGGAAGGGTGTTTTGTCGCTTTGTTTTTCATGGGGAATGCGGCGGCGGGGGGGGGGGAGGGGGAGTCCTCTATGCTTTCCATCTTTTCAGTCCGGCAAGGGTGAGGATGGCAATCGTGCCGAACAGGAAAGTGACGGATGCGGGTTCCGGAATGTTAAGGCTGGCGAGGCTTTGGTTCAGGGTGTCAGCGGTTCGAATCTTTTCCAGTTGTTCGATCGACAGGGCCGAGTCGAAGAAGCGGATGTTATCAAGGCTGCCAGCGAAAGCGCGGGTATCGGCATAAACGGTTTTTCCGTTGTTTCCAATGAGCACTCCTGCCGCCGGGTCGAACGAGTCGTTGGCGAGGGTCAGGTTGGAACGCGTGGATACGCCGGTGACTGTGTCGCCTTGGTAGAATGAAGCCTGCGCCCCATTGAACGTCACGGCGAAGAAAACCCATTGGTTGGTGTTCGCATACAGATTGGGAAGAGCTAGGGAGGTGCGTCCGCTGTTTTTGCCCTCAACGCTCAGGTTCAGGCAACCGGTCGAGATGTCCACGGAGTTTGTCCGCAGTGTGATTGACCCGGAGGCAAAAAGGTAACCGCCATTATTGATGGCCGTGCTGGTTTTGAACCAGCCGGTTATCGTAAAAGAGGAGAGTTCCGGCAGGTCTGCCGTGGTGCTTTGCGCAACACCGGTTCCGCCATTTGAACCGTGGCTGGTGTTTGCGGTCACAAACGCGTAATCGCCCGCCAGCCCGGAAACGCCGGATTTGTCGGCCCCAATTTTGGCATTCCCTCCGCCTCCTGAAATTGTGAGATCCGCGTTGCTCAGCGAACCAGCGTTGCTCGTCGTCGCGTTAAAGCTGTAATCAAGCAGTGGCGCGGGAATTGTGACTGCTGAAATGCCGTCTGATGGCATTGCAAAAATAGCGAAAACGACCCAAAGGAAAGCAGCGTTGCAATGACGTCCGGTCCAATTGGGTTGAAATGCCGGGAACGTGGTGATTTTTTTCAATAAGTTCATGATGCTTGGTGGATTGATGGTTAACGGTCTCCGCATGACTGAATCACGGGAGCGAAGGCGATGTGCATTGATTGATATTGTCGTATTCGGAGAGCAACTGCGGCGTTGCTTAACAGTTAGAATTTTGGTCGTCTTTTCGCTGCATGTCATCGAGCTTGGTAAACACATCAACCTCATCGCCTCCATCGGGCACCCAAGTGCCCCCGTCACTTCGGGAAATCGCACGGGCGGCGAATGTCTCGGTGGCGACGATTTCGATGGCGTTGCGCAATCATCCCCGCGTGTCGGTGGCGACACGGGGACGCATTCAGGCTCTGGCACGAGAACTGGGGTATCAGCAGAATCCGGAAGTGACGCGGCTGATGGATTATTTGCGGAGAAACCGGTCGGCAAAGCGGATGGAATCGCTGGGATTTGTCACACGATTGAGCCCGGAGGAACTCGTGAAACAAACTCCGTTTTTTCGTGAGTTTCAGGGAGCGCAGGCGCGGGCGGCGGAACTCGGGTATCGACTGGAACACTACACCGTGGATGAGGACATGACGGAGGCGCGGCTGGGGAGAGTGTTGCGAAACCGCGGCGTGCGGGGCATCGTGATCGGTCCGCAAATGGAGCCAGGGGGACGGTTGGAGTTGCAATGGGAGCATTTCGCGTGCGTGGCCATCGGATACTCGTGCCTGTGGCCGGAGACGAGCCGGGTGATAAACGACAAGATGCAGTCGGTGCATCTGGCGTTGGGGGAGTTGCGGCGGCTGGGTTACCGGCGTCCGGCGCTGGTCATGGAACAGTGGACGGATGACCGGTTGCGCAATCATTGGTTGGGCGGTTTCTTGTCATGCCAGTTCCGATACCTGCCGAAAAGTGCACATATCCCGCCGATGATGGAACCGTCGAACAGGAAGCGGATGCTGACGTGGTACAAACGATGGAAACCGGATGTGTTGCTGGGCGTGGAGTTGGCGGAATCGTTGAGTTTTCTCAGGGAGAATGCGGGTGTGGAGGTGCCGGGTGATCTGGCATTCGCGGTTTTGGACAAACAGACCGAGGGGCGGTGGGCGCATCATGCCGGCATTGATCAAATGGTGAGAAACATTGGAATAACGGCGGTGGATATTCTTGGGGGGTATCTGATGCGTAACGAGATGGGGCTGCCTGCGCATCCGCAGGTGGTGTCGCTGCCGGGGGTGTGGGTGGATGGTGAGACGGCGCCGCCACGGAGCGGGGAACGCTGAAAATGAAATTTGACCGTAAATACATAGATGCATCGGGAACAGAAGCACACAGAGGTGTGGTTCGGTTAAAAAGATACTCGTGGATTTGTCCTCCTTGCCTCTGTGTCTCTGTGGTTGATTCTTCCCGTTAAAAAGAATGCTCCGAATGTTTTATTCTTCCGCTTTGCTCCCATGAAATTCGCACGATCCGATGTCGATGTTTTTATCCCTGTCCCCCCCCCCCCCCCCTCGATTCCGGGCATCGACGCGAACTCCGGTTCCGCCGCCAGCCTCACGGTCGAGGCGGCGCTGGCGCGCACCACGCATCTGTGCGTGGCGACTCACCAGGACGATATCGAGATCATGGCCTACCCAGGCATTGCGGAGTGTTTCGGGCGCGATGATCGCTGGTTCAGCGGCGTGGTGGTCACGAACGGCGCGGGAAGTCCGCGCACGGGGTTGTATGGAGATTTTGATGACGCGCGGATGCAGTCCGTGCGGCGTCATGAGCAGCGCAAGGCGGCTTTCGTTGGCGACTACAGTGTGCAGGTGCAACTGGCGCATCCGAGCGCGGCAGTGAAGGACCGCGGCAACGCGGATGTTCACGGCGATTTGGTGAAGATTTTCGAGACGGCGTCGGCGTTGGAGGTGGTTTATCTGCACCAGCCGGCGGACAAGCACGACACGCACATTGCTGTATTGGCGCATTCGCTACGCGCGTTGCGCGCGCTGCCGGCTGAAAAGCGTCCGAAGCGTGTGCTGGGTTGCGAGGTGTGGCGTGATCTCGACTGGATGCTCGACGCGGACAAACAGGTGCTCGACGCGGGGCGTTACCCAAACGTCGCGGCGGCGCTCGTGGGGGTGTTTGATTCGCAGATTTCGGGCGGCAAACGTTATGACCTTGCCACGGCAGGGCGGCGGCTGGCGCATGCGACGTATCACACCTCACACGCGACGGATGCGTTTGAGGGTATCACGTGGGCGATGGATTTGACGCCGCTGGTGGCGGATGCGTCGCTGGATGTGGCCGCTTATGCGCAGGCTTACATCGAGCGTTTCGCCGCCGATGTGCGCGGGCGGCTGGCGAAGTTTTTTTGACTGACGGAAGGAGAAAAAAAACAGCGCCCGCATTTTTCGATGCGGGCGCGGACAGGCCGGTTGGCGAGGGGGGGGGGGGGGGGGGGGGACGGGTTGCGCGGTCAGGGTGTCAGGCGGCGGGCGGCGGCCTGGGCGCGGAGGCAGAGTTCGGCGGCCTTGAAGGTGTGGCGCTGTGTCATGGCTTTCTCGGTACCGTTGAGGCAGTCGAGGATGAGTTCGCCAAAGAAGCGGAAGCCGACCTTGCCCGCGACGTGCAGGTGGTGTTCGCCCTTGTCGTCCACGAGGTAAACGTGGTCGCCGCTCTTTTCGCGACCGACGTCGAGATACTTGCGCAATTCGATGTAGCCCTTGGTGCCGAGGATGGTCATGCGGCCGTCGCCCCAGGTGCCGAGGCCGTTGGGGGTGAACCAGTCCACGCGGATGTAGTTGGTGGCGCCGTTGTCGCCGACGAGGTTGGCTTCGCCGAAGTCTTCGAGTTCGGGCGTGTCGGGGTTGGCGTAGTTGCCGACGGCGGCGTTGGTCACGGTGGCGTCGGTCGCGCCGGTGAAGGTCAGAAATTGTTCAAACTGGTGGCTGCCGATGTCGCAGAGAATGCCGCCATATTGTTCCTTTTTGAAGAACCAGTCGGGGCGGCTCGCTTTGCTGAGGCGGTGGGGGCCGAGGCCGATCACTTGGATGACGCGGCCAATGGCGCCTTGTTGCACGAGTTCGGTGGCAAACATGGCGGACTCCACATGCAGGCGTTCGCTGAAATAGACGGCGTATTTGCGTCCGGTGCGGGCGACGGTGGCCTTGGCTTGGTCGAGTTGGTCGAGGGTGGTGAAGGGGGGTTTGTCGGTGAAGTAGTTTTTGCCGGCTTCCATGACGCGGCAGCCGAGGGGGCCGCGGAGATTGGGGATGGCGGCGGCGGCGACGAGGTTCACGTCCTTGTCGTCGAGGATTTCGTCGAGCGAGCGGGCGGCTTTGGCCTGCGGGTAGCGGGAGCGGAAATCCTCCAGCTTTTTCGGATCGGCGTCGTAAACCCATTTGAGTTGCGCGCCGGCTTCGATGAGGCCGTTGCACTGGCCGTTGATGTGACCGTGGTCGAGATGGGTGGCGGCGAAGACGAATTCACCGGGTTTGACAACGGGACTGGGTTTGCCCTGGGGGGCGTAGTTCATGCCGTCTGATTTTTGGTGGGCCATGGTGTGGTGGATAGGTTTAACGTCAAAAAAGGTTCGGTGGGAACAAACTCCGGCAGAGGAGGCGGAGCGAGTGAATGCGTCCTGCAAACAGTCTCACCGCAAGCCTGTATCCGCGGTTGAGTGTAGTTTCGTATAGTGAACATGGGCGTTGGCGGACGAAATTCAGAAAATGAAAAAAACTTCCGAAAAACTTCCGAAACCGCGCTTGACAGAGGAGTCCCGGTTTCTACGGTCAGCGCCCTTTCCCATTCCGGGGTGGTAGCTCAGCTGGTTAGAGCGTCTGCCTGTCACGCAGAAGGTCGCGGGTTCGAGTCCCGTCCATCCCGCCAGTTTTGAAAAGGCCCGCTTCACTCGAAGCGGGCCTTTCTCATAGGTAAATCCGCGGGTGCGGGTGTTTTCTGGGTTTGTGCTTGGGTGGCCGTTTTTCGGCTTGTTAGCGGGTTTTGCTGCCAGCCAGTTGCCAGCACATTTCCCCTACGAGAATCGGCGGTCCACTCATTCGATCCGAAGCGAAAAAAGAACCCGAAGAAGTGGTATCTGTCCTATTCCGTCCCGAAATTCGGTCCCCAAGGTGCTCCGATCCTGTGCGATGGTCGCGCCACGCGCGGTGGAGGAATGGCTTGCGCCAGCCGGCGCCGGTGGTGCTTTTTCCCGCCGTGCCATCGCAAACGCGTGAAGTTCGCATAAGTCAAAAACCGGGTCATGTGCAGACCTCCGGCGGTGTGTTGCTGCCGATTCCATCCGAGTGGGCGCTGTTGCCTCCGGGCGACGCCGCGTTGAGTCGGCGAATCAAGGCAGACGGACCTTCGTGGACGGTTATCGAAGTGAAGGGCAACAAGCGCTTCTCGCGCGGCATCTGGGCTCCTGCGGCGCGGATTGAGGCTCTGCGGGCGGAGTTGCACATCGAACGCGCGGACCCGGCGTATCAGAAAAAACTCGACGCCGGACGCGCCCGGCGCGCCGCCGAACAGGCTGATTACGAAAAGGAGTTTTACGCCGCGGTGCACCGCTATCTTGCCTTTGCCCCGCGCTATGCGAACGAGGCGGCGGCGATGGCCCGGGCGATTACTGCGCATGCCGTGCCGGTGGGCAGCGGGACGGTGGCGCGCACCGAGCGCATTCCGGTCGAGCAACGCGCGGAGGCGGCGACCATCGCCTGGATGCGCCACCAGACGACCGCCTACGATCACATGACGATCCCGCGCGTGGCGGGTCGTCGCCGCGAAGTCCGGCGCATGCTGGCCCGGCGCTCCACGCAACTCCTCGACCAGTACCGTCAGGGACGCGACATCGATGCCGCCCGCTGTCCGCTTGCGCAGGCACTGATGCAGACGCGGACCTTCCCAGCATCCCCGCCTGCAATGCTCTCGTCCCTCGCTTGACGCGCCGGGCGTGTCCTGTTGCATGGCCGGTTTCCATTCCCATGCGTATTCGTGCTCTTACCGGTCTCGTTCCCGTTCCGCAAAACGCCGCCGAGGTGGCGTGCGTTCCCTACGACGTCGTCAACGCCACCGAGGCAGCGGCGCTTGCCCAAGGCAAGCCGCACAGCCTCCTTCACGTAGACCGCGCCGAAATCGACCTGCCCGCCGGGACCGATCCCTATAGCGACGCCGTTTATGCCCGGGCTCGCGCCAATTTCCAAAAACTCCAGAGCGACGGCATCCTCGTGCGCGAGACCGGACCCAGCCTCTACATCTACCAGCAACAGATGGGCGCGCACGTGCAGCGCGGACTGGTCGCCCTCTGCAACGTCGAGGACTACGACGCCGAACTCATCAAAAAACACGAAAAAACCCGCCGCGACAAAGAAGACGACCGCACCAAACTCATCGACACACTCGGCGCCAACACCGGCCCCGTTTTCCTCACCTACCGCGACCAACCCGACGTCACCGCGCTCGTTAACGCCACCGTCAAGCGCGCCCCGCAAAACGACTTCACCGCCCCCGACGGCATCCGGCACACCTTTTGGCGGATCGAAGGCGGCGCGGACTTCATCGCCGCCTTTGGCAACGTTCCCGTCACCTACATTGCCGACGGACATCACCGCGCCGCGAGCGCGGCCCGCGTGGCCCGCCTGCGCCGCGAACGCAACCCGCAACACACCGGCGCGGAGGATTACAACTGGTTCCTCTGCGTGCTGTTTCCCGCCAGCGAACTCAAGATCCTCCCCTACAACCGCATCGTCGCCGACCTCAACGGACGCACACCCGAGGCGTTCCTCGCCGAAGTGAAAAAAACCTTCGGACTCGAAGAAAACGCCCACCCCGCGCCCGACGCCGTCGGCAAAGTCAGCATGTACCTCGGCGGCAAATGGTACGGACTGCGTTGCGCGGCCGCGCCCGACGCCGACCCCGTGTCGCGCCTCGATGTGAGCGTGCTGCAAGACAGACTCCTCGCCCCCGTGCTCGGCATCGACGACCCGCGCACGAGCAAGCGCGTGGACTTTGTCGGCGGCATCCGCGGCACCGCGGAGTTGGTGAAGCGCGTGGACACCGAGGGCGGAGTGGCGTTTTCGATGTATCCGGTGACGATCGACCAACTCATGGACATCGCCGACGCCGGCCAGATCATGCCGCCGAAAAGCACCTGGTTTGAACCCAAGCTGCGTTCCGGCCTCGTCACGCATACCTTCTGAGCCTCCCCCCCCCCCCCCCCTTGCCGCCACGTCTGCCTCCGCAGCGACGCCGACGTTCGCAATTCCGCGCACGTGCCTTGGACTTATCCTTGGCGCGGCGCGCGCTCCCGTCTTCTCACTCTCGTTTGACAAGGCCCGGTCGTACGCATCGGTTTTCTCCATACAAAAAATGCCATACCCAACGAAGACACCTTGCCCGCGCCCCATTGCATGAACACGGACGCCCCCCAGCCCTTGATCCTTGTCGTGGAGGATGAGCCCGCCCTGGCGGAGTTGATCGCCAGCTTCCTTCAGGAGTCGGGAATGCGGACGCAGGTGTGCCTGCGTGCGGCGGCGGCGCAGGCGTTTTTGGCGGACAACGACGCCAGCCTGATCCTGCTCGACATCAATCTGCCCGACAAAACGGGTTTTGAACTGATCGGAGAACTGCGCTCGCAAGGCATCGCTACGCCGGTTATTTTCGTCACGGGCAACACACTCGAAACAAGCAAAGTCAAAGGCCTTGAACTCGGCGGCGACGACTACGTCACGAAACCCTTTAGTTACGTTGAACTCGTGGCCCGGGTGCGCGCCGTGCTGCGCCGGACGGAAACACGCCCGGCGGACGATGACAGCGCCATCACGAAAAACGTGGCGGTGAGCGACGAGCCTTTCGAATTTTGCGGGGCGACGATCAATCCCGAACGACTCGAAATCCAGTTCGCCGACGGGCGAATCGTAAAACTGGGACGCAAGGAGATTGGGCTGATCGCCTGCCTCAAGCGACACGCGGGCGTGGTCATCACGCGCAAAATGCTCATCCATGCCGTATGGGGAGATCATGCCAACGTGCGCAGCCGTTCTCTGGATCAATACATCGTTAAAGTGCGTGACCTTTTTAAGACGCCTGCCAGCGCGAACGGTGCGGGAGGCGCGGGAGGCGCGAGCGATTCGATTGCCGACCCGGCATTCGACGCGATCCGCACCGTGCATGGCGTGGGTTTTATTTACGAACCCGAACCGCCCCCGCCGCCTCCCTCCTCCCCGTCCGTCCGCTGATCTCGGCGTTTCCGCTTTTTCCCTCCATGCTTACCATTCTCGACATCATCACGAAGACCACGGCGTTTTTTGCCAGCAAAGGCGTCCCAACGCCCCGGCTCGACGCCGAGTGGCTGGTGGGACACGCGCTCGGACTGAAACGCATGCAACTCTACATGCAGTTCGAGCGCCCGCTCAAGGAGAGCGAACTCGACCTCATCCGTCCCCTCGTCCGCCGTCGCGGAGCCCGCGAACCCCTGCAACACATCCTCGGCACCGTCGAATGGTGCGGTCTCACCCTCAAGACCGACCGTCGCGCACTCATCCCCCGCCCCGAAACCGAATACCTCGTCGAACTCATCATCGCGAAACTCCACCCCTCCCGCGCCAGCATTTCATCCACCGCATCGGATGTTGGACGTTCGGCGCAAAGCGCCCCCCCCCCTTCCGTCGCCGCGCCATCGCGTATCCTCGACTTGGGTACAGGAACCGGCGCCATCGCCCTGGCCCTCGCCACGCATTTCCCGAAGGCCGCCGTGACCGCGCTCGACGCCAGCGACGACGCCTTGGCCCTCGCCCGCGAAAACGCCGCCGCCCTCGCGCTCGATGCCCGCGTGACTTTCGTAAAGTCAAACTGGTTTTCCGCCCTCCCCCCCCCCCCCCCCCCCGCCGCCACCGACACCGACATTTCATCCACCGCATTGGATGTTGGACGTTCGACGTTGGATGTTGGACGTTCGGCGCAAAGCGCCGCGCCGCTCTTCGACCTGATTGTATCCAATCCCCCTTACCTGACCGACGCCGAGGCCGCTGCTGCCGAGCCCGAAGTCCGCCTGCACGATCCGCGCTCCGCGCTCGTCGCGCCGGACGACGGCCTCGCCGACCTTCGCACCCTCATCGACCAGGCCCGCGCCCGCCTCGTCCCCGGCGGCCTCCTCGCCCTCGAAACCGGCCCCACCCAGCACCCCGCGCTCCGCGCTCTGGCAACCGCATGCGGTTACGCCCGTCACGAATCCGCCCCCGATCTCGCCGGACGCGAACGCTTCTTCTTCGCTTGGCGCTGACATTGCCGTGCGCGGTATTTAAAAAATCCCCCTGCAATTTCCTCCTCTTCCGACACACACTTCATGCCACCCACGTCCCCCGTCCTTTCCGCCGCCGGCCAGCGTGCGCAGTCGCCGCAGATCACCCGCCTCATGACGATGGCGCTCCAGACGCCCGGACTCCTTTCGCTCGCCGCCGGTTTCACCGACAACCGCACCCTGCCGCTCGCTGAAGTGTGCGACGCCATAAAAACCCTCGCCCGCGAAAACGCCGCCGATCCCGAGTTCCTTCAATACGGCACCAACCAAGGCCGCCCCACCCTCCGCCGTCACCTCGCCGCCCGCCTCCTTGCCAGAGATTCGGTTCCCGCCACTTCCGCCGTCGATGCCGCAGCCGCGAGCATCTTCATCACCAACGGCTCGCAGCAGGCTCTTTACCTTGCGATGCAGGCCCTTTGTGAACCGGGCGACATCGTGCTTGTGGATCGCCCCAGCTATTTCGTTTTCCTCGAACTATTGGCCGGCATGGGCGTGCGCGCCCTCTCCATTCCCGTTGACGACACCACCGGCCTCGTCGATGGCGACGTCCTTCGCGCCACACTGCGCGGCCTTCATGCGAACGGTGAACGCGCCCGCCTCAAAGCCGTCTATTTCGTTTCGTATTTTTCCAACCCTTCCGGACGCAGCCTTACGCTTGTCGAAAAACAAACCCTCGCCGCCGCCCTCGTTGCGGAAGATTGCGTGGTGCCCGTGATTGAGGACGCCGCCTACCGCGACCTCTGGTTCGACCAGCCTCCGCTCGTTTCCGGCATCCTCGCGCTCCCGGACTGGACGCCCTTTCCGCGTCTCTATCTCGAAACTCTCACGAAGACTTTTTCCACCGGCCTCAAAACCGGTTGGGGCCTATGCACCGACGAACGCTGGCTCCACGCCATGCTGCACACGAAAGGCCATCAAGATTTCGGCACAGCCAACTTCAACCAAGCCATCTGCGAACACGCCCTTGCCAGTGGTGCCTTTGAAAACCACCTCGCCGTCCTTCGCCCTTCTTACGCGGCCAAAATGCACCTTCTTCACGACACCCTTGTCGCGGGCGGGCTCGCCGACCACGGCTGGCGTTGGACCGCGCCCGCTGGTGGCCTCTATCTCTGGCTCACCGCGCCTGACGCGTTGGATACCGGCATGGATTCCGAATTTTGCCGCGCCTGTCTGCGCGAAGCCGTCCTCTACGTACCCGGCGACCTGTGTTACGGCGACGCCGCCCCGCACAACCACATCCGCCTCAGCTACGGCGTCCTCTCCGGCGACGCCCTCGTCGAAGCTGGCAGGCGTTTTGTCCGGGCGGCTCGAAATGTCACTGGTATCGCCAAGCCCTGAAACCAAATCCTAAAACCCGCAACAGATCACAGAGGGCACGGAGCTCGGACACAGAGGACACGGAGGTCTGTCCGGCTGAATGTGACGTTTATCAGTGAATCTTGGAGTTTTCAATTGGCCGGAGATCGAGGGAACGGAGCGACCGACATCCCCGGAACCGGTTCCAAGGAGGGCGGGTCTCCCGACCTATAAGCGCTAACATGTTAAGATTTGATGAGGATACGGTGGGGGATGCGCTTGCGAGGAGGGTAGCCGAGGGAACCGCGTAGGCGATGGCCGCAGAGAAGGAAGAGGCTTAGGGAGAGAGGGATGGCCAGACAAGAGAGGAGACAATCGCGAGCGAAGACAAACTCAGTCCATCTGGAGTTAGTCAGGGAGGATGAATCCCCAGGGGGAAAAAACCTCTGATTGGAGGAGGGATTTTTCGATGAGCAAGCAGGTGAGTAATTTGGCTTGGAGCCATGAGCGGGAGCTGAGGGGGTCTTTTTTTGGGACGTGGCCAGTGTTCAGGAGTGATTTGAGGCGTTTGAAAGCCAGTTCGATCTGCCAGCGCAGGCGGTAGAGTTGGAGGATGCCGCGGGAGTCCAGTAAGAGCCGGGGAAAGTCCTGAAAAGGGTCGGGAGAGGTGAAATGAAAAGGGTCGGGTGGCGAGGTTTGCGGACTGTCCGCGGGCACCGCGCGTGGGGGGCGCAGGGGGCTCGTTAAATGCCTCTTAAGACATTCTGATGCTGTAAACATTGCCGGTATAAACGTGTTTGATGCCAGACGCTGAGTAGAGCGTGGCCTCGATCTTGGCCTTGGTGTTCAGTGCGCCGGTCATGCTGTGGTTCCAGCCAACGGTCACAGCAACCTGGTCGCCGTCTGCGGCGGTGAAGGTACGGTCAATCCGCGTGGTCGTCACCATGCCGTCAACACCGATGGATTTCACGACGAGCCGGCAGCCGGCAAGAGTCGAGCCTTGCGGGACTCTGATGGTGAGGAGGCGGGTGCGTATGGGGGGATAGATGTTGGACTGGGTGTAAGTGATGTTGTCTTGCTGGAGGTCCGGCGGCGAGGGGACAAAGTAGGGGATGGGGGCGGCGGGTTGGGTGTTGGGGTCGGGAATGAACCACGTCATGTCGAGGAGCGAGGGGGTGTCCTCGGTGTTTCCGAAGGCGGAATTGCGGATGCCGGTGATGCTGTTGCCTTGGTCAGCAAAGAGGATGGCGTGGAGGCCGTTCGAGGCGTGGACCAGCAGGGGGGCAACGGTGTCGTCACTGATGCCGGTGAGGTATTCGGCGCGGCAAGTCCCCCAGATGCCGGCTTTGGTGATGGGGCTGAGGAGGGCGACGGTGTTGTAGGACATGTTGCCGTCGATGGTGATGTCGGACCGCTGCGTCGGCCACGCGGATTGGGGGATGCCTGCCTGCGTGAGGTTGATCGTGAGGAGGTTGTTGTCGGTGCCTGTGGCGCCAATCGCCACGAGTTGGAGATGGATGCGGCACCAGCCTGAGCGGGAGTCCCAGCGGCCCATGCGTGTCGAGTAGCTGACGTTTTCGGTGGTGGTGATGGACGGGGTGAAATTTCCCCATGAATAGACGGGCTGCGGCTCGCCGGCGGTGATGGTGGAGGTGCGTTCGGCGAAGACTTGGTCGTCGTCGTTGGTGACGCGGATTTCGACGACGTAGTCGCCGAGTGTGGGGCAGGTGGGCAGGAGGTTGACGGGGAAGGTGGCGCGTTGATCGGCGCGGGGCGTGGCAACGAGGAGGAGTTGTTCGGGGCCGTCCGTGCCGTCCGCGTTGAGGAGGATGAGGGCGGTGATGACGGTTTTGATGTCCTCGGATGGCGCGGTGATGGTGGCGGAGATGTTGAACGGCCGGCCGGTTTCCACGGTGTTTGAGTAGGTGTGGAACTCGATTTCGGGAGGCGTGGCGGCGGGCGGCGACGGGGGCGGGGGAAGAAAGTGATAGTGGATCGGATCGGCGTCCTCGGCGTTGAGCGTGGCGGCGGGGGTGTAGGGCAACAGTTTGAACCAGCGTTCAGAGTTGGGGAGCCAATCAGCGTGCGACCATGCGGTGATGTCCTCGGCGAAGACGAGCCAGGCGTCGGCATTGACGGCCGCTGCAGCGGCGGTGGTCTTGAGGCGGCCGCGCAGGACGGCGAGAGTGCGGCGCAGGCCGTTTTGCGGGTTAAGCGTGACCGTGCCGACGCTCATGACCTCGGTGCCGACGATCAGGAGCAGGGTGTTGTTGGCCTGCTGCGCGGCACTCTGCCCGATGTAGGAGTCGAGGTCGAGGTTTTGCGCATCGAGGTCGATGGTGACGGTGACGGCGGCGGCGGTGATGGCGGTGGTGAGTTTCGCGGCGGCGGCCCAGGTGGTTTGCGTGCCTTGGATGTCGTAGGTCGCGCCGGACGGGGACTCCTGTAATTGGAATCCAATGACACTCTGGCCGGTCACGTCCGGGTTGTCCTTGGCGCGCGAGAGGGGCTTTCTGGCGAGGAAGGCGAGCATGGTGGAGCCTTCGGGCGGGGCGAACTGGCCGGAGAGGGCGGCGGGGAGTTCCCAGATGCGCAGGCGTGTGATCTCGTCGGGGATCTGCTTGCCGAAGTCGGGCCGGATGTCGGGGACGACGGGAGGGAGGGCGGCGAACATGCCGCGCTCGGCCTCAAACTCGATCTGCACGGGGCCGCGCCAGGGATCGGTGCGGCTGGTGACGCGGATGATGCGGTCGATGCCGCGCGCGGTGCTGGTGAGGCGGGCGTTGTCGCCGGCGGCGAGTGGTGAGCCGTCCGCAAAGGTGGCGCGGGGGCGGCGGGCGGTGAAGGAGCCTTTGAGTGTGCCGGCGGCGGCGACGGCGGCGGCGCGGGCGGCGAAGGCTGCTGCCTGCGTGGCGTCGATGATGCCGGGCATGTCGACCGTGACGGGCTCGGAGGAGCGCCGCGCCTCGATGCTGTCGGCGGCGGAGGCGCGGGCGGGCTTTTTGGCGAGGGAGTCTTCGCCGTCGCGCCATGTGACGATGACTTCGTTGACGGTGGACGCGGGGGCGGTGGTCGTGGTGCGGAGGGGTCTGGTGAAGTCGTGGTCGGTGAGCGCGGCGAGGGGGACGGGGATCGCGCCAGTGTGGGGGTAGGCTCCGGGCGTGATAATGCCATTTCGGATACGCGCCCAGCCGTCGATGTAGGAGAGGAGGTTGCGGGCGACGTCGAGGAGGGGGGTGGCGCGATCAAGCGTGGGGGCGTGGCATCCGATGCGCGCGAGGATGTCGGCCGAGAGCGCCTCCCACTCGGCGGCCGTGAAGTGTTTTGTCGGAATGCCAGCGCCCCAGATCGGATGGGTGAACAGCTCAAGGATGCCGGCGACGATCGACTCGCCCTGCTTGTGGAGCTGGCGGGGGAAGTTGCCGATCGGTGGTCGCGGGGTGCGCCGCCCGCGCACGCGGATGTTGGGGACCGAGTTGACGTTTTCGCCGAAATAGAGGCCCTTGCCGATGACGACGACCTGGTTGCGATAGGCGGGATGGGGAACGGGGAGAGTGCCCAGCAAAATGTCGTCAACGGGTTGATCGGGCCGTCCCCAATAGACGTAAACTTTGTTTACGGCCTTGCCCCTGATCTTTGCCGGGACGGGTGTGAAGAGGATGATTTCAGCGCGCCAGTAGGCGGGGTGTCCGGGGTTGTCGGGACGCAGGATTTGACCCTCCCAGGCGATCTCGTTGTTGATCTCAATGCCCTCGATTCGATCGAGGAGCCCGACGCCGGCGATGCCGGCGACGTCACCCCAAAACCAGGTGCCGACCACGGCACTGCCTCCGCCCATGCCCAAGAAGCCGCTGCTGGACTTTTTGTTTTCCTTCGAGCCGTGGTTGGCGACCTCGGAAATGATCCAGGTGAGCGGCCGCCAGTCGGGTCCGATCCACCAGGGGACGGGGACGCCCTGCTCGTTGCTGGAGGTGTCGCTGGCGGACATGCCGGCGACTTTCGGGGCCGCGCTGGCGGCGGCGGTCTGTCCTCCGGCCATGCTCATGTGGCGGCCTCCTCTTCGCGAACATCCAACATCGAACGTCCAACATCCAACATCGAAGTCGATGCCCCCACGGGGGCAGTCTGCTCCACATCCTGACCACGCACCTCCATGATACGGGCGACGTAGAGGATGCGCTCTTGGAGACGCCAGTCGTCCTGGTCGGTGAAGGTGACGCCTGCGCCCTCGATGGCGTGGGCCACCTGTGCGTGGTGGATCGCCACGGCGAGGTGGTGGTCGAGCAACCCGGTGCGAATGGCGAAGAGATCGCCGGGCAGGATGTGGCCGCGAGGGGGCACGAGGATCAGCGTCTTTTCGCCGAACCCAGGCTCAGGTCCGGCGGTGGCGGCGAGGAGCCAGCGGAGGAGCTGGCTGTGCGGGTTGTGGCGGGCGTGGTCGAGCGTGTAGTCGGGCAGGGTTTGCCGGGGGATGACGCCGGTCTCGACGAGGACTTCGTGCACGTAGTTGACGCAGTCCACGCCGCCAGTCTTCCCGCGTGAGGCGGCGTGTGGAAAGAAGGGTGTGCCTTCCCAGGAGCGGGCGATGCGGTCGACGGCGTCACGGCGGGCGTCGGGCAGGAACCAGGGGCGGATTGGATTCATTATTTTTTGCCTCCGGAGGTATTTGTCTGGCGTTGGGGGATGGAGAGGTTGGCCGGCCCCATGTGAGGATGGCCGCCGAAGTTCACGAAATTTTGCCGGGCCTGGCAGGCGGAGATACTGCCGTCGCAGTCGGGACGGAAGGTGACGGCGAGGCCGGCGGGGGCGTTGCGTAGTGGAGCCTTCAATACAAATTTCATCTTGCCGTCCGGCAGGTGGGTGTTGCGCACGATCTGGCGGATTTCCCAGCCTTCGCCCGCGCCGGCGATGAGCACGCCGCGCGCGTAAAAGTCGCCGGAGAGCGGGCGTCCGTTCGGATTGCCCGTGATCTGGGCGGTGAGTTCGCTACCCACCTGGCCGACGATCAGGCCGGAGAGTGTCCATGTGGCGATGTCGAGCGTGCAGCCGGCCCGGCAAAAACGGTGGTTGCAGGACGGAGAGAAGACAAAACCGGGGACTTTTACCCTGAGCAGGCCGCCGAGCACGAGAGTTTCGGCGGTGAGTTTGCCGCCGTCCTCCGAGACTTCTGTGAGGCTGCCTGAATACACGAGCGCGGCACCTTCGGCATTGGCCGGGTTGCAGCGGTAGATTTCGATTGTGACCGGCACGTCGATGCCGTTGGCCGAGACGAGGGCGAGCGGGTTGCCGGGGACATTGGCCGACATGATGATGCGGGTCGCCTTGTCTCCGAGGTCGCTGGTCTGGGTGATGCCGTCGTGCTCGATCAGGCCGGTGGTGTCGCCTTTGTAGCTCACAATCACGCCGTTCTCGGTGCGGGCGAGGTCGTGCTCCCAATCGGTGTAGCGCCACACCACAGGGACGCCGGGGACGTCGGCCTCGAAGCGGTAGAGATACGCCTCGGCGGGCTGCACCGGTGCCTCACCGGCGGGCGTGTTGATCTCCCACGGCACCTGCAGGAGGGAGATTTTCGCGTTGGCGGCTTCGTCGGTGAGCCATGTCAGCGTGAGCGTGTCGTCGGCGAAGCGGGCGCGGGTGGCGTGTGGAACGGCCTCTGTATCCACGTCGGAAGGACGAAAGAGCCAGGGGGCAGTGAACGCTTCGACGCGGCCTTTGCGGGCGAGGAAGAAGGCGAGCAGGGCGCGGATTTGCTCCCGCCCGTCGAGCGTGGCGGTGAATTTCTGCGCGCGCCGGACAACACCCTCCTGTCCGTCGACCGACTTGACGCGGGCGTTGCCGATGGCGGTGAAGTCGAGGATGTCGGAGGTGGAGTCCTCGGGCTTGGTGGACCAGTTGGCGGTGACGGGTTCGGGCCAGTCGAGGGGGGGGGGGGGGGAGCCGGACGGGGTGGCGGGTGCGATGCGAAAGGCCCAGGGGCTTTCCTCCAGGAGAGTGAGCGTGACGCGGGCGTGCATGTCGGTCAGCGTCTTGAAGACGGGCCTCGACTTGAGGCGACCGACGAAGAGGGGCGCGAGGAGGATGCCGGCGGGGAAGGCGGCGGTGTTGAGCCCGGCGGTGACGTGGATTGTGGGCGCGGGACCGCCGGGGAGGGCGAGGGTGTAACTCGCGTTGTAGATGCGCTCGCCGTAGTCGATGGCCGGAAGACGGTCCATCGGCATGGGAATGCCAATGTATCCATCTAGTGGTGACGCGAACCGGGTCTGCCATGCCTGCGCATCGATGGGGTCGAGCGCATAGGTGAGCGTAATTTCATGGCGGATTTCGGCATGGCGGGGGCGGCGGTTCTCCCGCCCGGTGCGGCCCTCCTCGATGTCGTCGGCGATGCGATGCTTGATCTCGATCTTCTGGCTCCAATCGGGCTTGTCGAGGATGAGGGTGAGGTTGTGTCCGAGGTGTTGTGTCTGGTGGATCATGACGGGATACCGATGGTTGCTTTGCCTGTGGAAACGGTGTCGAGGATCATGCGGACCATTGCCTCGCGGCTCTGGAGCCAGGGCATGGCGTCGGCTTTGTCGTTCACGATGCCGGCGGCGATGGTGATGTGGATTTCGCGGGAGTCTTGCGAGGTGGACGCGGCGGATGCACCGGAGGCGGGCGAGACGCCCGCGCCACTTCGGATCAACGGGGCTGGGATGGACTCGACGCCGGCGGCGAGGTCGAGCGCGCCGGCGTTGATCGCATCCATCATGCCGACACCGTAGCGGTCAACGGCAGCGGCGCGTATGACGTATTCACCATCGGATACACGGATGAGGTTGTCGTCACTGGTGCCGGTGCCCGCGCCGCTGATCAGCCCGCCAGAGGCGAAGGCGCCGAGGATTTTTGCGCCGAGGGCGAGGATGCCACCGACGGCGGCGACGGCGAGGACGGGGCCAACCCAGGGGATGGAGGCCATCGCGGCCATTGCGCCTGTGGCGGCAGTGACGATGTTTTTCCCGGCCTCCATGAGCGAGAAACCGGTGCGGGCCGTGGTGCCGGCGGCCTTGGCGCCCGTGGCGGCGACCTCCTCGCCGGCGACGATCCCGGTGCGCGCGGCCGCTCCGGTGGCGGCAGCGGTGGTCATTTTGGTTTCGGTGAGTGCCTTCCACGCGACCATGACCGTGTTTTGCATGATCCAGTCGGCCAGCATCTGCGCGCCCGCGTTGATGAAGGACTGGGCAATGGCGAGGCCGAAGCCGGCCATCGCATCCTTCAGAGATTCACCTTTCAGGATCATGTCGCTGATCGCGCCGCCCAGGCTGCTGCGCATGGAGTCGGCGGCGGTGCTGAAGGTCCGCGCTGTCTGGTCGCCCAGGGTGCCGATCTGCTGGAGTTGGGAGAGCATCCCGCCTTCGATGCCTTCGCCGACGCCGTTGTAGTGGGCAAGGCTGGAGCCTGACTGCATATCGGCCACGTCCTTGCGCTGCTCCACGATCTTCGACCCGGCGGGCCGGGTGGCCGCAGAGGGGTTGTCGATCGCGTGCTGCGCGGCATCGATTTCCGCCTGAATGCGGGCGCGATCCAGCGGGTTGGCTGCGAGGGCCAACTCTTCTTTTTTCAGCCGGATAACCTCGGCGAGGACGGCCTGCTGGCGGGTGAGCAGGCGGGCATATTCCACGGCTTTTTGCGCCGGTGAAATGTCTTCGCGGAGGGCGAGTAACTCGCGTTCGCGGGTGATCTGGTCGAGGATGTTTTGCTGGAGCTGCTGCCCGGCGGCGAGGGTTTCGCGCTGGCTGTCGGCACGCTTTTTTTCGACTTCAGCCAGCGCGGCCTGGATGGGGACAAGGGCGGCCTGGCGGGTTTTTTCTGCGGCGGCGCGGAGTTCCTTTTTCTCGGCTTCGGTGGTGGCCAGTGCGGCGGTGGCGATGTCCTTCTGGTAGGCTGTCTCGGCGGCGGCGGCGCGGGTTTTGAGGAGGGCGGCCTGCCGGTCGAAGTCTTTGGCGAGGGCAGCGGCAGCGAGGTCGTTGTCGGTGAGTTTGACGGTGAGTTCGGCGGCGTTGTCGCGGGCTGTCTTGAGCGCGGCGGCGACAGCGCGGGCGTTGGCGGCGCGGGTGGCTTCGGCCTCGGCCTCAGCGGCGTTTTTCGCGGCGCGCGCTTCGATGGGCGTGGGGTTATCGGCGGCGGCGGCCTTGGCTCGGGCATCATCGATCTCCAGCGCTTTTTTGAGGCGATCCAACTCCGCCGCCTCCTTGGCGTCGGGGGCCTTGGGCACGGTCATTGTGTAGGAGCGACGGCCGCGTGGAGTATCCTCAAAACGCAGGACTTTTTCGGTGGCGGTCTCGATTTCCTGAATACGGGCGAGGACCTCATCGCGGGTTTTGCTAAAGGAGGCTTTGGTGAGACCGTCGAACTCGACCAGCTTGAGGGAGAGTTCGTCGATGGTTTTTTGGAGGGTGGCTTTTTGTTCCTTCAGTTGTGTATCCTCGCCTCCGATACCGAGGAAGGTTATCCCGGCGTTGGTGCGGCGCTGGTTGAGGTTGGCGAGCTGGAGGCGGGCGGCGGCGCGCTGGGAGCGCAGGTCGCCCCGGAGGTTGGGGAGGGTGGCGGTGGTGACGGTCTCGACTCCCTTGCCGAGGGATTCGCCGGCTTCGCGGATGGCGTTGACGGCGGCCTGCGCCTGGGTGGGCAGCAGGCCGATGGCCGTGGCGAGGTTGCGCACTCCCTGCGTCATGGGCTCGAACACGGGCTCGGTGAGTTTGCCTTTCGTGGCCTCCCACGATGCGGAAATCTGGCGCATGAGGCCATCCCAGCCGTGCTGGGATTGGTCCATCGCGCCGGAGAAGCGTCCGAGGGCGGTGGTGGCTTCGGCCCAGGCGGCGGGGCCGGCGATCTTGGCGGCGGCAAGCGAATCGAGGCGCTGCTTGGCCTCGATCGAGATGGCGCCCATGTGCTGGAGCTGCGTGGTTACGTCGGAGACAGAGCCGCCTGTCGTGAGCCCGGCGTGGAGCCGCCCGATGGTCTGGGCGAGTTGTTCGAGGGGGCGGCCGGTGGCGGCGGCGACGTTGCCGACGAGGCGCAGGCCGTCACGCCCGGCCAGGGCGTTGCCGCCGAGGTTTTGCAGGGTGACGGATGCCTGTCGCCAGGCGGCGAGGTCGAAGGGGGTTTCGGCCGCGAGGCGCTGGAGTTCGGCGACGCGCTTTGTGGCCTCTTCCGCGCTGCCGGTCAGGTGTGTGAAGGCCAGCCGCTGCTCTTCGAGCATGGCGTTGAAGCGGACGCCGTCGGCAACGAAGGACGCGGCGGCGGTGCCCAGCGCCTTGAGACCGGCGGCTGCGCCTCCGAGGGCGAGCGTGCCTGCCGCGAGCCCCAGCCCTTCTTTCAGCTTGGAAGAGAAGGCCGACATGCGGGTCTGGAAGCCCTGCATCTCGGACTGGGTCTTGCGGATGGCGGCGGTGTCCGCGGAGACCTTGAGCAGGATGTCGATCTGATTGGAGGTTGCCATGCAGGGCTCGGGACTTTTTAATGGCTGCGTTATGGCAACCGGTCTTATGTATCTCGGATTTCTTGCGGTGTGCGCGGCCGCCATCGTCTGGGCGGCCGTGAAGTATATCCTGTGGCTGAAACACGACCTGGATAACCGCCGCTGATCAGCGGGAGCGCCGCATGGCGGCCGCACGCTGCTCGCGGAGGGCGGTTACCTGGCGGATGATCAGGTCGATGTCCCAGAGGGTGCAGCGGTCGAGGTAGTCGGCGCTGTAGCCGGCTTCGATAAGAAGGGCATAAACGAAACCCCATTGTTCGTCGTCCGCTGAATCAGGCCGGCCGCGACCGCGAGGTTTACGACGCTGGCTTTCGCGCCGGCCCAGGAGTTTTTTAGCTCGTCTCCTCCGTGGATTTCGCACGCGGCCTTGACGAGGTCGAGGGCGTCCACGGGATCGAGCTTGCCGACCTTCTCAGGGGTCAGATCGGTGCTGCCGATGAGGAGGCTGTTGAGCAGGACGCCGGTGTTGAGGATCATCTCCGGGACGGCGGCGATGATCTTTTCTCCGTTCCCGCTGGCGAACATGAGGAGGGCGGAGCCGAAATGGGCGCCAAATTCGTGGAGGAAATCGCGGAAGGGATTCCACGCCATCCGCCGGACGGTGATGATCGTGCCTTCTTCGAGGCCGATGCGGGGGGCGTCTGTGAGCGGGACGTCGATGGATTTTTGTTTGATGGTTCGTGGTATGGACATGATGGGAAAGGAGCTGGGAGCTATGAGCTTGGAGCTGGGAGCCAGTGGTCAGGCGGCGAGGGAGCGGTAAAAGTCGGTTAGGTCGGCGTCGGTGGTGAAGGGGTCGGAGGTGAGTTGTTGGAATCGAACCCATGCGGGGGAGCCGCGAGCGTAGCGGGGGACGTAGCGCAGGCCGGCGGCGCGGAGGATATTTGCCAGGCGTGTCGCCTCCTCGATGATCGTGATGTTGGGCAGCGCCGGGGGGAGCAGGGGGACGGGTTGCGAGATCGCAATGTCCTCGGCCTGCTGCAGGCGGGCGCGATCGAGGAAGGCGGCGATGATGGACTCCGCGAGCCGGGCGTCCACTGCCGCGTTGCGGTAGAGTGCGGCGCGCATGTCCTCGACAGGGAGGGGGGGGGGGGGGAGGGCCGGAGGCGTGGGTTTGGTGACGGCGTCGATTTCCCTGAACGGATTGAGCATTTTGTCCAATTCATCAAAGGGGCCTGGGTCGGCAGAGGCGGGCGGGACGCCCGCGCCACTTTCCGCGACGATTGAGACGGCGGCGGGCTCCGATAGTTGGTCCGCGATGTAAACGCTTCCGATGCCGGCGGCGGCGACGGTGGCGATAATGGCGAGTGTTTTCGTGGTTTCTGACATGGGATTTGAATAATGAAGGATGATGGGTCTCACGCGGAGGCGCGGGGGGCGCGGAGTTCTCGTGATCTGATACTCTCCGCGTCTTCGCGCCTCCGCGTGAGGTGATGGTTACTCGGCGAGTTGCTGACCGCCTCTGAGCGTTTTGAGCCGCTCGGTGAGGGCGGGGGTTTTGACGGGGTGCTTCTGGTTGAGCACAAAAGCCTCCTCCTTGCACAGGCGTGCGGCCTCGGCATCCTTTTTGGTGATCACCAGATTTGCCACCTTGTTATCAAACCAGTTGTTGTAGTGCCGCTGGTAGAGACCCTCGGCCAAACAACGGGTGAAGTAGCCGTCGAGCAAGTCGGGGGCATCGAGGTGCAGCGTGCGTTGACTTACGGCGTCGGCCATACCGGCGGAGTTGCCGCCGGGCAGGGCGGCGATTTCCTCGGCGGTCGCGTAGTGTTTATAGTAGAACACCCTGTCCAGACCGGGGGCGTTGAGTTTGGCCGCCAACGCGAGGTCAGCGGGGTCACGCTTGAAGGGCGAGACGATGACGCCGTCCACCGTGTTGCGGGCGGTCAGCGTGTATTTGATGAGGAACGATCCGCTGGCAGCGGGCAGTTCATCCACGAGGGGGATGAGAGCCGCGACCGATTCGGCGTTGGCGGCATCCCATTGTGCGACGGCCGCCTTGCGGGCGGCCTTTTCGGCGGGCGTGCTGATGGGCATCTTGGTGATGGCATTGCGGGAGGAGGCCAATGCCTTGGCTTGTTCCACCTGCGCCGGAGTGGCGGCGGTGGCAAGGGACGCGCCGAGGGCGAGTCCGCTGATGAGGAGCATGAGTTTTTTCATGTGTGGTTTTCTTTGTATTGGTGTTTTTATTACAAACACCCGCCCGAAGAGGCGGGAATGGGTTCAGGGGTTGGGGAGGACGGTGCGCCATTGGAGATCGGCCAGACGCCAGACACTGCGACCGGAGGAATCCTTTTCGTGATCGGTGGGGGAGAATCGGAGGTATTCCGCGAAGAGGCCGGCGTTGTCGGGGCGAATGATGGCGGTCACGGGCACGGCGATCATGACGCTGGTGGTGGTGTTGCTCCCTCCGCCGATCTGCTGCCAGATGGACTGCGTTGAGGACTGTTTGCGCAACAGCCGAGAGTCTCCCGTCGTGGATGAGGAGGTGAACCAGACGCCGGCCACGGTGCCGATCTGCCCGCTGACAACGGAACGCCCCGGATCGGGGGAGTGGTAGTAGAGGTGCAGGGTGATCACGCCCCCGGATTGCGTCATGATTTTGAACTCGAAATCAGTCCAGGTGTCGCCCGGCGCCGTCTTGATCTGGATCGTGCAGACGAGCCAGCCGACAGGCGCGGCGGCCGGGATGTCGCTTGTGAGGGCGAGCGTGCCTCCTTTGGTAGGCAGGCTGACACTGTAGCCGCCAGTGGGGATGGACGATGGGGCATAGAGGGTGATGTGGTAGCTGGACGCCCCCGATGTGAACCGGATGGCCTGCGGGCGCCCGGTAACCCCCGTATCCACCCCCAACAGGTTATACCAGGCCTGCACGGCTGTATCCGCCTTCGCGCCCTGCGTCGGCGAGGCAAAGTTGGCTGCATTGGCCGTCCATAAGTTGGGCGGCCAGACGACGACGCCGGCGTCGTTGACCATGACGGCCGTGGTGCTGGCGGTGACAGCCTGAGCGGACGCGGAAAAGCTGAGAGCGGAAAAGCTAAGAGCTAAGAGCAGAAAGCTGAGAGCTAAGAGCTTGGAGCTTGGAGATCCCTTGGACTGTAGTGGTTTTCTCATGACTTAGATTTCCTCCTGTGCATGGATCTCGACGGGCGCGCCGGCGGCGATGGCGGCAATGTCGCCTTGCCCTCCTCCGATGGCGGGCACGAAGGTGTTTTCGCCGGGACGCTTGACGTAGAGAACGCGCTCGCCGTGGGGGCCGACGAGCCGGTATTCGCCGCCGGCGGGCGCGACGATGTCGGTGAGCTTTTGGTCGATTTCTTCGCGTGTGTAGGCGGCTCCGGGGCCGGGGTTGCTGCCGCCGGAGCCTGGGTTAGAGGGGCCGGTGCCGCTCCCGGAGTTTTTGACGTGGAAGGTCGGTCCCCCGTTGATCTGGCAATGGAGCGTGGGGCCGGCCGCGGCGATCGCGTCGACCTGCGCAAGGGTCAGCGTCGCGGTGTAGGCGCCGGTGGCCGGGTTGGGCGTCCACGCATCGAGCGTGACGAGTGGCTCGGCCGCGCCGGGCTGGTAGAGGCGCAACTCGGCCGCCGACACGCCGACAACGACGATCGTGCCGGATGACGCGCCGAGCGACGGGACGTAGCCGGGCGGCACGGGCTGCAAGGTTTCGGGTGAGAGGTTCATGAGGGTTGTCACCCGCGAAATCCCAAATTCCAAACGAGCAAATCCCAAAGGGGATGGCGTTGTGGAACTGTGGATAAGCGGGCGGTGTTTTGGTGTTTGTGATTGGGATTTGTGATTTTCCGGTGTTTGGAATTTCCGCGCTGGGCGCGGTCAGTCCCGGTAGATGATTTCGCCGACGTCTTCGCCGATGGAGACGAGGAGCTTCATCTCCGCCACCGCATCGCCCGTGATGTTGAACGGAGAGCTGAGGGAGATGTCGCACTCGAAGTCTTCGTGCCCGATCGCCGTGGACTGGACTTCATCCTGGTCGATGACGTAGATGCGACCAAAGCCGTGCCAGGTTGCTTTTTTCAGCGGTGTCAGGCGCTTCATCTGGAGCGGGCTGGCGTCGTTGATGACGGGGCAACTGACGGTCGGGATGATGGCCACCGCGGGGAGGGTGTCAGGCTTGATAAAGCGGATCATGCCGCGCTTCATGTCGACAATGAAGTCGGCGCCTTCGGTCATGCCGGGGAGGGTGACGGCTGTGATTTCGCGCAACAGCTTCCCCTGGCGGAGGAGGGGATACATGACATTGAGCCGGGCCGGAGCTTGCGCGGAGAAGGGGAGCGCATCGATCTCCTGGTCGGCGATGGCCAGTTGGGAGACGGGATCGAGGTGTGTGCCGAAGAGGGCAAACTTGAGTTTGCGGCTGTCGGCGATCTCGCAGGTTTTGAGGTCATAGCCGGCCTTGATCTGGCCGGAAATGTTGCGGGTCTCGCGGACAATGCCCTCGTCCGCGCTGAGGACGGGGATTTTGGTCACTTCGTTTTTGGTGTCCATCGACAGGAAGTTGCCCATGTCGGTATAGCCTTTGGCAAAGGCTGCGGGGCGCGCATAGACGCCTTCGCAGAAGTAGAATTTGCACATGCCGACGATTTCGGCGGTCAGGCTGTGCAGGTTTTTGATATTCTGTGGCATTTTTATTGTGTGTTGGTTTTTTGGATACGTGTCGGCGGGCGCCGGCGTTAAAGGCGGATGGTGGTGTGGGCGGTGACGTGGTAGGTGACCAGGGCGTCGCCGGGGACGAGCTGGAACGGCTTCACCTTCGGCAGGGCGAACTCGTGGAGGCCGGGGACGCGGTCGCGGACCGGGCCGAGGCCGTTTGGCTTCTGGTGGACGGCGAGCATGATGCGGACGACGGCGGCGAGGGCGGGCCGGTAGGGGATTTTGGCGACTTCGCAGGCGGACTGGTTGCCGAGGACGCTTTCGCACACCTGGGCAACCAGGCGCACGCGCAGGGAGAGCGTGCTGCCGGTGGTGACGACATCCTCGGCATCGGGCATGACGACGGCCACGGCCAGGCCGAGGTTGTTGAGCGATTGTTCGAGATCGGTCTCGATGTCGCCCTTGCGCTCGGTAAGCACGGGCACGGGGAGCGCCGGGTTGGACAGCCACGGGTCCGCCGCGATCAGGGCGGCAAATGCGTCGGCGACGACGGCGAGTTTTTGTTCTGGTTCGATCATGACTGTTTGAGAATTTGGGATTTTCCGTTGTTTAGGATTTGCCCGGCGCAGCCGGGCTTAGGCTCCGTCCTCGTCGCGGCGGGTGTAGCGCGGGCGGCGGGCGGACCAGGCGGGAGAGATGACGGATTGTTTTTCGTCCGCCGGGGAGGCGGGCTGTTCGAGGGCAAAACGGCACGCGGCCGTGTCGCGCAGCAGGGTGTTGGCCTGGTCGTTGGCGGCGATGCGGGGCTCGGTGAGGAGCGTGGTTACGGGCAGGCGGGTGGCCAATTCGTAGCGCACGCGGTTGATGGCGGCTCCCAGCAATTCGTCCGGGATGGTGCCGGCGGGGCCGAGGCGGTTGGCCTTGCAGGCCGCGACGTGCCCGCGCACTTCCCGCACTACCTGCGCGATGACCTCGCCCAGCGGGTCCCCCTGCCCCGGAGCCGTGGCCGCGGTGCGCAGCGCGTTCAGCTCCGGGGAGGAGAGTTTCGACAGTATCGACTGCTCTGTGACAGGAACCCACATGGCGCGGCGGTCAGCTGAGGGCGAGCAGGCGGGCGGCCTCCGTGTAGATGACCTGCATCTGCTCGGACCACTTCACCTGCACGATGTCGGAGGAGGCGCGCTCGTGGCGGACGACGTTGACGGCCTCGACGTTGCCGCGGCGGGTCGTGAACGTCTTGCCGAAGCTCGGATCGTAGATCGTGGGCGTCTCGTTGCCGATGAAGACCAGCACCTTGGCGCCGACGATCTGCTGCGCGTTCTTGGCGTTGCCCCACTTGGCGGTGTCGCGGCTGAGAGTGCCGATCTTGATCTGGAGCGGGATGGCGAGCATCGCGCTGAGCTGGGCGGTGGTGAGGCCGATGTTGGCCGCTCCCGGCTGGCGGGCGATGACTTTGGGGTGGTGGCGGAGCTTGAGCCAGGCGGGGAAGCCCATCGCGAGGCGGTTGGGCATCATGCCGGTCTGGGTGACGATGGCCTCGATCTGCTCATCGAGCTCGATGATCGGGTCTTTGCCGGCGTCGCTCCACACGCCCTTGCCATCGACGGGGGCAAGGCTGTCGATGAGCGCCTGGGCGCGGATTTCGCGGGAGAGCTGGGCGGTCGTGATCAGCGTGGAGACCTTGCCCTCCTCCAGCGCGTGCTCCGCGTTGGGTTCGTCGCCGGCCGCATCGCGCTCGGCGTCGTCGATCGGGATTTCGAGGCCGTGGGGACGGCAGTTGATGACGCCGTCGTCGGCCTCGAACTTGATCGCGTTGGGAGCCTCGCCGAGGGCGCGGAGCGTGTCCACGACTTGGAAGGCGTTCTTGCCTGAGTATTTTTTGAACTGTCCCTGCGAGGTGCCCGTCGGGACGTTGGGGAAGACGAAATCGGCGATGCCGTTTTCGCGCGGCTTTTGGGAAAAACCCGTGGCGTAGGACGTGAGGCGTCCGTTGTAGTTGGCTGCGGAGGTGCGTGACATTTTGATTAAGAATTAAGAATTGAGATTTGGATACAGGATGGCGGTTACGCGGCGGGGATGGTTTGCGGTGCGATGATGACGGCCTCGATGAGGTCGCCGGCCACACCGGCTTGGAGGGCGCGGGCGACGAGGGTGCGGGCGCCGGCGCCGGTATCGGCTTTGACGGTGCCGCCGGCCTCCAGTTGGAGGAAGGTGCCGCGGATGACGGCGCCGGGGGCGGCGCCGAGCTTGACGAGGTAGGTGCCGGAAGCGGCGCCGCCGATGGCGATGTCGGCGGACTGGTCGTCCCAGGGCTCGGCGATCACGCCCAGGGGCGTGTCGGCAGCGGCGGCGGGGAAGGCCCCGTCCGCGTTGACAAAATACCCTTCCTTGCCGGCGTAATCGACGGCGGTGGTCAGGTGCAGGATGGCGTTGGTTTTGACTCTCATGGTGCGTGTGTTGGTGGTTTGGATACGTTGCCCGGCGGCGGGGCCGGGCGTGGTGTTCAGGTGAAAAGTTCGGGTTTGGCGGCGCGGACGGCGTCCCAGGCTTGCTCGAAAGAGGCGTCCGGGTGGGCGGCCTGGTATTCGGCGACGGCGGCGTCGCGTTTCTGGTCGGTTTCGGCGCCGCCCTTCAGGTAGTCGGGGCCTTTGGAGCCCTCGGCGCCGGGCTGGTGCGTGCGCTGGTAGTCCGGATCGGGCGGCGGCGCGGCGGGCGCGGGGGCCGGCGCTGCCTTGAGCGCGGCGACGGCCTCGGCGACCTTGGTGACGACGGCGGCGAGATCGACCGCCCACTGCGGCGCGGCCTCGGGTTTCTTTTCCGGTTCGGGAGCGGGCGCGGGAGGCGGCGCTTCGGGTTTCGCCGGCTCCGGCGCGGGGGCCGGGGGCGGCGTTTCGGTTTTATCAGGTTCATCTGCCATGGTGTTTGGTGGTGTGTTCGGTGTTCCGGTTTCAGCCTTCAGCCTGTCAGCCTTCGGCCTTGGAAAGTTGCTCCGCCCAGGCGTTGACGCGGGCGGAGAGAGTGGCGCGCAGGGGCGCGAACGAGGGGAGCGCCTGCGGATCGGGCTTGTGGGTGACGGAGGTGACGAGCCGATACCAGGGGGAGAGGGCGGCCTTGCGGGGACCGCGCGTCGCGCCTTTGCGCATGAGGTATTGCCGCCCCGCCTTTGTGCGCAGGAAGAACAGGCCCGGCACCTGCCCGCCGCCGGGAGATTTGCCGTAGGCGGCGGCGCGCAGGGGGATGGCCAGGTAGCGCTTGCCGGGGCCGGGGCGCACCGTGCCGCCCGTGATCTTGTGCGCCAGGATGCGGCTCGGGATGCGGATCGTGGCCGTGTCGTCCGTCACCTCGCCCAGCCGGGTGGCATCGGCGATCTGCGCCCAGGTGTGTTGCGAGGGCCAGCCCCGCTTGTTGCCCCTCATTTCCCGCTGCTGGAAGTGATCTTTCAAAAACTCGACCGTGCGCTGGCCGAGCCGCTCCATCAGGTCGGCGCGCGCTTTTTCCGACAAGCCCGCCTTCAGTTTGATGAGCCGGGCAGTGGCCGTGTCGATGATTTGCAGGTCGATTTTCATGGGCGGGGTTTCAGGATGAGGCGTCCGTCGGCGGTGGACCGGACGGCGTTGCCGAAGTGCTCTTGCATGAAGTCGAGCAGCAGGTCTTTCGTCTGCGGGTCGGCGTCATGCCATTCGTGCTCGACCTCCCATTCGTGGCTGGCGGCGGTGGGCGCGATCACGTCGCCGGCGGCGATGACGCCCTCGGCGATCGACTCCTCGCGGTCCACGTTGCGCACGCCCATGCCGGAGCCGTAGTCGAAGGGAGGATACGGGGAGCCGAAGCGGGAGAGGTTTTTCCACACGGGATCGTCCTTGCGGGCGATCGGGCGTCCGGAGCGGGATGGCTTGCCGCCGGCGGCAAGGAAGCGTTCCTGCCAGTCGCCGCGCGGGTTTCGGGAGGCGCGGACGCGGACGAGCTCCTGACAGGGGTATTCGTCCAGAAGGGCGGGCGTCTGCTCGCGCAGCCAGGTGGCGCGGGCGCGGGCTTCGGTGAGCTGGTGGTCGTAGATCAGGCCGAGCCGGCGTCCGCTCGTGATGTCGGTGAGCTGGCCGGAATCTCCCTGGAGGTTGGCGACGTTGCCCCGCTGTCCGCCGATGAGCTTGCGCATGTTGGCGACGAAGGCGGCGCGGCTGTCATTGCCGGTCAGGTCGAGCGCCTTTTGCGCCTCGGCCTTCAGTGTGGCGAGCACCCGCGCATCCTGCACCTTGGCGGAGAAAAACGCGGCCTCGCGGGCGGCACGCGGCAGGGCCGCGATCTGCGCGCTGTCCAGATCGGTCGTGACGAGGCGCTTGCCGGCGAGGCGGGCTTGCTCCGCCGGATCGGGCGAAAAATCGAGGGTGACGGCGGGGCGGCTCATGATGCGGCGGCCTCCTCCGCGGCCTTGGCGAGCGCCTCGGCGGCATTGTCGTTGGCGAGAACCTGGCGGGCGAACGCGGGGAAGTCGTCGAGCCAGGCGCGGATCAGGGCGCTGGCCTCGTCATCGCTGCCGGCGGCGGCGATGGCATCGAGCCGGTCGAGCGCGGGCGCGAAGTCCTCGGCGTTGGCCGCGTCGATCCGCCCGGCGAGCGTCTCGCGAATGGCGTCGAGCAGGGCATCGGGCGCGACAACCGGCGCGGGCGGTTGCGGTTCTGCGGCCGGCGCGGGTTTGCGGGCGTCTTGCGGGCTCATTTTAGCGGGTTCGGGCGCGGGTGCGGGTGTCGGGGCGGTCGGCGGGGTTTCCGGCGCTTGTGGCGCATTTTCTGCGGGGGGGGGAGGGGGGGGAGCTGGAAGCTGGGAGCTTGGGGCTTGGATCGTGTAGCCGGTCTTCTCGCTGATTTGCGCCCAGTCCACGGCGCCGCCGGCCTGCGTGATGTTGAGCACGTCGGCCAGGATCGCCTTGGTGTCCTCCCTCGTCTCGGCGGCCAGCTCGAAATAGGCAAGGACAGGCTCGCTGGGGTGGGCGCGGGCAAGCAGGGGCTTGTCGAATTGTTTTTGAAAACACTCGCTGATCTCGGCCGCCTCGGCCTCGGCCAGCGTGTCAAACGTGTCCTGGTGCGCGCCGCCGGCGAGGGTGCCGGAGCCGGACTCGGTGAGCATGGTCAGCTTGCCCGACGTGCCGGCGAGCACGATCTGCGCGTCCTGATAGTCGAGATGCTCTTTGAAGGTCATGCCACCTGCACCGGCGGCCTCCAACGTCGTCACGCTGGCACCGTTGGGCAGCACGCCGCGCGTGTCCGCAATCACGGCCTTCGCCATCGCAATGTATTTATCCACCTCCTCGGAGGGGATGTTGGGAGGCATGACAACGAAGACGGAGGGGATGCCAAAAATCTCCACAAAACCGTCCCAGTTTTTCTGCGAAAGCAGCTTTCGGATGTAAGCGATGAGGGCCACTTCGTTGATCGGGTCTTCGACTTCGCGGATGATGAAGTGGGCCGGGTCGATAGGCCGGCCCCGGTTCACCATGTTGCTCGACACGTTGTATTCCCAAGGAGCGGAGTCGTGGGCGCGCACCCAGAACCACTGGGGCACGGGTTCGAGGTGGATGACGGGGTTGGCGGGATTGTCTCCCCGGTAAACTTTCTCCAAGTGGGCGAAGCCACGAAACTCCGCCAGTGAGAGAAAGCGGATGGCGGCCGTCAGGTTATCGATCGCATCGTAGGCGGCCGTGAGCGTCGCGGCCTGGGCGCGGGCGGCGGGCGAGTCTTCGCTGGTCTTGATGTTCCAATCGAGCTTGCCGATGGCGGCGAGCCGCAGGCGCTTGAGCCCGCGCAGCGTGGCATCGCGGCGTTCGACGGCGCGGTAGAGCCATTGCAGATCGGCAAACATGCCGCGCATCCCCTCCTCCAGATGATTGACGCCGCGCGCGATCGTGAGCCCGCGCAGCGGGTTGAACTGGGCGCGCCAGGCGTTGAAGATTTCGAGGGCGTGACGGTTCATTTTTTTATGCCGAGCCTCCTTCACGGCGGCTGGCCAGAGCGCGGGAAACGCGCCCGGCCGTGCCGGTTTCGACGGGAATGAAATTAGTCTGGGGACCGGAGGGGACGATGAGGCCGTGGCGGGCGAGGCGATTGGAGTCGAATGAGTCGGCGTGACAGCCATCGGAGGCGACAGTCGCGACGTATAGCCCGCGCTCTTTGCGGACAAGTCGGTGATCGTCGAAGAGCCAGCGGGAGGCGGCCAGGGCAACACGTCCGTCGTCCAGATCATTTACGTATCCGTCCGATAGATACTGTTTCATGGTGAAGCTCTGGCCCTGATGAATGATGCGCTCGCTGCCGATGATCAGTTCGATGCGGATCAGGTGCCGCAAGGCGGCCTGGAGCATGAGTGCCCAATAGCGTTCGCTCGTCGCGTCGATGCACAAGGCGCGGGGGGCGCGGCCAAGCCGGGCGGAGATGACCTTGACGATCATCTCGATGCGGGCGTTGGCGATGGCCGGGTCTTTGGTCTTCCAGCGCCAGACGAGGCGATTGGCGATGGCGGAAGTTTCGTGCTGCGCGACGGTGAGGGAGGTGGGGTTGCTCTTTTCTCCCTCGGTGGTGCCGAGGTCGAGGCCGAGCGCGGTGTCGAGGCCGGGCCGGAGATGCTCGATCCAGTCGGCCGGCGGCTCCTCGCCGTCATCCACGGCGGTGCAGGTGGGCGAGAGGGGGTGGCTCTGGGCGCGTTCCAGGGCGAGGCGGGAGCAGGCCGCGGTGCCGGAGGCGGAAAAGTTGAGCCCCATGTTGCGATCCCAGGACTCGCGATCGAGGGAGAGGCGGCGGTCCTCCTCGGCGGACAGGACTGCGCCGGTCTTGGGGTGGTAGAGCTTCGCGCCGGCCGCGATGCCGTCATGAACATCCACGCGATGGATCGTGAGGCCGGCCGTCGACTCATACCAATGCCCGGCGGGGTTGACATCGAAGGTCATGCCCGGCGGAGGGAGGAGGAGTTCGTGCGAAAAGTGGTTGTCGTCGATCGGCGGGGTCGTCGCCAGGAGGCACGTAAACGAAGGATCGGACGACATGATGTAGATCATGGCATCCCAGACGCCGCGGAAGTCGGCGATCAGGCCGCACTCGTCGATCATAACGGAGCCGGTAAAACCGCGGGCGGTAGCAGGGTTGGGCGCGATGACCTGCGTGCGGGAGTAAACCGTGTCGTCGTGCCAGAGCTTTACGACCATGCGCCGGCTCTCGAAGGCGGCGGCGAAGTCGTCGTCGGTGCCGTCGGCGAGCACGTCGCGGCCGTGGGCGTCCTCGGCGACGATCGGGTTTTTCTGCTGCGACTGGACGTGGCGGAGAATCTCGCGGAAGAGGTGGGCTTCTTTCTCGATGACTTCATGGCCGACGAGGAGGGAGGCAGAGGCGAAGGTGATGAGGCGGCCAGGGTGAGCGGCCATTTCGCGCAGGGCACGCAGGGCTAGCGTGGTGGTCTTGCCGCTCTGCCGGCGCCAGAGGGCAAGCATCATGCGCAGGTCGCGGCGCTGCATGAGGACGCGGGAATAATCGCGCAGGCGGAAAAGTGGTTTGACGGGGGGAGGTGTCATGGCGGCGTGACTACATGGAGTCGATGGTGTCAACGACGGCCTGCATCATGCGCTGGCGGCCTTCTGCGCTGCCGGTTTTTTGCGCGATCGCCTTTTTCAAAGCGTCGATTTGCTCGCGCAGTTTGCTTTTCACGAGGTCGCGGGTCTGGCGCATCGTGGCGATCTGCTCGTCGCGGAGCTTGAGATCAGCGGCGAGTTTTTCCGCCTGCTGGGCGAGGGCCTTGCGTTCGTTCTCGCTGCGGGCGAGGCCGGCGAGGGTCTTGACGACCTGCAAAAACTGGCCGGGCTTCTCGATCAGCGCGGCCTTGAGCATGCCGACATCGAAGGTCTCCAGGACTTCGGTGAGCATGTCGGCCGCCTGCAACTGCGCGGCCTCGGTGATCGACGCGCCGCCGGCTGCGGCCTCGCGGGTGAGTTGCCGGGCGGCCGCGGCACGTTCGCGGATGGCGGCGGCCGTTGACCGGCGCGCCTGCCAGCGGGCGAACCAGCCCTGACGGAAATCCGTGATGTTCTGGTCGGTGAGCGGCAATGCCTTCGCGTTGAAGGCGTGCTCCTCCACCCAATTCGCCAGCGCACGCGCGGAATCGCCGGCGTCCATCCGCTCGCAGAATTTCTCCAGGAGCTTCAGGTCGCCGCCAAGGGCACGGTAAATCTTGGATTGGTGCAGGGCCATCGTTTGAGGGGGGGGGGGGGGAGGTTAATTCTCGCCGCTCTCGAAGGTGGCGCGGCCTTCGGAGGTGACGCGGTAGCGTTCGGGCTTGAAGAGGTCGCCGGGGACGCGTTGCGCGAGGTTGTGGCGAGTGAGGGCGGTGAGCGCGGTCAGGAGTTCGACCTTGGTGAGGCTTTCGTCGTTGGCGCGGAGGGCGGAAAAAAGCTGATCAAAGGTCAGCGTGCCGGGGTGCTGGGCGATCAGGAGGCGGAGGATTTCCCAGCGGAGTTCGCGTGATGTGCCGTTCATTGGTATTCGGGTTTCGGTTACGGGTTGCGGGTGGAAAAGGTCAGGGGGTGATTTTGCGGTTGATGTTTTCGACGACGGCGGCGGTGGCCTTTGATTCGGCGGTGAGGGTGCGTAGGAGGTCGAAAATTTGCCGGTTGTCCTCCCTCTGCTCAGCGCGGTTTTTCTCGATGGCGTCCATGAGTTCCACGCGCTGTTCGGCCAGCTTGCGCTCCAGTTCCAGACGGAGCTTGTTCTGTTCGGCAAAAAGCAGATTGACCGCTTTCTTGGACGCGAACTCCTTGGCGAACCGGATGTCCACCGGCTGATCAAGCTCCGTCTTGCGCGGTTTGCGGAAGTGGCTCCAGATATAGAGACCGGCGAAGAGGAACGCGAGCGCGGCCCAGAGCCAGTTGGCAAGGAAGTCGGACGAGGGAGTCGGAAGGTTGACGGGCATGTGGTGGCAAATGGTGTTTTTCAGACTGACGGAAATTTGCTCGCCGGCCCGGAAAGGAGGATCGGGCCGGGGAGGTTATGCGGTGCCTGTTGTGTTCGCCGGCTTTCGCCGGAGGTGGATTCCGCGCCCGCCGTAGTGCCCCAATGAATACCCCTATTCTTAACACGGGCGGACGCGGAAAAGTGTGTGTGTGGGCGGGGGGTCACGTGCAAAGGGTGTAGATGAGCCAGCCGAGCCAGACGCCGGCGGTGACGAGGATGGCGGCGACGAGGCCCAGCCAAAAGGCGACGGAGGCGGCCAGCCGCTCCTCCCCGGAGGTGCCGACCGGACGGCACAGGAGCCAGAGGACAAACAGGCACGCCAAAACGGAGACGATGATCGGGTATATGCCAGTGACTGAGGACACGGGGTTCATTGCGCGGGCGCCCTCCCCATGCGTATCCATGAAAACATGACTATGGCTTTTTCCATCGCTTCGCGGCTGGCGAGGTAGGTGCCGTCGGTGCGGGCGACGACGCCGTGGTCGGCGGCGAGCGCCGGGCGCCACTCCGCACCGTGGCGGGCGATGGCGAGGTTGTAACGCTCCCTCCAGCGGGGCGTGACTACGAAGCCGGCGTCGGTGATGGCGAGGACGCCACTGGTCTGCGCGTCGCCGTCGTAGGAGGCGCGGGCGGGCGTGACGGGCGTGGGGGTGATGGTGCTGGTGCAGGCCGGCTGACTGAGCATGAGAGCCAGCAGGGCGAAGTGGATCACGCAGAGGCGCAGAGCCGCAGAGGAAAAGAGGCGGGGACAATTCCATCGTTTTGTCTTCTCCGCGCCTCCGCGTCTCCGCGTGAGAAAATCTGTCAGTTCGTTTTTCATTCGGCGTTGGCTTTCTGGATTTTTTTCAGATCGCCGCTGGCGACAGTCTTGGCGGCGTCAGCCTTGATGCTCTGATCGGTCTTGGCCTCGGCGTTGGCCTGCATCTTCTGACTGTTTTTCAGGCGCAATTTTTCGAGCGACCAGTCGATGCCCGCCTTGATTGCGTCGGCTACTTTTCCAATGACAGCGGTGATACTCATTGTTCGTCGGAGGTTTCGGGTTGAGTGGTGAGGTGGAGAACAATCCCCGCGTCGATGCCCTCCGTGAGCGCGACCACGAGGCACTGCACATGCTCGCTCGTCGGGATCAGCACGGGGTTGCCCGTATTTTTCGCGTAGAGTTCCCACGCATCAATGAGCACGGAGGCGATGAGCGCGGTGTCGGCTTCGCTCAATTCCGGCGCAATAACGTTGATGGTTTTCGTGAGAGTATCCGAAGTAGGGATACCAGAGAACAAAGCGGCGAGGCTGTCCGTGACAGCGTCAATGCTGTCCACGTAACCGGGATGCTTGTCGAGGATGGCGACCACTGCATACTTGGCCCCGCTCCGTGCGAGATGATGAATGGTGTCCCAGTCGGCCTGCTTCCCGGAAGTGACGGCACCAGCGTCATCCGTCATGGTGACACTGGTGCAACCGGGAAGCAGGCACATCATTGTAGGGACAAGGAAAAACAGGATGAGCAGATTGCCAGGCGGCATCCCGATCGTGTGGTGCGCGGGATCGGCCTGCGCAGCAGCCTGCGCGGCCGCAGCGGACTTGGCGCGCTGGCGGCTCCAGATCGTCCAGACGACGCCGAGGAGCGTGACGAGCGCGCCGGCGCCGGTGGCAACTTCCTCCGATGAGGCGACGCCGGCGCTGGTGAGCGCGGTGCCGCCGTAGGTGAGGACTTGCCGGAGCAATTTAAGGAAGAGGTCTTTGTTCATGATGCGGTGGGCGGAATTTTTGGACTTTGGGTTTTGGTTGCTTGGGCTTTGGGATTTACCGGCGCAGCCGGTTACGGGATGGGGACGATGGGGGAGAGGGTGCCCGCCCGCGGAATGCTGTCATTGTTGGTCGGATACACTCGTGCGACTGAGTGCTTCAACGGAGCCGCGAGCGGGAGATTGGGAGTGAGGCGTGTGCGGAGGGCTTCGACGCGGTCCCGGAATTTGCGGTCGTAGCGGTGCCAGTCCTGCGCCTTGCGCATGATCGAATAGACGGCCTCCCTGGAGAGGCCGAAGAGCGGGGCGAGCCGGGAGGCGATGGCTGTGGAGGGGGTGGCGTGGGGGAATAGCGACAGGGTGGACGGCCAGCCGAGACTGAGCGCCAGCCAGCACACGGCAGCCCGCGCATCGCAGTGCGCCCGATCGGAGCTGCGCTCGCAAATCCATGCGATGTCGTGACCGGCATCCTGCGCGACCTCGGACATGATCTGATGCAGCCAGACCTTTGTGTCCAAGACACCGGCAACGGGTGCGTCTATCTGTTCCTCTTTTGGCGTTGGCATAACGCCGAGCAGTCTAAACAAAAAAAGAGAGACACGCATTCGCGTGTCTCTCGTCTTTCGCAACTTTCGCGTAATTATTTTTCGGCTACAGTGAAAACGGCGGCGGTGATTTCTCTTTCCTGGAATATGCGGATCATGGTGTATCGGGTATCTGGTTACTTGTCACTGGTGTCGCGGAGGCGGGCGGCCTCGCTGGCGAGGATGAAGATGCTCTTGGGGCCGCGGCGCTCCCATCTGTCGGCAGGAATGATGCCGGAATCGATCCAGCCGTAGATGGTGCGCACGTTAAAACCGAGGATGCGGGCAAGATGCCCGGGGCGAATCCATCCCGTCGGCGCACCATCCGGGACGACGCGGAAGGTGGCGTTGCCCTGTGCATCGACACCGGTGCGCTCCACCCGCGAAAACGCGAAGAGCGTCATCTGGTCGGGATCGTCTTTACGGGGTCGTTTGAGCATGGCCTTTGGCCTCTTTTTCCGCGGCCCAGCGGTCGGTCTTTTCGCGAACCTCGCGGGTGATGGTCGGGGGCGCGGGCGGGTCGCACGCCAGCGGGTGCCACTGTCCCCAGCGCCAGACTTCGATCGCATAGGGGACGTAGATCGTGTGGAACAGCAGGCCGGGTTTTATTGTCGATCCATCGTTGGCCTGGGCGAGGGCGGACGCCACGGCATCGGACGCGCAGATCGCCTCCACCGCTGCCTCGCGGAATGCCTGCATGGCGAGACGCACGCGGTAACGACGCGGCTCCGGCGGGTCTTCGGGGTCGGCGGCGGATGCCAGGCGGGCGACGTGCGCCGCCGACGCGAGGCGTTGTGCGCGTGCTGCGGGGTCGTCGGGATCGGCGAGGAGCTGGCCGATGGGCTTCATGCGGCGGACTCCTGATTGCCGACGGGCGAGGGGGGGGAAACACTGACCCGCTCGACGTTCACGTCCAACTGTCGTGCGAACAGTTTTGCCCATGGGGAATCTTGGATGAACCAGTCGCCGGTGATCGACGTTTTGTCCATGATGTAATGGTTGACGCGAAGGGTGCGGGCCGCGGCGCGGAGGGCGTCGCGGTGCGCGTGCGCGCCACCGTATGTGGTCGGGTCAACAGGTGGCAGGGCACAGGGGACATGAGTGTCCACCGAATGCCCCGTCCTCACGATGTGCATCCATGCACGCTTGGTGGGCAGTCCGTTGATTTTGACGATCCAGCGCACGCGGGGACGGGCTTTGCGTATCTTATTTTTCACTACACGCCTCCTTCCGTGAAGTCGGGGTTCGCTTCCAGCTTAAGGGAGAGGGTGAAGATGACGGGGCCGACCGTGGAGCGGACATTGCCCGCCATGCTGCCTTTGAAGCGCATCGACTTGGCCAGTTCATGGGCAAGCTTTATGACAACGAGATCGCAGGGGTGCGTGACATCGATGTTTTTGAGTTCCTCCAGTGAGGAGAAATGTTGTTCAATGTAGGTGTGCCGCTGCGGGGGCGGGGTGTGGTCGGAGGGTGCCATGATTATCAAGACCCTCCTTTCATGGCGGCTTGAAGGTCGAAGAATTTCCCCAGCGTGCGCTGGAGCTCGACGCGGAAGGTGAGCGTGGAGTCATCGGGGTTACGCACGCCGGCGTTGGCTTTATAGAGACGCACGTCCTGTGCGACGGAGATGAGCTGGCCCTGATCGCCGGCGCGGGCGTGGACAAGGTCGGCGCAGCCAAGGCGGATGCGCGCCTGGAGCGCGTCGCGGAAGGCGACATCAGAGCCGCGGGGGAAGTCGATCTCGCAGGCGGCTTCGTAGAGTTGGACAAGCTGCGCCCTCATTTTGTGGGCGAGATCTTCGGTGGTTGTGGGCTTTTTCATCGGGAAAAGTAGCGGGTAGTTAGTAGTTGGATACGTGGTTAGCGGCGGGCGACTTCGGGGCGTCCGTCCTTGGTGAGCAGGGCGAAGGCGGCGATGATGGCGTCGGCGGTGAGGTCGCGGTCGGACGCCTCGGCGTCGCCGCGGGCGACTTCGATGGTGTCGGCCAGGATGCGCAGGCCGTAGGTGCGGTTTACTCGGGGACCGAGCGTGGCGGCGAGGTCGTGGCGGGTGGCCTCGTCAAATTCCGGGACGACCGCGTCGAGGTAGCCGAGGATGTCCCCGGAGCCGAGGCCTTCTCGCCAGTCCTGTCGGAGAGGACGCAGGGTGCGGCCGAGGAGCTGCTGCGCCTCGATCATCTCATCGGTGCGTCCGGCGATGAGCTTGTCGTAGGCGGTCGGGATGGTGGCCACGATGACGCGGGCGCCGGGGGCCGCGTTGATGAGCGACTTGACGCTCTTCATGAGGAGCACGCCGCCCTCGTGGAACTCATCGAGCAGCAGCGTGGTGGGGCAGGCTTGGAGGTGCTCGATGATGCGACGCCAGGTGAGGCCGGCGTTTTTCTCGACGGTGACGCAGAGGGCCTCGGCGATGCCGGTGTTGATGGCGGTGCGGTTGTCGCACCAGTTCTTGTCGACGATGGCCAGGGCGGTGTCGGCGGGCGAGAGGCGGCGCAGGTGGCGCAAGGCCACGCTCTTGCCGGTGCCGGGGGTGCCGATCAGCCAGCCGACGCGGCGGTCAGTGGTGGTGCCCTGGAGCCGCTCGAAGGTGCGCACGGCATGGCGGACGAAGGGCAGGTCGTAAACCGTCTCCTGCATCTCCGTGCCGTCGATGCGGGCGACGAGGCGGCGGAGGCGGGACGTCCATTTCTCGTAGTTGCGGGGGGTGAGGCGGTCCGGGGCGCGGCGTTTGAGCGTGCGCACCCAGGAGTCGACGGTGAGCAACTGGTCCTTGTAGCGGTTGACGAACGCCTCGTCGCTGAGCTTGAGGTTCGTCTGGTGGCAGTCGATGCGCGTGATCAGCCGGTCGAGTTCGGCCGGGATGGCGTTGGTTTTTTCGGTGTCGGTATTCATCGGGTTTGTATTTTATTTTTGGATATGCCCGGTTTCCGGCGGGCGGCGGCGCGCCGCGGAGTGCGGCGAAATTGGGTCAATCGTCGTAGAGGAAGGAGCGCAGGCTCTCCGCGACCTCGGCGCGGGGCGCCGGCAGGGGCGCCGCGGGGGCGGTGCGCGTGATGCGCACGGGGGATGTGAGTGGCGCGGGCGTCTCGCCCGCTTCGGGTGCTGATGCGGGCGGGACGCCCGCGCCACGGGAAGGAGGGAGGGGGGGGAGGGGCGTGACGCGCTCGACGCCGGCGAGGACTTCCTCCGCCCATGCCTCGCGGTCGATGCGCACGCCGTTGCCGCGCCCGTCGTGGTGTTCGTCCACGCGCATCCGGCGCGCCTTTGCCAGGCTGACAAAGCCGTAGCGCGACCAGCGGAGGTATTCGCGCTGCTCGCGCGCCTGCTCGAAGTGACCGCGCCCGCGCCGGCCGCTCAGGTCGAGGACGGGGGCCTCGCCGATCAGGCGGGTAAACCCCAGAAAATCCCCCGGCTGCACGAGGCTTTTCAACTGGCCGGGCGTCCACCCGTTCATCGCCACGGCTTCGGGGGAGCACTCCGCGAGGATGTGGCGGGGGAGCTGGCGGGTGCCGCTCTGGCGGCTGAAGAGCGCGGCGCGGGAGGGATCGGCGGCGGCCCAGCGCACCTCCACGTTGTGACCGCGCAGGGCGGCATGGAGTTGCGGCTGGCTGTAGAGCCAGCCGGAGGCGGTGAACCGGTCGCAGCGGCACACGATGTCGTTGCTGTCGATGCAGCATTCGGAGCGGCCGGGTTTGAGGCGCCAGCGTTCGATCTCCGTGAGCTGGCGCAGGGGCGCGGCATCGGCCATCTCCTGTTCCCAGACGGCCTCCGGGGAGCGGCCGGCGAGGGCGGCGCGGGGTCCGTGGGGACGGGCGTTATACGCCACCATCTCCTGCTCCACGAAGCGCACCATCTCCTCCATCGTAAGCACACCGACGGCGCGGGGGTCGAGGATGCCGGCGCGGAGCTGGCGCCATAGTTTTTTAGCGGCCTCATGCTCGCCGCGTTGGCGCCCGAGGTCATGGTTGGTGAGTTTCATGAAGCCGGCGGTGTAGAGGCCGGCGGCTTCCCTCCCGCGCTGGAGCAGCACCAGCCCCGCGGCCATGTGCGCCTGGAGCTCGTTGAACGCGGCTTCGATGCGCTTGCCGCGGGCGGTGGAGGCCACGGTGTGCGGCAGGTCGATGGCGGCGATGGTCGCCTTTATCAGATCGCTGACCCATGCGCCGTGTTCGGTGTAGATGCCCAGGCGGGGCAGGCCGTAGTCCTCGAACATCCCCGCCATGCTCCAGAGGATGTCGTAGCCGGCGTAGGCGTCGTTCTTGCGGGTGACGATGGCGAAGCCGAGGAAGCGGCGGCTGCGCATGTCGAAAAAGGCGATGAGCTGGGCGCGGCTCACGCGCCAGCCCCAGCGGGCCGCGGAGCGTTCGGCGGGGTCGTCGCAGGGCAGGCAGAAGGGGATGTTGAGGTGCATGTCGTCCATCGTCCACAGGTCGCCGGCCACGAGGGCGACCTCCCGCCCGTCGGGCATGATCACGGTGTCACGGCGCCGGCCGGCCACGGCGCGGAGGGCGGCGCTCTTGCGGCCTTGTTTGTGATACCATGCGTCGGGGTTGAGCAGCGCGGTGACGCGGGCCTTGAGCGAAGCGGGGATGCGGCGGGCGGTGATGCGTTCCGCCAACTCGTCCGGGCAGCGTTCGCGGGCGTGGTGCATGAGCCACTTCTCGAAGGCCAGATCGGTGCGGTAGCGCCCGGCCAGGCCGAGCCCGGTGGGCGTCGCCGCGATCGTCAACTGGCGCAGCAGCTCCACGTCGTCGTCAGCCAGTTCCTCGCCCGTAAACACCGGCGGGCGCCCGATCCGCGCCGCGCTCGCATCCGGCGCCGGGCCGGCGAGCACGCGGTCCACCGTGGCCGCGGAGCAGCCGAGGCGGAGGGCGGCCTCGCGGCGGGAGAGGCCGTCGGAAAGGAGGGTTTCGATCTGCGCGGCGGTGGGTGTCATGGCGAAAGTCAGGTGGTGGCGTCGGGCAGCGGTGCAGGCGCGGCTCCGGTTGTGATGGGCGTATGGATACGCACGCGCTGGCCGGCGCGCATCCCGGCCCAGAAGGCGGCGGGCATCCGGGGCGCGGGGCAATCCTCCGGCTCGTCGTCGGCCGTCGCCAACGCCTCCGGCACTTCCGGGGCCGGCGCGTGGCAGGCGCGCTCGTAGGTGAGCGCCGACCAGAGCCCGGCGCCGAGGCCGTCGATGTAGGCGGAGCGGTCCCGGTTGCGGCCCCGAAAATAGGTCCACAACCACGCAAAATGCGGGTGCAGGAAGCCGAACACGTATTCAGAAAAATCCACGTCGGCCGGCGCGCCGGTGAGGTGGCACGACCAGAGGGTGCGCTCCCGCCGAGCGAACGGATCGCTGCGCGCATCCAGGCGCACGGAGACGCCGTAAAACTCGGTGACGATGGCGGCGGCCTGCCGGTGCTCGTCGCGCCATGCCGCGCCCTCCCATACCTTGCGCTCGATCAGCGAGCCGGCGGCGGCCTGCCCGCGGATCGCGTCGAGATCCTCGCCCTCCGCCCGGCACAGGCGCCATGCTTTTTCCAAGGCAACAGCGGCCTCGCCAGGCGTGCCGCGATCGGCCAGCGCCAGCAGTTTATCGAGCTTCTCGCGCAGGGCGGGGCTCATGAGCGGCCTCCCTTCCGGGCGGGCGCAAACGCCTCAAGATCGTCGAGGAACGCCTTCGGCATCGTGGAGCGCAACGCCACCCACAGTTGCACGAAATGCGCCCTGTCCTCGCGGGAGAATTTTTCCCAATGGGGGAACGAGGTCGCCAGCTTCCGGAGGCCAGCGTGGAAGTTGCCGAGGTGGTCCGTGTCGCCGCGGATGTCGCCCTTCTTGACGGAGCCGAAAACGCCGACGTAGGCGCGGGAGACCGACAGGGCCGGGTTCTCCTCCAGTTGCGCCAGCGCCATCTGCGCGCCCGGCGCCAGCTTCGCCATCGCCCGCTGTTCGTATTCGTCGCGCAGGGCCTTGTTGCCCTTGTTCTCGCGGCTGTGGAGGTTGATCTGCTCCCGCTTCGCCATCGTCTCCGCCAGCTTGCCGATCGACTGCTGCGTCGCCCGGTCCAGCGCCTCCCGGTCCATCTCCGCCAGGGCGCGGATTTGCTCGCGGTAACGGTCTGCCTTCGTCGGCTTCGCCGGCGTGGCGGCGGGGATTGCTTGACCCTTATCGGTCACATTTGTGACCGAATTTTGTTCATGCGAACTATCACGCGAGAGCCTCCGCGCCTCGGCCTCGCTGGCCTCTGGATGCTTCTCGGCGAAGATCGCGGCGGCGATCTGGTAGGTCGCCCATGTCTTGCTCTTGTGCCAACGCTCGTGGCAATAGACATCGAAGCTGTGATGCGTCTCCCGATAAAGGCGCTTATCGCGGATGGTTTTGAGGGCTGCGCCGATGGAGGTGAGGCCGCGCTCGATGTTGGCCTCGCAGCGGGTGAGCTGGTCGTGCTCCTCGCGGGTAAGTTCGGTTGAGGGTTTGGCGGGCATGGTTAGTTGAAAATGAGGTGGAGCAGGAAGAGGATGAGGAGGGTGTCGCCGTCGATGGCGTCGACCGCCCAGAGGAAGAAGAGGGCAATGGTAAACATGGGGGCGGGGTCAGAGCATGATGAGGATCACGGCGATGATCGCGGTGAGGAAGCCGGCTGCGAAGGCGTTGGCGAACGCCAGGGCCAGCGTGCGTCGGGGCAGCGTGATCGTCGGCGGATCATCGGGTAGGAGGAGCGGGCGCGGAGTGTTCATGATGCAGCTCCCATCGCCTGCTGCTCGGCAGTGAGTTGTGCCTGCAACCGCTCCTGTTGTTCCCGCACGCACTTGACGGCGGTCTCCATCACCGCTGCGAACGCCGTGGCATGGCAAGGCTGCCACTGAGCCCGTCCCTGCATCGCGCCTTGCAGGTAGTAGAGTGCCGATGCCGCCTCGTGTTCCGTGTAATTGCGAGTCACCGCGATTGCGGCATCCAGTCGTTGCTTCGGGGTCATGCTCATGCCGCCTCCTTCCGCAGCTTCTGGGGGGCGACGCGCTCCAGCTTTTCGCGGATCGCAGCACGAATGAATTTCGACATGTCGCTTTCACGGGCCTCTGCCGTCACCTTCACCTGCTTAACAAGAGGAATCGGCATCCAGAGTCCGATGTAGGTTTGGTTCGTTCGATTAGGTTTCATAACTATGTCGCGACATGTCGCGACATAGTTAAAGAGTTGTCAAGCGATCCCTTGAAGTTTTTTCATTTTGTTTAAACAATTTTAAACAATGAACAGCTACCGCCGTGCGTCTCAAAAATCAGTGGGGTTCTATGCCGACGAACAATTCGTTTCGCTCTTACGATCTCACTTGAAAAAAAAACGGGTAAACCAATCCCAATTCATCCGAGATGCCATTGCCGAGAAAATGGCTCGTGAAGGGGTCATAATTCCCGACGACCTTGTCTTGCCCCGCCCCCCTTATTCTGGGCCGAAAAAGGTAAAATTCTCCATCACGAATAACCATGGGATCGTGGCAGACAAAATTTCCGTCCCCCCCCAAAAATCAAAGTCCGTGGCTCCGTTGAAGCGATCCACGCCGAGAAAGTCGTGATCGAACACCTGCATATCCACCTTCATCTGTAACCAAAAATAAACTACAACCTCAACCTAACCATGAAAACCGGAGACGAAAAAACTCCCCCTGTTGCCCCAGTCTCTGTCCCTGCTGGACTGACAGGAGCCGATGCCGACATCTTCCAGATTTGTCAGGAAGATGGGCGGGCGGCTGCTATTCGGCACACAATGCAACTTTTCGGGATGAAGGAGGGCAAGGCGACAGAATATGTGGACCGCCTGACGCGCTATGCGACCGAGCGACCAGCTGACGGAGGAGGCATCACATCGCCAATAACAGCATCGAATGGGATAACCAAGGAGCAGGGAACTCTCCTCATTATTCTTCTCCTCATAGGCATCGGAGCATTATTTTTCCCTATGCTGAAGCCCGCTGAAAAGTGGGAGTATAGGATTGAGTCCCCAAGCGACTACAGATTCTCGGCCGCCATGAATGAATATGGGAAAGAGGGATGGGAGCTGGTATCTGCCAGACGTGCTTCGAGTGAGGGGAGCCTGAGTTATGAATGTATTTTCAAACGACGGAAGGGTTGGATCGAGTAATGCGATAAACCTCCACCCCTAACGGTCAGCAAACTGACCGAATTTCAGTCATACCAAATGCCCTCCCCCCGCAAGCGTCACCACAAGGACAACCTCCATCAGTTGCACCTGTTTCCGCGGGCTCGCGTGGAAAACATCGGAGAGGATGCGAAGGGGAATCCCATCATCCGCGTTGTCCCCGATAGCGAACTTGTCGTCTGGTTGCGCCCCAAGCAATTCGCCCACGCCCTCTCTATTGGAATGAGCACCGTTTATGACTGGCTACGGAGTGGTGTCATTCACCGTGACAAATGGGAGCGGCGCGGCCCCAAGGTCATTTACATTCAGGCTACCGAAGTTGATCGCCTCCGCGACACCGGCGATAAGTAAAGAAATTCCTGATACAAAAGCGGAGCGCCAATGCGCGCCCCACCTCGCTCCGTTAGAGTCGGCGCGTGAACACCAAACACGTACCAAACGACACCACGCCGGCGCCAGCCAAACCGCGCCCGGTCATCGCCTAGCCGGGCGGAAAAACGAGGCTGCTCAAGCACCTCTTGCCACTCATTCCAGAGCATCGCACTTACTGCGAGGTCTTCGGCGGCGGACTCGCAGTTTTCTGTGCCAAAGCCCGCTCCGAGGTGGAAGTCATCAACGATATCAACGGCACACTCATTGCCTTTTATCGGGTCGTAAAATACCACCTCCACACCCTGATCACGGAGATCGAAACCGTCCCCAATTCTCGTCGTGATTTCCATGATTACCTTACCCAGCCTGGCCTAACCGAAATCCAGCGAGTCGCCCGCTGGTATGTCTGCCAGCGGCTCTCTTTCGGCGGGCTTGGCCGCACCTTTGCCCCCACCCGCACACGCGGGGCATCTCTTCCGGAAAATCGCCTGACGGCCCTTCAATCTCTCTCCCGCCGCCTTGCCACCGTCACCATCGAAAACCTGGATTGGCAACGCTTCCTTGCTCTCTACGACTACCCCGAAGCCTTCCACTTTTTTGACCCTCCTTATTTTGATGCTGGAGGCTCCGCCTATGCGGGATGGAGTGAGGAACAGTTCGCCACCTTTGCCCATCACGTGCAGACACTGCGCGGATCGTGGCTCCTGACCTATCAGGATTGCCCGCAAGCCCGTGACCTGTTCAGCGGTTGCCGGATCATTCCGGTGTCGCGGCAAAACGGCATCGAAGGCCGTGCCGAAAAAAAGCGCAACGCCCGCTATCGTGAACTCGTGATCTTGCCCAAATAGGCCGGCATCGCGGCTCCCTCGCAAGCGTCTCGCGGATCGGCCGCGAGATGCCCGCGACCCTTGCTCCGCTGCCATGTCTGACCCTTTCCTGCGTTCTCCTCCGCCCGCGTGACGATTCGCCCTGTTTCAGACGCATTCGCCCCGCTTCAACCCTTTTCAACCCTTTCCCCGGTTCGTGCTGGCGGAGGTGGCGGAGAACCACACGGCGTTGTAGCAGGCAAACCAAGTTTTGTCGTCCACCTGAATGATGGGGGTGGCGGTGTTGACGACGTAATGGAGCGGAGTGCCGTCGATCTTGGCGAGCTTGGGCGCGCCGCCGTCGTAGACGGGTGGCGGGGAGAGTTTCGCGCTGCGCTCGATCTGGGCGGTCTGGGGAATGGTGTTGGCAATGACGGCTTCCTGCGCCTGGCGGGTGCCGGGGATGGAAGCCTTGACGTTTTCCTGCGGACTGTCGTCGGGGATGGAGGCGAAGTCGGACGGTAATTTTTTACCGGATACGTATTTCCAGGGACCGTCGAGTCCGGAGTTCTTGCCGCTGGTGGATACAAACCAGCGTCCGGAAACGAGGACGTAGGTGGACTGGTCCTTGGTTTCCTTAAAAACATGGGCGGGGGTGTTTTCGATAAAGAGGAGGTCAGTGCCGGGGATGGGGGTCCACTTGGGCTCGCCTTGCAGGACGATGAGTTCGGTGGGTTTGGTGGCGAGGACGATGGCCGGGATGTTGTTTTTTTTCAGGCTGGGTTTTTCCTTGGTCTTGGGGTCGGGCTGGCCGGCGAGGAGGTCCACGGAGTGGGCGGCGATGGCGGATTTTTCGGCGGTTTCCACGCCAGCGGGGAGTTTGGTGGTGGAGACTTTCCACGGTCCGTCGAGCGACAATGCTTCGAGGTAGCCATCCCAGAAGTGGAGGAGGAGCCGGGCGGGCTGGGCGGAACTGTCGCGCAGGATGAGGGCGCGGGTGTTGATGAGGCGTTCGAGGTGGTTGGTGTCGGCGACCGCCCGCCATTGCGGTTCGCCTTCGATGGTGAGGAGAAGCGCAGGCGTAGTGAAAAACCGGATATCCGGCGGATCGTTGCGCAGCGGGTTATCCTCGCCCTTGTGCGCGGCATTGATGACGGCGAGCGAGGCTTCGAGGCGGTCGAGCGAGATGCCACGGAGTTCCTGCGGGATGAGGGAGCGGAATTGGGCGGTCCACGCGGCGGCGTGATCGGCGGCAGAGGGGAAGCTGACGTCGGTAACGGTGAGTTTTTCAAAGGTGACAGTGCGGGCGCTGCGGTCGGTCTCGGTGTCGGCGGTGATTTTTATCACGCCATAAGTGGGCGCAGGCTTGACGGAGTCCGATGTTGAAGCAGACGCGGCGGCTTCCGGCGGGAGGACGGAGACGGCGGCGCGGGCCACGAGTTTGTCGCCAGACCAGGAATCGATCTGAGGCTGGTAGATGGTGTAGGTGGCGCCGTCGCGTTGGAATTGGTGCGGCCAGGCGGGGAGCTTGGCCGCATCGGCCGGCGTGGTGCTGGCTGTGGAGGTAGTGGCATCAGGCTGCGCGGCGGCGTGCACGAGGGGTGCGGCAGCCACGAGGAACGCCGCGAGCGCAAGCAGGCGATGGGAATGGTAGTTAGGTTTCATGGCGATGAGGTCGGACGTGTCCCCCAATATTGCGGAGACAGGTCGTTAACCGTGCTCTGAAGCATCTGCGTTGCAACCGGGCCCCCAAAAAAGGGTCGGGCACTGCTCGTAGAATGGTTGAAGTGCCACCCCCTCCCAACTCACGTTTTTTCGGGGATTTTCGGGGTAAGATGGTGGACGCCACAGGACTCGAACCTGTGACCCCATCCGTGTGAAGGATGTGCTCTAACCAACTGAGCTAGGCGTCCGGTTTTGCTGGAAAGGGGCGCGAACGTGGCGAACCCGATCCACCAAATCAACATCGTTTTCGAACATCCCCGATTTTCGTTCCTCTTTACCCTCCAATATCCCGTCTCCAGCCACTCACGTCCCCCCCCCCCCCCCCCCCTGCTCCATCCCCCAAAAAGCCGGTCTAAAAAGACCGGCGTGATGATAAGCAGGGAGAAGATGTCTTCTGAAAACAAAGCCTCTCCCTGACAGGATCGGTGCGAAGATTCAGCGCTTTAGAAGCGGAACAACGCGCCGATGGCGTAGGCCCAGTCACCTTCCTCGAAGTAGGTGGCGCGGCCGACAAGGGCGAGTTTCTCGGTCAGCCAGTAGGTGGCTTGCGCGGTGGCCGTCCAGATATCGTCGATGCCGTAGTTTTTGCCACCATCGGTGTAAGCCGCATAGGCGAGGAGGCTCAGGTTCTGGAGCAGCGTGATTTCACCACCCACACGACCGGTGTAGAACCAGTCGTCATTATTTTCCGAACCCCAGGCGTAGCCGATGCCCACACCCGCGAAGGGACGGATGTTGTTGCCAATATCAAAGTAGACATTGGCGCCAACGGAGAGCTGCTGGCTGTCGTGGCTGGTGTGGCCGCCGACCCAGCCATAGCTATAGCTGGCGTAGGCATCCACGTTTTCATGCACCGGCTGGTTGAAGGTCGCACCCAGTTGGTAGGAGCTGCTTTGATCGTTGATATCGTAGTAGGTCCAGTCGGCGCCGACATAGCGTTTGCCGAAGACACTGGCACTGTCGTTATTGGTACTAACGGTGGCTTGCGATTGCTGCGCATAGGCTGCAACGGCAAAAACCCCTGCGAGAGCTGTAATGAGAACTCGTTTCATGGTTTGTTTATTGGTTTGTTGTTATTGGTTTTCCCACAATCCCCTCGGTGAAAACCAAGGGGCACGCGGAATGGTTGAGAACAATGCACACATCTGTGAAAATGGCAATATCCATTCATGTTATGGCAAAATATGCGCATTAAGAGATCCTGCACGCCTGATCGATTAAGGAATATAATTCAAAACAAGATGCCTTGGTAAAATCCCTGTTAAGTTCGCCCCGTTCGTGTCGAAGGAAAATGCGGCTCCATGCGCATTCATCCATGATTTGTCCACGGCTTACACGCATCCACATGAATATTGGGATTGGGGGGGGAATTGGAATTGGCATAAAAATCTTACTCGCAGCCTTGAGCGCGGTCGCCATCACGGCCCTCGGCGCATTTATCACGGTGCGCGTCCTCGCGGCGAAAAACCGCGTCCAAGCCATCCACGATGGGATGAGCACCATCCTGCAACAGGCCGAACAAGTCGCCTCGACGATGGATCTGATGCACCGCGCCAAGGTGTTTGACCTCGAAAAAGTCTCCAAACGTGCCCACGAGCAAATCGGCGGACGTCGCCTGATGGAAGCCTACCGCGACACCGATCTCTACGAAATCGTGCCCATTGTCGTCACATGGAAATCAGTTGAAAAAGCCGCCGCCAAGGAAGGCTATGACTTCGTCATCTCCGCCTCGCCGGGACACGAGGCGCGCAATCCCGCCAACAACGTGAGCAAAGCCTACGCCGCAGCGTTCGAAACCTTCGCCTCCGGGAGCCCGGAGTATTTTTCCCACGACCGCTCACGCGATGAGATCATCCTCGCCCGCCCCGTGCGCCTCGCCAGGAGCTGCCTCGACTGCCACGGCAGTCCATCCCTCAGCCCGACCGGCGATGGCAAGGACGTGCTCGGTTTTCCCATGGGAAACATGAAGGAAGGCGACGTCCGTGGCGCCTTCATATTGAAGACGAAAATCGGCGACGATGCCGTGGTCGCCGAAACCTCCCGCATGATGGCCTATGTTTCCCTCGGCGTGTTGTTCCTGGTGGGCGGCGCGTTCTGGACCTTCAACCGTGCGTTCATCAACGCCCCGCTGCGCAAGGCCATCGAACGCCTCTCCACCGGGGCCGGACACGTATCCAATGCGTCAGGACAGATTTCCGTTTCCAGCCAATCGCTCGCCGAGGGTGCCACGGAACAGGCCGCCGCGCTTGAAGAAACCTCCGCCGCGCTCGAAGAGATGGCTGGCATGACGCAAAAAAACGCCGAAAGCGCCACCCAAGCCAAGGAACTCGCCGCCCGCACCCGTCAGGCCGCCGACACCGGGGCGGGCGACATGGAGGCGATGCGCGACGCCATGGCCGCCATCAAGACCTCCTCCGGCGAAATATCCAAAATTGTCCGCACCATCGACGAAATCGCCTTCCAAACCAACATCCTCGCCCTCAACGCCGCCGTCGAAGCCGCTCGCGCCGGCGAGGCCGGGGCGGGCTTTGCCGTCGTGGCCGACGAAGTCCGCCGCCTCGCCCTCCGCTCCGCCGAGGCCGCCCGCGAGACCTCCGCCAAAATCGAGGACTCCGTAACCAAGAGCGAACACGGCGTGGCCATTTCCGGCAAAGTCGCCGACTCGCTCCAGCAGATCGTATCCCTTGCCCGCGACGTGGACGCACTGGTGGCCGAAATCGCCACCGCCTCCAACGAACAGAGCCAGGGTATCAGCCAAGTGAATACGGCGGTGGCCCAGATGGACAAGGTCACTCAGGCCAACGCCTCCGGCGCCGAAGAATTCGCCTCCGCCTCAACCAGCCTCAACGAGCAGGCATCGGAACTCTCCCGGCTCGTTGCCGAACTTCAGTCCACCGTCGTCGGAACGAGCACGCCGGCGAACAAGTAGCCCGGAACGATTGTATCCAAAAAACCGTTGCGACGCCCCGCAGCGTCGCCTGCTTGATGGGGTGAAGTGCTGTCGGCATCCCGCTCCCGCGCCCTCGCTGCCATTGCGCAACATCACATCGGCAAAAAGGAAATCATCCTCCAGTCTTGGTGACAGTTGCGTCCGACTGACGCGTCAGTTGTTCGCTCAGCGACACGCTGCCATCGCCAGCACGCCGACGCTTGATGATTTTTTGGAAAAACATGTTGTTGGGCACCTGAATCAGACGCCCGTCCTCGTCGCGCAACGTCGTGTAAACGAAGTTCAAATTGACCACCTTCCCGCGCACGCCGGCGGGGTCCGTGAATTCGATTTCGTCGCCCAACTCAAACGTGCGCGACATCATGATGACCATCGTGCAGGAGACATTGCTCAGCACGCTCCACACCGCCACGAACCCGATCGCCACCATCGCCAGCACCGTGGACAGGGCGGTCCAGATGTTGCCGATGTCAAACCCCAGCGCCTTCACGATCAGCACCAAGCTGACCGTGATGAGCAGCATCTTGGCACCCCACCGCAATGGATGGGCAAACGTCGGCGCCGTGCGCGATGCCACCCAGCCGATCACACGCCTGAGCAGGATATGGGCGACCATCGCCAGTATCACGATGACCGACACAGCCGGCAGCCCGTCGATGACCCGGTCTGCAATCTCACGGAAATGACTCCATATTTCGCTTAACATCCTCCCAACTCCGCCCACCCCGCGCTTCCCTGCAAACCCTAAACTCTACTCCCCAAACTCACCCCATCCCGCCAGCGTCCCTCGACCAGCACGATCTTGGGATCGGCGGGCAGACCGAGTTCCCCCCGCGCCAGTTGCCCGGCCAGCATCTCGGCCGCCGCCGTACCCAGACGGTCGTAGCCCGGCAGCACGCCGGACGTTCCCTCTCGCTCACCCCAAAGCAGAAGTTTTACCAACTGCACATCCTGCGGCACACGCACACCCGCCTTCGCGAAATCCTCCACTCCGATCGCCGTGGACAGCACCACCTCCGGACGATGCTCCCGCCACCACGTTTGAAGCACCTCCGGCGACAGTTTCTTGTTGTCAAAAACCAGCGCAGGCACCCGGTCGCCCTTCGGCACCGAATCCAGATGACGCGCGAACGCCGCCAGATGCAGGTCCTCCATGATCGCCTCCGCCTCCCGTCCCGCCACCAGACCGATCCGTCGCCAGCCCCTCGCCATCACCTGCGCCAGCGCGAGCCGGGTGTTGCGATAATGATGCGTCACCACCCGGTGCAACACCGGTTGCACCACCGTGTAGCCCACCGTCACTGCGGCGAAGTTTTCCCAAGGGAACTCCACCACCGATCCATGCTGCGCCGTCGAACCCAGCACCACGCCCTGAATGCCCCGCGCGATCAACATCTGCGCCAGACGCCGCGGCGAACGTCCCGGCTCCCGCAACCAAAACTCCTCCGTCTCGTAACCCAATTCACGGGCTCTCGTGCTCACCCCTCGAAAAAAATCCGCCACCGCCGCCGCCTGCCGGGCAAACCGCTCCTCCGAATGCGGGTTGAGCAACGCCAGTTTGCCCGCAAACCGCGCCGCGCCGCCCCCGCGCCGCGCAATGCGACCGGCGTGAAGATGCATCATCAAACGCGTCAACTCCGGGTCCGGTCGATAGCCCAGATCGCGCGCGATCCTGCGAATCCGGGCCTGAGTATCCGCCGACGTGCCCTTGCCGCCGCGCAACGCGTACGACACTGCCGCGCGCGAGACCCCCGCCTCGCGTGCGATGTCCGCCAGCGTCACGCGACTGGCAATGGCGGCAGCGATGGCAGGCGTTGAGGCCGGGACATGCGTTCGGGAGGGATTGGCGTCAGGAGACTCGTCTGGCATGGAAAAACGCAATGAGCCTGCGGGAGATTCCTGCGGATGCAAACTGCCACGTTGAGGTGCATGGTGTTTTTAGAAACACACATTGTCATGCCACTGCTTACCATCAGTTATCCAGCCACGTTGCCCGCCGCCTCTCGTCTTTAGAAAAACGAACTCGAACGGAAAATGAAGGATGGTAACAACCCGTCACTAATCCTGTCTTGCCCCCCCCTGTCCCTGATTTTTTGGAAAATCGAGAATCAACAAATGACGGCCCGACCCCATAGGGTTGTTCTCTGAATCGCGTTCAACTCTCACCCGGCGCTTTGTTCGGTTGCTGGTTTCCAGGAGCAAGCTTCCAGAGCTTGTGCTCGCTGGCGTGATTGTTGGCCTGCTGCGTGCTGGAAAATGCCGTGTCCGCTTCCTTGAATGCTGCCACATGGCCATCGAGAAACACGGCGTTGCAGGTGCCCCCCCGGTGACGAAAAACCGGGACAAAATCATTGCCATTTAATCCTTTGCCATCTTTCCCACCCGCTCTTGCGTATGGACGCCATTCCTGACTGGAGCTCGCAATGCCTTTCCCGGAATCGACGATCAATATCGTCCGCGAGGGCGCCACGGCCATCGACATGTCAAAGCGTTGGGTCACTGTGCCGCCTGAGATTCGGCAGAGGTAGGTAACATTGTGTCCATATCCAAAAACGCTTTCGGTTACGGCAGGACATTTGTAAACGGGCATCTCATCATAACTGGAAATGGCATTATTACCTAGTGAACGCCCGCCAACATAGGAGAGGAGGAGTCCGGGCCAGTTTTTCCGGTGCAGGGGCGTGCTGGCTTGTTCGGCATCGTAAGCGTAGGGAAGAATCAGATCCTTGTTCTCAGCCGAATACATCATGGCCGCCACGCCGATCTGACGGAGGTTGGACTTGCATTGCGCGGCGCGCGCGGAGGAACGAACCGTGGCAACCGTCGGGAGAATGATCGCCGCCAGAATGCCAATGATGGCGATCACGGTGAGCAATTCGACAAGAGTGAAACCTGTGCGGAGATGGAAACGGGGCGTTATTTTCATGACGGAGGAAAAAAATGGGGGGGGGGGGGAGAGAGGATGGAGATGTCTGGAGTGTATTCGAATTCTGGATCTGTATCAAGGTTTCAGCGGAACGAGCGCGGCTTCGGTGAAGGCTCCCGTGCCACTGACAAAGAAAACGCGATTGGGCGCGGGCGAACCGGGCAGGATCGGGTTGCCGAAGAGGTCGGCGATCTCAAGCGCACCGGGAGCGCGCAACGAAACCGTGGACGGAGCAGCTTCAGCGGTGCCCTTGCCCGGGCGAGGAATGAGCACGGCGGCCCAGGCGTTGTCATTGTAAAACACATACGCGCGGGTGTTGGGTGTAAGTTCCACGATGCGACTAAAGGGTTTCCCCTCAATGCGCCACGCGAGCGCCGCGTGGGCAACGGCGGTGGGATGCAGGTAACCGTCCTCGCCGAGGAGCACGCGGTATTTGTTACCGTTGTCGAAACGTCCGTGCTTGTGCATCGCGTAGAGGAAAATTTTCGCGTCACCGGCGGCGAGGAGTGCGGTCATGTAACGCAAGAGGCGGTCGGAGGCGGCCTCGCCGCGTTCCTCGACGGAGGGCGCGAAGGGAAGCGTCCGATAATAAAAACCGGGGCCGGTGTGACCTTGGACAACAGAGCCCTCGGTCATCCAGACCGGCACGGCGGGGCGTCCGGTGGCGGCATCGCTGATGGGGCCGACAGCGGTTTTGAAACCGCGTTCGATGCTGTCGTCGGGATAACCGGCGTTTTCGTAGGCGTATTGGTGGTAGCTTACGGCGGAAAGACCGTCCGTGCCACCGGCGGCGGCGTAACGGCGCGTCCAGTCATCACCGGCAAAATTGCGTCCCTTGGTGCTGTGTCCGCCGGCGGTGGTGTTGAGTCCAACGAGGGTGAGAGAGGGGTCAACCGCGCGAACAGCGGCAACGGTGCGTTGCGTGAGTTTTGCAAAATCCTCGGGGGCGGTGTCCCCGGCGTCATTGACGGTGCTCCCGGCGGAGTCGGTGCGCAGACCCTTTTTCCAGAATCCGGAGAGCCAGGGTTCGTTCCATATTTCCCAATCGCGGATTTTTCCCCGGTAATGCGCGGTGACGGTGCGCACGTAGTTTTGCCAGGCGTCGAGGTCTTCGGGCTGATAGTAACGGTCGGTCCATGAACGCGGGCCGATGCGCTGGAGCGCGGAGGCCCATGCGGGCGCGGTGCCGAGTTGCCCGAGGATCATGATGTGGTGGTCGCGGTAACGCTGGAGCGGACGATCATAAAATGCCCATTGGCCGCGTTCTTTTTCGGCAAAATACCAGCCGGTAAATGTGACGGTGCCGCCGTCGTGGAGGCGCGCCCAGTTGATGCCGGCGGCCTTGGCCATCGCAAGGTGACGGTGCGAGGGATAGACGTGCGTGCCAAATGGCGAGTCGGGCGCGTCGGTATCCAAATGACGGGGACGCGGAAGGCGATAAATGATAATCTCGTCGGGCGCGCCGATGCGCGCTCCGGTGCTTGTGTCTTCGATCCACGCTTCGACGCGGTGTGCGCCAAAGGGTTTTGAAGGGAACTCGGGAAGCGTCCACGAGCCGGCATGGCTTGTCTTCCCGGAGAGGGGGGGGGGGGGGAGGGGGGTGTCGGGCAGGCGGATTTGTTGTTCGTAGAGGTTGACGATTTTTGCACGGAGAACGGCTCCGGAAGGCAGGGGCGCGGAAGGGTCACTGAGGACGGTCCAGTCGATGCGACGCGAGGCGGCATCGCCAGAATCGCCAGCGAAGGTGACGCGTGCGGGCGCGGGGCTGGCAAGCGCGAGTTCGGCGGGGGCGGAGGGGACGTAATTGGCCGAGGTTGCGGCTGACGTGGCATCGTCGCCGGTTGGGGCCACGCGCAGTCCGTCGATCCACGCTTCGCCGGTGAGCGCGAGTTGCACGAAATAGCTGTCGGTAAGCGCGCGCGGGTTGAAGTAGAGCGTGAGGCGTTGCCAGCCGCCGGCTTCGGTCACGGTAAATTTTTTCGTGGCGAGCGTGTCGAAGCCCGATGCGATTTTGAGCGAACCGGAGGCATTTCCTTTGATGGATAACGAAAAGGTGTGCCGGAGCCAGAAGCGGGGAAGCGTGAAGTGTTCGCCAACCAGGGCGGCTTCGGTGTCGCGGTCGGCATGGGTTGTGAGTTTGAGCGCGGGCGCGCCGGTGGGGCCGGGAGTGGCGGGGTCGGTTTCGGCGGTCAGGTCTTCGCCGTCGGCAGTGGTGGGCGCATATGCCCAGCCGGTGGGCAGGCCGAGCGGAAATCGGGTGTGGCGGAGGGCATTGGGTTGCGTGCCAAGCGCGGCAAACGCGGGGGTGCTGGCAAGGAGGTTTTTCAGTTCTTCGACGCGGATTGTTTCGATGGTCAGTGCGCTCACATCGAGGGTGCCGGGACGTTCGAGCGCGAGGGCGAGGCGGACGTCGGTCACGAGCGCGGTGGGACGCCAGTTGTAGTCGAGCGTTTGCCAGCCGGTGTTGCCGTTGATGGTTTTTTGCCAGCGGGGTTTGTCCGCGTCGGGGGTGGTGAGGAGGAGTCGGGCTGGCGTGCGCGTGGGGCTGCGCAGGGTGAGTGAGATTTTGACGGCGGTTCCGGCGGGGATGTCTCCGAGATTGATGCCGACGGCGGCGGCTTCGCTGCCGGTGGACGCGCGCCCGGCAACCATGTGCAACATAGGGAGTCCGTCATCGACGAGGCGGCTGTAACGCACCTCGGTTTTCGGGTCCGTGGTGAAATCGTGCCAGCCTTGAGGAAGGGTGCTGCCGCGATGGGAGGCTGGCGCAATCCACGCGGCGGCGGGCGCTGCGAAATCAGCAGTGAAAAGCGGCGTGGTCGATTGCGAGACGAGCGCACTGATGCCGGCGCAGGGCTCCGGGGTGTAGCGTTCGGGAGGCGCCGCAGAGACGTTTGTCGCAAGGGCAATGGCTGCCAGAAGGGTGGCGGATGTGCGTATCATGTGCGTTGCACGTTGTAACGGTGCGATTGCAGGGGAGGAGAATTGGGCAGCGGAGGGGGGGGGGGGGGAGGGCTCCGGTCAGGCGGTGCAAGGCCTGCCACGGATGCTGCGGAGCGCAATCATGCCGGCGAGGAATACGCCGCCGATGAGAAGCGCCGTCACGTGCGGTTCAGGTATCATGGTGTTGGATACGAGACGGATGCTGTTGGCGTCGATTTGCAGCGTGTAGTTGTAATTGCCAAAATTTACGCCGGTGAAGGTAATGCCAGCGGTGTTTCCGATGATGCCTCCGGTGGCGCTCAGAAGTGTGTAGGCGGGGCTGGAGCCGAAATCGGCGAGGGAGAGCGCTGTGAGGTTGAAGGTGACGGAGCCGCCGAGGGTGACGCTGCCGTTGACGATGAGCTGGTCGCTGGACGCGGCGTTCGCTCCGAGGTCAAACTTGACGGTGGCGGTGTCCGCGAGATTGAGGTCGCCGTTGATCGTGAGGGGGGCGGCAACGGGGGCAGCGGTGCCGGTGCTGCTGACGGCGGAGTTGTCGCCGAGTTCGAGAGTCGCGCCGGAGAGGATTTTTACATTGCGTCCAATGGTGCCGGTGCCGCCGAGCGTGGTGCCGGTGTTGGCGGTGACGGCGGCCGCATCCCCTGCAATGGTGGAGAGGATGCCGTTCACGAGCAGGGTGCCCGTCGTGATCGTGGTGGCTCCGGTGTAGATGTTGCCATCGCCTGCAATGGCAACAATGCCGGCTCCGACTTTGGTGACGGCGTCGGTGTTGCCCGTGGCTCCGGTGGCGCGGAGGAGGTCGCCGGTGATGTTGACGCGTCCGTTGGCGGCGGCGGTGAGCCGGAGGGCGGCTGCAGCGGCGTTGTTGGTGCCGAGTGTGATATCGCCGGAAAAGGTGGAAACGTGGGCGCTTTCGCCGCCGATGGTCGAGGTGGTCGTTCCTGTGGTGTTGGTCACGACACGAATGTCACGGCCAACCGTCACATTGGCACCGGTCAGGAGCGAGGGGGTAAATGTCGCGCCGGAGGAGGCGCCGAGCATCACTGCGGATGTGTTTGCTCCGAATGCGCCGCCCGTGTTCAGCGTATCAATTGCGAGGACGACCCCGCCAGTCCAGATCGCAGTGCTGCCCGTGTAGGTGTTGTTTTTATTGAGATAAATGCGTCCGGTTCCAGCCGTATGGCCGGTAAAGGCGAGGGTGGTGGTGGTGCCTGAGATTTCTCCGTTGATCGTGATGGATTTGCCGGAGTTGGCGTTGAATTGCACTTGGCCGGTGGTGAGCGTGATATCGCCGTCCAAGGTGAGATTCCGGGTGCTGGCCTGAATGGCCCCGGTGCCGAGGAGTTTGATATTGTTTTTGATGGTCACATCGCCCTTTGCCGTGCCCGATCCAACAGAAATAAGAGCGGTGGTGCCGCCGGCACCGGCTTTGAAGGTGAGTTCCTCACCTGTGAGCGTGGCGTTGCCGCCTGCGGGGTTGAAGTTGAGCCGGGTGAGAGTGACAGCAGCGTCGGCGTTGGAGGTATAATTAGCCGCTCCAGTAAGCGTAAGCGTGGGATTGTTCGCAAAAACGGGGGCGCTGTCCCAGTTGGTCGCCGTGGACCAATTGTTATCGGCTCCGCCTCCGCCGGTCCATGTCTGCTGGGCGCGGATTGCAACGGGGAGAAGTGCAGCGGCGAGGATGGCAAACACGCCAGCAATATACCGATAGGTGTACAGGTTGTTTTTGGTTTTCATGGTAAGTTTCGGGTGGTGGGTTTTCGGACGAGATTCAAAAAACGAGAGGAGAGAAAATCGTGTGCGCAGCGTGTGTGTATGGGGTGGGGGGGGGGGGAGGATATGGGCCGCATATTCTATGCGCTGGCGCGGACGACAATTTCGCCGCGTATCTGAATGTCCGATACGGGGCCGGTCCCTTTGTTGGCGACACGAGCGGCGAGCACTTCAAATGCCTTCGCGCCGATGGTTTCGTAGGGAACGTGATAGGTGGTCAGGGGAATGTCGCCCTTGCTGGCGAGGGCGTAGTCGTCGATGCCGGTCACGCGAAGGTCGCGGGGCACGTTGATGCCGAGTTCGCGGGCGGCTTGGATGAGGCCGAGCGCAAGAAAATCGGTGTTGCACACCACGCCTTCAACCGCGCGTGCCTGAGCCAGATAACCACGGGCGAGTTCCGTGGGTTCGCGCACGGGGTCGGCAAAATCAGGGTGCATCGTTGGCTCCAAAAACACCCACTCGGCAGGCATCGGAAGCGACGCCTCCTCCATCGCCTTGCGGTAGCCAAGATAACGGTCGCGCATTGAAACGCTGCTGGAGCGGTTGGAAAAGTAGCCGATTTTTTTGAGACCACGGTCGATGAGATGCCGGGTCATCGTGTATCCGGCGTGAAACGCATCGACCGTCACCGCCGGGCAGCCGAGGCCGAGCAGGTTGACTGAGGCGAGCACTATGGGAAATTTGGCCGAGACAAGCAGTTGTGAAAAAGCCGCCTGGTCCTCCGGTGTAAGGACATTGGGATACACCACGGCGCCGCGCACGTGAAACTCGGAGAGGCGGCTGATGTATTCAGCTTCTTTGCGATAATCGGTGCCGGTCGTCAGCATGACGGCGCGGCGGTTGCACTCATGCGCCGCCGCCTGGAATCCCTGCACGGTGCGCCAGATGCCTTCGTGTTGCGCACTTGGATAGATGAAAGCGAACGCATCCAGTTCCACACCACCGTTGCCCTCTTCCGTCCCGCTTGCGGAGGTGGGCGCGGGTGTATTGCGGAGCACGCGGGTTCCCGCGCGGGCGCGGCGTTCCACCAAGCCTTCGCTAGCCAGCAGCATCATCGCCTTGGCGATGGTGTTGGGACTGCAATCAAAGCGGTCTGCGAGTTCGAGTTCGGTCGGAAGCGTGTCGCCTTGTTGCCATTCGCAAGCCAGCACGCGTTCGCGCAAGTCGGCGTGGATGTTGCGGACTTTCTTCGAAGCAGTCGGTGTTGGGGAAGTGGGCATGGCATGACACCTCCAGAAAGAAGTGAGGTTTTCAATAAAAAAGTGAGGTTTTATTGAAAAAACTTCAAAAAACGAAAAACCTCACTCTATTTCCAGTGCTTGACGCCCTAAGCGACTGCGAAAGACTCTTCCCCATGGAAACATCGGGAAACATCAAGGTGATCGGCCAGTTACGCAGCACTCCTTGGCAACGTTTCGACAAGCTGCAACGCACCCTCGCCAAGTTTCCACGCCGCAACGCCCACCCCAAAGGCGTGTATCGATTTGCCAGTCACGAAGACGCCAACCAATGGAAAGCCGCGATTCCGAAAACGAAGGCCTGACTCGTGTGCCCAACGGACAGGATTTGATTTCCCTCGCACGGGAACTCAACCGCCTCGGCGTGGCGTATGTCGTGGTCGGCGGCCAGGCGATCAACCGACTCGGGTTCGTGCGTGCCACGGAAGACATCGATCTCCTCATCGCGAGGGATCTCGCCAATCAGGCGCTCGTCAAGAAAGCCCTCGAAATACTCCCAGACAAAGCGATCCGTGAATTGGGGGATGAGGACATTGCCAGATGGGTGGTCGTGCGTATCAACGATGACATTACAGTGGATCTCATGACCGAGGCTTGCGGAGTGACGTTCGAGGAAACGCAAAACGGCGTTGAAACCGAAATCATCGAGGGCGTTCCAATCCCGTTTGCCGGGCCAGATCTCATGTTGCGAATGAAACAAGGCGTTCGTGAAAAAGACGCCTGGGACCGCAGTTTCCTTCAACAATTGATTCACGCACGCCGCGAAGCCGCGGAAAAAGGCCGGCGGTCACTGTGATTTTCAATCATCACAATGACCTGTTTCGCTGCCCCCCCCCCTTTTTCACCACACACAACCATCCGCTGCTACGATTCGATCCGCAACGTCACGATCTCGAACGGATCGAACGTCAACTCCACGGCGTCGCCTGAAGCGGCATGAGTGATGGCCAGCGGCTGGGCGTCCTCTTCCATGAGATTGACCAGTTCGACCTCTTTCACCGGGAAACCGAAGCGCACCGCCGTGCGCACATGCGCGCCGGTGCTCTCGTAGAGGCGCACCACGATGGAGTCGCCGTCTTCACCACGCTTGATCGTCTCGGCAATCACAGCGGGCGAATCGATCGTCAACCAGGCCGGCAAAGAAGACGAAGACGACAACAACGCAGACTCGGGCGCAGTCGCCGGCGCCTCCACCACGCGCAGCGGAATGTTGAACTCGTAACCGGCGCGCATCACCTGCGCCTCCACATGGTCTCCACTGTGCGGATACACGGCATACGCGAACTCATGTCGCGCCAGATCGGCCTTCGGGTCCGGATAACACGGACTGCGCAGGAGCGTTAATTCCATGACATGCCCCTTGGCGCGATGGCCGTATTTGCAGTCGTTGAGCAGGGCGACGCCATAGCCGGGCTCGGAAAGGTCGATCCACTTGTGCGCGGCGATTTCAAACATCGCGGCATTCCACGACGTATTGTTGTCCACCGGACGCCGGATCGTGCCGAACTGGATGTCGCACACCACGTCGGGCGCGCGCACCGCCACCGGAAAACGCGCGCGCAACATCTGGTCGCGCTCCTGCCAGTCAACCCTCGTGTGAAACTCCACCCGCCCCGCGCCCGACGTAAGCGACACCTCTTGCTCGAAACGCGACGCGCCGTGCGTGTAGGTATGACGCACGCCCGCGCGCGGGCCGTCCTGAAAAACCTCCGTCGCCACGAGCGCGGGCTGCACAGGCGGACGCTGGTCAAAATCGATCGGAATGTCCCACGCGTCGCCCTTGTCCACATAGAGATCGAGGCGGTTGAACGCCTCGCCGGGGGCAACCGTTTCGCGGGCGGCTCGCTTGTCGAAGAGCGAGGCGATGGAACCGTCGGCGGCAAACGTCACGCGCAACAATTCATTTTCGAGCTGTCTTCCATCTTCGGATACACGGACGCTCACGCTGACGCCCGACGGCGCGACATCCGCATCCTCCGCCGCCAGCAGCGCGCGTCCCAGCGAATCCACGCTCACCCAACGCCAGTCACCGTCGCCGACCTTGAGCCACTCGCGGCGCGGCCAGCTCAGCGAATTAACCACCACCAGCGAACCACCAGCATCCGCCCCCCGCCCCTCCCCCTCTGCGCCGCCGCCCACCCAAACCTCGTCCGCCTCGCTCAACAACGCTTCCAACTCGCGTTGCAAAATCGCGTAGCGCGCCAGCGATTCATCGTAAACCCGCGTGATCGACGATCCCGGCAGAATGTCGTGGAAATGATACAACAATACCTCGCGCCAGATGTGATCCAACGCCTCCTGCGGATACCGATAATCCCCCTCCGTCCCCTGCGCCGCCTGCACCGCCCACGCGGCGGACAACTCCACCTCGCGCAACAAGTATTCGAGTTTGCGATTGAAGCGTTTGTTGCGCGCCTGCGTCGTTAGCGTGCCCTGATGACGCTCCAGATAAAGCTCGCCGCGCCACAACGGATACCGCTCCGCCCGCGCCGAGTCGGCGTCCAGCCGCGCGAAAAACGTCTTTGAAAACTCCTGCGTCACCGGCGCAAGGCCGTCCAGATTGCGCTCGCGTGCCAGACGCTCCAGATGCTCCTCACCCGGACCGCCGCCGCCATCGCCGATGCCGAAAAGCAGCAGCGCCTGCTCGCACACCGCGCTATCGAGAAAATTGTGCTCCGCGCGATGGATCGCCCGCGGCGCCGCGCAACCATTGTAAGTCTCCTCCGGCAGCATGTGCGCAAGCACGCGGCTGCCGTCGATGCCCTCCCACCAAAACGTCTGGTGAGGGAATTTGTTCACCAGACTCCATGACAACTTCTGCGTCATGAAATACCGGATACCCGACTTTTTCAACAACTGCGGCAGTGACCCCGTGTAGCCAAACACGTCGGGCAGCCAAAGCTGGTCCGTCTCCACGCCAAACTCCTCCCGGAAAAACCTCCGCCCGTGCAGCAACTGCCGCACCAACGACTCGCCGCCCGTGATATTCGTGTCGGGCTCCACCCACATCGCGCCCTGCGCCTCCCAGCGCCCCTCGCGGATGCGTTGTTTGATTTTTGGATACAGCGACGGATAACTCTCTTTCACCCACTGGTAAAGCTGCGGCTGGCTGGAGCCGAAAACGTAGTCCGGGTAACGCTCCATCATCATGAGCGCGGTGGCGAAAGTGCGTGCCGTCTTGCGCACCCCCTCGCGCAGCGGCCACAGCCACGCGAGGTCGATGTGCGCGTGCCCGATGGCGCTGAGACGCAGGCTCGCGTCGCCGCCGCGCCTCGCCAGTTCCGGCGCGAGCACGGCGCGCGCCGCGCGGGCCTCGTCCTCCGTGTAGCGTGAGAGCAGATTGCCCGCCTCATACAATTTCGCCTTGATCCGCTGCGCCCGCGCCGACGTCTGCGTGAGCAACGGCAGCAATTCGCTCAACACCTCAAAATCATAAAAAAGCGCCTTCATCTCGTCGTGCCGGATGCAGATTTCCGCCTGCGCGAGCGCGCCGCCATGCTTGAGTTCGCCGAACAAGTCGTTGTTGCCCACGTCCACCCACACATCGACGCCCTCCCTGCCGCGCGCCGTCCGCGCCACCTCGACCTCGCGCTTCTCCGGCTCGCCATGCTGCCGCTCAAACGTCGAGCTCACCGACGTGAGCCCCTGCAACGCGTGTCCTGATGAATCCACTACCAACCCCTCGCCGTTGACGTCGATCATGAGCACGACATGCGCCCCTGCGGCCTCCGCCGGCACCGTGCCGGTGAAGTGAAACCACGCGCAATCGAACAATTTCCCCCAAGCCTGGCCCGGTTTGAGCGCGCGATGTGCCCCCGACTGGCGTTGTGAGAACGACACGGGTTCCGGCGTCACCCACGCCTCCACGGCGAGCGGCGCGACCGGCTGGTAAACGGCGGCCTGGATGCGCCGCAGCGTATCGGCAAAATTGAGCGGACGAAGTTGGAACGGATGAGGCATGGTGAGAGAAAGGACGCCGCAAGCAGGCAAAACCAATGAAAAAATAGCCAGACCGTTCTTGGCCTGCAAAAAGCCTGCCCTCCCCCCCCCCCGTGGCCGGGCATCCCCCTCGCAACGTTTGCCCGCCGCCAAGCCCGGACTCGACATTCGACCTTCAGACATTCGACCTTCAGACCTTCCACCACAACCATGCCCGCCGCCGCTCCACGCCTTCACACCCTCTCATGGACCCGTCCCCTGGCCCCGGCTGCCGCCGCCTGGCTTGCCCGCGATTGGCGTGCCGACGCCCCGCTCGACCTCTCCGACACCCTCGTCATCACCTCCACCCGCCAGTCTGGCCGCCGCCTCCGCGAAACCCTCGCCGCCCACGCCGCCACGCACGCGCAAGCCGTTTTCCCGCCCCGCGTCCTCACCCCCGAAGCCTTTCTCACCCAACTCCAACCCT
>NZ_ABEA03000020.1 GCF_000171235.2 Geminisphaera colitermitum TAV2 | reverse complement strand
TATTCCGAGTGGCGCGGGCGTCTCGCCCGCAGTAGGGGCGTCGCTTGCGACGCCCGCGCCCGCCATTTGAGGCCACGTCCTGCATACGCGGGCTTCGCAAGCGAAGCCCCTACGAGTGGCGCGGGCGTCTCGCCCGATTTGCAACATGTTGCGGGCGAGACACCCGCGCCACTTTTGTTGCCAATCCCAACCCCAATCCGGCGGCAGGATGCCGCCGCTCCCTGCGACTCCTGCCTAGCATCAGTCGCATAAGCGAATCTCCCGGTTGGTAAAAAATTTCTTATGGGGGTCATGGTCACACCATGAATGATTTGTGTGAATCGTAAGATTCAGTAATATAAGATATTACGATAATATTGACCCATCGGCACTCCATCTTTTTTTCCGACCTAGTCGGCACGCTTATTGCATTTTGCAATTTTCCTTATTGACGACCTTGCAAAATACCTGTGCACTTCTTGCAGCTAACTTGAACAAGAAATGCGTAGCAAAATGAACCAACTAATGAAATTCACCTCTGAGCCGCCTGGCATCCGCAAATGTCAACGAACTTGGAACGATTCCTGCCTTAACCTGTCTGCACTCTCTCACCTGGTGCCCGAAACCGACTCGAAGCGCCGCTACCATAATCCTCCCTCCACATAATCTTATGCCACTCGCCACCATCTCAGCCCGCACCGGTTCCCCCTCTTATTCCTCCGACGACTTCGACGCCACGGTTTCCACGCCTTCCCGTCCCGTTGTCGCTCTCCAGCAGGACGCCCCTCCCTCCTTCCTGGAAAAGCCCGCCGAGGCTCCCGCCGACACCGCGCCTCTTGAGCGCAGCAACCTCCAGCTTTATTTGCAGGAGATCGGCAAGACTCCGCTTCTCACGCTTGACGAAGAGGTCACGCTCGCCCGCCGCATCCGCCGCGGAGACAAGGCCGCCCGCGATCACATGATCTCGGCCAACCTGCGCCTCGTCGTCAAAATCGCGATGGATTACAAGGACTTCGGCCTGCCGCTCCTGGATCTCATCAGCGAAGGCAACATCGGCCTGGTCAAAGCCGTCGAGCGCTTCGACCCGCGCAAGGGCGGCAAGCTCTCCACCTACGCCGCTTGGTGGATCAAGCAGTCGATCAAGCGCGCCCTCGCCAACCAGTCCAAGACCATCCGCCTGCCTGTCCACTTGGTGGACAAAATTGCCCGGATGCGCCGCACCGCGATGGCCCTCACCGAACAGCTTGGCCGCGAACCCAGCGATGAAGAGATCGCCATGGAGCTCCAGATCCCGACCAGCAAGGTCGCCCATCTGAAGTCCGTCAGCGTGCGCCCGGCCTCGCTTGATGCGCCCGTCGGCGAAGACGGCGACTCGTCCACTTTCGGCGAACTCGTCGGTGACGAAAACGCCGTCAGTCCGTTCGAAAGCCTCAAGGAACGCAGCCGCAACGCCGACCTCAAGGAGATGGTCGATTCGCTTGAGCCGCGCGAAGCCGAGATCATTCGCTACCGTTTCGGTCTCGACGGACGCGACGAACTCACGCTCGAGGAAGTCGGCCAGAAGTTCAAAGTCACGCGCGAGCGCGTGCGCCAGCTCCAGAACCTTGCCCTTTCCAAGATGCGCAAGGCCATGAGCCGCCACGAAGCCCAGCGCAGCATCGAGGAACTGGAAGAGGAGGAGCGCCTCCGCAAACGTCATGAGGTGATCAAGGAGTTCATGGAGTCCCGCAGCCAGAGCGCGAGCCGGATTGCCACTCCCGCCATCGCCTCCCGGCGCCCCGCCCGACGCTAAGCCAGTCCCTCTACCACGTTATTCTGCCAAGAATCATAAAAAACGACCTTCGTCATGAAGGTCGTTTTTTTGTGGATACACAAACCGGAGCGGCGACGGGGGACGCCGCCAACCGGTTAGCGGGAGGGGGGGGGGACAAAGGCGCGGAAGCGCCTGGGTATGGATTGGGCGTGGCGCGGGCGTCCCGCCCGCTTCGGAACAGATTGCGGGCGGGACGCCCGCGCCACTTGGACTCCTGAAATGCTGCCTTCATTAGAGCGTGTAGTCACGAGATTGAAGCCCAGAGGATGGCACACCTGAATTGGACGGCAGCGAGGAAAGAGGAGGCTCGTTTTGCGTATCGGGTTGCGATGCCGCGCCATTGCTTGAGTCGTAGGAATGCATTTTCTACCAGATGCCTGATCCGATAAAGATAAGGGTCATATTCGCGTTGTTCTATGCGATTGGTCTTTGGAGGAATCTGCGGGCAGATGCCTGCGGCCTGCGCCATTTCGATGATGGCGTTGGTGTCATATCCCTTGTCGGCGATCAGATGGTCTGCGGCAATGCCTTCAATCAACCTGCCAGCCTGTGTGCAATCAGCCGTGGAACCCGCTGTAACAATGACTCGCACCGGCATACCATGCGCATCCACGGCCAAATGTAGTTTGGTGTTTCGCCCCCTTTTGTCAGACCGATCGCCTCGTTTCCACCTCTGGCTCCCGCTGCATGCGGATGGATTTTGACATGACTGGCATCAATCATGAGCCACTCAAAATCGGGCTCGTTCATCAGTTCCGACAACAGGCGCTCCCAATGCCCCTTGTCTCTCCAGCGACAAAAACGCCTGTGCGTGTTGCCCCACCCTCCGTAATCCTCTGGAAGATCCCTCCAAGGCGCACCAGTGCGTAAAATCCACAGAACCGCGTTGAGGAACTTGCGGTTGTCCTCCGCCACCCCTCCCCACGCTCCTTTCCTTCCAGGTAGCAGCGGCTCCAGAACGCTCCAAACTCGGTCCGAAATGTCGTGACGGTGTTGATCTTTCGCCATGCTGACATTCTCCATCACAAAAAAACTCAGTCAATCTTATCTCGTGACTACACTCCCTAGCGTCTATTCGCGTTCATTCGCGGTTGGTTTGTCTGCCTCGTTTTTTTCTCCGCGCCACCGCGTCTCCGCGTGAAATCCTTCCGGAAGGGCGGCGTTGCACGCCGTCGGCGGGTCTCCCGACCTATAAGCGCTAACATGTTAAGATTTGATGAGGATACGGTGGGGGATGCGCTTGCGAGGAGGGTAGCCGAGGGAACCGCGTAGGCGATGGCCGCAGAGAAGGAAGAGGCTTAGGGAGAGAGGGATGGCCAGACAAGAGAGGAGACAATCGCGAGCGAAGACAAACTCAGTCCATCTGGAGTTAGTCAGGGAGGATGAATCCCCAGGGGGAAAAAACCTCTGATTGGAGGAGGGATTTTTCGATGAGCAAGCAGGTGAGTAATTTGGCTTGGAGCCATGAGCGGGAGCTGAGGGGGTCTTTTTTTGGGACGTGGCCAGTGTTCAGGAGTGATTTGAGGCGTTTGAAAGCCAGTTCGATCTGCCAGCGCAGGCGGTAGAGTTGGAGGATGCCGCGGGAGTCCAGGCAAGAGGAGGGCAGGGAAGTGACAACGACAATGTAATCAGCCATGCACAGGCACTGGCAGGAGGGTTTGCGGCCGTTTTTTTTGGCGCTGAGCCTGATTTTGGCTCGTTCGCGTTGGGCGGCCTGTGGGCTGACGCGAAGGGCGCACAGGCGCAAGGCGGTGCCGTCCTTGAGGAAGACGGGCAGTCCGGAGCACTGACGGGAACGCAACTGGGCCAGCCATGCGGGAACGTCCAGCGCAT
>NZ_ABEA03000021.1 GCF_000171235.2 Geminisphaera colitermitum TAV2 | reverse complement strand
GGGAGTTCGCGTTTGATTTCTTCTATCATGTAGCGGCGGTTGTCGCGGAGGTATTCGGCCAAAAACCGGTCGCAATACTGGCGGGCGAGAGCAGGGCGGTTGAGGTCGCGGGCAAGGGTGAGGATGCTGACATACACGTCGGCGCGGGTGGCGGTGCGGAGGATGCCTTCCTTGTCGGCGGCGAGGTAATGGTCGAGGGTGAGGGTTTTGCTGAATCGGTAGCGTTGGGCGACTTGGGCGAGGAGGAAGTGGAGGTCGCGGCGGGCGCTGTTGCTGGTGAGTTGGTTGGCTTGGGCGGCGTAGTGGCGGTGGAGCTTGAGCCGGGCTTCGTCGGTAAGGCTTGGGGCGTAGAGTTCAATGATGCCGAGCTTGACGAGGGCTTCTTCTGCGAGGGGGTGGTTGGGCGCGGTCTTGCGGAGTTGGCGGTAGTGCGCGGCGGCGGCTTCGAGGTTGGCCGGGGTGCGATGGGCTTGTTCGAGGCGTCCGAGGTGATAGCGGGCGATGATGCCTTGGGTGTCGGTGGGGTTTTGTTCGATGATTTTGTTGAGGAGTTGGGCGGCGCGTTCGATGTTGGCGTCAGTTTTGGGTTGGGTGAGCAGGAGGGTGATGGCTTCGCCGAAACGGGCTTCGCGTCCTTCGGCCTGGCTGAAGGCTTGGCGGGCTTCGATGACGAGTCCCATGGAGGCATCACGCCAGGCGAGTTCGAGGTTGGGGCCGCTGGCTTCCTCGGCAATGGCAGGGGCGGCGAGGGCAAGGGTGACGGCGAGGGCAGTGGTGTGGAGGAGGCGGGTTCGGATGGGCATGTCGAGAGGACGCGAGGCGGACGGGTGGGTTGGAGTGGCAGAGCGGCGGATCGGCAGTAAACGTTCATGACGCTTTGGCAGGGGGGTATGCGTCAAGGGGATTTTGGGGAATCGTGCGCCGGGAGGGGATGCGTTCGTTTTCAGAGGAAAATGGGCACCAATATGCCGCAGCCCCTTGTGGGGGGAGCCGTTGTCTCATTCTTTATTCTGCATTCTCCCATCGGCGGGCGTCCGCACCGCGCCCGCGCTCAGCGCGGGGGGAATTCGAAATCGGCCTTGGTCTTGGTTTTGTTCAGGACGAGGTAGGCGGAGAATTTGCTGCCGCGCTTGGAGACAAATCCTTCGATGAGGTCGGTCTTGCCTTCAGTCACGAGACGCTGGATCTCCCCGGCGGGAAGGTCGAGCGAACAGAGGTTCTTCTTGACCTCGAAGACGGTGCGGGGCTGGTCGTCGGCTCCGGGCTTGGCAACGATGTAGGCGTCGGCTGTCTCGTAGAGGGTGCCGTCGGCGTGGAGTTTGCTGAGGCCGAGGACGCGGGCGCTCTTGAGATCGAGCGGGGCCTTGGCTTTGCGGGGGCCACGGGCGGCGGGTTTGCCGTCGGGGCCGGTCTTGGCTTCGCGGGGGGGGAATTCAAAGCCGATCTTGGCTCCGTTTTTCACGAGATAGGCTTTGAAGGGGCGGCCAAACTTGGAGGTGAAGTTTTCGATGAGGGGGCTTTTGCCAGTGGTGACGAGGGTGATGACTTCTTTGCGTTCCAGTGGGCGTTTGCACATGATGCGGCCAACGGAGAAGGTTTGTTTCCAGCCGGTGTCGGTGGCGGGATCGCGTTGGCGGAGGATGTAGTTGGTGGGGGCTTCGCAGAGTTCGACGCCGGTGGCGGGGTCGGTCCAGATGGGCTGGAGTTCGCCGAGGTCCACTTTGTTGCCGAAGTCGAGTTCGACTTTCTTTTTGTCGGCGTCCTTGGGGTCGGGGACGATGCGGAGTTTGGCGGGGAAGCGGTTGCCGGTGCGGGGTGAAACGAAGTCGTCGAGGGGGCCGATTTCGCCGGTGGCTACGAGTTGGCGGATTTCGGTTTCGTCGATTTTGCGGCCGGTGATGACTTTGTAGATGGTGAGGGTGCCGTCCTGGGTGCGGTAGCCGCGGAGGGTTTCGAGGAGGGGTTTGCCGTCGGCAGGCCAGATGATGTCGGTGGTGCGGGCGGTGTCGTCGGTTTCTTCAAAGGTTTTGGTGCGTTCGACGATGCCTTCGGTAACGCGGATGATTTCGCGCATGAATTGGTCGCGGGAGAATTTGCCGTGTTCCATCTGGCGGAGTTTGTATTCCCATTCGCCAGTCATGCGGGGTTGGGTGAGTTCTTCGGCGCGGACGGCGGTGAGGAATTCCAAGAGTTGCTCGGCCTTGGGGGTGGGGGCGAGTTCGCGCTGGTTGCGCTCCATGTATTTTTGGTTGATGAGGCCGTCGATGGTGTCGGCGCGGGTGGCGGGGGTGCCGAGGCCGCGTTCTTTCATGGCGTCGGCGAGGTCTTCGTCGTCCACGAGTTTGCCCGCGCCTTCCATGGCGGAGAGGAGGGTGGCTTCGGTGTAGCGGGGGGGGGGGCTTGGTGGTTTCGGCGTGGAGGATGGCGTCGAGGGTGCGGGCGCGGTTGGCGTCGGCAGGGGTGAGGGCGGGTAACGGTTTGGCGGCGTTGGCGCTTGGTTTTGCCGAGTTGGGGCTCGGCGTTCCCAGGTCGTCGTCGTCGATGGCGGTTTTGCCGTAAACGGCGAGCCAGCCGGCGGTGGTGAGGACTTTGCCTTCGGTCTTGAAGTCGTGGCCGGGGGCGATGGTCGTGATGCGGGTGGTGACGTCGAACTCGGCGGCGGGGTGGAAGACGGCAATGAAGCGACGGGCAATCATGTCGAACACTTTGGCCTCCATTTCATCGAGGTTTTTGTGCTCGGTGCCGGTGGGGATGATGGCGAAGTGGTCGCTGATTTGGGAGTTGTTGAAGATGCGTTTGTTGGGACGCACCCAGCCGGAATCGAGGACGCGCCGGGCGTGGGGGGCGAGGTCGGCGTGGAGGTTTTGGAGGGTTTCGCGGCAGGTGGGGATGTAGTCTTCGGGGAGGGCCCGCGAGTCGGTGCGCGGGTAGGTGATCATTTTGTGTTTTTCGTAGAGGGCCTGGGCGATTTGGAGGGTGCGGCGGGCGGAGAGTCCGTAGCGGTTGTTGGCTTCGCGCTGGAGGGTCGTCAGGTCGTAGAGGCGGGGGGAGATTTGCGTGGCGGCTTTTTTCTCTTCGCGGATGGCGGCGGGGGGGGGGGGGGCCTTTGCAGGCGGCGTGGACGGTGTCGGCGAGGGTTTTTTCCCAGATGCGGTCGGCGCGGTCTTGGTCGTCGTTTTCGGTTTTTTTGTAGTTGGGGCGCTGGTAGGTGCCTTCGTAGGTGCCGTTGGTGACTTGGAAGGTGGCGGTGACGCGCCAGTAGTCGCGGGGGACGAAGTTGCGGATTTCGAGTTCGCGGGCGAAGACGATGGCGAGGGTGGGGGTCTGGACGCGGCCAACAGAGGCGACGTTGCCGGCGCGGGAGCCGAACATGCGTTTGGTGAGGGCGCGGGTGCCGTTGATGCCGATGAGCCAGTCGGATTCGGAGCGGCAGCGGGCGGCGTCGGCGAGGCCGGTCATTTGCGAGCCGTCGCGGAGTTTTTCGAAGGCTTCGCGGATGCCGCCGGGGGTCATGGTCTGCATCCAGGCGCGTTTGATGGGGAGCTTGGATTTGGCGAGTTGGTAGATGTAGGTGAAGATGAGTTCGCCTTCGCGCCCGGCGTCGCAGGCGTTGATGACTTGGCCGATGTCTTTGCGGGCGAGGAGTTTTTTGAGGAGGTCGAATTTTCCTTTGGTGTCGGCGATGGGCTTGAGGCCGAATTTTTCGGGGATGATGGGGAGGGTCTCGAGACGCCAGAAGCCGTATTTCTTTTTGTCGATGTCTTCGGGCATTTCGAGTTCGACGAGGTGGCCGACGGCGGCGGCAATGACGTAAGTGTCGTTCTCATAATAGTCGCCGGTTTTTTGTAGTTTGCCCAAGGCTCGGGCCAGGTCGGCAGCTACGCTGGGTTTTTCGGCGATGATGAGTGACTTCATAAGGGGCGGGCGATTAGGGAGCGTGAATGGGGATGACAAGGGTTTTGTTTGTCATGAGGGGATGGCGTCCTGTGAAAAAAAGCCCGCGCCGGTGTAAGGGCGCGGGCTGTGAAAGCAGGCGTGAGGAGCGCGAGCGGCGCGTTACGCGGCGAGCTTGGGCGTCTTGGCAAGGGCGGCGTCGAGAGACTTGATGAGGGAGGCAATGGTTTCGTCGGTCTCGTCACCCATGTTGGAGATGCGGAAGGTCTTGCCTTTGAGTCTGCCGTAACCGCCGTCGATCACGAGGGAGTGCTCGGTCTTGAGGATTTTGTTCCAAGCGGCGATGTCGTAGTTGAGGTTGTTGGCGAAGCAGTTGAGCGAGACGGAGCCGTAACCGTCCTTGGGGAAGAGTTTGAAGCCTTTGGCAAAGGCCCAGTCGCGCACGGTCTGGTTGAGGCGGGCGTGGCGGGCATAGCGGTTTTCCACGCCTTCGGCCTTGATGTCGTCGAGCTTGGACTTGAGGGCGTAGATGAGGGCGATGGTCGGCGTGCTGGGCGTCATGCCTTTTTCGTGGTTGGCCTGGAATTCGACGAGGTCGAAGTAGTAACCGCGATCGTTGATGGTGGCGGCGCGGTCGAGGGCGCGTTGGGAGACGGAGATGAGGGCGAGGCCGGGGGGGAGGGCGAGGGCTTTTTGCGAGCCGGTGATAAAGATGTCGATGCCGAGTTCGTCCTTCTTGATCGGCAGGGCGCTGAAGGAGCTGACGGTGTCACAGATGGAGATGACGTCGGGGAACTCGCGGACGACTTTCATGATGGCGACGATGTCGCTCATGCAGCCGCAGGAGGTTTCGTTGTGAATGAAGGTGATGGCGTCGTAGTCGCCGGTGGCGAGTTCGGCGCGGATGGCGGCAGGGTCAACGGGTTGGCCCCATTCGGATTTGATGAACCCGGCGGCGCGGCCAAGGCGTTTGGAGACGTCGTTCCACTTGTCGGAGAATGCGCCGTTCATGCAATTGAGCACTTTTCTGGCCGGTCGGGTGACGTTGCGCACGGCACCTTCCATGACGCCCCAGGCGGAGCTGGTGGAGAGATAGACCGGGTCTTTCGTATAAAAGAGGGCCTGCAACTCGGGTTGGATGGAGTTGTAGAGCGCGACGAAGTCGTTGCTGCGGTGCCCGATCATGGGCTGGGCCATGGCGCGGAGCGTCTTGTCGGATACGGCGATTGGGCCGGGAATGAACAGTTTGTAGCTCATGGATGAGAAAAAAAGGTGCGGAGATGAAAAGGTGTTGGGCAGGCCGTGGTGGAATGAACGGAGAGGCGGACGAAAGCGGAGAGCCAAGCCGCAGGGTCTCGACACCGTCAAACATCAATTCCCGCAGGTGCATCCGCGCCGGTGCAATTTCATCGTGCAACTCCGCGCAGTTCCCGCTGGCGCTCGGGCGATTTTGTGGCTGTTAATCACGGTTTAGTGCATTTCGCATGACCGCGCATGTCTTCTTGGTTTAAACGCAAAGCCACCGCCTTTGAGCAGTTCACGATCGATGTGATTTTCGGTCGGCGTTCGGGCGTGGGCGCGGCGCTTTTCGCGGCGTTTTTGCAAATGTTGTCGTGGTTGTTCAATGGCATCGTGCAGTTGCGTTACTGGTTGTATCGGAATCGGATATTGCATGACCAGCCGCTGGGCTGCCTCGTTGTCGTGGTGGGCAACCTTACGGTCGGCGGCACGGGCAAGACGCCGGTCGTGGAAAAATTTGCCCGCGCCCTGCGCGATCGTGGACGGCGAGTGGCGATTCTCTCACGTGGATACCGGAGCAAGGCGCCGCCGATCTGGAAAAAATGGTGGTATTGGCTTTCCCATACATCGGAGCCGCCGCCGCGCATCGTGAGCGACGGCCAGCGGGTGCTGCTCGATTCGGAAAAGGCGGGCGACGAACCTTATATGCTGGCGCGCAATCTGCCGGGCGTGCTCGTGCTGGTGGACAAAAATCGTGTCAAGGCCGGGGCCTACGCGATAAAGAAATTTGGTTGCGACACGCTCATCCTCGATGACGGGTTCCAATACCTGCCGCTCAAGGGCCGGCTCAACCTGCTGCTCGTGGACAAAACCAATCCCTTTGGCAACGGCCACCTGTTGCCGCGCGGCATCCTGCGCGAGCCAATAAAACACCTGAAGCGGGCAAGTTATGTGTTTTTAACGAAATCCAACGGCCAGCGTGATCCGGAGTTGGAAGACCTCATCAACACGCACAACCCCAACGCCGAAATCATCGAGTGCGCGCACCGTCCGCAGTATCTGCAACGCCTCGGCAGCGACGAACGCCAGCCGCTCTCCTGGTTGCGCGACCGGCGCGTGGGGGCATTCAGCGGCATCGCGGTGCCGGAGAGTTTTGAGAAATTCCTGCGCGATCTGGGGGCGCACATTGAGTTCACGCGGAGGTTTCTCGATCACTACCGGTTCAACTCGGAGGATTTTGTTTCGATCTTCGTCGAGGCGCTCGACCGCAAAGTCGGTTGCATCATCACCACCGAAAAGGACGCGGTGCGCATCCCCGAGGATCTGCCCTGCGCCGTACCAATCTATTACCTGCGGCTGGAAATCGACATCATCCGCGGTGCGACTGACTTTGACGAAGCGGTGGGGCGCATCTGTTTTCCCAAGAACGAAGGCCCCAGCTTCGGCACGCGATCACCGTTATCGCAGACTTCGCAAACAACCTCATAAAAAACCGGCGGATACCGGCCGGATTGGCCGATGCCGACAGGGCGGCGGGGCATGGCTGACAGGACTGGAGGAACGGCGAGGCCACCCGATGGCAGATGCGTTGAACAACGCTCAAAATTGGAGCCCGATGCGGAGAAAATCAAAAAAGCTATTTTTGTCGCCAAGGGGTCTTAATGGAATCATATTCCTAAGATCCTTTATTTAAATTAAATAACTATACATTTATTTATTTTATTTGACTTGGGTCAGGCGTTTACCGGACTAGGCGGATGCTGGCGAAAGTCTATTATGCACGGCTTGTTGCATTACAGATCCAAAAAACGTGGTGTAGTGTAACTCAGATTTGAGATTACCTATCCTCAACGACTAGAATCATATGAGAACAAAAACACGCCTGAAAAAGGCCTCCCTCGGCAGCACTCTTGCTGCAGCAACCCTCGGTTTTGCGGTCCTCTTTGGAACGACCGCCCAAGCCCGCCCGAGTGATCGGGCCATGCCTCCCTCACAAAACTTCCCATCGATGCCTGCGGTGGAAGTCGTGGGCAATGCCCCGGCTCAGCCCGCGCAATCGGCTCCCGCCGTCAAGGCCGCTCCGGCCCCCGCCAAGGCGACTCCCGCCCCGGCCCCGGCTTCCGCGAAGAGCACCGCTGGCTGCGCCGTCTCCGGTGCCGGCCAGTTCAACTCCAATCTCTACACGATTGACAAGACCCTCGTCTCCTCCGGCCAACTGGTGGGCAGCGATTATCAATACCGCCTGCGTGTCACCGCCCTTGAGGACATCACCAACATCACCGCCGTCGAGCACCTGCCCGCCGGACTCTCCTACGTGAGCTCCGAGCCGTCCGCCAAGGTCAGCGGCAACGACCTCAACTGGTCCTGGCCCTCCATGAAGAAGGGCGAAGTCAAGGATCTCCTCGTCACCGTGCGCCCGCAGACCGAAGGCAACTTCGTCACCAGCAGCCGCGTGTGCGTTGATCCCATGGTCACCCTCCCGCTCTTCGCCGGCTCACCCCGTCTTGAAATCACCAAGACCGGTCCCGCCACTGCTGAACGCGGCGAAGACATCGCCTTCCGCATCGCCGTCCGCAACGCCGGCACCGGTGTCGCCCGCAATGTCACCCTCACCGACATCCTTCCTGCCGGCATGACCAGCAGCAGCGACCTCAAGCCCGCCATTGGCGACCTGAATCCCGGCGAAACCCGCGAAGTCACCGTCATTGCCAAGGCCCAGAACGTCGGCCAGCTGACCAACATCGCCCAAGCCAACTACGTCGGTGGCCAGCCCGTCCAGGCCCAGGCCCCGGTCAACATTGTTGAGTCCAAGCTCGGCATCTCCAAGGTCGGCACACCCCGCACCTACGTGTTCAAGACCGCCAGCTACCAGATCGTGGTTCGCAACGATGGCAACACCACCCTCTCCAATGTCGTCGTCACCGACGATCTGCCCAAGGGCACCGAACTCGTCTCCACCGAACCCGCCGGTCAGGCTGGTCGTGGCAGCGTGAGCTGGACCATCCCGACCCTCGCCGCCGGCCAGGCCCGCACCTTCAACGTGGTGCTGACCAACGCCACCACGGGCGAGACCCTCAACGCCGCCCTCGCCACCGGCAACGCTCCCACCGGACGCACCCTCACCGCCAAGGCCGAGGCCCGCACCGAATGGGAAGGACCTCCAGGCGTGCTGACCGAAATGGTTGACACCGTTGACCCGATCCGCGTCGGCCAGACCACCACCTACAACATCGAGATCAAGAACCAAGGTAACTTCAAGCCCGTCAACGGCCAGTACAAGGTCACCTTCAGCCCGCATCTCCGTCCGATGACCACCGGTGGTGACTTCCAAGGCACCATCGAAGGCCAGACCGTGACCTTCCCTGACGTCCTCCTCGAACCTCGCCGCACGATCAAGCTCCGCATCGATGCCCAAGGCGTCAAGACCGGCTCCGGTCGCGCCCGCCTCGAATTCATGAGCTCCTTCCTCGACGAGCCCGTGATCAAGGACGAGTCCACCTTCGTTTACTAATCAACCGGTAAACGATCCCCATCAACGGACGGCGAATCTTCACCGATTGGCCGTCCGTTTAATTGCTTAAATCAATAACCAACCAAAAAATGAGAATCAAAACTTCCCTCCTCCTCTCGGCTTTCGTGCTCGGAGCCTCCGGACTCGCCGCCCAGGCGATCGTGCAGGACCACAGCAACAAGCTCGACGTAACCTTCACCGCTGACGCGGGCGTGACGACCAAGCACGTCTTCCGTGGCATCAAGCGCTCCAACGAAGCCATCACCGCTGGCGTCAAGATGGATTTCACTGAGCAACTCATCTATGCCGGTGCCTACACCGTGCAGCCCCTCGACGGCGCAGGCATGAGCGAATGGGACGCCTACATCGGCATCACCAACAAGCTCAACGACTGGCTCAACTACGACTTCGGCTGCACCTACTACTACTACCCGAACAAGCTCAACCAGAATGGCCATGGTGACACCATCGCACAGGCCTTCGAGCCCTACTTCGGACTCGTTGCCAACATCCCGCAGGTCCCCGGTCTCGCGGCCAGCGCCTACGTTTACTTCGACCTGAACCGCAAAGCGTTCACCGGCGAAGTCTCGCTCGGCTACGCCCGCCACCTCACCGGCAAGCTCGGCATGCGCCTGAGCACCTTTATCGGCTACGTGAATGCCTCCGACATCTTCCCCGAACGAGCTGGGTCCGATGTTGACGAGGACTACTGCTACTTCGGTGCCACCGCCGAACTGCCTTACCACGTCACCGACCGTTTCACGATCACCCTCGGTGTTCAGTTCAGCGACACCAGCGGCACGAGAAACTACTCGGACGGCAACTCCCATTTCTGGGGCTTTGGCCGTGCAACGTATAACTTCTAAACAATAACACTCATTCCGGGCGCTGCTTCTTGTAATTGGAGGCAGCGCCTGTTTTTTTCTTCCCCGTGAGCAAAAAATCCTCCCGCCGTCGTGGTTGTTTCCTGCCTCTGTTGTTAATCCTGATCGTGTGCGTGCTGGCCGGCTGGCTGCTCTGGAATGCTCTGCGTCCCGTGCCCCGCTCAAGCTCAGACTCCCCGGCCACGAATACCGGAGACTTGACCTCATGGCGTGATCGTTTTTCGCGGGCGACTGACAAGGTGACAGAAATCCCTTCTATTTTCTTCCCCAAACTGGAACCCCTGTCCTCCCCCCCCCCCCCCCCAAAGCCCGTCCCGGTGGCTCCGCCCCAGCAACAAGCCGCGCCCACCCCTCGCGTGCCTGCCCAGTCTCCCGAACCCGCCCGCCGCGCCGCCACCCAGCCCTCCACGCCGCCCGCCCGCCGTGTCACGACGCCGCCTGCCACCACCACGTCTGCGCCGCCGCCGTCCGCGCCCGTTTACACGCCTCCGCCCTCCGACATGACGCCGGCTCCAACTCCTGCACCGACATTCCCCAGTTCTTCGCTTGGAGGGCAATTTTTTGTAGTCCGCGACAAGATGTCGCGTCCCACCGGTTACTACCTCGTCTGCACGCGTGATGGCGACGCCAGTGGCAACCGTTACGGATTCCGGGTGTCCGCCGCCGAGTTCAACCGTAGCACCGCCGGCATGCTCTACGACGCTCGCAACATGAGTGATTGGGAGCCCGTCAGCCGGATCGAGTGAGTGACGAAAAAAGCTAAAAACTGAAAAGCTAGAGCAGTTTCATTTAAGCTGTAGCCATTTGATACATGGTAGGGAGGCCTCTCCGAGGCCTCCGCCGTGCGTAGTGTGAAGATGCGAAACTCATAGGTGCTTGGAGCGTGGTTTCGGAGGCCTCGGAGAGGCCTCCCTACCGTTAAGATAACGGCTACAATTTTTAATAAAATGCTCTAAAAGCTGAAATTCAGAACCCATTTTAGCTTTTTAATTTTCAGTTTTTAGCTTTTCCGACCTCTGCCTCACCGCCTCGAAAAGCGTGATGATCGTGGCCATTGCCACATTGAGCGAGTCAGCCTGGCCCGCCATCGGGATGCGGACGCGCGCATCCGCCTCGGCCAGCCAGTAGTCGCTCAAGCCGTATTGTTCGCTCCCCATCACGATGGCGAGTGGACCGCGCAGGTCGCTGTCCGTGTGGAGCGTGGTGGCGGACGGCGTTGTAGCCACCGAACGGATACCGCGTTCGCGCAACCACTCGCGCACTTCGCCGCTCCCGGCCACGATCACGGGCACGGAGAACAGCACGCCGGTTGAGGCGCGCACGACGTTGGGGTTGAACAAATCCGTTACCGGGTCGCACACGATGAGCGCGTCCACGCCCGCCGCGTCGGCGCTGCGCAGGATCGTACCGAGATTGCCCGGCTTTTCGATGGCCTCCACCACGAGCAGGAACGGCGCACGCTCGGATCGGTCGGCGGCGGGGGGGGAGAGGGGGGGGGCATCCAGACGCGCGGCGAGATCGGCCAGCGAGTGCCGCCATTGCGGCGCCACGGCGAGAAGCCCGTCGGGACGTTCGCGGTAGGCGACTTTGGCGAACGCGTCTTTGGAAAGTTCGATGACTTGTGCGCCCGCCGCCGCCGCCTGGTCGATGAGCGCGGGTTCGTTTTCGCCGAGAAACCAGTCGCTGGAAAAATACAGTTCGTTGATGCGCACATTTTTTTCGAGTGCCCGGCGGATTTGCCGGTAGCCCTCGACCAGAAACACCCCGGCCTCGTCGCGCGGGCGGCGGTCACGGAGCTTCACGAGTTGTTTCACGCGTGGATTCTGGAGGCTGGTGATGCGTTCAACGGGAGACATGCGGGGAAAGGCTGAAAGCTAAATGTCCAAAAAACGTAGTCCAAAGAACAGAGAAAAAACGGAGCCTGAAAAACGGGCATTCAATCGAGGAGTGCAGTGGAGGCTGCCGCCGGAGGTGGACAGCTTGGTCCGGGACACATGCGCATCCCGGATCAGTCTTTTTCCCACAGCAGTTTTCGCAGCGGTACGTTTTAACGCTCAGGGCAGCCCAAGGGTGAAGGTGCCGGAGTCCTTGAACGAGCTGCTGAAACGTTCTCCGTATTCGACTCCCGAGTAGTTGCCGGAAGCGGTGTAGGTGCCTCCAGTGCCGGAGATGAAAACCACCTTTATCGTACCGGTCTCCTTTGCCGTGTAATTCCAGTCCGATTCGGTGGCGGTGTAGGTAAGGGTTGCTGTCGTCGGGCCGGTGCGCTTGTAGGTGTAAGTGCCCTCGTCGCCATAGCTGGTGCCGGCGAGCCGGTTCCCTGACAGGACCAGGAAGGTGTTGTCGTAGGAATAGGTCTCCCACTTGTCCTTGCGACTTCCTTGGTAAGAAATGTAAGTTCCGACGGGGAGCGAGGCCAGGGCCAGTTGGCCGGGATCGGTGGTCACGTTGACAACGGCGCTGGACGACGATACCGGGCGGTTGAGGGCGTTGTCCACTTGCACCGTGTAGGTCCCGGCATCGGCGGTGGTGACTTTTTTCAGGTCGAGCGCGGGCTTTGTCGCCTTGGCGATGGGCTGGCCGTCCTTATACCACTGATACGTGAGCTTCGCGGTGCCGGCGGCCTTGACGGCGAGCTTGCCGGACTGGCCTTCAATCAGCGCGAGACCGGCGGGTTGCTCGACGATCGAAGCCGGCTCGACAACCTTGAGCGTGGCGGCTTTGCTGGTGACTTTGCCGATGGGTTTCCCGGCGCCATTGTCTCCGTTGGTGACGAGCACCGTGTATTTGCCCGCCGTGGCCGCGCTGGCCGTCACGGTAAGCGTGGCGGAAGTCGCTCCGGGGATGTCCTTGCCGTTGAGTTTCCACTGGTAGCGGATCGGGCCGGTGCCGGTCGCCCTGGCGGTGAAGGTCACGCGCTCGCCTCCGATAGCATTGGGGCTGGAGGCGACGGGTTGCTCATCGAGCACAACAGGCACGAGCACCTTGACCTCGGCGCTGGCGCTCTTGACGCCTTCGGGGGCTACGGCGTTGAACACGCGCACGTGATACGTGCCGGCGGCGGCGCTGGAACCCTTGGCAGCCTTCACCGTGTAAGTGGCCTTGGTCGCCCCGGTGATAAACTCGCCGTCCTTGAACCATTGATACGTGAGTTTGGCGGTGCCGGTTGCCTTGACGGAAAGCTTCACGCTTTTGCCCGCGATGACCCACACGGTTTCGACAGGTTGCACGGTGATCGCGGGCCGGGTGCTGACCTTGAGCGTGGCCGCTTTGCTGGTGACCGTGCTCGCGGAGTTGCCCACAACCACGGTGTATTTGCCCGCCGTGGCCGCGCTGGCGGTCACGCCAAGCGTGGCGGAGGTCGCGCCGGGGATGTCCTTGCCGTTGAGTTTCCACTGCCAGGTGAAGGGCGCGGTGCCGCTCGCGCCGACTGTGAAGGCGACACTGCCTCCTTCGACGGCTTCCTGCGACAGCGGCTGCGTGGTGATGGCGGGCGCGGAAAACACACTGACCACGGCGGGCGCGCTGGTCGTGGTGCCGGCGGAGTTTTTCACATCAACCGTGTATCTGCCGGCTCCGGCGGTGCTGCCTTTGGTGGTTTTGACGGTGTAGCTGGCCTTGGTCGCCCCCGCGATGGCTGATCCGTCCTTGAACCATTGATACGTGAATTTCGTGGCGTTTTTACCGGTCGCCGTGGCAACGACCTTGAGCGTGACGGATTTGCCCGCAAGCAAGGCGGTGCTCGCCGCTGGTTGCACGCTGATGACGGGTTCTGTGACGTTGTCGGCGGGCGGAGGAGTGTCATCGTTGTCGCTGTTGCTGCCGTCGCGGGTGTAGATGGTGGCGTCACAAACGAAACTGCCGCCGGAAGGATCTACGACAACATATATGCCAACAGAAGCGAGGCGATTCCCAGAGAGTTGAAAGAGGATGCCTTTGTCCGCTTTGACCCATTGGTCACCCTTCTCGTCCGTGGTGATGAATTTGCCGCTCAAGGGATAGTATTTCGTATTCTCGCCGTTGTTCCATTCGTAGCCTTCGTCGGACCAATAATACTCACCATCACTGCGAGCATCCGCAAAGAAAGAATTATAACCGGAAGAGAAGCCGTAGCGGCCATTTTTGGCGGCGATCGTTGCGCCACCTTCGCTGACCCCTTCGGAGTGTTCCACAGAATAGTGGCCGTCGCTATAGTAATACCAAGAAAGAATGTCGTCGGTGGTGAAGTATTTGAATTCGGTAAAGTTGCCTGTCCAGTTGGCGGCTTTGGGCGAGGGGGGGGCGGATTTGGTGAGGACGCCAACGATGCCGTAATGATCTATGATGCGCTCATCTGCATCAACGATCACGTCGGTGAGGTTGAGTATCCAGGTGTCATTGTCGATGCGGAGGAGTTTTATATGGGAGCCGCCGTCGGAATCATTGACGTCGCAGGTCCATATCTCCATGTCGCTTCCGCGGATCAAGTGGTAGCGCGTCTCTCTCTCCAAGTAGGTGGTGGTGCCTCGTTTGGAGTTCCAACCGCAGGTGATTCTCCAAGCGGCGTCGGGGTTGCCAGTGTTGGTGATGGTGAGGGTGCTTTCCCGGCGCGTGGAGGTGTGTTCCACGTCGTCCTCAAGGGTGGTGATGGTCTCGTAGCCGGTGAAATACCACTTGCCGGCGATGTCTTGCGCGGCGAGTTGGCAGGCCCCGCCGATGAGGGCGAGGGAGAAGATGGAGGCAAACAGCAGGAGCTGTGCGAGAGCTGATGTTTTGGATGATTTCATGGTTGTTTGTTTATGTGCGGGAGGACGGAGGAATGGCGGGAAGACAAACGGGGGCAGGGGATGCGTGCGGCGAGTTCTGGGGAGGGCTGGAAACGACGGATGTGCTCGGCCAGTTCGTCGGCAAGTGAACGCTCAACGGCATCCCGCGCCTTCAGTTTTCTTATGTGAACTGCTTGGCTCGCGTATTCCTTGAAGTCTTCCAATGGATCAGGGAAATGCATTGTTGTTTCCTAATGGAAATTAGATTTCTCCAAAGGAATGCAGTCAATGTGAATTTGCCTCCAAGGAAATTTCTTTCCCAATGGGAACATGAACCGACTGCGAAACATATTCCTGCACGTGCTGGCCTCCCACCAAATGACGCAGAGCAATTTTGCGAAACAGGCCGGCGTCACACAATCGGCCATCACGAAGTTCATTCAGGGGAGCATCCCGCAGGACATGCTGTTCCGCGCGATATTCCAGACATGGCCGGAGCAGGAGACGAAACGCCAGTTGCTGCGCGCACACCTCTTCGACGAGATTGAACGGGCTGGTTTGCAACCTTCGGATTACGAACCGGCGCTCGCCAAGAATGATGACTCGCTGGAAAACGACCTCGCGATCATCGAGCAGGCCATGCGAGCCGAACCGAGTTTGCGAAATTTTATCCGGCGTACAGCGGCTATTTTTGCCAACGATGTAGCGATAAAAGGCGGCACGAGGCGCAGGTCTCGCAAATAGGTGCAAAGGGGCGCATTTCAAAAGATGGGGCGCGTTGAGTCGTTTTTTTCTCCGACCTGTCTCGCCTCTTTAGGGTTCTTCCGGGCTTTACCATTCAGCCTTTAGCCCCTCAGCCTTCAGGTTTTATTTAAGACCAAGACCAACCCGTGGCCAAAAAGAAACGATTCAACGACCAACCGTTCCCTTATCACGCCGAGATCGAGCTGGAGATTGCCACGCTCACCAATCTCGGTGTCGGACTTGGCCGCGTGCCCATCACGGCTGCCAGCACGGAAGGGGGGGGGGAGGGGGGACAAACGGGAGACTCTCAGTGGGTCGTCATGGTGCCCTTCGCGTTGCCCGGCGAACGCGTGCGCGCACGAGTGTTTCGTAACCACAAAAACTACTCGGAAGCCGATTTGCTTGCCGTGCTTGCTCCGTCACCCGACCGCGTGACCACGCCTCCCTGTCCGCTTTTCGGACGTTGCGGCGGCTGTCAGTATCAGGATTTCAATTACGCCTCCCAGCTCGTCTGGAAACGGAGGCAGGTGGGCGAATTGCTTCGTCACATGGCAGGCATCGAATCGTCGGTGTCGCCCGTCATCGGTTCGCCTCGTCAGTATGGCTACCGTTCCAAAATCACGCCGCATTTCAATCCGCGCAGGGATGCCTCCGGTGCGATGATGGCGGATATGCCCATTGGTTTTTTGCGACAGGGAACACGCTTCGATCTCCTCGACGTGCCGCGTTGCGAAATCGCCACGGATGCCATCAACGCCCGTCTGACCGAAGTGCGCGCGGAAGTGCAGACAAAAGCCGCCGCTGGCGCATACGTGCGCGGTGCCACGCTTTTGTTGCGTGATGCGTCAGGCGTGGTGACGACAAACTATGACGACATCGTCACGGAGCAGGTAGGCGACTTGCGTCTGCGTTTTCTCGCCCGCGATTTTTTCCAGAACAATCCCTTCATTTTGCCTGCGTTTACTGGCTACGTCCGTGAGCAAGCGGCGGCTGGTGGTGCGCGATTTTTGGTAGATGCGTATTGCGGGAGCGGTTTGTTCGCACTCAGCGCGGCGTCCGCTTTTGAAAAAGTTGCGGGCATTGAAATCAGCGAAAGCAGCATCGTGTTCGCCCGGAAAAACGCGGAACTCAATGGCATTTGCAACGCCACATTCCAAGCGGGCGACGCATCGGCGATTTTTGCGGGGCTGACATTTCCCGCTGCCGACACCGCTGTCATCATCGATCCGCCGCGCAAGGGCTGCGACGAATCTTTTCTGCAACAGCTTTTTGGATACGGTCCGCGGACGGTCGTTTATGTGAGTTGCGACCCGGCCACGCAGATGCGCGACCTGCGCCACTTCCTCGCCGCCGGTTACGAACTGAGCGCCGTCCAGCCCTTCGATTTGTTCCCGCAAACCCGGCACCTGGAGTGCGTCATCACCTTGCGCAATACCCGGTTGGGCCAAATCACAAAAGCACCCTTGCCTGAATCTCTTCATGACGCAACTTCAACACCATGAGCTTGGCCGAACTCCATCAATTGCCCAACACCGAAAAGCTGAGGATAATCGAGGCATTGTGGGGTGACCTTGCATCGGAGGCGGACACGATTGAGAGCCCGGACTGGCATGAGGAAGAACTGCGCAAAACCGAGGCACGTCTTTTGGCCGGGGAAGAGGAAGTGCTCGACTGGCAGGATGCGAAAGAGAAATTGCGGAGACGGTTTTCATGAACATCCGAATCCTCCGGTCTGTGTGGTGCGTCGAATACTCGATTGCCGGCGAAATCCTGCATGGATAGCCCGACGCTTGAAAGAATGAGTCTGGCAAGGCGATGACGCCCACCTGTTTTCTCTTCGACAACGGTTCTTTGCGCGCTGACGCCACCCGCGCGCTGCGCGCGCTTGCCGTCGCGCTCGAAAGCCGGATCGGCGTGCCCGTGGAGGCAGTTTCACTGCTCCATTCGACAAAAATTCCCGCCGACCAGCTTGACGGCATCCCGGCCCGGCTCCTCGAACCTGCGCTCAATGCTTTTTTCCAGCAAAGCCCTGGCGCTCACGCCGTGCTGCTGCCGCTGTTTTTTGGCCCGAGCGGCGCGGTCACCGGTTACCTGCCGGGGCGCGTCAGGGCGTTGCTCGAACGGTTTCCCGCGGCGCGTATCACACAGGCATGCTGGCTGGTGGACCCGGCGCAGCCCGATGGCGGCGCGCCCGAGATCGTCGCCATCCTCGCGGATCGCGTGCGTGCGGTGATTCACTCTGCCGGCCTCGGCCGTCCCCGCGTTTTGCTCGTCGATCATGGTTCTCCCAAGCGCAGCGTCACCGCCGTGCGCAATCTCCTCGGTGCGGCGCTCGCCCGCGAACTGGCTGGCGAGTGCGCCGGCGTCGGCGTGGCTTCGATGGAACGGCGCGAGGAGGAGCGTTATGATTTCAACGAGCCTTTGCTCGAACGCGCTCTCGTCACCGCGCCCGCCAATCAGGGAGATGTGGTCGTGGCGCTGCAATTTCTCTCCCCCGGACGTCACGCCGGGCCCGGCGGCGACATCACGCAGATTTGCCAGGCCGCCGAACGCGCAAACCACGGCTTGCGTACTCAAATAACGGATACGCTTGCTGGTGATCCGCGACTCGTCGAGGTGCTTGCCCGGCGCTTTGATGAATTACGAGTGACGAATTATGAATGACGAAAAGTGGCGCGGGCGTCCCGCCCGCTTCTGCCGAAGGTACGGTTTCCCCCGGTTTACAAGGCGGCGCTGCGCGTCGTCTGCGGGCGGGACGCCCGCGCCACTTTCCTGGCACGCATAACAGCAGATTCGTAATTATTTTTCCGGCACGATCCAGCGCAAGGTTCCCTCGCCGCCCGGTCGACGGGCCAGCACGACGGCGAGCTCTTGCGCCAGCCCGGCCAGCACCGGCGCGATCCCCCAAGGCGGATTGACCACCACCAGTCCGCAACCGCTCAACGACAGCGTCGCCGCGTCCGCCTCCGCCGCGCCCGCCACGGTTAGTTCGACGGACAGAGTGGGCGGGAGGTCCATTGCGGCCAGTTCGTCGAAAAACGCCGCCGCCTGCGCGCGTCCGGTCAACGGATACCATATCACGAACGTGCCGCCCGGCAGGCGTCGCAACCCGTCCCGCAAGGCCCCGGCAATCTGCACAAATTCGTCGCGTTCCTCAAAGGGCGGGTCGATCAGGACCAGCGCTCGTCGTTCCTGCGGCGGCAGATGTGCGCGCACGCCCGTGTACCCGTCGAGCAATTGCACGGAAACGCGCGGCGCGCCGTGAAATTCTTCCTGTAACGCCGCCGCTTCATCCGGATGTTTTTCGCACAAGGCCAGCCGGTCTTGGGGGCGGGCCAGCGCTTTCGCGATCCAAGGCGACCCCGGATAAATCTCCGGCGGGTCGCCGGCGAAGGTTTTGATGATTTGCAGGTAGTCGGCGAGCGCGGCGGAGGGGGGGGGGGGGAGGGGAGGGATTGCGCTGATTTGAAATCCTCCGTCAGGCGTCCGATTCCTTCCGGCCACTCCGGACGGCGCTCCAGCGAATCGCCGCGGGCCGCCGCCGCCAAGTGGTAGCGCCCGCGTCCGGCGTGCGTGTCGAGATAGAGGAATCCTTTTTCTTTGCGCTGGAGAAAGCGGACAAGTTGCACCAGCGCCGCGTGCTTGAACACATCGGCGAAGTTTCCCGCGTGGAATTGGTGGCGGTAATTCATCGGAGTTTTTTAACCGCGAATGGGCGCGAATGAACGCGAATAAAAACAGGATTTCCCGCAACGGCGCCACGTTCGCAACGGCCCAAGCTGAACCGTTGCGGGCGTGGCGAGCATGGCGGGAAATCCCGCATTCCGCCTGAATCGGTTTCTATTAGCGTTCATTGGCGACCATTGGCGGTTGGGTTCGGAGGTATGCGGGGGGGGGAGGATTGAGAATAAAACAACGGCCAATCCACCGAAAACGTCGATCACACCCCCACTGGCACTTTGACCACGGTTTTGTGGACAATCCCACGCCCCTCCGTCACTGCCAGCGAGGGACGGTGTGCATCGACCGGGAAAAACACGCCGACAAAACCGGTGTCGGCCAGCAGCACGCTGGCTCCGCCGCCGGTCGCACCCGCCGGAATCGGACGGAAAAACAAGACATCACGCCCCGGCGTGTGATCTTCCTCGACCTGAAGCCGGCTTGTTTCGGCGATCTCCATCAACTCCGCGCCCTGGATAATGACTTGCACGTCGATATAGGCGCGATGCGCTTCCCAGCGGCCTTCGTTGTGCGGTTTGGTCTGGTAAACCTGCTCCATGGCGAAGACGCCTTCGCCCAATTCGATGTTGGGAGTTTTCTGGCCCGGCTGGATTGCCAGGATGCGACGGTGTTCCGCCGAGCCCGGAGTCAGGCACCGCGCCACGTAATCAAGCGCGAGTGAGAAGCCGCGTGATGCGGCTAGTTGAGTGCAAACAGTGTCGAGGGATCCAAAGACGGCCATAAGTGAACACCAACTCCAACTCTGCCTCCCGCCCGCTGGCAAGTCTGCTGTCGGTCATGGCGCGGGGACGATGGTGAACTTGAAGGCGCGGGCGGGGGCGAGGTAGGCGCGGGAGAGGGCGTCGATGTCGGCTTTGGTGATCGATTCGTAGTCGCTGAGACGGGTGCGCGCCCAGTCGAGGCGACGGGGTTGCTCCTGCGCGGCGCCAAGCACGGTGTTGAGCCAGTAGCCATTGGTGCGCGCGGATTCGCGCAGGGCGGTGAGAACGGGGAGGCGGGCGCGGATGATTTCGTCGTCCGTCACGCCTTCGTCGTGGAGTTGTTGCGCGATCCTGACGACGGCGGCCTGAATGTCGGCGGCGCGTTCGGGGTCGATCGTGATCTGCGTCACGAGAAATCCATATCCCGGATACGTCTCGCTGGGCACGCTGCCGGCGGCGGGGCTGTAGGCGCCGCCGATTTGTTCGCGGACGACTTTGCGGAGTCGGTCGGTGAGGATGTCGGCGAGGAGGTTGAGGCGGCGGGTGCGGCTGACGTCGAGGGCGTCGGTGGTGGGCCAGTACAATGCGGTGATGCCTTTGGGGATGGTGGTGGGCACGGTGTAGGTTTCGGTGGCCGGGGTGGCGGGGATGGAGACGAGGCGGGCGTCGTCGAGCGCGGGGCGGGGGGCGCGCGCGGGGAGCGCTCCGAGGGTGGCGGCGACGGCGTTGATGGCGGTGTCGATGTCGAGGTCGCCGACGAGGGCGATTTCGATGGGGCCGGTGGCGAATTGGGGTGCGAGCCAGACGCGGGTTTCGGCGAGCGTGCGTTGCGCGAGTTCGGAGCGCGCGGGGAGGCCGAAGCGAGGGTCACCGCTGGCGAGGAGGCGGGCAACCGTCGTCTGAAGGGGGCCGGCGGGGCTGTGGTCGAGGCGGTTATAGAGTTGTTCGATGTTTTTTTCGGCGAGGCGCGCGGCTTCGGGGCGGTATCCGGGATCGGATACATGGGCGGCGAGGAGTTGCAGTTGCAGCACGAGGTCGGCGGGAGTGGTGGCGCCGTTGAGGATGAAGGCGTCGTCGGCGACGGAGAAGCCGACGCCGGCATTGCGTCCGGCGAGCAGGGTGCGCAGGTCGTCGGCGCTGTGCTTGCCGAGGCCGCCAGCGGTGAAGGTGAGGCTGGCATAGAGGTCGAGGCCGGGCTGGGTGCGCGGGGTTTCGAGGCGGCCGGTGCCGACGCGGGCGCGGACGAGGATTTCGTCGGCTTGGAAGTCGGTGCGTTTGAGGTTGAGGCGCACGCCGTTGGCAAAGGTGACGAGGGTGAGGTCGAGGTCGCCGATGTGACGGCGTTCGGTGACTTGCCCGGCCGGGCCGAAGTCGGTGTAGGCAAAGGCGGCGGCGGCAGTGTCGGCGGGCGCGGTGACGGGGATGGCGGCGGCTTTGGCGTAGGCGTCAAGGATGACGGCGTCATTGTCGATGTGCGTGTTGCCGGAGACAAAAACGTGCGTGCCGCCGGGTGAGGCGAAGTCGGCGCGAAGGGCGGCGAGGCAGTCATCGACCGTGAGGGCGGCGAGGGCGGGGGAATAGAGCGCGAGGTCGGCTTCGGGCGTGGTCGGGATGAGGCGGTTCACGACGGAGTCAATGAGTTCGGCGGCGCGTTCGTCGGAGCGGCGCGTGGGGGCGGTCTTTACGGATTGCTCCAGAGTGTTGAGAAAATTGGCGCGTGCTTCGCGTAATTCGTGTTCGCGGAAGCCGAACTGGAGGGCGCGGCGGAGTTCGTTTTCGCCGACGGCGAGGGCATCGGTCCAGCGGGCGGGCGTGGTGGTGAGTTGCAGCGCGGCGATGTGGAAAAAGTCGAAGTCCTCGCCGATGGATACGCTGGCGCGACTGAAGGGGGCGTTTTCCGCTTTGGCCAGGGTTTCGAGGCGGCGGTTGAGCATGGCGGTGGCGAGGAGGCGGGGGAGTTCGCGGAGGCGTTTTTGCGCGGTGTCGGGTTCGTGAGTCCAGGGGCGTAGTGTGTTGATGGATACGGTGGTGGCGCTGGCGTCGGGTTCGTGGTGGCGGGCCACGGCAGGGGTGTTGTCTTGGACGCGGGGGGGGGGGGGGGGAAGGGCTGTTGCGAGTTCGCCCATGTCGGGCGCGGGGCGGGCGGGGGCGCGGGCGGCGAGGATTGCGAGGTTTTTGTCGTTCTTGATCGCGGCGACAACAGCTTCGGGGTCGAAGTCACCGACGGCGATGAGAGCGAGGCGTTCGGGGCGATACCAGGTGTTGTAAAAATCCAGAAAATCGGCGCGGGTGGCGTTTTTGATGACGGATTCTTCGCCAATGGGGAGGCGTTTGGGGAGGAGGGTGCCGGCGAAGAGGAAATCGTAGCCGGCAATGCTGCACCGGTAGTCGGCGGAGTCGCGCGTGCGTTTCTCGGCAAGGATGACGCCGCGTTCGCGGTCAATCTCGGAGGTGTCGAGGAGCAGGCCGCCCGCGTAGTCGCCAAATACGCGCAAGCCCTCGGTCAGCGTGGCGGGCTTGGTGTCGGGGAGTTCGAGCATGTAGGCGGTGTGGTCAAACGAGGTGTAGGCGTTGGTGTCGCCGCCGAAGCCCATTCCCATGCGCTGGAAAAATTCGACGAGCGTGCCGGGCGGGTAGTGCGTGCTGCCGTTGAAGGCCATGTGTTCGAGGAAGTGCGCGAGGCCGCGTTGCGCGTCCGTTTCGTGTAGTGAGCCAGCCAATACGACGAGCCGGAGCGAGGCGCGGTCCTTGGGCTCGGTGTTGCGACGGACGAGGTAGCGCAGGCCGTTGGGCAGCGTGCCGGAGTGGATCGCTGGATCGGTCTGGAGCGAGTCGGATGCGGGGGAGAGGGCAGGGGAGGGGGGGGGGGGAGGGGGGGCGGAGGTGGCGAGGGCCGGGAGGAGGGCGGCAATGAGAAGCGTGACGAGCGGGAGCGACGGGAGGAGGGTTGCGGGATGGCGCATGGCGAAAATTCGGAAGTGAAAACAGGTCACCATGCCGGAGGTCCGTCATGATTCAACCTTCGTGGCTCAAAATTCATGATTCACTGATGTTACGCGGAGCGCCGCCCTGAGACGAGGCTGAGAGGCACCTCCAGTCGAAGCGGGCGGGACGCCCGCGCCCCGCGTAGGGGCTTCGCTTGCGAAGCCCGCGTATGCAGGACGTGGCATCGAATGGCGTCGCGGGCGTCGCAAGCGACGCCCCTACAGCGGGCGAGACGCCCGCCCACTTTTTCTGCCAATCCTCCGTCGCGTAACATCCATGATTCAAAACGAAGTTGTGATTCCGCCTTCCCTGGCTTCCTTTGCGCCTCCGACTGATGATCGACACTTCGCGCAAACCTTCCTGGCTCCGAGCCAAGCTCCCGACCGGCCCCGGCTATGCCGCCGTCCGCCAACTCGTGGACAAGACCCATCTCCACACCGTCTGCCAGAGTGCGCAGTGCCCCAATCTCGGCGAATGCTGGTCGCGCGGCACCGCCACGGTCATGATCCTTGGCAACATTTGCACGCGCTCGTGTAATTTTTGCGCGATCCAGACCGGACGTCCCACGGAGCTGGATCTCGCCGAGCCCGCCCGCGTGGCGGAGGCTGTGGCGACGATGAATCTGCGCCATTGCGTCATCACGTCCGTGGCGCGCGATGAGTTGCAGGATGGCGGAGCCTCGGTGTGGGCAGCCACGATTCGCGCGATCCGTTACCGCAATCCGCAGACGGCCATCGAGGTGCTGGTGCCCGATTTCAAGGGGCGCACGGAGCATGTGGACATGGTAATGGATGCGCGGCCCGATATTTTTAATCACAACGTGGAGACCGTGGAGCGGTTGCAACGTCCGGTGCGCGTGCAGGCGCGTTACGATCGTTCGCGCGGCGTGCTGCGTCATGCGAAGGGGCGCGGTTTCACGACCAAGACGGGCATCATGCTCGGCCTCGGCGAACGTCAGGAGGAAATTGAGCAAACGATCCGAGACATCGCCTCCGACGGCACCGACATCCTCACCATCGGCCAGTATTTGCAACCCACGCCGCAGCACTGGAAAATCGACCGCTGGGTGCACCCCGACGAGTTTGCGCATTGGAAGCAATTCGGCCTCGCCGCCGGCCTTGGCGTGGTGGAAAGCGGCGCGATGGTGCGCTCCAGTTACCACGCCGACGAGCAGTCGCATAAATACACCGGCGACGCGCATCTCAACAAGGTGAACGCCTTGGTGGACGCGACAGCGTAGTCGTTAGTGTTATGTGTGGTGGGGAGAGGTGAGGGGAGGCGAGGCGAGGGAGGAGCCTCCTCTTACTCGTGTTTTAGTTCCCGCGTCATCAGCGCCATCAACGCGTCGGATGCCGGACGCCCGCCGTAGAGGATGCGATGCACTTCGGTGAGAATCGGGGCCTCGATACCACGTTTCTGGCAAAGTTCATAAAAACTCTCCGTCGTGCGATACCCTTCGACCACGGACTTGCTCGCAGCAATCAGATCGGCGGCGCTTTGCCCTTCACCAAGCCGCTGTCCAAATGTGCGGTTGCGGCTCCATCCGCCTGTGCAGGTGGCGACGAGATCGCCAAAACCGCCCAGTCCATAAAAAGTGTCGCGTTGCGCTCCCAGTGCCACGCCCACGCGCACCATTTCGGTCAGGGCGCGGGTGAGGAGTGCGGCCTTGGCATTGTCGCCGAGCCTCAGTCCGTCGCAGCAACCGGCGGCTATGGCATAGATGTTCTTGAGGCAGCCGCCAAACTCGACGCCCGCAATGTCGGAGCCGAGATAAACGCGCAAGGTCGGCCCGCTGAGCGCAGCCTGCACGGTTTTGAGATACTCGGTGAGAGGGGGGGGGAGGGGGGGGGGGGGGGAAGCGTCGCCATCCAGCGCGGCGGGAGCGGAGGGGAGGGCGGCGGCGAACACCATCGCGGCCGGTTTGCCGCGCGCGACTTCGGCGGCGTTGGTCGGGCCGGTGAGGCTGGAGGCAATGACGCCGGGCAGCACTTCGTTGATGACTTCGCTGGGACGTTTGTGCGTGGAGAGTTCAAGTCCTTTGGCGAGGCTGACAACGAGCTTCATCTGCGTGGCAAGCCCGAGATTGGCACGGATGTTTTCACATGTTTGCCGCAGCGCCTGCGACGGACAGGCCACGACGATCACCTCTGCCTCCATGAGCACGGGCGTCAGTTCGTGCCCGATCTGGAGACTGGCCGGCAAGGGGATGCCCGGCAGGTAGTCGGCATTCTCGCGCGCAGAGGCCAGGGCCAGCGCCTGTTCAAACCGCCGCGGAACGAGCGTCACGGTGTGATTGAGTCGCGCAAGATGGATGGCAAAGGCCGTGCCCCAGGCACCGGCTCCGATGACGGCGAAATTCATAGTGTCGTGGATTGGGAATGGATGGCGGGTGGAAGATTGAGGATTGAGGTTTGATGACAAAGTAATCTCCCGCGCATGGAAACGCCAATTTGCCGAAGTCCCGGATTCCCGCGACGCGGAGTTCAGGCCGGCGCTCGCCATGCGTGGAGGACTTGGAATTTTTGTCCCATGTTGGCTGGGTGCAGGAGTTGCATGAGGGCGCTCTTGCGGGGGCTGAATCCGGAGGACTCGGCTGCATTGGCAACAAAAGTTTTTTCCAAAAACGCGACGGCATGGTGGATGAAAAACGCCTCCTGCGACTCGACGGCCACGGTGCCGGCGTCGAACGGCGGCACGGCGGCGCGCAATGCATCGGCCAGCCAGTCCCAGCACACGTGGGCGGTGAGGTCTTGCCCGCCGGGGTCGGCCAGCAAGTCGTTGTGCTGGCGGTGCGCACGATAGGCGCGGGCGGTGCCGGCGGGGTGTTCGGTGGCGAGTTCGCGCCAAGTCTTGCCGTAATCGAAGGCAATAAAGAGGCCGCTCCACGGCTGCGCGGCGATGCGGGCGGCGAGTTCGGCGGCGGCGCGCGGGGCGTCGAAAAGGTCGCCGTCAGCCGGGGCGATGTCGCTCGCAGGATCGGCGGCAGGCAACCAAGGGGCGGCGCTGGTCGGGACGGATGCGAGGCGAGTCTCGTGAAGCGTGCCGTCGGGCATGAGGGTGACGCCGAGTTCGTGCCAGGCTCCGGCATGGCGCACGAAGCGACGCACCGGTTGCGCATCAAAAAGTTCGTTGGAAAACACCACGCAAGGCCCGCCCGTTTCGGTGCTGCCGTCGGCGTCGTTCAGATCCAACAGGTCACCAACGCCAAGCGTCCGCACGCTGCGAAACGGATGCGTGGCGACGTCACGCAAAATACCCCCGCCCGGCTCCGCGCCAATCTCGACGAACGTGAAGTCCGACAACTTGACGCCGTGTTGCGCGCCGTGCCGTTGCACGAGCGATTCGGCGGCGGCGCAAACGAGTTCGCCGAAAAGCGCGCCACTGCTCGTCGCGGTGTAAAAATCAGTGCCACTGGCACGTCCGACGCGTTGCCGCGCCGCCCGATAATAACCGACGCCGGGATCGTAAAGCGCGACCTCCATGAAGTCGGCAAACGTGAGCGTGACCGCGCCTGCCTCCCCCCCCCCCCCGGCACTCGCCCGGCGGCGGAAAGCTGCGCAAAACTCAGGCGACGCCTGCGATGAAAAAGATGCGGATGTGGACATTTACAAAGACGCTTGGATGCCCAGAGTGCGACGGATGCTCAACCGGTTTCTCACCCTCGTCACAGGACTCACGCTTGGCCTCGTGCTTTCACTCAGCCTGGCGAAGTTCGGCGCGAGTTGGAAATGGTGGCCCTCGCGCGATCTCAACCGGGCAACCGACACCGTGGCCGAAGTGATGCGCGCGATAAACACCTATTACATCGACGAAAAATCCGTGGCTCCGACCGATTTGCAGGCCGCCGCGCTCAACGGACTTTTCGGCAAACTCGATCCGCATTCCCAATACATGCCCCCGGGCGACTACCAGTTGTTGCAGGAAGAGATCGACGGCGAATTTGGCGGCATCGGCGTGCAGGTGGAAGTCCAGGACGGCCATGTCGTAGTCGTGGCTCCAATACCCGGCACGCCCGGTGACCGCGCCGGCATCCTGCGCGGGGACAGGATCGTAGGCATCGGCGGCGTCAAAATCGACAGCCCGCTCATGGACAACGTTGTGCGCGGACTCCGCGGCAAACCCGGCACCACCGTGTCCATCGATTTTTTCCGTCCCTCGCAGGAACGCGAACTCACGCTCTCCATCAAACGCGAACGCATCCATGTGGACAGCGTGCGCGATGTGCAACTGCTCCCCTCCCCCCCCTCTGCGCCGGACGCGCCGCGCATCGGTTACATCCAGATCACGCAATTCGGCGACCAGACGGGCAGGGAATTTGACGCCGCCCTCGAACGTCTGCGCAAGGACGGCGCCCGCGCGCTCGTCCTCGATTTGCGCAACAATCCGGGTGGCCTGCTCGAAGCGGCGGTGGCGGTGGTCGAACCCTTTTTCAAGGGCGGCGAACTCATCGTTTCCACACGGGGCCGCACCGGGGATGACCAGCAGGAACTGCGCGCACGCAAGCGACGCGAACCGCCCCTGACCCTGCCCCTCGCCGTGCTCATCAACGGAGGCAGCGCCAGCGCCTCGGAAATCGTGACCGGCGCGCTCAAGGACACCCGCCGCGCCGTGGTGGTCGGCGAAAAGAGCTTTGGCAAAGGTTCTGTGCAGACGATCTTCAACATGCGCGGCGGTGCCGGCCTGCGCCTGACCACGGCCCGTTACTACACCCCCTCGGGAGCCACGATTCATGGCGTGGGCATCGCGCCCGACATCGAAGTGAAGATGAGCCTCGAAGAGGAAAAAGCCGTGCGCCTGGCCAAGTTTAACCCTCCCCCCCCCGGCGAGGAGCGCGTCGAGGACCGCCAACTCGCCGCCGCCGTCAAAGCGTTGGAGACATCAGAGGCATTGGGACAAAAAACTGAATAGAAATGATTCTCGCCATCGAAACCTCCTGCGACGAAACCGCCGTCGCCCTCTTTGACCCCGCCTGTGGTCTCGCGGGCGAATGGGTGCACAGTCAGATCGCGTTGCACGAAAAACACGGCGGCGTGGTGCCCGACCTCGCCACACGCGAACACCTGCGCACCGTGGCCCCGTTGTTGGAGCGTGCGCGTCAAACCGTCCCCTTCGAACACGTTTCCCGCGTCGCCGTGACGCACGGCCCCGGCCTCGCCGGTTGCCTGGCGATTGGCGTCGCCGCCGCCAAGTCGCTTGCCCTCGCCCTGCGCGTGCCGCTCACCGGAGTCAATCACCTGCGCGGCCACGTTTTCTCCCCCTTCATCACGCTGCATTCGGAGGCTCCGGCTGAGTTCGACGCCCGCCTGTCCGCCTTGCTGCCGCACCTCGCGCTTGTCGTTTCCGGCGGCAACACCCTGCTCGCCGAAGTCGATGCGCAACGGCGCATCCGCGTCCTGTCCACCACGCGTGACGACGCCGCGGGCGAGGCGCTCGACAAGGGCGCCAAGCTCCTTGCCCTCGGCTACCCCGGCGGCCCCTTGATCGAAAAACGCGCCGCAAAAGGCCGGGCCGACGCCTTTGATTTTCCCCGCGGCATCGGGGCGCGCGCCGAGTTGGATTTCAGTTTTTCCGGCCTCAAGACGAGCCTGCGCTATCAACTCGAAAAAATGACTCCCGCCGAGATCGAGGCCCGGATGGACGACCTTTGCGCCAGCTACCAGCAGGCTGTCGTCGATGCTCTCGCGCGCAAGGCCGCGCTCGCCCTCGACCGCGGCACACCGCACGGCGCATACCGGAGCGCCGGCCTCTCCGGCGGCGTGGCCAACAACCAGACGCTGCGCGCCGCGCTCGCCCGCGTTGTATCGCTTCGGCGGATACCGCTGCTCGCCGCCCTTCCCCGGCACACCGGCGACAATGCCGGCATGATCGCCTTTGCCGCTTGGGCCGACCCGTCCGCCCAACCCGCCGACACCGCCGCCGATCTGGCCATCGCCCCTGGATTGGAACTCGCATAACTGCTGTTACGCAGGAGTCGCAGGGAGCGGCGGC
>NZ_ABEA03000022.1 GCF_000171235.2 Geminisphaera colitermitum TAV2 | reverse complement strand
AGCGCTCCCCCCCTGCCGTTTCTTGGATTTGTCTCAGAGATTTTCCAAACCGAAGGCTTTGTGGACGAGGCGGGCGGCTTCGTCGGCTTGTTCCTTGGCAATGGCCACCGTGATTTTGATCTCGGAGGTGCTGATCATCTCAATGTTGATGCTGGCATCCGCGAGGCTTTGGAAGAGGGTGGCAGCAACGCCGCTGTGGGTCTTCATGCCGACGCCAACAACAGAGAGTTTGGCGATGTTTTCGTGCACGGCAACGTGGCCGCCGCCGATGTCGTCGAGGACAGGGACGAGGGCTTTTTGGGCGCGTTGGGTTTCGGTGCCGGCAACGGTGAAGGTGAGGTTGGCGATGCCGTTGCGGCCGACGTTTTGCACGATCATGTCCACATTGACGTTCGCGTCGGAGAGGGCGCGGAAGACCTTCGCGGCAGAACCGGGTTTGTCGAGGATGTTGCTGACGATGATCTTGGCTTGGTCTTTGTCCACGGCGACTCCGCGCACGACGACTTTTTCCATGTAGGCGACTTCTTGTTTCACGATGGTTCCTGGGTTGTTGTTGAAGGATGAACGGACTTCGAAAACGACGTTGTATTTGGCGGCAAATTCGACGGAGCGCGACTGCATGACCTTTGATCCGGCAGAGGCGAGTTCGAGCATTTCGTCGTAGGAGATTTCCTGGAGTTTTTTGGCGTCTTTGACGATGCGGGGGTCGGCGGTGTAAACGCCGTCAACGTCGGTGTAGATTTCGCATTTGTCGGCGTGCAGGGCGCCAGCGAGCGAGATGGCACTGAGGTCGGAGCCGCCGCGTCCGAGGGTGGTGGTGCGGCCTTCTTCGTTGATGCCTTGGAAGCCGGCAACGATGACGACTTTGCCGGCGTCGAGGTCACGGGCAATGGCGTCGGCTTTGATGTTTTTGATTTTGGCTTTGGTGTGGACTTTGTCCGTGAGGATGCCGGCTTGCGCGCCGGTGTAGGACACCGCGGGGACGCCGAGGGCGTGCAGGGCCATGGCGGTGAGGGCGATGGTCTCTTGTTCGCCGACGGCGAGGAGTTGATCCATCTCGCGGTCGTCGGGTTCGAGGGTGATGGATTTGGCGCGGGCGATGAGTTCGTTGGTCACACCGGAGCGGGCGGACACGACGACGACAACCTGATGGCCTTCGTCTCGGTAGGTCTTGATGCGCTTGGCGACGTTTTTGATGCGTTCGACGTCACCAACCGAGGTGCCGCCATATTTTTGGACTATTCGGGACATGGGTGGAAAAAAATTAAGAATTAAAAATTAATAATTAAGAAGGAGGAGCGGAGGAGGGGTTGGATGGTTGGTTCGTTTTTTTTAACTCTTAATTCGATTTATTCGTGAATGCGCAGGAGTAGTGGTTTGGACAATACGCAGGGGAGTTTGGCGAGGCGGGCGAGGGTTTCGCGGATGGCTTTTTCGTTGCTCTCGTGCGTGGTGAGAATGAGCGAGGCGGCGTCGGGGCGTTCGCCGGGGTGTTGCGAGACGCTGGCTATGCTGACGCGGGCGCGGGCGGTGACGGTGGCGATTTTGGCCAGGACGCCGGGTTCGTCTTTGACGTCGAGGCGGAGGTAATAGCTGCCTCGGATCGACTCGGGCGTGGCGGGATGCGGGACGCCGGACGCCGGACGCCGGATGTTGGACGCGGGTTGTTGGGTGTTGGTTGTTGGGTGTTGGATGTTCAGGGCGGCATCGATGATGTCGGCGATGACGGCGCTGGCGGTGGGGTCTTGGCCGGCGCCGCGTCCGATGTAAACGGTCTCGCCGACGACGTCGCCGGTGACTGAGACGCCGTTGTAAACTTCGTTGACGTTGGCCAGCACTTTGGCGCGGGGGAGGAGCGTGGGGGCAACACGCACGGAGAGGCCGCCGCGGGCATGGGCGGTGTCGCGCGCGATGACGGCGAGGAGTTTTATGGCGTAGTTGTTTTCGCGGGCAAATTGGAGGTCGGCCTGGGTGATCTGCGTGATGCCTTCGACGATCATTTTGCTGGTGGGCACCCAGATGCCGTGCGCGAGCCAGGCGAGGACGGAGGCTTTGTGGGCGGTGTCCCAGCCGTCAACGTCGAGGGATTCGTCGGCTTCGGCGTAGCCGAGGGCTTTGGCTTCGGTGAGGATCGCGGGGTAGCTGAGGCCTTCGCGGTCCATGCGGGTGAGGATGTAATTGCAGGTGCCGTTGAGGATGCCGTAGATGAGGGGGAAGCGGTTGGCGGCAAGGCCTTCGCGGATGGCTTTGATGATGGGAATGCCGCCGGCAACGGAGGCTTCGAATAAAAATTGCGCGCCGTGTTTTTGCGCGGTGGCGAGGAGTTCGGGGCCGTGTTCGCAGAGGAGGGCTTTGTTGGCGGAGACGACGGTTTTGCCGAGGCGGAGGGCGGCGAGGGTGATGTTGCGCGCGAGGGTGGTGCCGCCAATGAGTTCGCACACGATGTGGATGTTGGGGTCGGTGGCGATGGAGAGGGGATCGGTGGTGAGCGCGGTGGCAGGGAGTTTGATGGCGCGCTTTTTCTTGAGGTCGCGGACGGAGGCGCGGCGGAGCACGAGTTGCGCGCCGGTGCGGGCTTCGAGCGCAGCGCGTTTTTGTTCGATGTGTTTCCACACGCCTTGCCCGACGGTGCCGAGTCCGCAGATGCCGATGTTGATGGTGGTGGGTTTGCTCATTTCTTGACGAATTTGTTTTCGGTGCCGTTGAGGAGCCGGGTGATGTTGGCGCGATGGCGGAGGATGACAAAGGCTCCGATGAGGGTCGCGAGGATTGCGAGTGGGGGGGGGGAGAGGGGGGGGAGGAGCCAGGTGGCAGCAGGGAGGGCAATGGCGGCGAGTATCGAGGCGAGGGATACGTAGCGTGAGAAGTGAAAGGTGAGCGCCCAGACGACGAGTGCGATGAGTGCAGGAATGGGGAGCAACACGATCAGTCCGCCTGCAGCAGTCGCCACGCCTTTGCCGCCGCGAAAGCGGGTGAAGCAGGAGAAGCTGTGCCCGATGAGCGCGGCGATGAGGCCAGTGATGGCAGTGGTGGTGATCGTGGCGGTGTCGAATGCGGGAACGTCAATCCACTCGGTGGTGACACCGAGTGGCTGCACGCGTTGGTGTATCAGTGGCAGGATCAGCAGAGGCCATCCGGCGGCGAGTGCGCCTTTGCAGGCGTCGAGCAGGAATACTCGGGTGCCGGCGCGTTTGCCGAGCACGCCGAATTTCTCGCCGAGCACGCGTTTTACGTTGGTCGCGCCGGGGTTCTTGCTGCCGTGCTCAAAGATGTTGATGCCAAAGCGGCGGGCCATCAGGTAGCCAAAGGGAAGAGCTCCGAGAAGGTAACCGATGATGGCAGCAAAGATCACCAATACCGTGGTGTCCGTCATGATTTTTTAATTACAGTTGCACGAACTTGGCGAACTTGACGGCCGGGTTGTCCTTGAGGGCTTTGCGGGCGGTCGGGCTGGGTTCGTGATCGACGCGCACCACCATGTAGGCGGTGCCGCCGAGGATGAGGCGGGTGAGCGACATGTCGGCGATGTTCACGCCGTCGTTGCCGAGGAGCGTGCCGACCATGCCGACCATGCCGGGTTTGTCGGTGTTCTCCAAGACGAGGAGCTGGCCTTCGGCGGCGACTTCGACTTCGCGTCCGTTGATGCCGACGACGCGGGGTTCGTTGTTCTTGCCGATGAGGGTGCCGCGTGCGCTAAAAATTTCGCCGGCAGGCGTGATCGCCTCAACTTGCATGAGTTCGGTGTAGTCGGTGGTGTCGCTCGTCTTGATGACTTCAAAGTCGATGCCGAGGCGCTGGAAGAAGATCGGCGCGTTGACGGTGTTGACTTCGTCGCCGCTGATGCGGCGCAGGAAGCCGTGCTGGATGGCGCGGGTGACGGCGTTGGCGTCGAGTTCGACCATTTTGCCGTGATACATGACGCGGACTTTGGCGATCTGTTGCGGCGCGATCTGCTGCACGAGCGTGCCGAGCTTGGTGCCGAGGTTGATGTAGGGGCCGAGGACTTGCGCGGTGGTGGCATCGACCGAGGGCATGTTGACGGCGTTGCGGATGGCACCGGTCTTGAGGACGTCGGCGATTTGTTCCGCGATTTCGATGCCGACGGATTCCTGCGCTTCGGCAGTGGAGGCGCCGAGGTGCGGGGTGAGGACGACGTTGGGGAGGGCGCGCAGTTCGCTATCCTTGGCAAGGGGTTCGTCTTCGTAAACGTCAAGGCCGGCGGCGGCGACGTGGCCGCTCTTGAGCGCGGCAATGAGGGCGCTTTCCTTAATAATGCCGCCGCGGGCGCAGTTGAAGAGGCGGACGCCTTTCTTGCATTTGGCGAGGGCGGCCTCGTCGATCATGTATTTGGTGTCGTCCGTGAGGGGCATGTGGACGGTGATGTAATCGGCTTGGGCAAGGATTTCGTCGAGGGTGGCGACTTCGACTTGCATGGCCTTGGCGCGGCTGGGGGCGAGGTAGGGGTCGTAGGCAAGGACTTTCATGCCGAAGGCGACGGCGCGGCGGGCGACTTCGCCACCGATGCGGCCCATGCCGATGACGCCAAGCGTTTTTTTGAAGAGTTCGACGCCGCTGAAGGATTTGCGGTCCCACTTGCCTTCGCGCATCGAGGCGGCGGCCTGGGAGACGGGGCGCGAGCCGCAGAGGATGTGCGTAAAGGTCAACTCGGCGGTGGCAATGGTGTTGCCCGCCGGGGTGTTCATGACGACGACGCCGCGTTCGGTGGCGGCTTCGACATCGACGTTGTCAACGCCGACTCCGGCGCGGCCCACGACTTTGAGCTGGGGGGCGGCGGCAATGACTTCGCGCGTGATTTTGGTTTCCGAACGGACGGCGATGGCGTGAACGTCTTTGACGAGTTCGAGAACCTTTTCGGGGGAGGAGCCGTAAGCCTCCACCACTTCGAAGCCTTCTTGCTGACGCAAGTAGGCGACTCCCTTGGGCGAGATCTTGTCGGCGACTAGGATTTTCATGGACAAAATAGACAGTAAAGCCGCCCAGCGAACAAGGCGGCCGGGCGGCTAGCAAGGAAAAGGTTGTGCGCCTGCGCGTGAGGGGGGAGGGGGGGGCAAAAAAAAGGAACGGCAACCCGGAAAGGCGACCGTCCCCTTTGTGTATGTGAAAGTGAACAGCAATTACGCTCCGTCGGAGGCAAATGTCAGATTCAACGGCGGCGACGACGCACGCTCACAGCGTAAGCCAGCATCGCCAGTCCGGCCAGCGCGGCATACGTGCTCGGCTCGGGCACGGACGGCTGGCTGCCCAGCAACGAAACGCGAAATCCGATGCTGTCGTCCTCGGTGGCGTGCATGTTGCTGTCGCGGGTCGAAGAGAAGAGTTCGTAGTCGTCGTGGCCGAACGAACCGCCACGCGTCACAAGGGTAATTCCGTATACAAGCGTATCAGTCCACTCATAAACGTTCCCCCCCTGCTGGAACGTACCATACGTCGAACCAGCTCCAGTCACATCATCATAATAATCCACATCCGCTAGATACGTCCCTCCAGGCATCACACCATCATCGCTATAGTAATTCGCTGTGGTCTGGCTCAACGTGCCTGTCACCGGATATGTGCGATACGTGCCGTCTCCATTGTAATACGCGGCCTTATACCATTCGTCCTCGCTCGCGATTGCCCAGCCGCTGCTCGTCGCGTGGTCAGGAAAACTCGTGATAGTCGTCGCTCCGCTGAACACATACAGCCCGTTTTCCGTGTCCCCGCTCGTCAGCCAGTTCGTGAACCGCGCAGCATCATAAAATGATACGTAATTCACGGGCTTCAGGTCGAACCCGGCCTTCGTCTCGTATTGGCTGCTGCCTGCGTTCCACGTGATGCCTCCAAGGTTGGCATTGCTGCCCATGTTGCTGTTGTAGAGATTATACGTGTTAGCCCCGGTGCTGTCCACGGCGTTCAAAAACGCCGCATATTGCCCGTTCGTCACCTCATACTTCCCGATCTGATACTCGTAGCTCACAGAGCCGTAGAGCGAACCGGTGGCGGGGTCCGTGGCATTGCCAATGTCGCCCACCGTCACGGTCGGGATGTTGATAGAAGAGGCGGCTTCGAGATGCGTTGAAAGGAGCGCGATGGCCGCCGCCGCTCCGAGTTTAAGAAAGACACGCGGAAGCGTGACTGTATCATTTTGCTTTTGGCTTTTCATAGGTGCGGGAAAAAGGGATTGAGACTTTTAAATTCAGGATACGGAGCGGCGGCATCCTGCCGCCGGATTGGGGTTAAACAAAGGTGGCGCGGGCGTCCCGCCCGCATCCTGACGTAGCGCAGGCATCCTGCCTGCCATCTTGTCTATAGCGCGAAGCGCGGTGACTTTTATGGAGTGCGGCGCTTCGCGCAGCAGGCTGGATTGCAGGCGGGACGCCTGCGCTACATCGGAATGCGGGCGTTTGGGATTGGCAGAAAAAGCCCGCGCCACTCGGAATATCATTTGGCTTTTGGTTTCTCATCGTGCGGGAGAAAGGGAGAAATCAGCCGGTGCCTTCGGAGTGTTCGGCGAGGTAGGCTTTGGCGGCTACGTCTATAATGTCGCCGGGGATGCCCACGTGGTTGCCTTTGGCGTATCCAAACACCTGCACGCGCCACATCTGCGGTGTGTCGGTGGGGAGGGGGGTGGGGTCTTTGAAGGGGCTTTCGTGCACGACGTGCTCGGCGTCGAATTCGCCCGTGCCGTGGTCGATCTTCACCATAAAATATTGGTAGCCGGCTTTGGTGAGTTTGATGGTGAGTTGGTTGTGGTCGATCAGGGCTTCGTATTGGGGTTTGGTTCCGGTGACCGCTCCGGGTGGGTGTTTGGGCAGGGGGTTGAGGCGCAGGAGGTCTTTTATTGCCTGATCGAGTTTGCCGCTCCGGTTGCTGAGGATGTCGTCGCATAGGGCGATGGCCAGGGGGTAGGCTCCGGCTTCGGCGCTTTGGGTGGCTTGGGGGCCGGTGTCGGTGGTGGTGGGGCGCACGTAAACGTGTTGGCCTATGGGGTTCCAGGCGGCTTCGTTTTTGTTGGCGGTGCGTTCTTCGGCCAGACTGCGGGTGGCTTGATGGTAGCGGTGGGTGTCGGTGAGTAGTTGCGCGGCTTGCACCAGGGGGGGGACTTTTTGCCCGATGCCGAGCAGGTTGGCCACGGAGGGTAGTTGTTGCGCAAGGTTGGTCAGCCAGAGGTAGGCTTCCGTCTCGGTCGTCGGCAAGTAATTGCGATTAGTGTGTTTAGTGGACATTTTATGCTTTCGTTTTTGGTTTTCGGGTAGGCTGAATGGACGTTTCTCCCGTCGTGGGAGAGTATCCTCCCGTCATGGGAGAGTATCCTCCCGTCATGGGAGAGTATCCTCCCGTCATGGGAGAGTATCCTCCCGTCATGGGAGAGTATCCTCCCGTCATGGGAGAGTATCCTCCCGTCATGGGAGAGCATCCTCCCGTCGTGGGAGAGCATCCTCCCGTCGTGGGAGAGTATCCTCCCGTCGTGGGAGAGTATCCTCCCGTCGCGGGAGAGTATCCTCCCGTCGTGGGAGAGCATCCTCCCGTCGCGGGAGAGTTGTCAGAAATGACGGGAGAAGGGACGCAATTGCCTGAAGCGTATTGTCTCGTCCCTTCCCGTTTCCGCGTCGTCCCGTCTGGACATGGTACCCCCTTGTTTGGGTGTTCTATGCTGACACAGCTTAAGCTAAGCTTGGGAGCTTGGGAGCTTGGGAGCTTGGGAGCTTGGGAGCTTGGGAGCTTGGGAGCTTGGGAGCTTGGGAGCTTTGTGTAGTCCCGTATGTCGCGTTTAAGCTCATTTTCAAGCAGTTAGCGGGTTCGACCCAAGTGGTTTCGGTTGCTCGTTGATTCGTTCGGTGTGCGCGTCCCTGACGCAAATGTGCGGCAGAAAAAGACGGGCCGAGAATGGGGTGTCAAGTGGTCATTTAAAAATCTCACGGCGCTTCGCTGTTTTCGGTGGGAGGTGATGCGAGAACGGAAACGCATCCGTAAAACTATCCTGAGAAATCGTGCATCGGAGAGCATGATTTCCCTCTGCAGGATGGATTTCACGCGGCGCAACGCCGTCAGCCTGCTGTTGCCTCTCAGCGTGGCGTCCGTCGCGCCGTGGCGTGAACACTATGCAGATAGGGAAGAGGGTGCTGTTTTGAAGCACTGTCACTTCGCTCGAAACTGTCTGAAAAACGGCTGTTCCGTGGTTGGCTGCGTGGTTTCACTGATGTTACGAGGGTTCCGATTTCGGATGGGCGCGGCTGCGCCGCGTCTGGCGGGTCAGGAGACCCGCCCTCCGGGGGGGCGGTCACTTTGCGTCGGTGGGCGTCGGGGGTGTTCCGGGAGCCGGGGTGGGGGCGAAGAGGTCGTCGGCCTTGGAGGGGAGGCTGGTGTAAACAAATTCGTAAACTTCAACGGCTCGCTTCTGCATGAGGGCGTTCACAGGGGCGTCGGCCTTGGTGTCTTGGATAAATACATACACGGGACCGGCGGGAACGGCGGGCGTGGCCGGGGCGGCGGTGTCCGGCTTGGTGGCATCGGTTTTGGCGGGTTCGGCTGGGGGGGGGGGGGGGGGAGGGGCTTCGACAGCGGGGCGGCGGCCAAGGGCGATGGTGAGGGTGCGGTTGTCGAAGGTAGTGAGTTTTACGGTACGGGCGTGCTCGCGGGCGTCCTTGGCGTCTTTGGCGTCGGGTTCGGCGGTGTTGCTGAGGCGCAGGCCGGTGAGGTTGTTGAGTTGGGTCGTGATGGCGTCGGCTTTGACGGTCTGGCCTTCGCGGGCGGGGGTGGTTTCAAAGGGGCTGTCCTTGTCTTTGCGGGCAAGGGAGAGCGGAGCGCCTTCGGGGAAGGTAAATTCAGCCTTGGCGATGTCGGCTGGCTTGATCTGGGTGAGGGCGCTGTCGGCCCAGTTTTTGGATTCGGTGTCGAGCCAGAGGCTGAGTTTGGCGAGGTAGGTTTTGTCTTCGCCGGTGTAGCGGACAAAGCGTCCGCCGGAGTCGGCGGTGCGTCCGAGGTCGATGGACCAGAGAGGGGGGGGGGGGGAGGCGTGCTGGTTTTGTCGGTGGTGTCGGGGCCGTAGAAGGCGATTTGTGTGCCTTTGAATTCGAGGCGTTGAATGCGGGCGGGGTCGGCGGTGACGTAGCGCTCGATTTTGGCACCGGTGAGGTCGGCGACGAGGCGGGTGAGTTTGGAGAAGTCGGCGGGGAGGTCGTAGTAACTGGCAACGTGCCAGGTGCCGTCGGCGTGGCGGGCGAGTTCAACGGTCTTGCCGTCGTCAGTGATTTTGACGCGGGCGGCTTCGGTGATTTTTGCGGCGGGGGCAAGCGGTTGTCCGGCGCGGCCGTTGCCTTCGGGCGAGGTGGCGGGCGGCTGCGGGCGGGTGGCGAAATAGGCGGCCCCCGAGAGCGCGGCAAGCAGGAGAACGGCGAGGAGGAGGGTCTTGAGTTTCATGCGAAATGGAGGTGATGGATGGAGCTTGGGTTTCGGAGGGGGGGGGGGGGGGAGGGGAGCGGCGCGGAGCGGAGGCCTCGGAGAGGCCTCCCTACCAGGTTAGGTGTTGGCTACTTTTTTCAGCGTTTGCGGCGGGCGCGGTGGAAGAGGAGGCCGATGACGATGATGGCGGCGGGGACGGCGAGGAGGTTGAGCGCGGCGAGTTTGTATTCGAGGGCGTCAATGTCTTCGCGGAGGGAGCGGCGGATTTCGCGGCGTTCGCGGCGCATTTGCACTTCTTGTTTCTGGAAGTCTTCGATGGCTTTCTGCATCTCGGGCGTGGCGACGAGGCGGTTGCCTTCGGTGGACTTGCCGACGAGCTGGCTGAGCTTGCTTTGCACTTCGTTGAGGCGGGCTTCGAGTTCGGAGAGCTTGGCCTGATATTTTTTCTGCGCGGCTACTTCCATGTCGCGGACGACGGTGAAGGGTCGGTTGGCGTCGGCTTTGCCGCGCAGGGAAATGAGGTCGGAGGCACCGGCGATGGCTTCCACGATGTTGCTGCCAAAGGCGAGGTTGTCGTTGAGGGGTTCGGCGGCTTCGGTGCCGAGGAAGTTGAAGCGGCGCACGCTGAAGTCGTCAAAGAGCCAGTCGGTGTCGGCGACGAGAATGAGGGTGGATTTGCCTTCGGGGAGGGTCTTGGCGGTGGCGGCAGCTGAGGCGGGAGCGGGAGGGGCCTTGTTGTCGGCGTCGTCGGTTTTGTCGGCGTCCTTGGTGGCCTTGGGCGCGCCGTCGGGGAAGGCGGTCTTGAATACGCCGGTGATTTGGGCGGCGAGGAGTTTCTTGCCGGTGGGGATGATTTGTTTGGCGATGTCGTCGGGCTGCGCCATTTGCAGGGTGAAGCTGGGGAGGTCTCCGGCTTGGTCGCTGGACTCGGCAAGGGGCGTGACTTCGAGGTTTTTGCCCGTATCCACTGTATTGACAATAAAACTACCGGCGTTGGGGAAGAGGAGGGTGTTCAATTGCGCGGTGGGTTGGGCGGTGGAGCCGAGGTTTTCGCGGGTGAGGCTGAGCCAGATGGGGTAGCGTTCAACGGAGCGGCCAGTGTTGATGGGGGTGGCGAGTTTGAGGTCGCCGACGACGTTTTCGGGGTTGTAGGTGATGCCCCAGGCTTTGAGGAGGCGGGGGAGGTCGCTGGATACGTTTTGCGGGGGCATGCCCATCATGGCCATCTGGCCGCCTTGACGGGCGAAGTGTTGGGAACTGGGGTCGAGGGCGAGGAATACGGAGTGTCCGCCGAGAAGGAATTGGTCGATGGCGTATTCGAGTTGTTCGCTGAGTCCTTGGGGGTGAATGATGGCGAGGGCGGCGAGGTTGGCGGGGAGTTCGGTGGCGGTGGCTTCGATGGGGACGAGGGTGAAGGTTTTTTCCCATTCGGTGTAGATGAACTGGGGGGGGGTGCCGCGTTGTTGCTGTTGCATCATCATCATCATGTTGGGCTGCTGGCCGCGGAGGGGGAGGCTGGTGATGAGGCCGAGGCGGGGTTTTTCGATTTGCTGGACGGAGTAGATCAACTGCGAGAGGTCGTATTCAAGAAAGGCTTCGCGCTGGGGGTTGAGGGCGGGGATGGATTTTTGCTGGTCGGCTTGAATGGCAACGACTCCAAAGAAGACGGATTCGCCGGTCGTGGGGATGGTCTGGGCTTGGAGTCCGTAGCTGGTGGCGCGTTCTTCCTCGGGGGTGTCGGGCTTGGGGTTGACGACGTTGAGGGTGAGGCGGCCTTTGGAGGCACGGACGTACTGGCGGAGGAGTTCCTGCACGCGGGCGGCGTAGTTTTTGTAGGATACGGGAAGGCCTTCGGCGTCGCGCGAGAAGTAGTAGTCGAGGGTGATGGGTTCTTCGATCTTGGTGAGGATCGACTTGGTGCCGGGCGAGAGGGTGTAGATGCCGCCCGAGGTGCTGTCCACGCGGACGGGGAGGCGGGTGGCGAGGTAATTGATGAGGAAGACCGCAGCAACGAGGAGGACGACGGCGATGATTTTGCTTCCGAGTTTCATGGTAAAGGACTGAAGGCTGAAGGGCTAAAGGACTGAAGGTTGAAGAGTGATGAGCGGGGGGGGGGGGAGGCTTAGCGTTCGAGGACGACGACGTTGAGGAAGAGGGTGAAGCCCATCAGGGAGAGGAAGTAGATGAGGTCCTTGGGGTCGATGATGCCTTTGGTGAAGGAATCGAAGTGCGGGATGAAGCCGGTGTTGGCCACGAGGTCCACGCCCCACGCAGGGAGGAAGGTGCCAAGCGCGCCGTTGAATACGCTCCAGCCGAGGAGCACGAGGACGAGGCACACAATGACGCTGAGGACGAAGCTGATGACTTGGTTGCGCGTGAGGGCGGAGGTGAGGGAGCAGATGCCTAGAAAACCGCCGGCCATGAGGATGGAGCCGAGGTAGCTGCTGGCGATGACGCCCCAGTCGGGGTTGCCGAGGTAGCCGACGGTGAGGGCCATGGGGAAGCTGAGGAGGACGGCGAGGGCAAGAAAGGCCCACGCGGCGAGGAATTTGCCCATGACGGCCTGGAGCGTGGTGATGGGGAGGGTGAAGAGGAGTTCGAGGGTGCCGCTGCGTTTTTCCTCGGCCCAGAGTCTCATGCCGGCGGCGGGGGCAAAGAAGAGGAAGAGCCAGGGGTGAAACATGAAGTAGCTCTCAAGGGTGGCGAGGTTGGCCTTGAAAAAGTTGCCGATAAAGAAGGCGAGGCCGACCGAGGCGACGAGGAACACGATGAGGAAGACGTAGGCGACCGGAGAGCGGAAGTAGCCGAGGAATTCGCGTTTGAAGACGGTGCAGGTCATGGGAGGATGGGCTGGGTATGGGTTGTCGGAAAATTACACAGAGGACACAGAGGTGGCACAGAGTTTGGGGAGAACTGTCCGGCTGGATGAGTGGTTCATTGGCGAATGGTTTTTAAGAAGAATAGGTTTGAAGAGGACGGAGGCGGGAGGGGGAGGCGTTGTGACCTCATTGCTCTCTGTGATTCCTCTGTGTCCTCTGCGTAGTTGGATTTGACGGTTCAGCTTTTCGCCTCGGTGAGGGTGCGGAAGATTTCGTCGAGGCGGGCACCGGGTTTGCGGGCGCGGAAGGCTTCGGGGGTTTCGTCGATCACGAGCTTGCCTTCGTTGATGATGATGATGCGGGTGCAGATGGCTTCGACTTCTTCGAGGATGTGCGTGGAGAGGACGACGGCCTTTTCGGCAGCCATGCTTTTGATGAGGGTGCGCACTTCGTTTTTCTGATTGGGGTCGAGGCCGTCGGTGGGTTCGTCGAGGATGAGGACGGCGGGGTCGTGGAGGAGGGCTTGCGCAAAGCCCACGCGCTGACGGTAGCCTTTGGAGAGGGTCTCGATGGTCTGGCGGCGGACGGTGTCGAGGTGGGTGAGCTTGATGGCGCGGTCGATTCTGGCCTGGCGTTCGTCGCCGCGGTAGCTGCGCGCTTCGGCAATGAAGCGCAAAAATTCCTCGACGGTCATTTCGCCGTAGGCCGGGGCGCTTTCGGGGAGGTAGCCGATGGCGCGTTTGACGGCAACGGGGTTCTGGCGCACATCGTGGCCGGCAACGATGGCAGTGCCGGCGGTGGGAGTGATGTAGCCGGTGATCATCTTCATCGTGGTGGATTTGCCGGCGCCGTTGGGGCCGAGGAATCCAAGGATGTCTCCGCGTTGGACGCGGAAGCTGACGTTATCAACGGCGCGCTTGTCGCCATAGTTTTTCACCAAACCTTTGACTTCGATCATTGTGTGGAGTTGCTGGATGGCAGTGGAGGAACTGGAAGACGGATGGGAAACGGGTTCGCAAAGAAGGTTCCAGCGAAAATTACCGAAGGGAGGTTCTAAAAATTGAAGAAAACAGCGAAGACGCAAAGCCGCGAAGATCAGAATAAAGAATTGTGAATTTTTGCATCTTATTTATTTTTAATTAACTACAAAACAATCAAAGAAATTTCTTCCTTTGCGCCTTAGCGACTTTGCTGTTCAAAAATGTAATTTTAGGAGTTCTCCGAAATCCTTCGTCAGTTGTGCGCGGCAGGCGTGGGACGGCGGTCGAGTTCGCTCTGAATCCAGGCGCGGGTGCCTTCCTGCTGGTTTTGCGCTTCGATGGTTTCGCCGATGCGGCGCTGGAGGTCTTTGTTGTCGGCGCCGAGATAGGAGAGGAGTTCGTTGCTGGCGGCGAGGATGATGTCCTGGCGGCCGATGTTGAGGCGGGCAATGTGGACCTGACGGGCGAGATCCTGGCGGACGGCTCCGGGCAGGCGGGGGGCAACAATGCTTTTGAATTCTTCAATGGAGCCGGCGGCTTGCACGAGGTTGTTGTTGGCGTTTTCGAGGATGCGCTTGGTGTTGGCTCCAATGCTGCCGATGCCGAAGCCGTCCACGTAGCCTTCGGTGCGGGGGAGGAAGGGCTGGACGAAGGGCGGGGCGTCCACGTCCACGATGGCGGGGAGCCAGTCACTCATCTGGCTGAAGCGGGCGTTGGCAGTTTGGGAGGTGAGGTAGTGGAGGAAGTCGATGGCGCGTTCGCGGTGCGGGGATTCGCGGCAGATGCCAAAGCTGAGGGCGACCTGGGTGGCGGCTTCGGAGGCGGGGCCGTAAACGTTGGCACCGTATTTGGGATGGGTGCGGGCGGGTATCGGGATGTTGAATACTCTGATCTGGAAGGGGGCTTGCTGGCGGAAGCTGGGGGCGTCCCAACTGCCGGCGGCGATCATGAGGGCGCGGGATTGCACGAAGTAAAAGGCGGAGTCTTCGCGGGTGACGGACATGTAGCCGGGTTGGAGGCGCAGGCCGACGTCGCGGATGATGGAGAGGGCGCCTTCGATGGCGGGGGTGTCGAGGGTCCAGTCGCCGCGGAGGTAGCTGATGCCGATTTCTGCGGGGTCTTGTTTCATGGAGTAGTTGCGCAGGACGGTGCGGGCGAGGCGCTGGGTCTGGCTGGCGGCGAGTTTGTCAATGAGTGCGGGGCCGTTGGCTTTGGAGCCGGCAACGGGGATGACTTTGGCGCCGGTTTTTTTGGCGTAGTCGCGGACGCGGTCGCAGATGGTGATGAATTGGTCGAAGTCGGTGGGGGGAGGGGTGTCGCCCAGGATGAGTTTCCAGAGGGTTTCGTTGTAATAGACGCGAGTGGTGTGCATGGACATGCCGACGCCGTAGTATTCGAGGAGGTTGGGGCGGTAGTTGAAACCGCCGACGAGGCCGTCGATGAAGGTGTTGCGCCAGGCAGTGGTTTCGAGGGCGGTGCCTTTGTTGTAGGGGTTGGGTTGCTCGACGAGGTCGGAGAGGGGGTGGAAGAAGCGGGCGAGCATTTCGTCTTCGCCGGCGCTGAGGCGGCCGAGTTGGAGGATGTCGGTGGCGGTGCCTCCGATGAGCTGGGTCTGGATCCACTGGGCGTAGGTGCGCTCGGGGATGGCAAGTTGTTCGATGGTGACGCCGGGGTGGAGTTTTTCGTAGTCGCGGGCGAGTTGGTCGAAGGCTTTTCTCAAGCCGCCTTCGAGTTGCCAGTGGGCAAAGCGGATGACTTCGCCGCCCCGGGCTTCGGCGCGGGTGCGGCCAAAAACTTTGAAGAGGGCAAAGGCAAAGCAGCCGAGGAGGAGGAGGAGGCCGATGATGTTACCGATGTTTTCGCGTTTCATTGCATTGAAGGGGAGGGGGGGAGGGG
>NZ_ABEA03000023.1 GCF_000171235.2 Geminisphaera colitermitum TAV2 | reverse complement strand
GTCGCGGAGTGACCAGAGCTTGGGATTCTGAACGGTAAAGGTGAAGACGGCTTGCCGACTTTCGCCAGCCTTCAAGTCTATTGTCTGCT
>NZ_ABEA03000024.1 GCF_000171235.2 Geminisphaera colitermitum TAV2 | reverse complement strand
GCCCCGAACGCTCAACATCCAACGTTGAACGTCCAACATCGAAGTCTGAACCAGCGGGAGCAGAGATGGGAGCGGGCGAGACGCCCGCGGCACGCTGAGGGGCAACGATTGCGGGCGGGACGCCCGCACCACTCCGGTGTAGGGGCTTCGCTTGCGAAGCCCGCAACTGTGTTTCGGTCTGCGTTTCGGCCTGCGATTGCGTTTCTGGTATTTGGTAAATCTGTCCGGCTGGCGCGGGCGTCGCAAGCGACGCCCCTACACCGGGCGGGACGCCCGCGCCACGGGGGACGTAGCTTTTGAGTTCAGGGAGGAGTTTTGGGGTGGGGACGAGGTGCAGGGTGAGTTCGTCGGCGTAGGAGGTCATTTTGCCGGGTTGCACGGCGGAGGGGCGGTAGTCGGAGACAGCGGCGCAGTGGATGATGGCGTCGTAGGTTCCGGTGCCGAGTTGGGCGCGGAGTTGGGCGCGGAGGTCGTCGGTGGAGCCGAAGGGGATGAGGACGGGGCTTCGCCCCGAACGTCCAACATCCAACATCGAACATCCAACATCGAAGTGGGGCGCTGCCGCGCCAGTGGGAGGGAGGTGTGGCGGGAGGGTGGCGGAGTGGCCGTGGAGGAGGGTGATGGTGTGGCCGCGCGCAGCGAGGGCAGCGGCTAGGGCGGCTCCGGTTGATCCGGTGCTGATGTTGGAGAGGAATCGAACGTCGTCGATGGGTTCACGCGTGGCCCCGGAGGTGATGAGGATGTTCACAGGTGGTCGGGCGGTGAGTGGCGTGATGGCGCTGTGTCGATTTAGGACGATGTAATTCGATTCTAAATCGACTTAAGTCGGGCCGAGGCGGGAGGTGGGAGGTTAGCGGGTCTTGCGGGCGGCGGCGATTTGGGCGGAGACGGAGGGTTCGCCGCCGAGGGTGCCGCGGATTTTTTCGATGTAATCGGGCCGGGCAGCGGCGCGGGCGTTTTCAACGACACGGGCGTGGCGGCTCTTGATGTCGAGTTGCACGGCGACGTCGGCGTAGTTGTGGCGGTGCAGGAATTTTTCGAGGTAGCGGGCGTGTTCCTCCCAAGTGGCGGCGTCGATCTGGCGGCGGGCTTCGAGGCGGGCGTTGTACCAGTCGCTCTTGAGCATTTGCTCGCGGTCGAAGAGGGCGCGGAATTCGGGGGCGTCGGGGCCGTGGCCTTCCCAGGTGCCGTCGCGCATGATGTGCAGGAGGGCGCGGAGGGGCGGACAGGCGTCGGCAATGGAGCCGTCGGCGAAATAGCTTTCGGCGGCGGTTTTCATCGCTTCGACGATGTTGGTCATGCCTTCAGCAAAGACGTCCATGTCCTGAAGCTCGGGTTTGAGTAGTTCTTCTTCGAATACAGTGCTGGGGTTGCTGAGGACACGTCCGAAGAAGGTTTGCACGCCGCGCGCGGTGATGCGGTAGCCGAGGCGGGAGGCGAGGACGGTTTTGCCGTTGTGCACAAAATCTTCGCAGCGTTCGAAGTAGCCTTTGGCGATGAGGTTTTTGGGGTCGCGTTCGGGTCGTGTCATGCGGCACCAGACTTCGGGAACGAGGAGGCTGATGTCGTGGTCAACGCGGAGTTTGGGTCCAACCCAACCGGCGGCAGTGGAGAAGGCGGGGAGGTCGGTGAGGAGGAAGGATACGAGCGCGGAGTTGAGGTCGTAAATCGGGGGGAGTGCGTTGAAGGGGCCTTTGGTGAGGGCACCTTCGGAGCCTGCGCCGGTGGTGGAGGGCGACTTGCCGGTGAGGCTGGCAATGAGGTCCATGAACGCCTCGGGGAGTTCCTGGTAGTGGATGGGGTTGAAGACGCAGAGGGGGCGGACGCCGGGTTCGGGTGGGTTGAGGCGGCGGCCCATGAGGACGGCACCGACAGGGAATGTGACGGTATCCGAAGCGGCGATACGGCGGCGGAGGCGGGCGGCGGAGTGCGCAACCCAGGTGGCGCGGGGGTCGAGGAGGTCGGGTCGGATTTGGAGGTAGCGGGGGTTTTTGGTTGGTTTGCCGTCCACGAGGCGCGGGTGCGCAGGGGAGGCGAGCCAGGCGGCGCGGGGTGTTTTTTCGAACTCTTTGAAGAGGTCGCGCACGGGCTGGGTGAAGGCGTCGAAGCCGAGGGTGTCGCTGATGATTTCGGCGGCGGCGGCGTGGTCGAGGGGTTCGTAGTTGGAGAAGTAGGTGCCGGGTTTGGCGAAGTCGGCTTCGGTGTGGTGGTCGTAGCCGCGGTGGATGGCGTCGTCGGGGCGTTGGAAGAGGCGGGTTTCGCAGTTGTGGACGAGTTTGACGGAGGCGTTGGAGCCGCGTTCGGGGAAGCGGGGGAGTCCGGTGACGGAAGCGAGGGGGGCGACGGTGGAGGCGGTGATGTCGTCCTCGACTTGGATTTTGATGGCGGGGAGGAAGTCGCTGCGAAGTGAGAAGGTGCGCCAGCCGCCTTCGGGGGTGAAGCCGATGCGGAGGAACTGGGTGGTGGCGCGGATGCCGTGGTATTTGATTTCGTTGCCGGGGCGTCCGTTGATGGTATCCACGGAAAAATTACTGGCCCAGTCATCGCCCCATTCGGGTTTGTAGAGGCGTTTGACGAGGAGAACGATGTCGCGGACGTAGCGGGGGATGGTGGTGAGCCAGGCGTTGTATTCGTCGGTGTAGTCGGGGCTGCGGCTGAGGAGTTTGACGACGGAGCCGAGGGAGCGGGCGGGGCTGAGGATGGGACGGCTGGGGGTGGTGTTGCGGGCGGCTTCCTTGTAACGGCCGTAGTAGTTTTTGTTGAGGAGTTCGCGGACGAGTTCGGTGTCGCGCACGGGGTCAGAGATGAAGATGGGGCCGGAGAAGGTGGCGTCGGCGATGGATTTTGAAATCTCGGATTTGCCGCCGCCGGAGACGGTGCAGGGTTTGTGGCAGAGGAGTCCGCTGGGGCTGGTGCCGCGCAGGCGCCAGCGTCCGGCGGGGTCGGGGCGGACCATTTCGACGCGGTAGCCGTTGGGGTAGATGTAGGTGATGCCGGGGGAGAGGCGGAGGTCGGGTCTGGCAGCGTCGGGCGTCCAGGTGACAGTCTGGGTGCGGAGGTCGAAGCGGGCGGTTTCAGGGACGTAGTAGATGTTTGGATACACGTTGTCGCGCGCCCAGCCGCCGGGTTGCGGGGTGGCGTTGGTGCCGAGGAGGATGAGGGCGCCGGCAAGGGTGTAGTCGTTGTCCGGGTACAGGTTGGTGAGTTTGAAGTGCTCGCCGAGGTCGTAGCTGGCGAAGGCGATGGCGCCGCCGGAGTGTTCTTCTTCGGCGGAGCCCAGGAGGTTGGCAGCGTAGGAGATCTGGGTTTTGACTTCTTTTTTGCAGTAACCGAAGTAGTTGTCGGAGAGGATTGTTACGATAACTCCAGAGGCGTCGCGCGAGGTGATTTTGAAGGCAACGCCGTCGTTGTAGAGTTCGTTGGCTTGTTTCCAGCACATGCCGTCGCGGCGTTGGCGGGGTGTGGCGTCGTCCCACTTGGGGAGGCCGAGTTCTTTTTTGGTGAGGGTGTTGAGGTGAGTGGCGAGGATGATGCAGCCGGTGTGGCCGGTCCAGTGTTCGGGGTCGAGGGCGGCGTCGGTGGCGGGGAGGGTTGGATCGCCGGCGTTGCCGAAGATGCTTTCAACGAAATCGAGGTTGGCGACGAGGGTGGCGGGGGCGAAGAAGCGGGTCTCCATGGAGCGGCGCGGGGTGAAGCCGGCGACGGCGGGAACAACGACGGGGCGCTGGTAGAGGGAGACGAAACACTCGGCGGGCGTGGCCTGGCTGGCGGTGAAGGGTACGCGCAGGAGTTCGGCGGGCGGGTTGAAGGCGTGTTTGAGGAGGCGTCCGAAGACGGCGAGGGGGACGGCTTTTTTGTCGTCGGGGATGGGGAGGCCGCCTTCGGCGACGTGGAAGATGCCCTGGGTGGTGCGGCGGTCGGACTTGGGGTTGTGGAGGACGCCGTTGTGGAGGCGGTAGGAGGAGAGGATGGAGTTTTTATACTCGTCGGCGTCGGGCGGGAGGGAGAGGGCGCGGGCAAGGCCGGGGCGGTCGAGGACGAGGGTCTGGGAGGGGAGGCGGGGCGCGCCGCCGTGCTCTTCGAGGGTGGAATAGAGGTAGTTTTGAATGCGCTGGTCCACGGGGCTGGAGTGGCGCGTGAGGAGGCGGTCTTTTTCGCGGCTGAGGGTGAGGAGGTGATCGACGAGGACGGCAAAGTTGTCGGCGTCGGATGCGGGGAGCGCCACGGTGGGCTGGCCGATTTCCCGGAGCTTGAGGTTGAGATAGGCGAGGATCTTGGGATCGCGTGAGTCAGGGAGTGTTGGCAGGAGGTCCTTGGTGTCGCTCATAGTCGGGCCGGGACGCTATGGAGGACAGTGGGACGAGTGCAAGGCGGCTCTGTCTGGGGTGGCGGAATTAGTGCAGGGGTTAATGTTTGGCGTTTTGTGAGGTAGGATGCATGGCAGGGGAGAGGGGGGACGAGAGCGGGAGTTCGGGATGTAGGGAGGCGCGGGGAACGTCAGGGTTTTGGTGCGATCTTGGTGGTGTTGGAGGAGCGGAAGAGGAGGGCGTCAGCAGAGAGTGCGCCGCCGCCGCTGAAGATGAGCGAGAGTGCGCCGAGCAGGAGTGTCAGGGCGTATTCCATGCCGTTGGGAAGGAAGAATGCGCTGTTGTGCACGGTAGCAATGGCGACGGCCATGATGACCGCCGCCGTGAGTCCGAAGAATCGTGTGAAGAGTCCAAGGAGAATCGCCGCGCCGCCAACAAACTCGCCGCCTGCCGCGAGCGATGCCCAGAAGATGCCGGGCGTAAGGTGCAGTTTGTCGGCAAAGTGCGATGCGGTGGCTTGCAAACCGTAACCGCCCCACCAGCCGAGTAGTTTTTGGGCTCCGTGGGCAAACAGCACGCCACCGACAGCGAGGCGGACGGGCAGCGCGGCCCAGTTGGAGGCACGGGTAACGACGAATGGACGAATGAGTTTATTCATGGTGATTGTATGGTAGTGTTGGACGATCGTGTTAAGTGGCAGAGACGTGTGCGGCGTGGCTGGAGGGGCCGAATACAGAAAAAAGATCAGAGGAGAGAAGCGCGCAGGGTAGCCAGGCATGGGTGATTGTCGAAGCGTTTCATGGGAAATGAGAGGGGAAATGCTCGGGAACACCTCTTGTCGAGGTTGGTGCGCAAAGTTGCGCGAAAGAGGTGTTGACAGATGCTTTTTGAATTGTTTTGAAATTTTCAATAAAGATTCAATTAAGCGTTCAACGAACATTCAAAGCCCTTCCAAACACACCCAAACAATGGCCACTGTAACCGATATCGCCCGACACGCAGGAGTCTCCGTAGGCACCGTGAGCCGCGTGTTGAATGGCGCGACCAATATCAGTCCCGACAACTTGGACTCCGTGCAGCGGGCAATCTCGAAACTCGGCTACAAAAAACACCTTCCCGCCCCCAAGCCCCTCATGGCGCGCAAGCTCGCCGCCGACGACCGCACGGGCAACATCGGCATGGTTTTCGCCGGAGCCGGGCAGGCATGGACGAATCACCCGCTTTTCGCCGCTTACACCTTGGGCGTTGAACAGGCCTGCCAGCAAAGCGGCGTGCATGCGCTCGTGGAAATTTCGAGTGACGACAGCATGCTGCCACGTTGCGTGGTGGAGCGAAAAATCGACGGCCTACTCGTCAAATCTACGAGCACCGTGCCGGCCTTCGTGAAGCAACTCCCGGCGGATTTGCCAGTGGTGTTTATCGGGTTGAATGATCCGTCGGTTGCCCTGCCTCAAGTCGCGCCCGATAGTCTTGGCTCGGGCTGGCTTGTCGCCGATTACCTCTGGCAGCGCGGCCATCGGCGAATCGCGTTTGTGTGCACCAACGCCACGCATCCGCAATTCATCACGCGTCAGCAAGGCATTGAGGGTTACTTGCGCCAGCGGGATGGCTACGACCCTGCTCTTGTCATCATGCGCAAGGCGGAGGGCGATGATTCCAAAAGCAGACGAGCCGCTCCGGAATCAACCCCGCCCGATCTCGAGGCCGAGGTGAAGCAACTGTTTTTCCGGTCAGCCGGCCAGCGTCCCACCGCCATCGTAACCGCCAACGACTGGATGGCGCACGGTCTTTATCGCGCTCTTGCCCGGCACGGACTGCGCGTCCCGCAGGATGTGAGTGTGGTGGGTTTCGACAACATGGAGCCGTTGTGCACCGTGCTTGAACCGGCGCTGACCAGTTACGACGTGAGCTTCGCCGCGCAGTCGAAGGCGGCGGCCTTCGACCTGTTTCACCTCATCGAAAATCCTGCCCACCGACAGGAGAATTCCGTCCGTCTCGTTCGCGGCAACATCGTAGAGAGGCAGTCGGTGGCCGAGCAGCAACCCTCCTTTTCTGTCTGATTCCATCTCATCGTATCCTATTTTCATTACTCCAACCCTTACCCCCATCCACTCTCTTTCCGTCACCAGACGAAATCATAAACCGCACCCGAAACAACATCATGAAAACAATCCAAAAAACCTCAGGTATCTTCAATAGAGTTTCCTTGAAGATGCTTTTTGCCTGCTCCGCCGCCCTGCTGCTGACTTTTGTTTTTTCGCCCCACGCTCACGCTGCAACGATCGTCCCCGGCCAGTCGATTGACTTTACCAGCGATGATTTCTCGTCCGGGCTCACGTCTAGCAAACAATGGGCGATTTACGGAAATGGTGCAACGGCCCAGGACACACTGGTTTGGGAATCTGCTGGCCTTCGCTTGAGTACCTCCTTTCTTGATTCAAGCAATGCCACCAGCGCCAGTATGCGGGTTTCGTGGAAAGTCACGGTGCCGGAGGATTACACCATCACCGCATTCACCTTTGGCATCGGCAGACTCGCTCTGACTGGAGCTGCTGCCGGCGACGACCACGTCGAGGTCCAATACAGTTTTGACAATGTGAACTGGACGACCTTCGACGACGGCATTTTTTATCACCAGTCCGCCCAAAATGACCTGACTTTCACGGCTTCCGTGGATACCGGGACGAGCGTGACCTCCCTCTTCCTCCGCGTCTTCCATGTCGAGGGAACGACTGTTACAGGAGATAGTGGCTATTTCGCGGTCAGAAGCAACCCGACTGGCACCGGGCTGTATGCTAACTCCTTCATCCAGCTCACTGTCGTCCCGATTCCCGAATCTTCAACAATAGTCTTTGTCCTTGCCGCAGGCTCTCTTGGTTTGGGTCTTCAGCTTGCCCGTCGCTACCGTCATCGAAAAGGATAGCCATGCGCATCCTCTGCATTTCAGAGCAGGAACTGTTTTGTTTATGAAATTCGCTATTCAAAATCTCATTAAACGACTTCGGATACTGCAATCTTCTCAAGGAAGAAGCGGCCTGATGTTTTTGCTCCGGTTGGGACTTCGCTAAACAGTTGGGCATCATATCCTACATTTCTTATTCCCGCTGTTACCTATGAAAACTAAACCCATATCGAGAAAGCCAATAATAAAGATTGGCTGCCCATGTCACCCCGGTTTTACCCTGATCGAATTGCTCACGGTCATCGCAATCATCGGCATTCTGGCGGGTATCATGCTGGCAACCCTTGGACCTGTTCGCAATCAGGCTCGACTCGCAGGTTGTCGCACACACCTCCGACAAATTGCATTGGCTCTGCTACTCTATACAGACGATCGTAAGGGAAATTTTCCTCCGTCAGTGGACAAAACTACCAATAAAATTTGGAGCGCTGCTTTGGTGGCCGAAGGATATATCAATACCCCTGCGGATTCCTCAACTCTTACTCGTGTACCAGTGATGCTTTGTCCTGGCGATACCATAAATAAAACATCAAGGGGGCGAAGCTATGCCTATTGCGTAGGTGTAATGTTGAATGGAACGCAAAATATAAATGCCCAATTAAATAAAGCTACTGTGGGAAATCCTTCGCGGCAATTTATGCTTACCGATTATCATGTGGAGAATATCACTTGGACGGGGAATAACGGAGGATATAATATCGGTCCCCAAGATCTGATGAAAAAAGAGGATAAGGGAGTAAGCCCATCACATAAAAACGGAGGGCGTAATTTTGCGTTTATTGATGGCCATGTGGAATGGCGGACTGTGGCTCAATGGGAATCCCCAACTTCGGGTTGGCGGTTGAATGAAATTGTGTATTAAGCCAATGGTTCATTGGCGAAATGAAATAGTATCTTGGGTGGTGGAGTGTTTCTTGTGTTTATTATGAATCAAAAACTATCTATTATTGCGAAAGCTGTTTTCCCTAAACATTTGCTTATGGTTTCAAAAATAGCTCATGCTCTCGCCTGTTTGTTTATATTGTGTCCCCTTGTCGCAACCCCGTTTCTAAACGTAGATTTTGACGCGGCCCCATCATCCGTCACTCAGGCAGGTTTTGAAAGTTGGAATATTGGTGCTGGAAACATTGGGGCCAAAACATTGGAGAGAAAATTTGATGTCGCGACGACAAACGTTTCCAGTGGGAAGATAACGGTGCAGGTTGAATCAAATGTGGGGAATTTGTTTGGAGAAACACGCATGGGCAATCCCGGATATGGTTCTGGTTTCCAATACACGGCTTTTTATCAGGATCGAGTGAGTGCGTCGGGGGCGGGTTCTGTGCTGACTCTCACCTTCACAGGGCTGGACGCTAATACCGATTATGATGTCTCTCTGTATGCAAAGGCCGCGCATCTTTATTCAAAAACCGAAGTCATCAATACAACAAAAGAGGCTAGTCCATTCGCAGTTATTGTAGCTGGAAGAAGTCAGCACAAATATGATGCCAATACAGCCTTGCAAGTGGCGGGTGCGACCAAACGGGCGACTAGCAACGACGCAGGCAGACTGCAATTTACATTGTCCACTGTCCTGTGGGATTATGATAAAGAAGGGTGGGGGAAATCGATTTCCCCGTTTTTGAACGGTTTCCAACTCGGCCCTGCTGCCGCCGCCCCTTCTAATCCCCCGCCTGTCGAAATGGCCCGGAGTAATGAACCCCGGCCAGTTTGGGCGGTGCGCGACTGGCAGGGAATGCCCGCTTTTTGGAAAGACCAAACCCCCGTCACTCCGATGATGTTCTGGCAGTGGAAGCCGGAAGATTATGAAATCGTTAATTTTTCCAAGGCAGGCGTCGAGTTATTCAGCTTTTTTGGTTCCACCCAACATTATAGACGTCCCTATTGGAAACAGGACGGCACCATTGAACCAGCGTTCCAAGACGAACAAATCCGGAAATTATTGAAACTAAATCCCGAGGCACTTTTTATTCCGCGCATTTTTACGACACCGCCCAATTGGTGGGTTAAAGAAAATCCAGACGAAGTGCTTAAATATTCGGTTTCCGACGAACGCACGACCAAAAGAGGCCCGCGCATATCATTCGCGTCTGAAAAATATATGCGCGAGGGAGGCGAGGCGTTTAGAAAAACTGTCCGCAAGTTGATGGATGCGGATTACGGGAAAAACATGATCGGAATCCACATAACGGAAGGACCAAGCGGGGAATGGTTTCATTGGGATTCGCAATTTTCTCGAACAGCAAATCCAGTAGCATCAGACATTTCCGAACCAATGCGTCAACGTTTCATCCGGTATTTGCGCGACAAATACGAAAACAAAACCGAGCGTTTGCGCGACGCTTGGAAAACCCCCTCGCTGACATTTGAAACCGTCCAAGTGCCGGATTTGACCCAACGCCGACAAACAAACGCCGGAGCTTGGCGTGACCCGCAAAAATCACGGGCCGTCATGGACTATTTCGAATGTCACAATCTGGTCACTGTCGAATTGATCGAGCACTATTGCCGCATTATCAAAGAGGAAAGTAACAATAATCTGCTGACGATGGCGTTTTATGGTTACACACAAGACGTCAACTGGCCGATTGAGATAGATCATCGAGGCATCGCAGCCATGTTGCGTTCCAAGAATCTCGACATACTCTCAGCCCCTCACACCTACTATCGTCGCAGATTGGGCGAAGACGGCGGGATGCGGCAATATCTCGGCAGCGCAGCATTGCATGGAAAATTGTTTTTCGACGAAGGCGACGACCAGCCGCATTTGGAAAAACTCAAACCGAAACCGGACCCGCGTTGCAGTGTAAACACGATGGAGGAATCACAGGCATTGCTTTACAGGGAGTTTGGCAACACGGTGACTCATGGCGCGGGGCTTTGGTATATGGATCTCCGTGGCGGTTGGTTTCAGGACCCGATTCTGGTTGATACGGTCGGACGGATGAAAAAGTGGTCGGACGTAGCCATGAAGCATTCCCGGCGTCGCAATGCCCAAGTCGCCGTGATTTCCGCGCCTGAGAGTGAATTTTATTTGGGATACAGACAATCGCCCAACAACGAGATTTCATATGGTTTGTATCACAACCAGATGGCAGCGTTATATCGTACTGGCGTCCCGTTTGATTGGTATTTAATAGATGATTTGGAGGCGATTCGGGATAAAGATTATAAGGTATATATTTTCCTTGATTGCTTTTACATGACTGAACAACAACGCAAGGCCGCTGAAGCTCTGAGGTCTGACGGACGCACGCTGGTTTGGTTCTATGCTCCGGGATATGCTTCGCAAACGGACTTATCGCTGACGCGAATGGAGAATCTGACCGGCTTTCGTTTTGAGACTGCGGAGCAAGGAATGTTGAGTGGCGTGATGGCTGATTCTGGCCGCGAGATTGGTATCAAAAAATCGCAGAAAACGCTCTTCACCGTGCGCCCCGAAAAAAGTGTAATGGCGCTGGCCCACGGAATCAACGAATTGAAGGGCAAGGCGGTTGTGGCGATAAAGAAACAGACGAATTGGACATCGGTATTCTCCGCAATACCGGGCGTCACGTCTGACCAATTCCGGACATGGTTTCGCGATGCCGGTGTGCATGTTTATACGGACTGCGAGGATGTGCTTTCCGTAAACGAATCATGGCTGATGTTGCACACCCAAACGGACGGCATCAAGCAAATCACTTTGCCCCAAAAATCCAAAAAGATCACGGAAATCACGACCGAAAAAGTAATCGGCGAGAATATAGACCGATTCTCGATCGATCTGCCAAAACGCAGCACGGCAGTGTTCTTGATGGAATAGGCGCGGCGTCGATTTTAATCCTATATTCAAAATACTTTGTTTCTCCATGACCACTAAATATACCACTCAATATGATGGCCCATCAACTTCTCGTTGGCTTCGGCCAATGTTCGTGTTAAGCAGCTTGCTTGCCATATCTTCGATTGTCTCGAATGCAGGCGAGGAAGCGCGGCCGGTGCGTCATCCTCAAGTTGGTGTTTGTGTACATCTCCGCCTCTTGGACCGTATTCATTCCCAAGACCCCAAAACCAAAGTTCTTTCGGTGGACAAGGCGATTGAACTGATTGAAGAATCGGGGGCTAAATGGATACGGGAAGACTTTTTTTGGGCGAGGGTCGAGACATCCAAAGGTGTTTACAAGATGCCTGATCAATATGTCGGCTGGATAAACCGTTTGCATGAAAAAGGCATCGGAATCGCCGCTTTGTTCAACACGGGGCATCAGGGAAACAAACTTTATGAAAACCCGTTTGATCGGGAAGCATTTGCCAAGGCTGCTGCTTGGTTCGCAAAGGAAACCAAGGGGAAAGTGGAGGTGATAGAGATTCTTAACGAGCCAAATAACAGTTTGTTTATGAAACACTTTGGCGGTGTGTGGAATGGAAAGGAACGGGATGGCGGTGTAAGTCCTTGGATTCGTGAGTATGTGGGATTTGTGAATCTGGCGGCAAAGCAGATCAAACAGGTGAATCCTCATGTGAAAGTGATTGGGGGGGGGGGAGGGCCCTTGCCAGCGACTTATCGCGGCATCGAGTTGGGCTTTGCTCCTGAGGTGGATGGGGTTACCTGGCATGCTTATAGTCCGGTTGGAGTGCCCGAAATCATCCCTTATGCGTCCACGGCGAGCATCCAGAAACGGGATGGTCTGGCGGTGGCTGACGAGAAAGGCACGTTTGCATCCGCGGCGAGAATGTTGCGGGAGAAGATGGCAAAGCATAATGGCCCGCGAGGAATTTGGATAAACGAGTGGGGATATCCCACCTATACAGTTACAAATCCGAAAAAATCCCGTTTCATGGGATATACTCATAGCGCTCAGGCCAAATACATTCTGCGCAGGTTAGTGGAGTCGCTTGTGGTAACCGATTACACCTTTGTTTATACCTTTACGGACCACAGACCCGACCTAAACGATGCTGAAGCCAACTTCGGGATTATTGATTTGTACGGTAACCCGAAACCTTCATACTACGCTTATCAACGAGCGGCGCGTGCGCTCGCAGATTATCGGGCGGTGGAGGCGCGTCCGGTTGACAAGCGTCCGTTGCCAGATGTCGAAGTGAAGGTGTTTGCCATCGCCAATCGTGCCGACCGTCATCCTTTTGTCTGGGACGATGCCAAATTGGAAAGCCTAGGGAAGATTGCCAACTATTTGTTTTCCAACAAAAAAGGCGAGCCTCTGCTAGCTTTGTGGTCAACCGAGCGGGCTGATGGTGATTTCACTTCGGTCGTGGCTGATGTGGAGATTTCCATCAAAAAACCTGTCGCCGGGATTCGTGCATACAGTCCGATTGATGGCAAAACGCGGGACGTTGTGTTTACCAAGTCGGGTGACACGTTGCGTATCGAAAAAATGGAGATACCCGACTCCCCGCTCTTGCTGACGTTTCACTAAGCCAAAACCATGCGGCCGGACAGCCTGCCGGCGTTTTTCAAACATGAACTCCCCCACCGTGTTCTCCAAATGGATACGCGCCGCCTGCGTCGCCGCGGCGATGCCGCTTTCGTTTCACGCCGCCGATGGTGCCGAGGCGGTGTCCCGGCCCGGTCCGGCGGCGCAGGTCGCCACTCCGCCCAAGGCGGAAAACTTCGACCTCTACCTGCTCGTCGGCCAGTCCAACATGTCGGGACGCGGCAGGGTGACCCCCGCCGACAGCCAGCCGGACACGCGCGTGCTCGTCCTCGGCAAGGACGGCGAGTGGCTTTTGCAGGGCGAGCCGGTCCATTTCGACACACGCAACGCCGCGGTCGGGCTTGGTTTTGCTTTCGCGAAACGGATGGCGGACCATTCGCCCGGTGTCACCATCGGATTGATACCCTGCGCGGTTGGCGCCACGCCGCAGAAGCGTTGGATGCCGGGGGGCGATCTCTATGAGGAGGCGGTGCGCCGCGCTGGAATCGCGCAGCAGTCGGGCCGGCTCCGGGGCATTCTCTGGCATCAGGGAGAAAGCGAGACGGGAAGCCTCGTCCGGTCCAAGGCCTATGGGGAGAATCTGGCGAAGATAGTGGAAGGTTTTCGCCGCGACCTGAATGCGCCCGGCGTGCCCTTTGTCGCGGGAGAGTTGGGGGAGTTTCTTTACATGAAGTCGGAAGAAAGAGCCGCGAATGCGAAGATCGTGAACGAACAAATCAATCGTCTGCCCGCGCTTGTGCCGAACACCGCCGTCATCCCCTCCGCGGGGCTGGGGCACAGAGGCGACGGCACGCATTTCAATGCCGAGGCCCAGCGCGAGTTTGGACGGCGGTATTATGAGGCGATGGTGGCCTTGCGGAAAAAGACCACCACGACTCAAAAGGTAGCACACGATAGCGGTATTTCTGATGGAATCGGACTGATACGATGAAGAACCAAGGCATTATCCATTCTCTAATCGTGGGCAGGAGCCCGATCTGTATCCAATAAGGTGTCGCATGTCGAAATCCATTCCCCCTCTCCTCCCCGATCAAGCAGTTTCGCAACCATCACCTTCGTCCAACACCACTCCCGAAATCCTCGACTGGAAGACCCGCATCGCCTACGGCGCCGGGGGAATGACCGACCGCGTGGGGAACCAAGGACTCAAGGACTTGGGCAACCCGCTCTACAATCTCGTGCTGGGCATCAACCCGGCGACCATCGGTATCGTTTTTGTAATTACGCGCCTTTTCGATGCCATTCTCGATCCGCTCGGGGGAAGTCTTTCCGACAACAGTCGCAGCCGCTGGGGACGCCGTCGGCCCTTTATGTTCGCCGGAGCCATCCTGGCCGCGTTTGCTGTTGTCCCGATTTTCTGGATGCCGCGCAGTTTGAGTTCCACGGGGCAGGTCGTGTGGATGCTGGCGACGACGATCCCTTTTTTCGCGGTCTTCACCCTTTTCAGCGTCCCCTACCGGGCGCTCGCCTACGAACTCGCGCCGAATTATCATGAGAAGACACGCCTGCTGGCGGTGCGCATGGTGTTCATGATGCTGATGGCCCTGCTGGTGCCTTGGGTGTATCCGCTCGTCCAGTCCGGATGGCTGGGTTCGCCACGGGACGCGCTGTCTTGGGTGGCCTGCGGCCTCGGGGTGATCGTGCTCGTGTCGGGTCTCATTCCCGTGTTTTTCACCCGCGAGCCGGCCACGGTCACCGCTGCGGTGAAGAACCAGCGCCGCATCCCGCTGCGCGAGAGTCTTGCGCAGACCCTGCGTTGTCGCGATTTCCTCTTCCTTGTCGGCATGGGCATCGCGACCATCGTCGGGGTCAACGTCGGCATCGGCTTCGGCAGCTATGTCGGCATTTTTTATGTCTATGGGGGCGATGCGCGCGCGGCGGCCCCGCTGCTCGGCTGGGTGGGCACGATGTTCGTGTTGGCATCACTGGCCTCAATCCCGCTGCTCACCGCTCTCTCCCGGCGTTTCGGGAAACGAAACGCGCTGGTGATCTCGTTGCTGTGGGGCTTTTGCAGCGCGGGTTCGTGGTGGTTCTACACGCCGTCCCTGCCGTGGCTGCAACTGCTCGCCCCGGTGTTCCTCGGTCCGGCCACGACGGCTCTGTGGCTCCTCGGCGAGTCGATGGTGGCCGACGTGTGCGACGCCGAGGCCCGGCGCACCGGAGAACGCTGTGAGGCGATATTCAGCGCGGTCTTCGGCTGGATTCTCAAGACGGGCACCGCGTTCTCCATCCTCGGCTTCAACTTGCTGCTCAACGGGGTGGGCTTCGATGTCGCCCTCGGCACGGGTCAGGGGGACGGCACGGTGCTGTCCATGCGCGTCATCTACGCGGTCCTGCCCGCGTCGGGTTTCGCCGCCTCGATCCTCTTCCTCCATGGCTACCGGCTCGACTCGGAATACAGGACCACCGCCGCCCGCTGACTGATAGGAGCAAACCAGGAAAGGGGTGCAAACGGGATACGGGGGCAGAAGGGCGGAGATTGGACAAAGGTTGAGCTTTGCGTTTGGAGCGAAGGTTTGCGGCGATGGGATCATGGTTTCGCTTTTTTTTCGTGATTTGGGTGGAGCGGGAAAACCGCCGCTCGTGTTGCTCCACGGGTTGCTGGGGTCGTCGCGCAATTGGTTGTCGGCTGGCGGGGAATTGGCTGCGAGTAAGGCAGGGGGGGGGGGGGGGGATGTATTTCATGTTTTTGCGCTCGATCTGCGAAATCATGGGCGGTCGCCGCATGTGGAGGAGATGTCTTATGAGGCAATGGTCGGTGATGTCGTTGCCTGGCTCGACGAGCATGTGGCGGGTGGCGGTCCGGTGACTTTGCTCGGGCATAGCATGGGGGGAAAGGTTGCGATGGCGCTGGCATGCCGGTATCCGGCGCGAGTGACGCGGTTGGTGGTCGTGGACATCGCGCCGAAGGATTATCTGTCGCAGGCGCACCGGGCCGAGTTTGCAGCAATGAACGAGCTTGAGTTGTCGGGATTGAGATCGCGTGGCGAAGCGGAATTGCGGTTTGAGGCCCGCGTGGCGGATGTGGCGATGCGGAAGTTTTTGGTCACAAATCTGGAGCGAATGGAGGATGGCGCAGGCAACGGCGCGGGATGGCGGTGGGTAGTTAATTTACCGATACTGACGCGGATGTTGCCAGAGTTGGAGAGTTCACCGTTGCGCGAGGGCGAGCGGTTTGACGGGCCGGTGTTGTTCGTGACGGGCGGGCGTTCGCATTATGTGCGGCGTCCGCAGGATGAGGGTTTGATTCGGCGTCACTTCCCGGCGGCGCAGTTCGTGACGCTCGCAGGTTCGGGGCATAATCCGCACATGGAGGCGCGGGCGGAGTTTGTGCGGGCGGTGCGCGGCGGCTGATCTGCTAAAGGGTGTCCACGGCGTGGGCGTCCACGTAGGCGCGAATGGCGGCGGCGGTGGCGGGGAGCTTGTGTTTGACGAGCGGTTTTTGCTTGAGGGCTTCGAGGCTCGGATCAGTGGGTTCCACGCCGATGACGGAAGTGATGGTCCCGGGGAATTTGGCGGGGCTGGCCGTGGCGAGGATCACGCTGGGGCGGTCGGCGGCGAGGTCTTTGAAGGCGCAGGCGGTGTGCGGATCAACGATGTAGTGGTAACGTTGATACACGGCGCGGATGATGCCGGGGATTTCGGCGTCGGTGCAGCGTGAGGCGGTAAAGGTGTCGCGATTAAAGGACGCAAATTTGTAGGCCCCGGTTTTTTTGAAGGTTTCCATGATTTCGCGGACTTTGGCGGAATCGCAACCGACGCTGTAATAGAGGAAACGTTCGAAGTTGCTGGAAACCTGGATGTCCATCGAGGGGGCGAGCGAGGGGTGGACTTCGGTGGTGCGGTAGTCGCCTGTAGTGAAAAGTCGATACAGGATGTCGTTTTGGTTGGTGGCGACGCGGAAGCCGCGAATGGGGACGCCCATTTTCTGGAGCATCCAGCCGGCGAGGACGTTGCCGAAGTTGCCGGTGGGGACAACGAAGTCGGCAGTGGAGCGGATGTTTTCAGGGAGGCGGAGCCAGGCGGAGAGGTAATAGACGCACTGGGCGAGGATGCGGGCGAGGTTGATGGAGTTGACGGCGGAGAGGCGGTGGCGGGTCCGGAAGTCTTGGTCGGCGAAGAGTTCTTTGAGCGCGGCTTGGGCGTCGTCAAAGGTGCCGCTGATGGCGAGGGCATGGACGTTGTCCGCGCCAGTGCAGGCCATCTGGCGTTCTTGGAGGGGGGAGGTGCGTCCGTCGGGGTAGAGGATGAAGATGGCAGTGCCGGGTTTGCCGAGGAGTCCGTGGATGGCTGCGGAACCGGTGTCGCCAGAGGTGGCGCCGAGGACGTTGATCGTCTGACGGCGGGTGGCGCATTGGTATTCGTAGAGGTTGCCGAGGAGTTGGAGGGCAAAGTCTTTGAAGGCGAGGGTGGGGCCGTGGAAGAGTTCGAGGACGTGGGTGTTGTCGTCGAGGCGGACGAGGGGGGCGATGTCGGGGTGATTGAAGCGGGTGTAGGATTTCGCTATGATGGCGCGGAGGGTGTCGGCAGGGATGTCGGTCGCGAAGTGGCGGAGAAATTCGTAGCAGAGTTTTGGATACGAGAGCGGGGCGAAGCGCGCGAGGTCGGCGGCGGCAAAGGTGGGGAGTTTTTCAGGGAGGAACAGGCCGCCGTCGGGCGCAAGTCCGGTGGCAACGGCATCTGAAAAGGTGTGTGGGGCGGTCTGGCCGCGGGTGCTGATGAAGTGCATTAAATTGAAGGGAATTGTTCAGGAATGAGACTGGCGGCGTTTGGCTGCGAGGTGACGGAGGGGTTCGCGTTGGTTAAGGGTTTTTTGGATACGTTGCGGATCTTGGCGTTGGTCGAGAATGGCAACCACGGTGGTGACGTCGGGTTCGATGACGTAGTAAGCAGCGTAGTAACTGTGGTGCAGTATCACACGGCGGAAATGTTTGTATTTCGGCGCGAAAATCTCGGGGTTGAGTTGAACTTGGTAAAGAGCGTCGTCCAGAAGGTTTTGGAAGAACGCTTCTCCATCAAAATGCCATGTGTTGTAGTGCGAATAGGCGGCCTGAAGGTCACCAGCTACAATGTCGAGGGCTTCGACTGGCTGATTTTTCACTGTTTTAACGAGGCCCGGCGATACAGCTCTGCAAGGCTGATGCGTTTGATTTTGCCTGCTTTGTAGTCTGCCCAGCGGGAATCGAGTTCGGCTTGGTGGCTGGCAGGGACGGGGGCGTCGTCTTCGTTCCCGGTGGGGGTCCTGCGAGCTTCAAACCATTGCGCAAGTTGCTCCTGTTCTTCGTAGGAGAGGGTTTCGATGGCGGCTTCGATTTCCTGCACGGTGCTCATGGGGGGAACGGTAGTCCAGAGGCAGGCGGGCGGCAAGTGAGTTGTGACGGC
>NZ_ABEA03000025.1 GCF_000171235.2 Geminisphaera colitermitum TAV2 | reverse complement strand
GGGGGGAGGGGGGAGGGTTATGCTTTGGCGTCGGTGTCGTTGCCAGCTTTGCGGGCGTCGCGGCCGAGTTGGTCTTTGAGGCGGTCGAGGATGCCGTTGATGAAGCGTTTGGCGTCGGAGTTGGAATAAGTTTTGGAGAGGTTGATGGCTTCGTTGATCGAAACGACGGGGGGCACGTCTTTGCGGAAGATCATTTCGTAAATGGCCACGCGCAGGATGGTGAGGTCGATGCGCGCAATGCGGTCGAACTCCCAATTTTGCGCAAGGGTGCGGATGCGGGCGTCGATTTCAACGAGGTTGCGGATGACGCCGTCCACGACTTCGTCGGCGTAGGCGTAGTGTTCGCGCGGATGCTCCTGCGTCTCGTAAAAGGCGCGGAGGTCTTCGGAGAGGTTTTGCGGGGCGTTCATGCTCCACGCGAAAAGATATTGCATGGCGGCGACTCGGCTGTCGCGGCGTTGGGCGAAAAGGGCTTTGCTCATGGTAGGATTTGGGCGATGGGCGGATGGAGACCGGGCGGGCGGGTTAGGAGGCTTGCGGGACGAGATTGCGTTTGAGGGCGGCCATTTCGAGCGCGGCGCGGGCGAACTCGGCGCCGCGATTGATCGGGCCTCGGCAGCGATCCTCGGCTTGTTGCTCGTTCTCGGCCACGACGACGCCAACGATCACGGGCACGGTGGTGTCGAGCGATACGCGTTGCAGGCCTTGTTGGGAGGCTTCGGCCACGAGTTGGTAGTGAATCGTGTCGCCCCGGATAATCACGCCGAGGGCCACGACGGCGTCGAGGGCCGGGTGACGGCGCAAGAGGTATTGCGTGGCGCTGGGGAGTTCGTTGGAGCCGGGGACGCGCACGAGTTGGATGCGTTCGGGCCGCACGCCGGTGGCGGTGAGGTGTTCGCGCACTTGGGCAACGAGGGCATCGACCAGCGCGGGGTTGTAACGCGCGGCCACGATGCCGAAGGAGAGTTCGGTGGCGTTGATGGCGGAAGTGTTGATGGGCGCAGGCGCGTCGAGGCTCATGGCAGGTGGTGGCAGGAAGAAACCGCAACGTGTGCGGCCACGCCGCGGACGGAGCAACTTCTTTTCTTGTTTCGCTTTCTTGTTTCGCCGCCGGTTCGTGTCTCCGGCCTTATGTTGACCGAAACGGAAGTCCTGTTTTCGCTGCGTTCATGTCCGATCTTTCGTCGCCAAGCCCGAAGTCCCCCCCCCCCCCCCCCGTCCCGCCCGCACAATCGGGTCAGATTCCGAGCCTGCTCACTCCCACGCAACGGCGGTTGGTCGGCTTTGCCCTTGGGCTGCTGGCGCTGATCGTGTCGATCTCGTTGCTGGCCGGGGTGGGCATTACGCTCTCGTTTGTGGTGCGACATTTTTCGTCGGTGCTCTGGCCGCTGGCCGTGGCCGGCATCCTGGCCTTGATTCTGCGCCCGGTGGTCGAATTTCTGGAAAGCAGGTTGCGGTTTCGTCGCCCCATCGCGGTCGTGGCGCTCTACGCTGTCTTTGTGCTCCTCGTGGCGGCGGGCCTGCTCGTCATCATCCCGCCCGTGGTGAAGCAACTGATCGAGTTTCTCTCCGCGCTGCCCGGACTTTGGGAAAAGGCCGTGGCCTACGTGCAGGAGCACTCTCCGCAATGGCTCGGCATGGTGCATGACAAGATGGCCAACGCGAAATTCCAGGAAATCGTCCAAAACCTCGTCTCCCATGTGAAGACGGCCGCCGCCGAGGCCGTTCCCTCGGTCGAATCCGTGGTGCCGTCGCTCAAATCGGCGGGCATCGGTGTGCTTGGTTTTTTTGGTTTCGTCACCCACCTCGCCATCGTGCCGATTTACCTGTTCTTTTTCCTCCTCTCGCGCCGCGAGCCTACGCGCGGACTGGGTTCGCAACTGCCTTTCCTGAAGCCCGGCGTGAGGGATGATGTGGTGTTTCTGATCAACGAATTCATTGCCATCATCATCTCGTTTTTCCGCGGCCAGCTCCTTATCGGGCTCATCATGGGCGTGCTGCTGGCGCTCGGGTTTTCGATCATCGGGCTCAAGTTCGGCCTCTTTATCGGGCTGGCGCTCGGCATTCTCAATATCGTGCCCTACTTGGGCACGATTCTGGGCCTGAGCGTGGCTCTGCCGCTCGCTTTGCTCCAGCCAGATGGCGGCGGTGTGCAGTTGCTGGTTCTGGTGCTCGTCGTGTTTTGCGTCGTGCAGATGATCGAGGGCTGGTTCCTCACGCCCAAAATCATGGGCGACCGCACGGGGCTGCATCCGGTGGCGATCATCGTGGCGATTTTTTTCTGGGGCACCGCGCTCGACAGCATCCTGGGCATGGTGCTGGCCATCCCGCTGACGGCGTTTTTCGTCACGGCGTGGCGTTTGCTGAAACTCAAATATCTGCACCGCGACGACCACGATTATCATGACAACAAGGCCTCCGAATCGTAACGGCGGCGGGTTTGGGTTCGGGAATAAACCGCCTCCGCCGCCCGACGAGTGCGCCCAATGCGGGGCCGACATCCCGCGTGGTGCGCTGGCGTGTCCTGAATGCGGGGCCGACGAGCGCACCGGCTGGCGCGAGGTGTCGTCCTACGATGGGCTCGACCTGCCCGACTCCGCTTGGGCGGACGATGATGGCGGCGGCGTGAGCGAACGCGGGGGGGAGGGGGGGCCGTTGCGCATTGGCGGCATCGCGTGGTATTGGGTGGTGGTCGCGCTGGTGCTGGTGGTTTTTATGATCGCAGGGTTTGTGCTCCGCTAGGTGGTGTCGTCAATTGCGGGGGGCGTTTTTTCAGTTTTTTACAGCAGGGGGGCGAGGAGGCGGCTGATGTCTTCGGCGATGTTGCCGAGGATGCGGCGGCGGCGGATTTTGTCGGGGGTGAGGGGTTCGCATTCGCGGATTAGTTCGCCGGCCCAGGCGCGGAGGGCGCGGGCGTCTTCCTGGCTGTAGAGCATGGCGCCTATTTCGAAATTAACGAAGAGGCTGCGCATGTCCATGTTGGCCGAGCCGATGAGGGCAAACTGGTCGTCCACGATGATCGCCTTGCTGTGCAACATGCCGGGTTGGTAGGCGAGCACGCGAACGCCGGCGGCCATGAGTTGGCGCAGGAAGGGGCGGCGGGCATAGTCGGTGATGGGGTGGTTGGAGCGCGCGGGGAGGATGATGGTGACGTCGCGTCCGGCGCGGGCTTTGACTTCGAGGGAGCGCAGGAGGACTTCGTCGGGGATGAAATAGGGGGTGATGATCCAGAGGCTGCGCTTGGCTTCCTGCACCATGGAGACGATGCCGTCGTAGAGGGGATCGCCGGGCACGTCGGGGCCGTTGGCCACGATTTGCACTTCGCTTTTGCCTTCGGGGCGGAGGGCTTGGCGGAGGTCGAGTTCGGCGTGCGGGGGGGAGAGGGCCAGGGGGGGGAGGGGGCGTTTGCTGGCAAAGGTCCAGTCGGCGAGGAAGATTTCGTCGAGGATGGTAGCGGCGGGGCCGCTGATGATGGCTCCGAGGTCAGTGAAGCGTTTGGGCCAGGGTTCGGGGCCCATGTAGTCGCGGGCGATGTTGTGTCCGCCGACAAGCGCGGTGTGGTGGTCGAAGACGGCGATTTTGCGGTGGTTGCGGAGGTTGGCGGAGCCGCGTGAGGAGAGCGGCACCATGGGCATGAATTTGACGACTTCACCGCCGGCATCGATGATGGGTTTTATGAAGTGTCCGCTGGTGAACCAGCATCCGAGGGCATCAAGGAGGAGGCGGACTTTTATTCCCGAACCGTCTGCAGCGCGACGGGCGAGGAGTTCGACGATGCGGCGGCCGGTGTCGTCGTGCCCGAGGATAAAGGTCATGATGTGGATGGTGTGGCGCGCGCCGAGGATGAGGCGTTCGAGTTCGGCGTAGGTTTCTTCGCCGTTGGTGAGGAGGCGCACGTGGTTGCCTCCGACGGGGGCGATGGCGCCGTTGGTGCACATGGTCTGGGCGGTGGGGTGGATCGAGTGCGAAGCGGGGCAGGCAAGAGGGAGGCGGGGGGAGAGGGGGCCTTTGCTGGCGGCGAGCCGGGCGAGTTTGCGTCCGCCGAAGAGGAGGTAAAGGGGAACGCCCACGTAGGGCACGAGCAGGATGCCGAAGAGCCAGGCGATGGTGTTGGCGGGTTGTTTTTTGGCGCGCAGGAGGCGGGCAATGGCAAAGACGGCGAGCAGGAAACCGACTACGGTGAGCAGGTGGGAGACGAGGCTTTTGCCGACGACTTCCGTGACGGGGTCTTGCATGGCGCGAGAGGAGGGTTCCGGGCGTTTTTCCCCGTGCCGGGATCGGGTTCGGTATCGGGAGGAGAAAAATGGGGCGGCCAACGGGATTCGAACCCGCGACCCCAAGATCCACAATCTTGTGCTCTAACCAACTGAGCTATGGCCGCCGTAAGCGAAAGGGGACGGAAACTCACGATCTGCTTTCTTTCTGTCAATCCCTTCTTCCGAGATAATTTCCCTTCGGGTTTCAGAGCAGGGCAAGGGTATGACTCGATCTTTGACGCGGGGGCAGGCGGGGTTCAAAAAAATGCGATGACCAAACTTCTGTGTGTTTATTGCGCGTCGAGCACGATGCTCGCCTCCAAATACTACGAGGCGGGCGCGCGGCTGGGGGAGGGGCTCGTGAGGCGGGGTTGGGGGTTGGTCTATGGAGGCGGCAAGGCGGGTGTCATGGGCGCGGTGGCTTTGCAGGTAAAGGCGGGCGGGGGGCGTGTCGTGGGGGTGATTCCCGATTTCATGGTCGAGCGTGAACTTGCCTTCCGGGAGGCGGATGAGCTGATCGTCGTCAATACGATGCGCGAGCGTCGCCGGATCATGGAGGAACGGGCGTCGGCCTTCGTGGCTCTTCCCGGCGGCATCGGCACGTTGGAGGAGTTGATCGAAATCATGATGGCGCGGGCGCTCAACCGCATCGACAAGCCTCTGGTCCTCGTCAACCAGGAGGGGTTTTATGATGATCTGCTCCGGTTTTTCGAACGGATGACGCGCGAGCGGTTTTTGAGCAAATCACCGGGTTTGTTTACGGTGACAGACTCGGTGGACGATGTGTGGCGGCTGCTCGAACATCCTTGTCCGCTTGTGGTGGACGAGTTGTGGCGTTGAGGGAGGGGGGGGGGAATAAAAAACCCGGGGACGCAGATTGGCGTGTCCCGGGTTTTGAGTGATGAATGTTTCGTCTGATTTGTGGGCGATGCCAGCCAATCAACGGTATCCGCCAAAGCCGCCCATGCCGGGCATCTGGCCTTCCCATGATGCGGGGCGGCTCCACGGAATGGAGGAGTCTTCCTTGGTCTTCGTTTCGCAACCGCCCATGCCAATGGCAATGAGTGTGGCAACGAGAAAAACAGAGAGAACGCGCATGGTTTAAGAAGACGGATTTGTCAGATGAGGGAGAGTGAGTCCGTCGAGATTACTTTTTCTTGGCTGCAGGAGCGGCAGGCTCAGGAGCGGGGGCCGCAGGAGGAGGGGCGGCAACAATGATGCTGGCGGCGTCACCTTTGAGCAGATCGCTCTTGATCGACTTGGGTTCGACTTGGGCAATGGTGAGTTCGTCACGCACGGCGCTGACGCGGGCGCGGGCAATCTCGTTGCCGTCGCGCTTGATGGAGAAAAATTGGCCAATCGCAGCACCTTGCTTGTTGCCAACGTCGAGGATGACAAAGGCGTTGTCGGTGCCGACGCTGGCGACGGCGGTGTTGAGCAGGCGGGTGGGAACTCCTTTGCCTCCTTGGGCGGAGCCGGATTTGCCGATGTCGCCGGTTAGCTGGCCTTCGAGTTCCTTGATTTTGATCTCAGCGGCGGCGAGAGCAGCCTTGACCTCATCGGAGCTTCCTTCCGGGGCGGCGAGGCGGAGGCGGACGATTTCTTCGCGGAGTGTGACGACTTGGGTGTTAAGTTCTTTTTCGGACTTTTCCTTGGCGGCGTAGGCTTTTTTGGCGGCGTCGAGGTCGCGGGTAAGCTGGGTGGTGCGGGCTTTTTCCGACTGAAGCTGGGACTTGGTGTTGCCGAGTTCGGTATCCTTGGCCGCGAGCTGGCCTTTGGTGGCGGTGTGGGCCTCTTGGGATTTTTTGAGGTCGGCGTCGAGGCCGTCGGCACGCTTGGTTTGGTCGTCACGTTCTTGCGTGAGCTTTTGTTTTTGTTCGCCGATTCCAACGTAAAGATACGTTGAAGCACCGGCTCCAAGGAGGGCGAGGATACTGAGTACGAGGGTCAGGGTCTTCATAAGGGGATGGAAAAGGCTGTGTTCTTGGCGGAGTTGAGGGAGAGGTTAAAGGCAAAAGTGCGGGTAAAACAGAAAAAACAAAAAACAGTGAGTTGCACCGATATTGAAGGGGAGTTGCGGTTGCGCTTTTGGCGCTGTTTTAGGGTTGCGGGAAGGCGGTGAGAGGAGGCGGGAGGGCGGGCCGTTGAAACGGCCCGTCAAAGCGGCGATGAATCGCCGCACTCCATGTCCTTGCAGGCGAGTGATTTGAATTGCTGGTTTTAGGCGGAATAGGTGCTTTCGAACCAAGGGGTCTTGGCAGTCTTCGTAGCTCCGCCGTTGGCGGCGAGGTGTTCGAGGACTTTATAGACAAGCTCGGTGCGTTCGGGTGCGCCGATGGCGGCGGCGAGTTGTTCGGCGGTGAATGGTTTGCCGGGCGCGGCGGCGAGGGCAGCGGTGATTTTTTGTTTCAACGCGATGACGCCGGTGGCGGCTTTCTTGCCGGCTTCGACGCCGGGTTGGTGGTAGGCGTTGATGCCGACGAGGGTGGCGTAGAGGCCGGTGGCGCGTTCGTAGAGCGCGATGAGTTGGCCGAGGGTGCGGGGGGAGACGTCCGCCACGGTGAGGGTGAGGGAGGAGCGGTCTTTTTCGGTGAGGGCGTCGCGGGTGCCGAGATAGAAGCCTTGGAGGTAGTCGCCGGTGGTGATGCCGGGTTCGACTTGGAGCGGAGCGGCGGGAGCGGGTGGGCGGGGGGGGGGGGGGGGGAGATCGCGGTCCTTGAGGACTTCGATGAAGGTGACGAAGAAGTTGTTCACGCCTTCGCGGAGTTGTTGCACGTAGGCGTGCTGGTCGGTGGAGCCTTTGTTGCCGTAAACGGCGATGCCTTGGTTGACGATGTTGCCGGCAAGGTCGAGTTCCTTGCCGAGGGACTCCATGACGAGTTGTTGGAGGTAACGGGAGAAGAGGAGGAGGCGGTCTTTGTAGGGGAGAACAACCATGTCTTTCGCACCGCGTCCGTCGGTGGCGTAGTGCCACATGAGGGCGAGGAGGGCGGCGGGATTTTCGCGGGTGGTGGTGGAGCGGGTGAGGGCGTCCATTTCGGCGGCTCCGGCGAGGAAGGCGTCGATGTCGATGCCTTGGAGGGCGGCGGGGAGGAGGCCGACGGCAGAGAGTTCGCTGGTGCGGCCGCCAACCCAGTCCCACATGGGGAAGCGGGCGAGCCAGCCGTCGGCGCGGGCGGTCTGGTCGAGTTTGGATCCGTCACCGGTGACGGCAACGAAGTGTTTGGTGTAGTCGAGGCCGGCGGCGCGGAAGGCGGCGGCGGCTTCAAGCTGGCCGTTGCGGGTCTCGACGGTGCCGCCTGACTTGGAGATGACGACGACGAGGGTTTGGGGGAGTTTGCCGGTGAGGGTGGCGAGGGTGTAGTCGATGCCGTCGGGGTCGGTGTTGTCGAAGAAGGAGACGGCGATTTTGTCGCGTCCGGGTTGGCCGAGGGCGTGGTTGACGAGTTGGGGGCCGAGGGCGGAGCCGCCAATGCCTACGACGAGGAGGTGGGTGAATTCGCAGTCGGTGGAGCCGCAGATTTCGCCAGTGTGGATTTTTTTGGCGAAGGCTTTGATGGCCGCGAGTGTGTCGGTGATGGCGGCGCGGAGTTCGGGAGTGGGCGCGAGGGTGGGGTTGCGGAGCCAGTAGTGGCCGACCATGCGGTTTTCGTCGGGGTTGGCGATGGCGCCGCGTTCGAGGTCTGCCATGGCGGCAAAGGCTTTCTGGATGGCGGCTTCTTTGCCGGGGAGGTAGGTGTCGGGGAAGGGGATGCGACTGATGTCAAGCGAGAGGCCGAGCGAGGCGTTGTGGTAGGTGTGTTGTTTGAAGCGTGTCCAGGACATGGTGAGAAAAATGCTGAATGTAGAATGAAGATGGGGGGATGTGGAGCGCGGAGTTTAGGTTGTGGGGTGGTTGTGGCGGATTTCGTGGTCGAGCCAATCAATGAGGGCGGGGAGTCCGTCGAGGGTGAGGGGGGCGGTGTCGCCGTGGCGCCAGGCGTGGAAGGGGCGGGAGGGGCCGGCGGCGAGGGTGGTCATGTCGTTGTGGATGACGGCAT
>NZ_ABEA03000026.1 GCF_000171235.2 Geminisphaera colitermitum TAV2 | reverse complement strand
CGTTCATGGCTGGCAGGAACGTTCAGCGTTCAACGTTCAGCGCTCAACGTCCAATTTGCAGGCTGGCCGGGGCTGGCTGGTTGGTTTCAAGCCAGCGGATGTATTTGCGGATGCCGTCGGCGGGAAGGGTGGCGGGGGCGTAGCCGAGGAGACGTCGGGCTTTGCTGATGTCGGCATAGGTGCGGGGGACGTCGCCGGGTTGTTCGGGCTGGCGGCGGATGAGGGCGGGGCGGCCAAGGGCGTTTTCAATGAGGGTGACGAGTTCGTTGAGGGTGGTGGTGGCGGATTCGCCGAGGTTGAAGATTTCGAAGGTGGCGGGGGGGAGGGTGGCGGTGCGGCGTCCGGCGGCGAGGAGTCCTTGGATGATGTCGTCCACGTAGGTGTAGTCGCGCGCGGTGGTGCCGTCGCCGTAAAGGTCGATGGGGCGGCCGTCGCGGATGGCGGCGGTGAAGCGGGCAATGGCGAGGTCGGGGCGTTGGCGGGGGCCGTAAACAGTGAAGAGGCGCAGGCAGAGGCAGCGGAGGCCGTGAAGGTGGGCGTAGTTGGAGCAGAGTTGCTCGGCGGCGAGTTTGCTGGCGGCGTAGGGGGAGAGGGTGCGCTGGATGGGGTCGGTCTCGGCAAAGGGGGTTTTGGGGTTTGCGCCGTAAACGGAGGAGGAGGAGGCGAGAATGAAGTCGGGGACGTGGTGGGCGCGGCAGGCTTCGAGGAGGTTGAGGGTGCCGTCGATGTTGGTGCTGAGGTAGAGGCGGGGGGAGTGGATGGAGGGGCGGACGCCGGCGCGGGCGGCGAGGTGATAGACGGCGTGGATAGGGTGGTGGGTGGCAAAGGTGCGTTCGATGGCGGCGGGGTCGCGGATGTCGGCTTGCACGAGGGCGTCGAGTTGGTCGCGGATGGGGGCGAGGTGCGCGTGTTTGAGGGCGGGGGGGTAGTAGTCGTTGAAATCATCCAGCACGACGAGGTGGTGGCCGTCGGCAAGGAGGGCTTCGCAGAGGTGCGAGCCGATGAAGCCGGCGCCGCCTGTGACGAGGATTTTTTGGGGGGTGCGCGGGGGAGCGGTGGGATGGGCTGGTCGGGCGGGTCGGGCGGAGGTCACTGGGAAAAAGCTGAAACGCTGAAAAGCTGGATGCTGAAAGGCAATAAAGGAGAGTGTCCTCAGTCGCGGCTTCCGGATGGGCGGCGCTTCGCGCCGTCGGCGGGTCAGGAGACCCGCCCTCCTTAATGAGGGAAATTTTGGTTTCGGGGCCGTAAGCCGGATTATGTTCGCCGTCCTCCGGGGGGAGGACGGGTGATCGCCATTTCTCTAGCGGACTCGCGCCCGCTCCAGTCCTTGCGGACTGATGCGGCATACCCGTGGCTTAAGGGCGGGCCACCCAGCCACCTATTTTGCCTTGCACCGGACGGGGTTTTTCGTGCCGCCGGCATTGCTGCGCGACGCGGTGGGCTCTTACCCCACCTTTTCACCCTTGCCCGACCGAAAAACGGTTACCCGTTCGCCGGTCTGGTGGTTTGTTTTCTGTGACACTCTCCGTCGGTCGCGCCTTGACGCGCGCCGCCCGCACTTGCCTCCGCCTTGCGGCCTCGGCTCGTGCGGCGTCCTGCCCTGCGGTGTCCGGACTTTCCTCTCCCATGCTGCAAAGAACATCGGAGCGACGATCTGGCCCCGAAACCAAGCGCGCAGCATGTCCCTCCCCCGCCGCCGAAAGCAAGCAAGCCTTGCCATCCCCCGTCACCTCGCCGGAAATCCTCTCCTTTTTCCGCCGCCCGCCACTCATGTCCGCCTCTGCCAACAACGACAAAAACAAAACCCCCAAGCTTGAATCGTCCGAACCGGCGGCGAAGCCGTCCAGCCACGCGCATTCCATGCCCGCGGGCGAGATTCCCGACTGGGTGCCGGATGGCGCGGATGACAATCAGGCTTTCGCCACCCGCATTATTCAGGGCACCGGCAAGGGGGGCGTCGTGCTCACCGCTGACGCAGCCACCGCCGCCCCTCGCCGCCGCGTGCTCTCGACCGACGACTACGAACGGGGTGTGCTTGAGCGCAATCCCACCCTGCTGGGCCGCGCCATCACGCTCATCGAGAGCAACGCCGCCCACCATCAGGAGCAGGCCCAGCAGCTCCTTGCCCGGCTGCTTCCCCACACGGGTCGCGCCAAACGCATTGGCATCACCGGCATTCCCGGCGCGGGCAAAAGCACCTTTATCGAGGCCTTCGGCACCCACCTCACCGGCCTCGGCCACCGGGTCGCCGTCCTCGCCATCGATCCCTCCAGCTCGCTCACCGGCGGCAGCATCCTGGGCGACAAGGTGCGCATGGAAAAGCTTTCCCAGCACCCCAACGCCTTCATCCGTCCCTCGCCCTCCGGCGGTTCCCTCGGCGGCGTCGCCCGCAAGACCCGCGAGGCGGTCCTTGTCTGCGAGGCCGCCGGTTACGACGTGGTCATTGTCGAGACCGTGGGCGTGGGGCAAAATGAGGTCACTGTGCGCTCCATGGTCGATTATTTCCTCGTCCTCATGATCGCCGGCGCGGGCGACGAAATGCAGGGCATCAAAAAGGGCGTCATCGAGATGGCCGACACGCTCGTCGTGAACAAGGCCGACGGCGACAATCTTCCCCGCGCCACGCTCGCCCAAGCCGAGATGAAGCGCGTGCTTCACATCCTGCGCGAGCACACCGCGGGCTGGACGGTGCCCGCCTTGCTCGCCTCCTCGCTCACCGGCGCGGGCGTGCCCGAAGTCTGGCAGACAACGCAAGCCTACTTCGACGCGACCACCGCCAGCGGCGCCCTCGACGAACGCCGCCGCGCCCAAGCCATCGAGTGGATGCACACGCTCATCAACGAAAGTCTCCGCAGCCGCTTCTACGCCTCGCCTGACGTGCAGGCCCGGCTCCCCGTGTTGGAGCAAGCCGTGGCCGATGGCCGCAAACCCGTCCTCGCCGCCACACTGGAATTGCTGGGGGACAGGAGCTAGAGCATTTCCAAGAAAGTTGTAGCCTTATCCTATCTGGTAGGGAGGCCTCTCCGAGGCCTCCGAAACCACGCTCCAAGCACCTATGAATTTCGTATCCTCTCACCACGCTCACGGAGGCCTCGGAGAGGCCTCCCTACCATTAAGACAACGGATACACATCAACTGAAAATGCTCTAACAGGGGCGGGAAACGAAGAATTCTGATAACTTGATGGGACGCGGAGCATTGTGGCGCGGGCGTCTCGCCCGCTGTAGGGGCGTCGCTTGCGACGCCTGCGCACGCCATTTGAGGCCACGTCCTGCATACGCGGGCTTCGCAAGCGAAGCCCCTACGCGTGGCGCGGGCGTCCCATCAATCAGATCGCCTTGAACACGACTGCGGCGTTCTGGCCGCCGAAGCCGAGGTTGTTGCTCAGGACGACCTTCACCGGCTTCTCACGCGCCTGGTTGGGCACGTAGTCGAGATCGAGTTCGGGATCGGGTTCGTTGAGATTGATCGTGGGCGGGATGATGCCGCTGGTGATCGTCTTGACGCTGATAATGCTCTCAATGCCGCCAGCCGCGCCGAGCAAGTGGCCGGTCATCGACTTGGTGGAACTCACGGCGAGTTTTTTGGCGTGGTCGCCAAACACACGCTTGATGGCGAGCGTCTCGAACTTGTCGTTGTAAGGGGTGCTCGTGCCGTGGGCGTTGATATAGTCCACTTCCTCGGGGGCGATGCCGGCGCTCTTGAGAGCGCGGGTCATGGCCATGCCGAGTCCTTTGCCCTCCGGGTCGGGCATGGTGATGTGGTGGGCGTCGGCCGTGGCTGCGTAGCCGCCGAGTTCACAATAAATGCGAGCACCGCGTTTGCGGGCGTGTTCGAGAGATTCGATGACGAGGACGCCAGCGCCTTCGCCCATGATGAAGCCGTCGCGTCCGAGCGAGAAGGGACGGCAGGCGGTGGCGGGGTCGTCGTTGCGCGTGCTCATGGCTTTCATCGAGCAGAAGGAGGCAAAGGCAAAGGGTGTCACCGCCGCCTCCGCGCCGCCGGCAATCATGACGTCAACGTCGCCACGGCGGATCATGTGCATGGCTTCACCGAGGGCGTGGGTGCCAGTGGCGCAGGCGGAAACGAGGCCGAAATTGGGGCCGCGCGCACCGATGTCGATGGCGACCATGCCGGAGCACATGTTGCCAATGAGGGCGGGAATGGCGAAGGGCGAAACTTTGCGCGGACCGCCGTCAAAAAGTTTTTTCAACTGGGTCTCGTAGGTGAACATGCCGCCGATGCCGGAACCGATGACGACGCCGACGCGGTCGGGGTCTTCCTGAGTCATGTCGAGCCCGGCGTCCTTGACGGCCTGACGGGCGGCGCAAAAGCCGAAATGGGTGTAGCGGTCCTGACGGCGCGCGTCCTTCGGGTCCATGTGTTCTTCAACGTTCCATCCCTTGACCTCGGAGGCGATCTGGGTCGCAAAGGGCGAGGGATCGAACTGCGCGACGCGGTCAATGCCGTTGCGGCCGGCCGTGACGCTTTGCCAGAAAGATTCGGCATCGAAGCCGAGGCCGTGGATGGCTCCAAGACCTGTGATCACCACACGCTGGTTGTCGGGGAGGTGTTGCATAAAAGGGTGAAAGGGTGAGGGAGGCGTGGCGGAAGGGAAGCCGTTTTTTTTTGAGGGCAAAAATCAAAGTGGCGCGGGCGTTCCGCCCGCTTGGGAATAGATTGCGGGCGTTCCGCCCGCTTGGGAATAGATTGCGGGCGTTCCGCCCGCTTGGGAATAGATTGCGGGCGAGACGCCCGCGCCATTTTGAACCTCAATCTTACTCCAGCCCGAAGACGGCGCGGGAGTAGTTTTCGGCGTTGAAGGGTTGCAGGTCTTCGGGCTGCTCGCCGAGGCCGAGGAAATAGATGGGGAGCTTTAATTCGCGCCAGATGCCCACAATCGCGCCGCCACGCGAGGTGCCGTCGAGCTTGGTCACGACAAGGCCGGTCAGGCCAAAGGCTTTGTGGAAGACTTTGGCTTGTTCGATGGAATTGGTGCCGAGCGAGCCGTCCACGACGAGCCAGGCGTGATGCGGGGCGGCGGGGTCGTTTTTCTGGAGGACGCGACGGATTTTCGCCAGTTCCTCCATGAGGTTGCTCTTGGTGTGGAGGCGTCCGGCGGTGTCCACTATGAGGTAATCGGTGCCGCGGGCTTTGGCGGCCTGCCATGCGTCGTAGGCAACGGCGGCGGCGTCGGCTCCGGTGTGGCTGGCGACAATGGGGAGGTCGAGGCGGGTGGCCCAGGATTTGAGTTGTTCGACGGCGGCGGCGCGGAAGGTGTCGCACGCGGCGAGGAGGACGGTTTTGCCGTCTTGTTTGAGGAGCCAGCCGAGTTTGGCGGAGGTGGTCGTTTTGCCGCTGCCGTTGACGCCGATCATGACGATGACGGTGGGGGATTTGGCGGCGAGCGCGGCGGGGGCAGGCGCGAGGGCGATCTCGCTGCCGACGAGGGCGCGGGTGAGGACGGCGGCACCGATGCGGGCGGCGTCCTGGCCGCGCAGGTCTTTGTCCTTGCGATGGGCGGTCTTGATTTCGGAGAGGATTTCCTCGGTGGTCTCGACGCCGAAGTCGGCGGTGTAAAGGGCTTCTTCGAGGGTTTCGAGCGAGGAGGCGTCAATGGAGCG
>NZ_ABEA03000027.1 GCF_000171235.2 Geminisphaera colitermitum TAV2 | reverse complement strand
AAAACACTCCCCCCCCCCCCCGCCGCCAGCCACGCCTCCGCCGACCACGCCGCTGCCGCCGACCTCGACTACATCCACCTCAACAAAACCGCCGCCATGATCCGCGCCTCCCTCGTGATGGGCGGCCTCGTGGGCGGGGCCGACGAACCCGCGCTTGCCACCCTTGCCCGCGCCGGACGCCAGCTCGGACTGGCCTTTCAAATCATAGACGACATTCTCGACACCACCGCCGACCAAGCCACCCTCGGCAAAACTCCCGGCAAGGACGCCGCCGCGGGCAAAGTCACCTACGTGCGTCTCCATGGCATTGACACCGCCCGCCGTATCGCCCGCGAACTCACCGACGAAACCATTTCAACCCTCCGCACCCTCCCCGGCGACACCGCCTTCCTCACCGGCCTCGCCGACTCAATGGCCCGGCGCGTGAAGTAAACGCGAACAAAAGGGAACTTCTATTTTAGAGCATTTTATTCAAAACTGTAGCCGTTATCTTAACGGTAGGGAGGCCTCTCCGAGGCCTCCGAAACCACGCTCCATCTACCTATGAATTTCGCATCTTCACACTACGCACGGCGGAGGCCTCGGACGGAGCGCAGCAGCGCGGAGATGGCATCGCCGAAGGCGATGGCCCGAAGGGCTGCCCTCGGCAGAGGGCACAAAGGCCTCCCTACCAGATATCAAATGGCTACAGCTTAAATGAAACTGCTCTAAGACCAAAGACAGAATGCATAGAATGAACTCACGCAGAGCCGCAAAGACGCGGAGCCGCAGAGGATTGGAAACAAACGGTTTTCTCCTCCAACCCTCCGCGCCTCCGCGCCACTGCGACTCTGCGTGAGAAAAATCAAGAATCCGCCACCACTATGAAACGCCACCGCAAACTCCTCCTGTTCCTCCTCACGCCGATCCTTCTGATTGCCGTGCTCATCGCGCTCGCCTTCGTCCCCGCCGTGCAAACAGCGGTTGCCCGGCGCGTGCTCGCCGCGCAACCCGGCATCACCGCCTCCGTGGACCACGTCGCGGTCGGCCTGACAAAAGTGCGCATCAACGGCCTCAAGTTCGCGCAACCCGGCATCATGCTCGACCTCCCCACGCTCGAACTCGACGCCCCCCTCCTCGACGCCGCCAAGTCCAAAGTCCACGTCCAACGCCTCACCGCCAACGGCTGGACCGCCACCCTCTCGCTCCCCGAACTCGCCGCCGCCTCCGCTCAGTCAACTCCCTCCGCCGACACCACTCCCTCCGCGCCCTTCAACGGCCTCTTTGAACTCATCCAACTCCCCGTTGACCTCTCCATCGACACCCTCGAAAGCGCCGGTCAGGTGACGCTGATCACCGCCCCCGGCGTCCGCCCGATCCAAGTCGCTGCCAAACTCAAAGGCGGCAACCTCGCCGCAGGACAAACCGGCAAATTCACTCTCTCCCTCCAAATCGAAGGCGTCGCCCTTCCCGCCGCCCTCGCCACCGCGACTGCCGCCGCCACGGAGACCCAGCGTATCGAAATCGAAACTACCATCGAAGCCCGCATGAGCACCCCGCGCAGCCTCGAAAACATCCTCCTCAACCTCAACGCCAAGACCGGCGCCGAAACCGCCCTCGTCAAACTCGCCGCCTACGCCGCCAACCCCGCCGCCGGCAAACCCGAAGAATACTCCGCCTTCCTCGACACCAAAGGCACCACCCGCGCCCGCGTCACCGGCAAATGGCACCCCGCCCCCCGCACCGCCGAAGGCGACTGGATGCTCAACCTCGGCAACACCGACCTCGCCCCCTACGCCGCCGCCGCCGGCCTGACCCTCCCCCCCTTTGCCGCCGACGGACAAGGAGCCTTCACCTACGCCCTCGCCACCGGCGACGCCACCGCCACCGGACGCCTGCAAGTGCGCGGCGGCCTCCGCGACTACATCCCCGAACTCGGCAACACCGAACTCCTCCTCCTCACCGAGTTCGACGCCGGCCTCAAGTCCGGCCACCCCCGCGTGGAAAAATTCACCGCCACCGTTTCGACCGGAGAGCCCCTTGTATCTATTAAAACAATACAACCCTTCACGCTCGACACCGCCAAAAGCACCGTCACCGCCGCCGACCCGACAAAAGACCTCCTGCGCATTGAAATCCCCGGCCTCCCCCTCACCCTTGTCGAACCCTTCCTCGCCAGTTCCGGCATCAAGCTAAGCGGTTCCCCCATTCGCGGCGCATGGGTCGCTCGTCTCGAAGGTGACACCGTTCGCCTCGCCACCGAACAGCCTCTCACCCTCGACATCACCGACCTGAAACAAAACGGCCAAACCCTCGCCGCCAACCTCGCGCTCAGCGTGCAAGGATTCACCGCCACCTATTCCCCCAAAGGCTGGGACGCCACCATCGGCAGCATCACCCTCGCCACCCCAAACACCAAAGCCGTCCCCGCCCTGACGCTCGCCGCCGTCGCCCGCCAACTCGCCGGCCCCGGCTCCAGTCCCATCACCTTCGACGCCAACGGCACCATGCAACCTGCGCTCCTTGCCGCGCAGCCCATCCTCGCCGAATATCTCCAAACCCTCGCCGCCGGCAAACTCACCTTCACCGCCCAAGGCACGCTTGCCGACGCCATCGCCGCCAAAGCCAGCGTAAAACTCGACGCCTTCCGTATCCGAGCCACAACTACAACGTCCGCCGCCACGCTGCCCGACGTCACGCTTGACGCCGACCTTGCCCGCACCGCCGCCGGCGTCCTTACGATTAAGACCCCCATCACCCTCACCAACGCCAGCGCCACACCCAAGCGCACCTCTGACCTCACCATCAACGCCACCCTCACGCCCGATCCTGCAAAACAAACCCTCGACGCCCGCGCCCAAATCACGAGCAACGTCTTTTACATCGCCGACGCCCAAGCCTTTGCCGCCCTCGCACCGCCCTCCCCCGCAACAACCGCCCCCTCCACATTGGATGTTGGACGTTCGACGTTGGATGTTGGACGTTCGGCGCAAAGCGCCGCCCCCCCTTGGGCCGGACTTACTGGCGAACTCAGCCTTGCGCTCAAAAAAGTCGTTTACACCGACGAACTCCAAATCACCGACATCGGCGGCACGATCAAGATCACGCCCGAAGCCCTCACCCTCGACGCCATCAAAGCCATCCTCGGCGGCGCCAGCAGCCTCAAGCTCGACGGCACCCTCGCCTACGACGCGCAAAAACCCGCCGCCGCCTACGCCCTCAAGACCGACCTCGCCGTCAAAAATTTCGAGACCGCCCCCTGGCTCCGCGCTCTCGCCGCCCCCTCCGCATTGGATGTTGGACGTTCGACGTTGGATGTTGGGCGTTCGGCGCAAAGCGCCTCCCCCCCCCCCCCCGTCCGTCCTCGAAACCAAGCTCAACATCGACGGCCATCTCACGGCCACCGCCGCCACGCTCCCTGCCATAGCGGACCGGGCGCAAGGCCAGTTCAACATAGCCAGTGTCGGCGGCGGCATTTGCCGCGCCCTCTCCGGCGACCTCGCCACCCGCGTCAACAAACTCCATAGCACCGCCAGCAAAGCCACTGACATCGTATCCGGCATCGCCGGACTTCTCGGCAAATCCTCGTCCAAAACCACCAAAGTCGTGGACCAAACCACCGCCATCATCGAAGGCTCCAAAGAACTCGCCGATTACTTTGAAGAGATAAAATTCGACCAGTTCAGCCTCGCCGCCACGCGCGGCCCCGACCTCAACGCCGTCCTGCAAAACCTCACCTTGGTTTCGCCCGAACTCCGGCTCACTGGCAGCGGACAAATCACGCACGCCGAAAGCACTCCGCTGGTGAAACAAGCCCTCGCCCTCAACCTCAACCTCGCCGGCAAAGGCCAGCTCTCGAAACTCTTTGAGAAAACCAAACTCACCGGAGGCCCTGCGGATGCCAGCGGCTACGTCCCCTTTTTTACTCCGGTCAAGATTGGCGGCACGCTCGAAAAAGTGGATACAAGCGCCTTCACCAACGCCATCATTGAACGCGTTGCCCAAACCGGCACCGGCGTCCTCGGCAACCTCCTCGACAAACAGTGAACAAGCTTGAGGCAAGGAGCGAAACCAGGAGCGGCGGCATCCTGCCGCCGGTTCGAAGTGGCGCGGGCGTCCCGCCCGCAGTAGGGGCGTCGCTTGCGACGCCCGCATTCCGATGTAGCGCAGGCGTCCCGCCTGCAATCCAGCCTGCTGCGCGAAGCGCCGCATTCCATAAAAGTCACCGCGCTTCGCGCTATAGACAAGATGGCAGGCGGGACGCCTGCGCTACGTCAGAATGCGGGCGGAACGCCTGCGCACGCCGGACGGAGCACACTTGCAAATTCGCGGGCTTGCAGACCGTTCCGGTCTGGTCTTGCGCTTCGCTCCAGATCGCACCTTGCAGGTGCGCCATCTCCGCGCTGGCGCGCTCCGTCGCAAGCGAAGCCCCTACCGGCGGCAGGATGCCGCCGCTCCTTGCTGCCACGGCATTACGGTGCCTCGCGCTTTGTTTGATGATTAGCCCGGCCACAGTCGCCCGCGCCGCTTCCGATGCCCCTCCCCCCCCGCCGCCGCGTATCCAGTTTACCCTCCCGACGCCCCTTACTCCACTCCCCTCCGAGCCCGCTTCCTACTCTCCCCTCCCTCCCGACCTTCCACCCGCAGACCCCACACCTTCGACCGACGGCGAAGCCGTTGCCGTCGCCGTCGCCTATCCCCGCCCGGCTCGCAACTGGCTCGAAGCCCAGATAGCCCTCGCCCGCCGCGACCTCTCCAGCGGCCCGATCGACGGACGCCCCGGCCCCCAAACCCGCGCCGCCCTGAGCGCCTTCCAACGCGACCAAGGCCTGCCCGTCACCGGCGCGCTCGACGACGCCACCCGCGCCCGCCTCATCCTCGACACCCCGCCCCTGACCTCGCGCCTCATCACGGCCGCCGACCTCGCCAGCCTCCAACCCCTCAGCCCCACCTGGCTCGGCAAATCCGCCCAGACCACGCTCGCCTACCAGACCCCGCTCGAACTCGTTGCCGAGCAAACCCGCGCCCACCCCGACTGGCTGCGTCAGGTCAACCCGCGCATCGACTGGCGTCGCGTTGCCCCCGGCACCCGCGTGCTTGTCCCCGATCCCGAGCGCATATTCCCCGCCCTCGCCCCCGGCGGAGCCTCCACGCCGGCCACGCCCGTCCCGAAACGCCGCAAAGCCGCGCGCGTGCGCATCCACCTGGCCAGCCGCACGCTTCAGGCAACCGACGCCGACGGACGTCTGCTGGCGCATTTTCCCGTGAGCATCGCCCGCCGCGTGGACAAACGACCGGTGGGCGAACTGCACGTCACCGTGGTCGTGCCCAACCCCGACTACACCTTTGATCCCGCCGTCTTTCCCGAATCCGCCGAAGCGCGCGAATTGGGCCGCAAACTCATACTCCCGCCCGGCCCCAACAACCCCGTTGGACTGGTCTGGATCGGGCTCGACCGACCGGGTTACGGTCTGCACGGCACGCCCGATCCGCAACACGTGGGTCGCACCGAATCGCACGGCTGTTTTCGCCTCGCCAATTGGGACGCCCTCATCCTGCTCGACCTCGTCAACGTCGGCACTCCGGTGGACGTGGTGGAGTGACGAAGCTCCAAGGAGCGGCGGCATCCTGCCGCCGATATTCCGGAGTGGCGCGGGCTTTTTCTGCCAATCGCCCGCAGTCGCGGGCGTCGCTTGCGACGCCCCTACGCGTGAGGCAAAAACTATTTTCAAAATATTTTCTATCTTAACCCATTGATTACTAGCGATTGATTCCCTGAGTCAGGTCTTTGCCCGACTTCATCGGCCTCCTTTGATGTGTTACGGTCTGCCCTTCACTTCCGTATCGCGCTGCTCGCTCTCCGCAACATGCCCAACCGCAACACCACTTCTGCAACGACTTTCGCAAGCGTCGCGCTATGGTTTGCCTCGGAAGATGCAAGAGAGATATTACGTAAGTCATTGGTAGTTAAAAAAATACCCCCCCCCACCCCCCCCCCCAGGAATAAATTTAACTAATCGGAAAGCCGGTCCGGCCCCCCGGCGCGGCGACCGGGGACGCCCGCCCGCCCGGCGGGGATGCCCGCGCACGCAACGGGGGTTCCCGGAGGCGAAGCGGACATTCCCGCTTCCGCTGCGAACATTCCCGGAAGCCTTCCGAACTCTCCCGGAGACTTTGCGAACATTCCCGGAGACTTTCCGAACATGTTCGGAGACTTTCCGGGAAAGTCCGGGACCCCGAACGGCTCTCCCGACTCCCCTCCGGCCCCCCCCGATTGGCCTGCGGACTTCCCCGGAAACCCTCCGAACATTCCCGATTTCTTTCCGGGAAAGTCCGGAAAGCTTCCGGGAAAGCCATCTCCCCCCTGCGCCCCGCCCCCGTTGGAACAGTGAAACAATGAACAATGAACAGTGAAACAATGAACAGTGAAACAAGCATGGATACACACACGACAAAGACACGCACCACCGCCCTGCTGGCGGCTGCAATGATAACGCTGGGGGCCGCGACGGCCTTCGGGGCTACCGTGGGTACCGATTACCTGAGCGATGCGTCGCTGATGGTGGCGGTGACGGGCGGCAGCGAGTCGAATAACGGCTACGGAGCGGTAAGTTACGACTACTCCATCGGCAAATACGAGGTGACGAACGCGCAGTATGCGTATTTTCTGAACACGATCGGGGTGACGACGAGCAACAACAACCTGGGCCTGTACAGTTCATGGCAGGAGTCTTACGGGCTGACTTGGAACGGCAGCCAATTTGTGGGGGACAACCGACCGGTGGTATATGTGTCGTTTTATGACGCGGCGCGGTTCGTGAACTGGCTGACGAACGGAGGGACGGCGTTCTCCTCTACGGAGAACGGGCTGTATGAGTTCAGTAGCGACGGCACCACCTTGGTGAGCACGCCGAATCATGCAGCGGCAGCAGCAACCGGCGGAGGATGGGTGATACCGAACGAGGACGAGTGGTATCGGGCGGCCTATTACAATGGAGCGGGAGGCTGGTGGAATTACGCGACGCAGAGCAACGACTTCAGCGGCTCGCTGACAGCGACCAACGGGCAGAACTACGCTGATGGGAATGGCAGAGAGGCGCTGGAGGTGGGAAGTTTCATCAATGCGAGTTCGTATTTTGGAACGTACGATCAAGGAGGCAACGTATGGGAGTGGACTGAGAGTATCTATTTTGGTACTAGCCGTGTGGTGCGGGGGGGCGCGTTCAACTTTACCGAAGGCAACCTCACCGCCGCGTCTGGCCGCTACCCCCTCGGCCTGTACAATGAGAACGGCTACACCGGCTTCCGTGTTGCCTACCTGACGGCCGTGCCCGAGCCGGGGACGTATGCGGCGCTGGCCGGGCTGGCGATGCTGGCCTACGTGATCGTGCGCCGGAGGCGCTGATTGGTAACGGAGTCCGTTGGAGGGCGGGTTTTTATTGCCAATCCCCGCCAGACGCGGCGCAGCCGCGCCCATCCGAAAAAAAGACGGAAGGGCGGTGCTGCGCACCGTCGGCGGGTCGGGAGACCCGCCCTCCATAGGTAACGAGGAGCGGCGGCATCCTGCCGCCGGTTCGTTGTAGGGGCTTCGCTTGCGACGGAGCGCGCCAGCGCGGAGATGGCGCACCTGAAAGGTGCGGTCTGGAACGAAGCGCAAGACCAGACCGGAACGGTCTGCAAGCCCGCGAATTTGCAAGTGTGCTCCGTCCGGCGTGCGCAGGCGTTCCGCCCGCATTCTGACGTAGCGCAGGCGTCCCGCCTGCCATCTTGTCTATAGCGCGAAGCGCGGTGACTTTTATGGAATGCGGCGCTTCGCGCAGCAGGCTGGATTGCAGGCGGGACGCCTGCGCTACATCGGAATGCGGGCGTCGCAAGCGACGCCCCTTGTTGTTTGGAGATGTGGTAAGATGAGGGAGTTCAGTCGAGGACTGCCCCCGCAAGTTGGTTCGACGGGGGGAGGCCTCGGGCGGATGAGCCGTGAGGGCCTGCAGGCCCTCACGGCTCGGCCGCCTGCGAGTTCGTCGACGCCCCTGCTTGATCCGTTCGGATCAGAGCGCTGGTAGCATGAACCGCAGGCGACCTTTTGGTTAATCGCTCGAACCGTTGAATGGACCACCGAAGCAATTGCTCCGGCGAGTCCGACAAAACAAGGATGAGCATGTATCCTCTGCCCGCAACTGATTACGTCGGTGTCGATGTCGCCAAAGACTCGCTCGCGGTCTGCAGCACTCTTGCTGCCAAAGTCGTCAACGTCCCCAATTGCCCGCAAGCGATGGACTCCTGGCTGGCCGGCCTGCCAGCCGGCGTCCATTTGCTCTGCGAGGCCACCGGACGTCATCACCGTTTGTTGCAACAACGCTGCGCCCTCAACGCCATTGCCCTGACCTGCCTGAACCCGGCACAAGTCCGCGCCTTCGCCAAGTCGCTCGGCACACTCGAAAAAACCGATCCGATCGATGCTCGTGTTCTCTTGCGTTTGGGCATCGAAGGTCACCCCGCGCCCTCGCCCGTGCCCTCGGACGCCCTGCGGCGTCTGGGCGACCTGCTCATGGCTCGCCATGCCATCGTCGAACAGATCAGCGCCTTCGACATGCGCAACAACCTGCTCAGTGCTCGGAGCGCTCTTCAACTCAAGCGCGTTGTGCGCGCCCTGCGCTCCCACCGCCTCGCTCTCGAACTTGATCTGCAGGCTTGGCTCTACAGCGAACAGGCGGCGCCTTGGCTCGAGCGTATCCACACCCTGTGCTTCGCTCCGGGTGTGGGCATCCTCAGCGCCCTTTCCCTTATCGCCTACCTGCCCGAACTCGGCTCCCTGAACCGCAGACAGATCGCCAAGCTCGCCGACCTTGCCCCCCTTCCCTGGGACTCCGGCAAACTCAAGGGTCTTCGCATCATCCAAGGTGGCCGCGCTCCCGCTCGCCGCGTCCTCTACCAGTGCGCCATGGTCGCCGCTCGCTGGCATGAGCCTTCCCGTCTCCACTACCAACAACTGCGCGCTCGCGGCAAACCTCCCACCGTAGCCTATGTCGCCATCGCCAGAAAACTCCTCATCTTCCTTAACTCTCTGCTGCGTCCGGCCTACGCCGCTGCCCTCCCGTCCTGATTGACGGTTCAAGGCTCTTCTCTCTCGGTGGACTCCCCTTCCTCCGATGCCACTGCTTTGCCTCTCCCTCATACTTCTCAAGCTCATAAAAAATCACTCTCCAAGATAGTTGCTACTGCGGGCGATTGGGATTGGCAACAAAAGCCCGCGCCACTTCCATCCGGCGGCAGGGCAGCAGCGCGGCGTCCTGCATGCCGTGGATGATTTTTTTGTCGGGCGGACAAAAGGTGGCGAGCGCTCCGCTTAGACGGGCTTTGTTGTCCTTTACAAAATAATAGGGGCAGAGTCGCAGGCGTCCCGCCGCCTCCACGACCTGGCCTTCGCGGTTGTAGAGCGGATGCGTGAGCCGGCGGGGTTTTTTGTAGGTCTGCAAGATGTGCAGGTGCGTCGCCGCATCCTCCACGGCGATGTCCACGCCGCCCTGCCACTCCTCGCGCGAGCAATCGCTGCCAAGCACCACGCTGCGCGCCCCCCACGCGGTTTCGTGAAAGCCGGAGATTTTGATGATGAGGTCGCGCTCCTTTTGCGATGCGGCGGCGAGTTGCGTCCAGTCCGTCAGGGCGCGTCCGCCGATGCGCGGTCCGTCGAGCACCGCGCCGGGGGGGAGGGGGGCGGGGTCGATCACCCAGGTCGGCGGTATCAGGTTTTTAAGGACATCGCGCGCGCCCCGGCTCAGCGTCTCCGCCCAGAAGTCTTGCAAGAGGTGGTGGTGAAAGAGGGCGAGGCCGAGCTTCTCTTCCTGAAAGGGGCGCAGGGGCGGGGTGATGGCCACTTCGCCGGCTTCGCACGCCTCGATGAGATGCGGGGCGGTGGAAATGTTTTCCAAATCGAACAACTCGAAGAAGCGGTAGATGACGTCGATCTTCTCCGGGTCGCCTTCCACATCGAAACATAGGGAGCTGCCGAGCGGGAAAATGTCCTCCGGGCTCAGGCAGGCGGCGCGTTTGCCGAGTTGTTGCAACTGCCTCGCCAACCACTCCATCTCGGGGCGGTAGGTGGCGGCTTCGTCGCTCACGACAAAGGCGATGAGGGGATTGCGCAGGTCGGGGCGCAGGGCGGCCAGCGCGTCGTAAAATTCGCGCACCATTTCGTCCGCCGCGCCAAGGATGTCGTTGGAATGCGCGTTGGCGTAAAGGCGGTTGAGAAAAGCGGTGAGGCCGATGCCGCCGGGCACGGAGTCGAGTTCGGTCAGGGCAAAGCCGTCGTCGGTGAGGAGCAGGTCGGGCCGGAGCACGAGGGGGAACGCGCCGCGGTTGTTGGGGTGGCGGGCGTGGGCGATGAGTTTGCCGGGTTTGCCGCGGTCGAGGTAGTCGCACACCCAGGGCGTGAGGAGGGGTTTGTTGCGGAGGAGGTTTTTGCCGGCGGCGCTGCGCAGGTAAAGGGTTTCGAGGGCGCGGTGGTATTCGAGGCAGGCGGCGCCGATGGCTTCGAGTTGGGTGAGTTCGCCGGGCGTGAGCGGCCATGCTTGCGGTGAGAGCTGCCAGGTTTTCGCTTCAAAGAGCGGCTGGGCCGCAAGGGCGTTTTGTATGGCAGCGTAGTCGAGGTCGGGCATGGGAGTGAGAAATGTAAGAACTAAAGGGACATCTGAAAATTATGTTTCTCACGCAGAGAGACGCAGAGGCGCAGAGGGAATACATCTGGGAGGTCCTGAAAATTCATTTTTGCACAGAAGATAACCAAGAAAACGAAGATAAAGACAGGGAGCATAATTTGTTTTAATTTATTTATTTTCAATAGGTTGTTAAAAACAAAAATTCCATTTCAATTGGTTGTCTTCGTTTTCTTCGTTACCTTCTGTGCAATTTTTAAAACCATCTGTTTTCTCTGCGCCTCTGCGCCTCTGCGTCTCTCTGCGTGGGTCCATTTTGTGCATTCTGTTTTCACAAGAAATATCCGCGCTGTTTTTCCGAGATGGGCAGGCCGGCGCGTTCCATGACTTGCAGGAGGTCTTCCCAGATCATGCGCTTGGATTGTTTGGCGCGCGCGGATTGGTCGGACTGGTGCAGCAGGTAACTGGGGTGATACGTCACCATGAGCGGCTTGCCGTCGAAGGTGTGCCAGCGTCCGCGCACCTGGCCGAGCGTCTTGACGTTGCCAAGGCCCAGCATGCCTTGCGCGGCCGTCTTGCCGAGGGCGACGAGGATGTCGGGATTCACGATCGCCACTTGGGCGCGGAAAAAGGGGAGGCAAAATTCCATCTCGGCCTGCGAGGGCGGGCGGTTGCCGATCTGCTCGCAACCGGGGGGCGTGGGGATTTGCGGGCGCCAGTTCATGATGTTGCCGATGTAAACGTCTTCGCGCTTCAGGCCCATGCCCGCGATCATGCGCGTGAGCAACTGGCCGGCGGGACCAACAAAGGGTTCGCCGCGCACTTCCTCCTCCGCGCCGGGGGCTTCTCCAACGAACATGATTTTTGCGTCGAGCGTGCCGACGCCGAGCACGGGCAGTTTGCCGGGTCGCACGTTGGCGCGGCAGATGGGGTGGTTCGTCACGAGGTCTTTTAACCACGCCCAGCGCGTGGCCTTGTCGCCGTCGGGCAGCGTGACGACGGGGGGGGAGGGAGGGAGGCGGCGGCGCTTTGCGCCGAACGTTCAACATCCAACGTCGAACGTCCAACATCCAATGCGGAGGAGGCGGCGGGGGCGGCGGGTGTCGCGGCGGGTTGTGCGGCGGGTTGAGATTCCGCATTCCGCATTCCGTCGATCACTTCGCGGAGGCGGGCGATGCTTTCCGGCGAGACGGGAAGCGACGTGACGCCTTCGGCTTTGAGGCGTTTCAACTCGTCGGTGACGGCGCGAAGGGAGGCGCGCATGGCGGTCAGGCGGAGGTGGGCGCGGCGCTCCGGCCGGCGAGGAGTTTTTCGACGTACTTGCCGAGCATGTCGAATTCGAGGTTCACGTGGTCGCCGACGGAGCGCGTGCGCAGGTTGGTGACTTGCATCGTGGTCGGGATGAGCCAGACGGCGAAGTGGTCGCCTTCGACTTCGGCCACGGTCAGCGAGATGCCGTCGATGGCGATGCTGCCTTTGTGGATGAGGTGGCGGCCGTTGCCGGGGGGCGTGTGGACGCGCAGGTAATAGTCGTTGCCGCGTTGTTCGAGGACTTCGATGACGCCCATGCCGTCGATGTGGCCGGTGACGAAGTGGCCGCCCATCTTGCCGCCGAAGCGCAGGCTGCGCTCCAGGTTGACGGCGGAGCCGGGGGCGAGTTTGCCGATGTTGGTGAGGCGGTGGGTTTCTTCGAGCAGGTCGAACCAGATGAATTCGTGGTCAAACGCGGTGACGGTGAGGCAGCAGCCGTTGATGGCGATGCTGTCGCCGAGCGACACGGCTTCGAGTGCCAGACGCGCCGCGATTTGGAGTTTCCATGCGTTGCGGCCTTTCGTGAACGATGCGACGGAGCCTGTTTCCTCAATGATCCCGGTAAACATGGCCGCCGATTGAGACGCGCCCGCCCGCGCAACGAAAGCGAAAAAAACACGGTTGGCTGGCTGAGTCGAGGAAGGGGGGGGGGGGGGGAGGGTCAGTAACCGATGATTTTCAGGCCGGGGATGCGGCTGAAATGCTTGGCATTGTTGGAGACCAAAGTGAGATCATAAACGAGAGCAGTGGCGGCAATCCAGATGTCGTTATCCCCAATGTGCAGCCCTTGCCGCTTCAGTTGCCGGGAGATGCGGGAGGCGTTCCATGCCACTTCTTCGTCAATTCCCAATACAACGAATCGGGCTAACTTTTCGTCCACTGTTTCGCGTGTGCCACAACCTTCCGCAAATTCCGCCCAACAAATGCGGGACGTGTAGCGGTTGACTCCGGGATGCGTGGCCAAAAATGCCGCCGCCTGTTCGCGTTTTTTCGAGCCGTCCCCTTTTGACATGGAAATGAGAAACTCGTTGTCGAAGAGCATTAAGATGCGCGGAGTTTTCGTGAACTGCTCCGGGATTTATAGGCCAATTCCACCGCCTCCCAGTCAACGCCTTTCATCCTGCGGTCAAATTCGCCGGAACGTAAGTCTTCCAGCAAATCGGTCGTGGTCCCTTTTGCAGGCGGAAGGGCAGAGCGACCTTTTACGATATACCCGTATTTATTTACACGGGAGGGTTTCGTCTTCGGCTTTGATAGTGTGGCAGTGCTCATATCCGCAGACAGTGTGCGGGAGCGGCTGGTTGTCCAGCTTGCGGCTGCCACAAGCCCGGCGAATCCGGCAAAGACGCAATGATGTGCGTAGGCTTCATCGGGAGGGGGGGGAGGGGGGGGTGGTGGCAAGACCCGGAATCGAACCGGGGACACGTTGATTTTCAGTCAACTGCTCTACCAACTGAGCTATCTTGCCGTGAAAGAGGGGGCTTAGCAAAGGGTCCCAAAATAACGCGTCAATGGGATTTTTGAGGAGTTTTTTGAGGAATTTTGTTGGGTTCAGTCCACGGAGAAGAGGGCTTCGATGTCGCGCTTGGAGTAGGTGCGGAAGGCGAACATGGTCTCGGTCTCCAGGATGCCGTCGATCTTGAGGAGGTGATCGGTGACGATGCACTCAAGCTTGTCGTTGTCGCTCGTGCGGATGATGGCAACGAGGCTGTAACGTCCGCTGACCGAGTAAACTTCCGTGATGTCGGGCGTGGCCAGCAGGCTGTCGGCGACTTCCTTGATGCGTTTGCGGTCAACTTTGAGAAGAATGATGGCGGTAACCATGCCAGAGAGTGAAAGGCGCGGAGATTGGCGGGGGCAAGCTTTGCGTTTGAGCGCGGGGCGGGAGCGTGCTTTATGGACGGTTCATTTTTAGAAAATTTCAGAATAATGAATCCGCCCAACTCCTCCCTTGTCGCTCTTTTGCATGGTCCCGACCAGCCGGGTCTCGTCGCCCGCGTGTCCGGATGGATTTTTGAAAAGGGAGGCAACATCCTGCATGCCGACCAACATCAGGACCGCGAGGCGGGCGTGTTTTTTCAACGCGTGGAGTGGGTGCCGCTGGCGGCGGATGGACGGGAGGCCGAAGCCGAGCGGCTCGCGTTTGCGGAGTTTGCCCGCGGCTTGGGAATGAATGTGCAGGTGGTCTGCCGCGCGCAACGGTCGCGCGTGGCGATGTTTGTCTCCAAATTCGACCACTGTTTCCACGACATCGCCCTGCGCTGGCGGGCGGGCGAATTTGACTGCGACTTCGTGGCGGTCATCTCCAACCACCCCGATCTGGCCGCGGCGGCGGAGGGTTACGGGCTGCCGTATTATCACATCCCGGTGTCGGCGGCCACCAAGGCGGAGGCGGAGGCGCGGCAGGTGGCGTTGTTGCGCGAGTTGCGGGCGGATTTGGTTATCATGGCCCGTTACATGCAGGTGCTCTCGGCGGACTTTTTAGGCCCGAACGGTTTCGGGCGTCCGGTGATCAACATTCACCACTCCTTCCTGCCGGCGTTTGCGGGCGGGAAACCTTATCATCAGGCGCATGCCCGCGGCGTGAAACTCATCGGTGCCACCGCGCATTACGCGACCGCCGTGCTCGATGATGGTCCGATCATTCATCAGGACGTGACCCGCGTGACGCATCGCCACGGAGTGGACGACTTGATCCGCATGGGACGCGATCTGGAGCGGCTCGTGCTGGCGCGGGCGGTGCGGCTGCATCTCAACCAGCGGGTGCTGGCCTACGGCAACAAAACGGTGGTCTTTGATTGATGGGAGGTCATGAAAATTCATTTTTGCACAGAAGATAACCAAGAAAACGAAGATAAAGACAGGGAGCATAATGTGCTTTAATTTATTTATTTTCAATAGGTTGTTAAAAAAATCCCATCTCAATTGTTTGGCTTCGTTTTCTTCGTTACCTTCTGTGCAATTTTTAGAACATCCCTGATATGATTGAGACTGGGATGAATGCTCGCGGGTTGGTGGTGCTCATGCTGGCGACGCTGGCGGTGGCGGGCGCGGGTTGCGCGAGCACGCCGGGCAAGAGTGGCGGTGGCGCGGAGAAGGGGGATCGCAGGGGGGCCGCCGTGACGCAGATGGTGACGGCGCCGGCGCAGCCCGTGGTGGGGCGGGTGCTTTCGGTGACGTTGGCAGAGGGGGGGGGGGGGGGGCTGGTCGTTATCCGCATCGTGCCGCAACTGGGCGTGCCGGATTTTTTTGAGGGAGAGAGCCTGATTACCCGCAACGAGCAGGGCCGGCCAACGGCAAAATTGAAGGGGAGCGGGCAACGTCAGGGAAATATCCTTGGCGCCACCATCGTGGCAGGGCGTCCCCGGGTGGATGACGAGGTGCTGGTGGAGCGTCGGGAGGGCGGGACGGGGAAACCGGGTAACGCATCGGGTAACGCGAACAAGACTGTCGCTCCGTAGCGAACCGTCGCTCTTTTGGTTTCACTCCACTTCCAATTCCGTGTGGCCGCGCAGGTATTCGGCCAGCCGCCGCACCAGCACATCGCCATCGCGCAGCCGCGCCGGGTCCAGACCGCCGAGATCCGCCAGCGGTGTTGGCAACAACAGCGCCGCCGATTCCCTCAACTCCGGCGACAAGGTCGCCAGCCATTGCTGCCGCACCGGATAACCTTCGTCGCGGGCAAAACTGTAGAGACATTTTAGATACACCACCGCCGGTCCCGCCCCCCCCCCCCTCTCCCTCGCTGGTCCCGCGAATTTCGCAAAGGCGGCGAAGGCCCGTCGCATCAGACAAAACACCGCCGCCCGGCTTTCCTGCGGCACGGGATTGCGCGCCACCAGCGTGGCAAACGCCGACGCCCGACGCAGCGTTTCGTAGTCGTGCCCTATCTGCTCGTGCCGCGCCGCCACGCGCAACTCGCGCACAAACCACATCGGCCCGCTCCCCATTCCGCCCGGCCCGCCGATGCCCGCCCCCGCGCCGGAGATCACCGTCGCCGCCCCGGCGCCCGCGCCCGCCGAGTTGCGCGCCAGTTCGACGGAGCCCGTTACCTCGTCAAATAAATCCACGTTCACCTGGTCCGGACGCGGCTTGCGCGCCACCCGGTGCATCACCGACACCGTTCCATGCTCCGCGTCAAAAAGCACCAGCCGCTGAAACGAATCCGACGGAGGCAACCGGCGCAGCACAAACGCTTCAATCTGGATTGCGGGACCAGCCACGGTGGAAAAATTAAGAATTAAAAATTAAGGGAACGTCTAAAAATTCCCAAGAACCGGACAAGAGCATGATTTCCCTCTTCCACCTGGAAAGAAGAGTTTCACGCCACGGCGCGACGGACGCAACGCTGAGAGGCAAGAGCAGGCTGAGGGCGTTGCGTCCGTTGCGCCGTGGCGTGAAATCTTGTTCCCAATCCCGCTTGCGGCGCAGCCAATCGACTAAAATCAATTTTTAGATCCTCCCTTAATTCTTAATTTCGTCCCGTCCCCAAGGCGGCACGAACGAGCCGCCCGAGATCACGAACTTCATGCCGTCGCCCACACTCATATCCAGCTCCGTGATTTCTTCGCGCGGCAGCAGCAGAAGGAATCCGCTCGTCGGATTGGGCGACGTTGGCACGAACACCGTCCAACGTTCCGGCGGCACCGTCCCTCCCTCCCCTGCGCGGATTTGCGGTTCGCCCTGCGCCTTGTTGGTGATGAATCCCAGCACCCATGATCCGCGTCGTGGAAATTCCACTACAACGACCTTGCTGAACAGGTTCCGGTTTTGCGTCGAGAACGTGGTGATGATCTGTTTGGCCGCGTTGTAGATCGCGCTCACGCCCGGCAGTCCGAGCAGGGCGCGCTCGGTGATGTGGCCGAACATCCGGCCCAGCAGATTGCGCGAGAAATAGCCCAGAATCGTGACCAGCAGCAGCACGATGAGCGTTGCCAGCACATTCCATAGCAACCCCAGGTTGGGTTGTGCGAGCAACTCATCCGGCACGTAAAAGAAAAACCAGTCGCGGAAACGTCCGCCCACTTGCTCCACCGCCCACGACACCACCAGCCAGGTGATTGCCAGGGGCGACAGCATGAAGAGTCCGGCAAAGAATGCCGTTTTTAGCGAGGCGAGCCGGGTGGGCTTGGATGGTTCGACAGATGGCAGCGGAGTCGGCGATGGTGGCAGCATGAAGGATTCGTGAAAGGGACGATCTTCATGTCCCCGCCGTCATTTGGCAAGGCGCGGGGAGGCGGCAAGTTTTTTGCGCAAGTAGGGGGCGGTGGGACTGCGTTTGTTGGCGGGCGTGGTTTGGGTGAGGAGTCCGGCGAGCGGGCCTTGGTAGAGGAGTTCGCCGCCGTCGGGTCCGCCGACGGGGCCGAGTTCGATGATCCAGTCGGCTTCGGCCAGCAGGTCGAGGTGATGCTCGATGACGACCACGGTGTGACCCTGGTCAACGAGCGCGTGGAGGACGCGAATGAGTTTTTCGCAGTCGCTGAGGTGGAGGCCGATGGTGGGCTCTTCGAGGAGGTAGAGGTTGCGCGGAAGAGTGCCGCGGCTGCGCTCGGTGTAGGTGGCAAGGCCGCGCGAGAGTTCGGTGACGAGTTTGAGGCGCTGGGCTTCGCCGCCGCTGAGGGTGGGGGAGGACTGGCCGAGCGTGAGGTAGCCGAGTCCGCAATCAACCATGAGCTGGCAGATGGAGGAGAGTTGGCTATGAAAATCGAAAAACACCACGGCTTCTTCAACAGTGAGTTGGAGGACTTCGCCGATGGATTTTCCTTTCCAGGTGACGTCGGCGAGTTCGGCGCTGTAGCGAAGGCCGCGGCAGTCGTCGCAGGGGAGGTAGGTGTCGGGCATGAAGGCCATTTCGAGTTTGATGCGGCCCGCGCCTTCGCAGGTGGGACAGCGTCCGCCGGCGGTGTTGAAGGAGAAGCGTCCGGGGGTGTAGCCGCGCAGTTTGGCTTCGGGGAGCGAGGCGAAAAACTGGCGGATGAGGTCGAAGATGCCGAGGTAGGTGGCGGGCGTGGAGCGCGGGGTTTTGCCGATGGGGGTCTGGTCCACTTCGATGACGGAACGGAAGTGGTTGGCGTCGGTGAGGGTGTCGAAGGGGAAGAGGGGGGGGGGGGGGGGACGCTTCGCGTCGTCATGCGGGCGTCCCGCCCGCGCCACGTCGAGTGTGATGCCGCCGGCGCGGACGAACTGGCGTCCGGTGAGCTTGGGGGCGTCGGTTTTGATGGCTTGCGCAACGGCGGGATGGAGCAGGTCGCGGAAGAGCGTGGATTTGCCCGCGCCGCTGGGTCCGGCCACCATGATGAGGCGTCCGAGGGGGAGTTGCAGATCAAAGCCTTTGAGATTGCGGAGTCGTGCTCCCGTGAGCGTGAGCCAGTGTGGTGATGCGGACGGCATGGATTCGAGAAGGCGGACACCAAAACCTCACGATGCCTGCGCTGCAACTTTTGAGCGATGACGTGGGCGGCACGGGGTTAGCCTAGGGAGTGTAGTCACGAGATAAGATTGACTGAGTTTTTTTGTGATGGAGAATGTCAGCATGGCGAAAGATCAACACCGTCACGACATTTCGGACCGAGTTTGGAGCGTTCTGGAGCCGCTGCTACCTGGAAGGAAAGGAGCGTGGGGAGGGGTGGCGGAGGACAACCGCAAGTTCCTCAACGCGGTTCTGTGGATTTTACGCACTGGTGCGCCTTGGAGGGATCTTCCAGAGGATTACGGAGGGTGGGGCAACACGCACAGGCGTTTTTGTCGCTGGAGAGACAAGGGGCATTGGGAGCGCCTGTTGTCGGAACTGATGAACGAGCCCGATTTCGAGTGGCTGATGATTGATGCCAGTCATGTCAAAATCCATCCGCATGCGGCGGGAGCCAGAGGTGGAAACGAGGCGATCGGTCTGACAAAAGGGGGCGAAACACCAAACTACATTTGGCCGTGGATGCGCATGGTATGCCGGTGCGAGTCATTGTTACAGCGGGTTCCACGGCTGATTGCACACAGGCTGGCAGGTTGATTGAAGGCATTGCCGCAGACCATCTGATCGCCGACAAGGGATATGACACCAACGCCATCATCGAAATGGCGCAGGCCGCAGGCATCTGCCCGCAGATTCCTCCAAAGACCAATCGCATAGAACAACGCGAATATGACCCTTATCTTTATCGGATCAGGCATCTGGTAGAAAATGCATTCCTACGACTCAAGCAATGGCGCGGCATCGCAACCCGATACGCAAAACGAGCCTCCTCTTTCCTCGCTGCCGTCCAATTCAGGTGTGCCATCCTCTGGGCTTCAATCTCGTGACTACACGCTCTAAACCTTGCGACAAATTGAACCGACAATGCTCTAAACATCTAGCCGCGCCAGGTGTAGGCGTGGCAGAGGGCAACGCCGACAGCGTCGGCTTCGTCGCTGGCAAGGGGGCGCCCGTGGCCGAGCAGGGCCATGACAGTGCGCGCCATTTGTTCTTTGCTCGCCCGGCCCGCGCCGACCACGGCTTGTTTTACGCGGAGGGGGGCGTATTCGTAGATGTCTTTTCCCAGCACCGCGGCGGCGGCAATGGCTGCGCCGCGCGCGGCTCCGAGGATTTGCGCGGTCTGGAAGTTTTGGACGTAGATGGTTTGTTCGAGGGCAACGTGGCGGACGGTGAATTCGGTGATGAAGGTGGTCACGGCCCGGTGGATCTCCGCCAGCGCTCCTGACATCGGCACGCGCGCGGGGATGCGCAGGGTCTGGCAGCGCAGGAGGAGGGGGCGGCGTCCGGCGGCAAACTCGACGAGCGCCAGTCCTGTGCCGCGCAGCGAGGGGTCGATGCCGAGGACTTGTCCGGCGTAGGGTTGGCGGTGCGCGGTAAATATCGTCTGCGCCGTCGTGGTGGCCGCGCCTTGGGGGGGGCGCAGGGGGACGGGCAGGGGTTTGCCTGCCAGTTTCGCCGCCCACATTTGCCTGACCGAGAGTCGTGCCATCGGGAGGGGGTTTAGGAGGTGGAGGCGAGGGCTTGCCAGACGGCGTCAGTGAATCGCATGTAACGCACGCCGGTCGCAAAGTCGGTGAGGCGCACGGGGGCGGCTTCGCGGATGCTGGCCACGAAGTCGGCTTCCACGCGCCAGGTGCCGCGTTCGTCGGGGCGGGGTTCGATTCGTTGGC
>NZ_ABEA03000028.1 GCF_000171235.2 Geminisphaera colitermitum TAV2 | reverse complement strand
GGCCTGCTGCGGGGCGGCGAGCAACAATACCGCCCCGGCTACGAAAATTCGTGCGACACAGGTTCCGGGCTTCACAGGTCAGGGCACCTTGAGAACGAGGGTTTTGCCGTCGATCGTTGCGTTTTCGAGCCGTCCCCAAGCACCGGACAGGTCGGAGGGCGAGGGGAAGGCTTCGTCGATTTTTTCCTGCACTTTGCCAGCGAGTCCGGGAATGCGGCTGGTGGGAAGCGCACCGATGCGGATTTCGTCAGGGGAGAAGTTTTTGCCGGAAAATTTGCCGCTGGCTTTCACGAGGATCGGTCGGACGAGGCCGAGGATATGGACGTCGCCTTCGAGGGTGATTTGGAGTTGCCCGTCCGTGAGGCGGAAGTTGGGCACGCCGGGCGCGAAGACGAAGGAACCTTCGGGGTTGGTTTTTTCGAAGGAGGATTGGGCCCAGACGTTGAGGTCGCTTTCGGTGACTTTGATTTCGCCCGAGGGGCCGTCGAGCAGTTGCTGGCGTTTGCGCAGCCAGCGTTGGGAATCGGCTTCGTCGGCCGCGCCGGCGACGTAATAAACCTTGGCGTGGTCGGGCTTGGCGGGGAGTTCGGCAACGCGTTCCACCGGACGGGCGGCCAGATGAAGGGCGGCGAGGAGGGCGCCGAGGATCAGCGTGATGCTTCCGGCGAACACGCACGCGCCAGCCGTGGGCATAATGGGGAGCGGGGCGGGTTCCTTGATCGGTTTGCCGCGTTTGCCTGCAACGGCGACAGGCGCGTAGGATACGGGAGCGGCGGGCGCGGCCCCGGCTGCGGATGTGGATGCGGGTGTGTTGGGTGCTTGCGACATGGGCGGAAATGAACGGAAGGACTATCGGGTGTTGTTATCGGAATTTGGGCGTCCGGTGCGGCGGATTTGTTCCACCTGGCGGAAGAAAGTTGCATAAAAAGCCCAACTGGCGAGCAGCGCAATAAAGACGGTGAACGTCATCAGCGGACTGCCGAGCACGACAAAGCCGGTCACGGCAAACGTGGGCACGTAGAGGTAGGCGCGCGTGGAGCGGAGCATCGCCATCAGCACCCAGGGGCGAAACGCATCGGTGTATTCCTCGCGCCGCTGGTATTGGTAGAGCCCGGCCACGGTGAGGGGGAGCGACACGATCACGCCGATGGAGATGGGCAGGTAGATCAACGGCCCCGCCAGCACGCCCGGCAGGTCCAGCATGGCGAGGCCGAGCAACCGAAGCAGGAGCATCACCGCGCCGACGAGGAGCCCGGCCACGGCGATGGGCAACAGGCCGAGCACGCAAAAAATCACGAATGCGGACACGCCGTTCAAGAAGAGCCGTTTCCAGTCCTCCCACTCGGGCAACGGGCTCTCTTCCCCGCCCAAAACTCCGCGCCGCGCCCGGTCCACGATCTCGTAAAGATAACCAAAGGCAAAAAAGTGCGCCACGGGGATGGCCAGGAGCAGTGCCCCGATCAAACACTTGATGAACCAGGTGGAATCGGAAAAGAGGCGTTTGCAGACTTGCTCCAAGGTAGGCATTGCGGGAACGGAAAGTGACTCGATAACAGGATGCAGGATCGCCAACGTATTTACGCGCTGATGGACATCACAACTAAATTAAACCGCCTCGTCGCCGCCTTTGACGCCTCGCTCGATTCGCTCGTGCCGCCCTACGCCAGTCCCCGGCCCGGCGTCCAGCCCGGTCCCGCCCGTCTGCGCGAAGCCATGCGCTACACCCTGCAAGCCGGTGGCAAGCGCCTGCGTCCCGTGCTCCTCATTGCGGCGTCGGAGCTCTTCGCGCCCACGGAGCCCTCCCCCC
>NZ_ABEA03000029.1 GCF_000171235.2 Geminisphaera colitermitum TAV2 | reverse complement strand
ACGCCCCCTCCGCCACCGTCACGCGCAAAAACACCGCCGCCCTCGGATACAAGCTTGCCAACGACGCCGATGCCTCCCGCCCCGTCTCCGAGGTCACCATCGAGGTGAAGCAACCCCTCCTCACTCTCACCCGCCTCTCTCTTGAGCCCGACCCCGCGCTCTGCTCCGGTAACGTCCTCCAACTCGGCGAGACCGGCAAATACCGGCTCACCCTCACGAACACCGGCTCGGCCCCCGCCTACAACCTCGTATTCACCGAGACCGTCCCCGTCTTCGGCCTCTCCGGCGCCCCCGTCCTTCAATCCGCCACCCTGAACGGTTCGAACATCCTGTCCGCCCTTGCCACGCCCGCCTACGACGCTGTCACCGGCGTCTGGGTGTTCACCCTGGCTGACAACCAGCCCGTGCTGCCCGGTCAGTCATTGGTTCTCGAATACACCTACCAGATCGGGACGTCTCCCACCCTGCGCGGTCAGACCCTGCCCTTCACCGGTACCGTCAACGCCTACCATTCCCTCCCCGCTGGCATCGACGATCCCCCCGGCGTCTCCCATCGCCGTCCCTACGTCGCCGTCGGACCCGCTCCGGGCGACATCATCGTCGGCCTCGAAATCAAGGGCTTCGTTTACAATGACATCGAACCCAACGGTCACCGCGACGGCTTCGAAAATTGGAACGCCGGTCCGCTCGTTTACGTCAATCTCGTCAACAGTGACAACCAAGTGTGCCGCTCCGTTCAAGTGGCCGCCGGCTCCGTGGGCAATTACCTCATCCCCCGCGTCGCTCCCGGCACCTACAAGATTATCGTCACCACCTCCGCGAGTTCCATCACGGCCACCGCGCCCACCGCCTGGCTCTTCCGCTCGCCTGCCGACGGCACCCGCCCCGTCACGCTTGGAGTCGTCGATCTTCAGGAAGAAAACATCGGACTCTACCAAGGGACCGGCGCGCTCACCGGTACCGTGTTTAAGGATACAGGATCAACCGGCGGGGCGGGCGCGAATAACGGCCAGCAGGAACCCGCCGAGCCCGGCATCCCCGGCGTCACCGTTCGCCTCCTCAGCGGAGGCGTCGAACTCGCCACCGCCGTCACCGACGGCTCCGGCCAGTTTGCCCTTTACGTGCCCGCTTCAGTGAGCGCCGGAGCCACGCTCATCATCGAAGAAGTGAACCCCTCCGGCTACATCTCCACCGGAGCCACCCTCCCCGGCGGCGTCACCGGCTCTTACGACCGTGCCGCCGACCGCATCACCTTCACCTACAACCCCGTGGGTTCCATGAGCGGATTCAAGTTGGGCGACGTGCCCGTCAACGCCTTCCATACCGACGGCGCGCAGACCATCCTGCCCGGCGCGACGGCCTTTTACCGGCACACCTTCGTGGCCGGCACCGCCGGCACAATCACGTTCACCTTCTCCAATTCCGCCGCTCCCTCCAACGTCCCCTGGGCGCAGGTCCTGCTCCGCGATGCCGATTGCAACGGCACGCCCGGCGTCGTCCTTGGCGCGACCACCCCCGTCACCGTGGCCGCGGGAGATTCCGTGTGTATCCTCCTCAAAGATACATCCTCCGCCGGCGCGCCCTACGGTGCGGTCAACACAACCACCGTTACCGCGACCTTTGCCTACACCGGCTCCGCCCCCGCCCTCTCCAATTCCGTCCTCACGCGGCAGGACGTCACCACCATCGGCATCGCCGCCAGCGCCGGCCTGCAACTCACCAAGGCCGTGGACAAGACGACCGCCGGCCCCGGCGAGCAGATCACCTACACGATCACCTACACCAACGTCGGCGCCGATTTGCTGGACAACCTCTACATCTACGATGCCACTCCCGCCTACACCACTTTTGTCAGCGCCGGCATCCACGGCCCTCTGCCTGCCGATCTCACCAGCTATACGATCACCGGCCCCGGCTCGCCGGGCTCCGCGACCAACGCCACCCTGCCCGGCTCCGGCACCGGCGGCATCAAGTGGACCTTCGCCGGGGAACTCACCCCTGGAGCGAGCGGCAAAGTCATCTTCACCGTCAGAGTGCAGGACTAAAACACACCCCGCCAAACCCGCCAAACCCGCCGAACCCGGAGCAACCAATCACCTGAATTCCAAATCTCAAAATATGACCTCCACACCACCCAGTCGCATTCCCGTCTTGTCCCGCCTCTGCCGTCTTCTGCTGCCCCCCGCCGCAGGTATCCTGATTTCAATGACGGCATCGGCCCAGCTCGCCTGGACCACCACCCAGGTGGAACTCGCGCCCGCGCCCGGCGAACTCAAGCTCACCGCGCTCTATCCTTTCGCCAACAAAACGCAGGCCACCGTCAGCATCCTCGACATCAAGAGCACCTGCGGCTGCACCGTGCCCGAACTGGAGAAAAAAACCTATGCCCCCGGCGAGTCCGGCGAACTCAAAGTCACCTTCGACATCGGTTCCCGGCAGGGCCCGCAAACCAAGCTCATCACCGTGACGACCGACGCCGGCGAGACCGTGCTCCAACTCGTCGCCAAGCTCCCGCAGCGTCTCGACATTGTCCCGCGACTGGTGCTTTTCCGCGCCAAGGACACCACGCCACAGATTGTTAAAATCGCGTTCCGTGCCGACGGACCCGTTTCCGACGTCACCTATTCCGATCCCGGCCCCGACTTCAAGATCGTGCTGGCCGAGCAACAACCCGGCGCCGACTACACGCTCACGATCACGCCGCTCACCGCCCCCGCCGCCGACCTGCGCGCCACGGTCGTCATCCACAGCAAAGGGGCCTCCGGCCAGTCCTACGCCGACACGCTCTTTCTCCGCCACGCGCTCTGAGTTTTAGAGCCGTTTCATTTAAGCTGTAGCCATTTGATACCTGGTAGGGAGGCATCTCCGAGGCCTCCGAAACCACTCCAACCACCTATGAGTTTCGCATCCTCTCACCACGCACAACGGAAGCCTCGGACGGAGCGCAGCAGCGCGGAGATGGCATCGCCAAAGGCGATGGCCCGAAGGGCTGCCCTCGGCAGAGGGCACAAAGGCCTCCCTACCGTTAAGACGACGGCTACATATCAACTTAAAACGCTCTAGACGCGGCGGCGCTCCTCCGCCGCTGGACGGGACGCCCCATCCCGCAGGTTTGGGCAACGGGCTCTCTGGCGCGCCTCCGACGGCGGAGGGACGGAAAAAGCCACCGCTCCACCATTACCATGAACAACCCGGCATCTCCACCAGCAGTCCCGCCGCCGCCCTCCCTGCCTCCACCCGCACACGGTCTGCTATGGAGCTTTGTGTGTGTGCTTTTCGTCACGGCGGCGGTTTTGTACTGGAGCGGACGGCGCGTCACACGCGCCGAGGCTGCCTTGAACATTCCGGGCGCGCCGGGCATCACCGCCACCTGGCTGCCCACCCCGCCGCAGACAAACAACGCCGCTGGCGACTCGTTGCCGCCGTCCTCCATTGAGCAGATCGTGGCGCTCGATGCCTCCGGGGCTTTTGTTCCCCTGCCGCCGCCCGGAACGACACCGGCGCTCAACCGCCGGCCCAACGAACAACGCTGGTACCGGCTGACCATCGACCCCGCGGCGCTTCCGGCGCGCGCCTGCGATCCCGCCGCTTCCGCCCCCGGCCAGCCGCCGGCCCAAGACGGGGAGCGTCATGGAGTTTTGGATATGGTCGTGCGCATTTACGATTGCATCACGCTCTACACGCCGGCCCCCGGCGGCGGCTGGATGGAGCAGGTGCTGGGCTCGGACGTCTCGCCGCGTGATCCGCGGCACACCCGGCGCCTGCTTGGGTTTGACCTCACGGTGCCTGCCGCGGAGCCGATTACCGTTTACCTGCACGCGCGGGATTACCAACGCCTGCCGCGCCAGTTTCGTTTCTGGCCCGATGGGGGGGACTACGCGGCGCGCGAACGATTTTTACTGACCCAAGGCGCCGCGTTTTTCGCGTTGTGGGCGGGCATGATGGCGTGCGGAGTTTTCCACTACGCGATGTTGCGGCGGCGCGACCAGTTGCACTACGTGGCTTTCATCTCGCTGCTCGGCCTGATGTCGTGGCACGGCAGCGCGATGTTCAAGTTTTTCTATGCGTGGCCGCTCCCCTGGCTGCCGCTGGAAGTGGCGTTCGGGGCGCTGGGCTGCGTGGCGTTGCACCAGCTTTGTCTTTTCGTGCGCTTCTACGTGGATGCGCCGGGGAGCGACCCGGCATTCGACCGCGTGCTGCGTCCGATGTGCCGGATACCCCTGTTGCTGCTGCCCACCGTGGCCGTCTGCCTGTGGCCGGCGGCGACGCTGATTTATCTGCGCTGTTTCATCATGATCCTGACCGGCATCTGCGGGGTGCTGCTGTGGGCGGCGGCGCGGCGCTGGCTGGCCGGGTGCCGGCAGTCGCCGGCGCTCCTGCTTGCCTTCACTCCATATTTTCTGGCGCTCCTGCCCTTGATGGCGGCGGCGGGGAAGACGGATGGTGGCGACGACGAAGTGCGTTTCCTTCTGCTGGTCTGCACCGGATTGCATCTTGTGTTGCTTACGCTCGCCACGGCCTGCCGCCAGCGGATGCTGCTCGGCCAGAGCCTGCTCCTGCACGCCGAACATGCCGCGAACCTTGAGCGCGCAGTGGAGGCGCGCACGCGGGAACTGCGCGAAGTGGGCGACCGGCTTTCCGCGATGGTGGTGGGGCGCAATCGCGTCCTGTCGATCATCGGTCACGATCTGCGCGGTCCGGCCGGCTCATTGCAATCGCTCACACGGATGCTGGCCGACGAGTCGGCGGAGTTCACCAGCGCGGAACTGGCGGAGATTTCCACGGAGATCGCGCGCGCCTGCATGTTGCAGGTTGAACTGCTCAACAACCTCCTCGCGTGGAGCGGATCGGCGCTGGCGTCCACGGGAAGACCCGAGGCGGTGGCTGACGTGCGCGACGCGGTGGGGGAGACCTGGCGGTTGCTGGAGTGGACGGCAGGGACGAAAAAACTGACCTTTACGCAGGATGTTCCCGCCGGGCTCGTGGTGCGGGCGGAAGCATCGCATTTGCAGACGATTTTGCGCAACCTTCTGGTCAATTCGATCAAGTTTACTCCTGCCGGTGGACGGATTCGCGTGGCGGCCGGACTCGTCCCCGCGCGTGATCCGGGGGAGGAGGCGCGCGTGGAAATTCGTGTCAGCGACACGGGCGTGGGCATCCCCCCGGCTCGTCTGGAGCGTTTGCTGGACGGCATCGTGGAAAGCACCCCCGGCACCCAGGCGGAGAAGGGCGTGGGCATTGGCCTCAACCTTTGCAACGAACTGGTGCGCGCGATTGGAGGAACCATCCGGATCACGAGCACGTCACTGGTCGGGACAATCGTTTTTCTGACCCTGCGCAAGGCGACCTGACCATGAGCGCGTCTGGCTCCCGCCTGTATTCGATTTTCAGTTACGTCTGGCTGCCGGGCCTGCGTGTGTTGCTGACCGGCCTGCTGGCGGTGTCGGGTGTGGCCAAGCTAGCCGATGTGGTTGCGTTTGCCGGGGACTTGGAAAACTACCGGATGCTTTCCCCCGGCTCGGTTTCCATGCTGGCGGTCCTGTTCCCCTGCTTGGAGGTAACGCTGGCGGTCACTTGGTGGGTGCGGCGCATCCATGTCCTTGTGGGCGGGGTGGCGCTGGCCTTGCTGGAGGTTTATACTGCGGCGGTTGCCTCCGCGTGGTGGCAGGGACTCGATATTCGCGCCGGTTGTTTCGGCCGGTTTTGCCCGCTGCAACTGGAGGACGTGGTGCTGCGTAATTTCGTGGTGGTCCTGGCAGCCGCTCTGGTGCTGCGGGCGGACATCCGGGCGAGCTTGGAAAATGAAAAGTCCGAAATCAGGCGCGGACTGCAATGATCGCAATCGCTTGTCGGAGCGGCTGCGTCCCCGCCGCCGGACACGCGCCCGCTCCGGCTGGCCTTTTGCTTCGCTTCAGGCCGCACTTCGGGGCTTGCTCCGGAGTTCTTTGTGGAGCAAGGGCTACAACATGTTTGTTTTGGACAACGCGTCTGATTTTGCGTGGAGTCGCGGCATGAGCTCCAAATCAACCCGCCCGGCCAGCGAGACCCGGAAAAACACCGCCCGCAAATCGACTGCGTCCGTCAGGGCGTCATCGTCGCGCAAGGGACGTCCCACGCAGGCGGACGGGTTGCGGAGCACGCGGGAGGCACATGCGCGGGAGACGGCGGAGGATTACGTGGAGGCCATCGCCGAACTGATCGCTGAGACGGGCGAGGCGCGTGTCACCGATCTGGCCAAAAAATTTGGGGTGACGCATGTGACGGTCAACCGAACCGTGGCCCGGTTGCAGCGTCTGGGATACGTGACATCGTTGCCCTACCGGTCGATTTTCCTGACCGATCTGGGCCGGGAGACAGCCACGGCGTCCAGAAGGCGGCATGAGATTGTGGTGGAGTTTCTGCGTTTGCAGGGCGTGCCAGAGGCGGCGGCGCAGCGCGACGCCGAGGGCATTGAGCACCATGTGAGCGCAGAGACGCTGGCGGTTTTCGAGCGGGCGTTAAAACGGGCGCAGGTAAAGTGATGTTCATCGGTTTATTTTGTCTCACGCGGAGACGCGGGGAACGCAGAGAAAACCCATGTTGCTAATTATAAATAAATTAAAAATATTACATTTCCCTCCCTCTGCGTTCTCCGCGACTCCGCGTGAGACAAAATAAACCGACAATGCCCTGGTGCCAATTTTCGCCAGACGCGGCGCAGCCGCGCCTTCCGGATGGGTGGTGCTTCGCACCGTCGGCGGGTCGGGAGATCCGCCCTCCAAAGGTCGCCGCTCAGGTAAAGAGGTGGCGGTGGAATTCGGGCGGGGTGGGGGCGGTGGCGCGAAAGGTGTGGGTGCGGCCCCGCCATTCGTAGTCGAAGCTCGTGGCGTGCGAATGCAGGCAGAGGCGTTTGATGGCGTGTTGTTTCCCAAATGCGCGGTTGGCCGCGAAATTTCCATAGGTGGCGTCGCCGACAATGGGGAGGTGGCGTTGCGCGCATTGCACGCGGAGTTGATGGCTGCGTCCGGTGCGGGGAGTGAGTTCCAGCAGGGCAAGGGGGGGGGGGGCCGTCGCGTTGCTGGCGCAGGACGGTCATGTGCGTCTCGGCAGGGAGGTTGCCGCCGGTGCCGGTGCGGATGTGGCCGCCTTTTTTCTGCACGGCAAGGCGGTCGCGCCAGACTTGGCGGGCTTGCGAGGGGCGTCCGAAGACGAGGGCGTGGTAAATTTTGTGGATTTGTTTGCGCTGAAACAGGGCGCGGATTTCGCGGGCAAGGGTTTCGTCGGCGCAGACGAGAATGACGCCCGAGGTGCCGGAATCGAGGCGGTTGAGCAGCCAGAGGCGATGGGGGGGGGGGGCGGTTTCGCGGCTGTCAGAGAGGCCAGAGGCCAGAGGCCGGAGGAGGCCAGACTTCGGTTGCGAGGCGTCCTCTGTTTTTTGTTTTGTCCATTCGTAATACTCGCCGTCGGGGTGGTAGCGGGCTTGGAGGAGGGAGCGGGGGGCGTCGCCGGGGGTGTTGGGATGGGCAAGGATGCCGGCGGGTTTGTTGAGGGCGGCGAGGCCGTTGGTGTCGTGCGTGAGGAGTTGCACGCCGGGACCGAGGATGTCGGAGACCAGAGGCCAGAGGCCAGCGGCCAGCGGGCGGACTTCGGTTGCGGAATTTTTTCCGTCTTCCGGCTTTTGTTTTCTGACCTCCGGGCTCCGGCCTCTGGTCTCTGGCTTCTGGCCTCTGTCGTTCGGCCTCTGTCTTCTCATTGGTAGTGAAAGGTGAAGGTGATCTCTTGCGACTGGCCGAGGACGGAGATCATGTCTTCGGTCCATTCGCCGTAGGGGGCGCGGGCTTGGATGGCGTTGACGCAGTTGTATTCGGAGGGTCGGGAGCCGTTGCTTTCGACTTTGAGGATTTCGGTGATTTCGCCTTTGGCGTTGAGGACAAATTTGACGAGCACGCGGGTGCCGGTGGGGGGATAGACGGCACTGTTGAGGATGAGGCGTTCCCACTGGACTTGCACGGTGTCGATGAGGCGTTGGAGGTATTCGCCGTAACTGCTCCAGTGGGCGTCGTAGGCAACGGCTCCGATGTTCTGGGTGCCGATGTCGTTTTTCATGATGGGGCTGGGACGGGCGCGGGTGGTCGTGACGACCGCACTCGCGGGCAGGCGCGGGCGGGGCATGGGGTGGGCGCGGTCAATGCGATAGGTAGGGGTGCCGTCGGCTTGGCGGGTGTCGGTGCCGGGGTGGGCGGGAACGGGGGTGCTGGTGGTGCCGGGGGCGTTGTCGGCGGTACCTTGCAGGTTTTCGTAGCCGGGGAGGGGTTTTGATTCCGATTCCAATCCCAATTGCGCGGCGTCCGCCGGGGGCGCGGGCGGGGGCGGAGCGGGTGTCGGGGGAGGC
>NZ_ABEA03000030.1 GCF_000171235.2 Geminisphaera colitermitum TAV2 | reverse complement strand
GGGGGGGGGGGGATGTGGTTGGGCCGCTGTCAGCGGTCGAGGGTCTCAGGATCGAAAGCGGGTCGGCACCGGAGAGGATGCGGCGTAGAAATTCCTGCCAGCGTGTCCGCTGGGCGGTGCTGGTTCCGGCTTCGAGCCAGAGCATGAGGGGTCTGGACGCGATGATGAGGGCGGTTTCGTCGTTGGTAGGGGCGGGTCGCCAGTGGAGCAGGGCGGCAAGCGGGGGGGCGGCGGGGAGGGCGGTGGCTTGCTGGCGCCAGGCGTCGTACATGGCGGGGATGGCGCGTTCGAGCATGAGTTGGGCGCCCGCGTATTCGAGCCAGCGGGGGAGGCGGGCGTGGACAGCGGCTCCGTGCCAGGCGATGGCTTGCCGGAGGAGGAGGCCTTGGACGAGTCCGCGTCGGATGACGAGGTCGAGATCGTCGTCCTCCTTGCCCGTCGCGCCAGTGCCGGCAGTGGTATCCGGAAGGCGGATGCGCACGCTGACGAATCCGTTGGCCTCGGCGGTGGTTTGGATGTCAGGGGAGGGGGCTGTGTCGGGGTCGGAGGGGGCGGCGGACCATTGCGCGGCGGGAATCAGGCGCACGCGGATGGCGTCGGGATAGGCTTCGGGCAGCGCGAGCGGGCGGCGGAGGGTTTCCCAAGCGAGCGTGCCCCATTGGATGGCGGCGTTGCCGGCGCGCGGGTCGAGTGCCACGATTTCAAAGCGTCCGGGCGCGGTGACATAAAGCGATGGCACCTCAACGGC
>NZ_ABEA03000031.1 GCF_000171235.2 Geminisphaera colitermitum TAV2 | reverse complement strand
CGCCGCGAGATTCCTCGTGGAAGCCCCGGGGGCGGCGGGCGCGGCTGGGACGGCGGGAGGGGCGGGCGGCGTCAGTGGCTCGTTGCGTTGGTGGTCGGGCGTTCAAGGAGTGCGGTGATGGTGTCTTCGAGATCGCGGGCAAGGAGCATGTCCTGAATGAAGGTTTCGCAGGCGGCTTTGTAATCTCTTTCGCGTCCGTCGCGGGTGGCGGTCCAGATGCGCCCGAGGGAGAGGGCGGCGTTGCGATAGGCGGGGTGCAGTGAGGGGGAGTTGGTTTTCGAGGAAGCGGATGCGCAGGAGCACGGAGTCGCG
>NZ_ABEA03000032.1 GCF_000171235.2 Geminisphaera colitermitum TAV2 | reverse complement strand
CACCTGAATATCGGTGGAGGTTTTGTTGATGTTTTTGACGAGGTCGGGGAGTTCGTCGTCGTCCACTTCGACGTAGGTCATGATGGTGCCATCGGCGAAGGCTCCGTCGATGAGGCGTGCACCGACAGCGTCGCCGTTGAGGGTGAGGAGCAGGCGCAGTCCTTGGTTGGTGACGCTAAAGCGATAGAGGTCGCGGGCGGCTTGCGGTGTGAGTTGAAAGACGAGGAAGGGGCCGAGGTCGGACTTGGCTTGGGTGACCTTGACGATGTCGTATTCGGTGAACTGGGGGCTGGTGCGCACGTTGAAGGTGAGCCCGCTTTGCGGCAGGGTGACGGGGGCGCCGGCTTCGTTGGCGCGCGCTTCGATGAGGAAGCGGGTGACGATCACCGGGTAGTTTTTGGTCTTGCTTGAGGAGTTGCAGCCGGAAAAGAGGAGGGTTGCCGTCAGGGCTGCGAGGGCGAGGCCGAGGAGGGCAGGGAGGCGTTTTTTAGTCATAGAGGTGGAGTTGTGCAGAGGGGATTGAGGAAAAGCAATGCGCGCTTCATCTGCCCCGCACTCTTTCGTTTTTGCCCCGTCCTGTTATGCGGCTGCCTCGGTCAGGGCACCGACGAGTTCCGCGCCCACGGCGTCGGCAAGGAGGCGTCCGCGCGGGGTGAGGCGCAGGTGGTGGTGGCCGTCGTTGTTGCCGTTGTCCGTCTGTTCGGCGAGGCCGGTGGCAACGAGGCGCGCGGCGGCGGCGCGCAGGCGGGCAAGGGGCAGGCGGGCCTCGGCGTCGGGAAAGCGGGCGGCGAGCGCGTCGAGGTCCACGCCTTCGTTCATGCGGAGGCCGAAGATCGCGGCATCTTCCATGAGGAGCGCGGGGGTGAGCGGGGTGCGGTCTTCCGTGGCCCGGCGGCCTGCGTCCACGTGCGCCCGCCATTGCGTGAGGTCGGCGATGTTCGCGCCGCGCCAGCCGGCGTGTTGCGAGGCGGCGGCGGGGCCGAGGCCGGCCCAGGTGTGCATGCGCCAGGTATTCAGATTGTGGAGACAGGCGTGGCCGGGCCGGGCGAAGTTGGAGATTTCGTATTGGGCGTAGCCGGCCTGCGCCAGTCGCGCCCAGGTGGTCTCGTAGAGTCGCGCTTCGTGTTCGGGGTCGAGCTTCACTTTGCTTTGGGAGAGTTTGACCCAGAGCTTGGTGTCCTCCTCGAAGGTCAGGCAGTAGGTCGAGAGGTGGTCGGGGGCGAGGGCGATGGCTTGCTCCAGGTCGGCGATCCAGGCGGTTTCGTCCTGGCCGGGGAGGGCAAACATCATGTCGATGTTGACGCTGGCAAAGCCCGCCGCGCGCACGCGGTCGTAGGCGCGAAAGACTTGTTCGCGCGTGTGCTGGCGGCCCAGCGCGTCGAGCAGCGCGGGTTGAAATGACTGCGCGCCCATCGAGATGCGCGTGACGCCGGCGTCGCGCAGCACCGCCAGCCGTTCTGTCGTGACGGAGCCGGGCGCCATCTCCACGGACCACTCGGCGGGCGAGGTGGGCGTGGCGGCGGGGGGGGGGGGGGAGGCTGCGTGTGCCGCGCGTTCGCAGATGTCGTGGACGATGCCGCACAGGGTGTCGAGGTCGCGGGGGGAGAGCAGGCCGGGGGTGCCGCCTCCGAAAAAAATCGTCGAAATCGGTTGATCCCACTCCACCAGCGCGGCTTCGCGGGGCAGGGTTTGCAGGTAGTCGCGGATGCTTTGAGCGGTGGGGGATTCTTGGTAAAAGGCGCAGAAATCACAGGTGCGCGCACAAAACGGCACGTGAATGTAGAGTCCAAGTGATCCGCCGTTTTGTATTTTCGCTTCTTCTGTTCGCATTTCGCTCATTGCCAAGGGGGGGGCTTTCTGTTGCGTTCCGTCAACTTGGTTTTTCCGTGAAAATGGCAACCTTCCAAGCTCACTCATCTTAACATGAAACGACTCACCGCTATTCTCGCCACCGTGGCTGCGTGCCTGCTCCTCGCGGGCTGCAATCTGCAAATCACCAACCTCACGCCCGAAGCGATTCCTGACAATCCTTCGCGCATCTTTACTTTCTCGACGCGCATCGACCTGAAGGGCGTCAGCGTCGTCCCCGGGAGCCTTGTCGTGCGCATCGTCCTGGACGGGCAGAATTTCCAAATGAAGCCGAGCGAACTGGGCCAGAATATCTACGAGTTCGACTACCAGCTCCCGTCCGGGCGCGACGAGATCGCCTACTACTACGTTGCCAATTATAAGGTACAAAACGCTGGTGGCACCGCCTTCGCCAAGGAGGCTTATACGGATGTGATCCGTTCCCGCATCGTGGGTCGTTACGTGCTTTCGCTGGAGACCAACCGCGGTCCCGTCGGCGCGCGCGTCACGATCGTGGGGCGCGGCTTCACGCCGCAGGATTCGGTGGCGTTTGACGGCGAACCTGTTCGCACCGCCTACGATTCGGCCAACGCGCTTGCCTTCTACGTGCCCGCGGTGGCCGCCGGTCGCAATTATGCGGTGTCGGTCACCGGCTCCAGCGGCACGTCGCCGGTTGGCACTTTCCGTGTTGATCCGGGTTCCGTGCAGGTGACTCCGTCGGCGCTTTCGCTGACCACGGGCCACAGCCAGTCCCTCACCTTCACGCTGCCGACGCCGGCTCCGGCGGGCGGGCTGTTCCTCGACGTCACGACCGACATCCCGCAGAGCGTCGTCATGCCGGAGGTCAATGTCCCTGGCGGCAGCACCAGCGCCACGGTCACTGTCCAAGGTGGCTCGCCGGGCACCGGCAGTCTGTTCCTCAAGGGCTATGGGGCCGGCGAGGTGGTCATCCCCGTGACGGTGCGGTGAAAAAATACTGACTGAGGGAGCAGCGGTTCGCTCCCGGTCGCTTTGTCAGAGTGACGGCAGCCTGCCCGGCTGCCGTTTTGTGCGTATTGGGAACCTCTAAAAATTGCACAAAAGGTAACGAAGAAAACGAAGACAACCAATTGAGATGGAACTTCTGTTTTCAATAACCTATTGAAAACAAATAGATTAAAACATATTACGCTCCCTGTCTTTATCTTCGTTTTCTTGGTTACCTTCTGTGCAAAAATGAATTTTTAGGACCTCCCTATTGATTTTTCCACGCAGCGTGGCGTTTCAGGCGTTAGCTTTTTCCGTGGTCCCGGCGAGGTCGGATTGTATGGCGGCGAGCACAGTGGCGAGGTGAGCCATGGATTCCTTCACGGTCGGTCCGGCGGGGACTCCGCGCAGGGCGTTTTCGCAGGCATGGGCGGCGTCGTGAATGGTGGGCGCGCCAACGATGCCGGCGAGCGAGCCGAGATTGTGCGCCGCGAGGATGGCGCGGTCCTGCTGGCCGGTTTCAAGGGACTGGACGAGGCGTTGCCATTCGGCGTCAAACTGCGCCCGGCAATGTTGGAGCGCCTCGGTGAGTCCGCCGGGAAACTGGCTGGAGTGATTGGCGAGCACGGCGCGGATGCCAGCCGCGGGAAGCGGGGCAGGGTAGGGGGGGGGGGGCTGCTGCTGGGCCTTGGGTGGTGTGGCGGGAGCGGCGGTGTTTCGCGGCTCTTTACTTGCCGTGGTCTGTGCCGCCGCCGGTGCTTGGGCGAAGGGGGGGCGGGAGGAGGTTCGACCGTTTTCCCGGTTGCCCGGAGCGGTGGCGAGCATGGCTTGGACGCTGGTGGTGTCGAACGCTTTGGCCAGAAAGCCGTCCACGCCTGCGGAAAAACACTCGGCGCGCATCTCTTCGCTCGTGTCGGCGGTGATGGCAATGATGAGCAGGTCCGGGTATTTTTCCCTGATGTGACGGGCTACGGTGTCACCCCGGGTGCCGGGCAAGAGCCAGTCGAGAAAAACGACGTGGAAACGCTGCCGTTCCAAACAGACAAACGCTTCCTGGGCATCGACGGCCTCCGCCACGGCGTAGCCAAGGCGCACGAGGGTGCTGCGCAGGAGCATTCGGTTAAACCTGAAGTCATCAACAATCAGCGCGGTGCGTACCGGGACGTTGGGGGTCATGAGGGGAAGGCTGAAACGTCCAAAAGCTGAAAGCCGTGCCGGGCGGTGGCGGCAGTTTGCCAATCATCAGAATGTCGGCGGCGGTGTGTGACCGGATGTTTGGCGGGTTTCATATGCAGCATTCCAGATTTCAGGTTTCGGCGATTGTTCAGGTGAAGTCTCCATATCTTGTGGGAGGTTCTAAAAATTGCACAGAAGGTAACGAAGACAACGAAGACAACCAATTGAGATGGAACTTTTGTTTTTAACAACCTATTGAAGATAAATAAATTAAAACACATTGTGTTTCCTGTCTTTCTCTTCGTTCTCTTGGTTATCTTCTGTGCAAAAATGAATTTTTAGGATCTCCCTTGTGGGATATGGTCTTGGTCGTGGAGCGGAATTAGGGGATGTTTGTCATAATTAAGGTATCTTTACCCATTCTTAATATAGGTAAATTTACCCAGACGTGGCACTGTTATGCGTCAAAGAAATACGTCAGACCTTTCTTGAGCGAATCGCATTTCCGTGCCGGCGCACAGGTCTTCGTGACGTTTTTCACGGTGTCCTGCCGCAGTGGTTTTCGGGGCGTCGGTTCGTGTCGGTTTCACCGCACTCAGTCTGTCAGCCATCACTACCACACACATGAAAAAGACATTGCTTGTCTTGCTGCTCGCGGCCGCCTCGCTGGCGTCCGCTGTCTCCTACGCCATTGCCGCCGATGCACTTACCGCCTCGCTTGAGGCCGTCAAGGTCGTTGCCCAGGCCGATGGACGCGAGGGGTTCGTTGCCGCCGAGGCCGCCGCGCCGGGCGACATCATCGAGTATCGCGCCACCTACGCGAACACCACGGACCGCACGCTTACCAACGTCGCGCCCGAGATTCCCATCCCCGAGGGCCTGACCTGGCTTGCCGCCGCGAAGACACCCCTGGCACCTGTATCCGCGAGTCTCGATGGCGCGACATTTTCGCCCCTGCCGCTGCGCGACGCCGCCGGCCAGCCCGTGGCTCTGGAGCAGGTGCGCGCACTGCGTTGGAGCATCCCAGAACTCAAGCCCGCCGCCTCCGTGACCATCATCGTGCGCGCCACCGTCAACCGCACGCTGCCCTTCGCCCTGCCCTCGTCTTCCGCCGGCAACCAGCAACCAACAACCAGCAACTAACAATTTCCCCACTCGGAAACTCAGGAAACATCACACAATGAACACTACCACATCCCATCCGCCCTCCCGGGGCCGGCGCGGCAATTGGCTGCGCACGGTCCTCGCCGGGCTGACAATCGCCGGGTTGGCGTTGATCGCCTACGCGGCTGCACCGCTCGCCAACACGCCCATCGGCAACCAGGCCAAAGCCACCTACACGGACGCCTCCGCAGTCGTCCGCGAGGTGTTCTCCAACACCGTCATCACCACCGTCACGCAAGTCGCAGGCTTCACGCTCGTCACCGACCTCCAGCAAAAAGTCGCGACGCCCGGCAGCCAGGTGTATTTCCCGCACACCCTCACCAATACGGGTAACGGCATCGACACCTTCACGCTCACGCCGGCGCAGAATACGAGCACGGATGACTTCAATCTGACGTCCTTCTTCATCTATCCGGACAGCAATCAGGACGGTCTGCCCGACAACTACACGCCCATCACCACCACCGGACCGCTCGCGCCTGGCGCGGAGTTTCATGTTGTCCTCGTCGGCATCGTGCCGCCGACAGCCACCGCCGGTAATACGGGCATAGTCAGCATCACGGCGGCGACCACTCTCGCGGGATCGACCCTCGGGGCCATCACCAACACCGACACCGTCACCGTCGTCAGCGGCGCGGTGCTCAACGTCACCAAGGCCATCAACACCCCCTCCGGCCTGCCCGCGGCCACTGGTATCAAATATACCATTACCTACACCAACACCGGCAACGCCACCGCCACCAAGGTCACCCTCAAGGACGTGATCCCCGCCGGCCTCACCTACGTCGCTGGCAGCGCCCGCTGGTCCGTGCTCGGGGCAACTGCTCTGAGCGACACAGATGAGGGCACCACCTATCAGGGCACCGATCCCAACCAGATCGCTTATCGCTATGAGAACGGAGCCGGTACCAATACTCTTGAGGCTGTGATCCAGAAGGTCGCCCCCGGCCAGTCTGGTTTCATCACCTTTGATGTGACGGTCAACGCCCGGACGTATTTCACGACCAACATCCCTCCCATCGTCCTTCCCGCCCCCGCGCCCAACACGGCCACCTACGACTTCACCGAGAATGGAAGCGCTCCCTCCGGCACGCCCTACAACACCAACACCGTGCCCTTCACCATCCTTCAGGACGTGAGCTCCACGCTGACAGGTGACACCACGCCGCAGGACAACACCAAGCCCGGCACGCCCGGCGACGCGGCCAGCGAAATCCCGTCCACCGGCGCGCCCGCCGGCTCCACCGTCGTCTGGCACAACGTCGTGGAAAACACCGGCTCCGGCATCGACACCTTCGACATCACCGTTGGCAACAGCAACTTCCCCTCCGGCACCACCTTCCAGCTCTACCAGAACGACGGACAAACGCCGCTCGGAGACTCCAACGGCAACAGCACGCCCGACACCGGCCCTCTCGCACCCGGCGGTAAATACACCGTTGTCCTCAAGGCCATCCTTCCCACCAACGCCTCCGGCAACAACGGTGGCTCTGGCTTCAAGGTTACCAAGACGGCCACCTCGACCGTCGATCCCACCAAAACCTCCAATGGCGACGACACCCTCGCCGCCATCGTCGGCGCCAGCGTGGATCTGACCAACAACAAGACGATCGCCGGAGGTGCCGACACGGAGGATGGCAAGGGTATTGGCCCCGAATCGTCCGCCATCGTGACCAACGCCACCAATCCTGGTTCCAGCACCACGTTCACTCTTTATGTGAACAACACCGGTCCCTTTGCCGACAGCTTCAATCTGTCTTCCGGTGGCGGCACCCCCTCCTCCATCGGGGCGCTTCCCGCTGGCTGGACGGTCGTCTTCCATGAAGGCAGCGCCACTGGCCCGGTCGTGTCCAACACCGGTTCCATTCCTGCCGGCGGCTCCAAGGTGATCTACGCCGTCGTGTCCGTGCCCGCCGGATACAAGGCCGGTGACGAGTCGATCTTCTTCAAGGTCGCCTCGCCCATCAACGCTGCGGCGGTCGATACCATCCACGACCAAGTCACCGTCAACGTCATCCGCGGCCTCTCGCTCCAGACCGACCAGGTCGGCCAGACCTATCCCGGCGGCTCCGTCGTTTACGAGCACATCCTGAAGAACAACAGCAACGTCACCGAAGGCAACACCACCGGCAGTACGATCGGTTTCGATGCCCTCCATGACTCCCTGTCTGCCATCGGCTTCACCTCCGTGCTCTACTACGATGCCAACGGCGACGGCATCCTCGACTCTGCTGACCCGGTCGTCACCACGGCCCTCAACGGCATCAGCGGACTCTCCGGCGGCCTCGCGTCCGGCCAGCAAATCCGCCTCTTCGTGAAGGTCTTCGCCCCGCTCGGCGCGCCCGACAACGCCAGCAACGCCACCACCCTCACGGTGACAGTGACCACCAATGCCACTGGCCCGCTTAACGGCATCACCATCGTCGCGCCGATCTCCAACTTCGACACCACCAGCGTCACCCGCGGTGACTTGTCGGTGGAGAAAAAGCAGGCGCTCGATGCGAACACCGACGGCGAGCCTGACTTACCCTTCACCACGGCGCAACTCACCGCGCCTCCCGGCACGCGCATCCTGTATCAAGTCACCGTGACCAACACCGGTTCGGCCGATGCCACCAGCATCACCGTCAACGACACCGCCCCGGCCAACACCACGTTCGACACCACCTACGGATCTGCTCCTTATGGCACCGTCACCTACACGGATAACACCGGAGCCTCACCAGCGCCCGGCACCTTCACCCAGGCGGACGGCGTGATCACCGTGGACATCGGCACGCTCAAACCCGCGGCGAAGGCCACCATCACCTTCGCGGTGAAGATCAACCAGTAACCAATCGGACTAACGACACTTCTCCGGCAACCCAGTCAGAGTTGCCGGACCTGCAAAGAGGCGCCGCCCGCAGTGAGTCATTCATGTGGGCGGGCGGCGCCCATCTCTTTCAACCTCTCCGCTCATAGCACCCAGCGCTTGGCACTTTCACTCTTCCAGTGATGCTCCGCTTTGTCCGGCTTTTCGCCTGCACCTTCCGCTCGCTTCCTGCCGCGCTTCTCGCGCTGGTCCCGACGGTTGCATGCGCGTTCGCCGTCCTCGCGCCTGTCGTCCTCCGCGCCACGCCACCCGCGCCGGGCACGATCATCCGAAGCCAGGCTGGGCTCACTTACGTTGACCCCCTGACCTATCAGTCTCGCACCCTCCTCTCCAACACCGTGCAGGCTGTAGTCACCGGCGTTCCCGGCCTCGACTTGCAGGCCGACCGCATCGCCGCCGCCACGCCCGGCGCGTGGTTTGTGTTTCCCCACATCCTTACCAACACCGGCAACGACACCGGCACCTACACCCTCACCCCCTCGCGCCTCCCCGGCGGCGGCTTCGACTTGGAGCAGACCGCCCTGGCCATCGACATCAACGGTAATGGAGAATTCGATACCGGAGAATCGCTGTATCCATTTTCCACTACGTCACCGGCCGGACACACCGTCACCCTGCCCGCCGGCGGCGAGTTGCGCGTGCTCCTCATCGGCCGCGTCGCCGGCACCGCCCTCACCGGCCAGGCACGCCTCCAGCTTCAGGCCGCGCTCGCCGCCCCCGCCCCCCCCCCCCCCGTCACCAACACCGACACTGTCCTCGTCGGCGTCGGCGGCATCCAGTTTTCCAAAAGCGTCAGCGCTCCCACCGCCGTCGCCGGAGACACCGTTGTCTATACTCTCACCGGCACGAACAACCATCCCATCGCCCTCTTGCCTGTCCCCGTCACCATTGACGGCGCACCCACTGCCGCCGTGATCGTCCGCGACACACTGCCCGACGATCTCTCCCTCGTTTCCTTCGTCCAGACCGGCCCCGCCACCCCGCTCTATCACACCATCGGCGCCGCCGCCGACGCCTACACCACCACGCCTCCCTCCGGCGGACTTGCCTGGGTGGATGCCGTGGCCTTTGCCTTCCCCCCCATCAACCCCGGCGATTCCTTTAGCGTCTCCTTCCGCGTCCGCGTCGATGCCAGCGCCTCCGGCGCCATTCACAACATCGCCATCATCCAGGCCCTGACCGGCACCGAACCCATCTCCCTCAGCTCCAACGTCGCCACCCTCAAAGTCCCCGAGCGTCAGCCCGCCATCGGCTACTACACCCCCCCCTTCACCAACCACGTCATTGCCACCCGCGCGGGTGGCAATCTTTACGTCGGTGTTGAGGGCGGCTCCTGCGGCACGCTGCCCTATCCGCCCGACCCCGTGCGCCGCATGGTCACCGTCATCATCGTCTCCCGCGACACTCAGGACGGCGAGACCTTCACCGCCATCGAGACCGGCCACAACACCGGCTTCTACATCGTCAACACGCACCCCAACGTGCTCTCCGTTTACGATCCCGCCTACAACCTCGTGCCCACGCAGCAATCCGCCAGCGCCGTCCTCGGCGACCGTATCCTGCAAACCGTGCGCAAGGACCTGCTCACCGCCCGCATCCAGGATTGCCATGGCGTCGAGATCAGCAGCCGCATCCTCATCGACCCATTCGGCATCGTGTACGACAGTCGCACCGGTGAGCCCGTCTCCGGTGCCATCGTCACCCTGCAACGCGAGATTTCGCCCGGCGTCTTTGCCGACGCCACCGAGGTCCGCAATTTCGAAGGTGACCTCATCAGCAACCGCCAGACGACCGCCGCCGTTGGCGAGTTCAATTTCCCTGCCGTCCCCCCCGGCGTTTACCGCATCGTCGTCGCCCCGCCTGATGGCTACATCTTTCCCAGCGTCATCCCCCCCGGTGGCCAGCCCGCTGGGCGCCTCATTCACCTCGGCTCCCTTTCCGGCGGTTCCTACGGCAACGCCTTCCCCATCGACCTCACCACCGGCGCAGTGCAACTCGACATCCCGCTCGACACCACCATCGCCGACAACTTCGTCTTCGAAAAGAAAGGCTCGCGCGACACCGCCGAGATTGGCGACTCCGTCATCTACGAACTGAAACTCGCCAACGACTCCGGCGCACCCTTCCCCTACACCTTCATCGACGACACCCTGCCCCCCGGTTTCCGCTACGAACGCGGCACCACCCGCCTCGTCCGCAAGAGTACCGGCGCCGTCACCACCGCCGATCCCGCGGGCGGCGTCGGACCCCGCCTCCGCTTCCCTGTCGGCACCCTTGACGACGGCGACTCCGTCATCGTCACCTACCGCGTGCGCCTCACTCCCGGCGCGGAGAAAGGCAACGGCATCAACACCGCGCAGGCCACCAGCTACGGCCCGCCTGTCCTCTCCAGCAACACCGACACCCACCGAGTCAAGGTCGACGCCGGCATCTTCGACCCCAAGGCCGTCATCATCGGTACCGTATTCGTGGATACCAATGCCAACGACATCCAGGACCCCGGCGAGCCCGGCGTCCCCGGCGTGCGCCTCCTCCTCGAAGACGGCACCTTCGCCATCACCGATGGCGAAGGCCAGTACAGCATCTACGGCCAGCGCCCCATCACCCACGTCCTCAAGCTCGACCCGCACACCCTCCCCCCCGGCGCAAAACTCGGCGGCAAGAGCCCGCGCTTCGCCGGCGACCCCGGCTCCCGATTCGTCGATCTCAAAAATTACGAACTTCACAAAGCCAACTTCATGCTTGTGGACCCCACGCCCGGACTCCTTGCCGCCATCGAGGCGCGCCGCAAACAGATCGACACCTGGCAACCCGAAATCGCCACCGTGCTTGATCGCAACTTCAACGCCGACGGCACTCCCACGCTCGTCAGCGACCCCAAGGGCCAGTCCGCTGCCGGCTTCATCCGCGGCAACGCCTCCGGCTCGCCCCTCTCCTTCGCTCCCGTGCTCCCCGAAGGAACCCTCACTCCGGCCAACTCCAGCCTGCCCCCCGGTCCCGTCGCCCCCGTGCCCATCGTCGATCTGGAAAAACTCACCGCCACCCTCGCCGACGACGCCCCCGGCTTCATCGACCTGCGCGACGGCGACACCCTCCCCGCCACCCAGGCCACCCTCCGGGTCAAGGGCGCCCTCGAAGCCCGCCTCTCGCTCCTCGTCAACAGCCAGCCCGCCCCCGAGTCCCGCATCGGCAAAACCGTCCAGCAAACCACCCCCGGCCTCCCCCCGATCCAGGCTGTCGAATACATAGCCCTCCCGCTCCAGCCCGGCCCCAACACACTCACCCTCATCCAGAGCGACCTCTTCGGCAACGAACGCGCCCGTACCGAAATTACCATTACAGCCCCCGGCGAACTCGCCCGCTTCCAGCTCGCCTATTCCACGCCCGCTCCCGTTGCCGACGGACGCACCCCGCTCGAAGTCACCGTCACCGCTGTCGATGCCTCCGGAGTTCCCGTCACCGCCAGCATGCCCCTCACGCTCGAAACCACCCTCGGACGCTGGGACGCCGCCGACGTCAACCCCGACGAACCCGGTGTCCAGGTCGTGTTCACCGGAGGCCGCGGCGTTTACCGCCTCATCCCGCCGATCGAGCCCGGCGAAGCCCGCATCGCCATCTCCAGCGGCACGATGAAGGCCGCCGGGCGCATCGCTTTCCTCCCCGAACTCCGCCCCATGATTGCCGCCGGCATCATCGAAGGCCGTTTCGCCCTCAACAAACTCAGTTCCGACGCCCTCATCCCCGTCTCCCCCGCCGACGCCTTCGAATCCGAACTGCGCAACAACGCCGGTATCGGTTCCGACGGTACAGCCTCCGGTCGCGCCGCCTTTTATCTCAAGGGAAAGATCAAAGGCGACGCCCTCCTCACCATCGCCTACGATTCCGACAAGAAAAAGGACGACGTGGAACTCTTCCGCGACATCGACCCCGACGCCTACTACCCCGTTTACGGCGACTCCTCTGTCAAAGGCTACGACGCCCAGTCCACCGGCAAACTCTACGTGCGCATCGACAAAAACCGCTCCTGGCTCCTCCTCGGCGACTACAACACCCGCTCCGAATCCGAGGCCCGCGAACTCGGCGACTACAACCGCAGCCTCAACGGTGTTCGCGTGCAGCACGAAACCTCGCGCTTCAAGGGCGGCCTCTGGGCCAGCGACGACAGCACCACGCAAGTCATCGGCGAACTCCCCGCCAACGGCACCTCCGGTCCCTTCAACTTCTCCTCCGGCGACGGCGTCCGTGGCAGCGAGACTGTCGAAGTTCTCGTGCGCGACCGCAACCAAAGCTCCGTCATACTCAAGACCACCGTGCTCACCCGCAACGTGGACTACGATTTCGAGCCCTTCAGCGGACGCCTCCTCCTGCGCCGCCCCGTTGCCTCCGTCGATTCTAATTTCAATCCCCAGTCCATTCGCATCACCTATGAAGTCGATGCCGGCGGCCCCAAGTTCTGGGTCTATGGCGGCGACGCGCAGATCAAACTCTTTGAACGCTTCGAGGTTGGCGGCTCCTTTGCCCGCGACGAAAACCCCGCCGCTCCCTACGACCTGCAAAGCGCCAATGCCACCCTCCGCCTCGCCGCCGGCACCTACCTCATGGTCGAGGGCGCGCGTAGTGATTCCCTCCTTACACCCTCTGATCTCTCGCGCTCCGTCGGCTACGCCGGCCGCGTCGATCTGCGCCACCAGTCCGCCGGGACCGAGGCTCGCGTCTTCTTCGGCAAGACCGAGGAAACCTTCAACAATCCCTCCGCCTCCCTCAACGCCGGTCGCGTCGAAGGCGGGGCCAAGATCACCCGCCAGCTCGCTCCCCGCACCCAGTTGATCGGCGAGGGCATTTACACCGAGGACGTCGCTGGCTCCGGCAACCTCAAGGGCGTGCGCGCCGACATCGCCTACACCTTTGAAAATCAGGTGCGCCTCACCACCGGAGCCCGTTACAGCGAGGAAACCACCACACCCGCCAACCCCGGCCCCAATGCCGCCGACACTCCCATCACCGTGCGCAGCGTGCGTGCCCGCGTCGATACGCCCGTGCCCCGGGTTCCGCAGGCCAGCGTCTTCGCCGAGTACGAGCAGGACGTCGTCGAGGCCGACCAGCGCCTCGTCGCCGCCGGCGGTGCCTATCAGGTCAGCACCAAGACCCGCCTCTATGCCCGCCAGGAATTCATCTCGTCGCTCGGCAGCGATTTCGAGCTCAACACCAGCCAGCAAAACAACCGTACCCTCATCGGCGTCGAGACCGAGTATTTGAAAGACGCGTCATTTTATAACGAATACCGCGTGGCCGATGCCGTTGACGGCGGCCAGGCCGAGGCTTCCACCGGCCTGCGCAATCTCTGGAACGTCGCTGACGGACTCCGCCTCAACACCACCTTCGAGCGCGTCACCCCCTTCGACGGCGACAGCACCAACGAATCCACCGCCGCCACCGCCGCCTTCGAATACACCCGTCCCGCCGACTGGAAGGCCACCGGCCGCATCGAAGGCCGCTGGGCCGATTCCGGTGACAACTATTTGAACACCTTCGGCTACGCCCGGAAACTCAACGAGCAGTGGACCTTTCTGGGACGCTCCATTCTCAACACCCAGCTTTACGACACCGCCGACTCGACCGACCTCTGGCAAGGCCGCCTCCTCGCCGGCCTTGCCTGGCGCCAGACGGAGAAGGACGAATGGAACGCCCTTTTCCGCTACGAGTACAAATACGAACGAGGCTCCGCCTCCCTTGGCGACGAAACCATGCGCAGACAGGTCCACACCCTTGCCACCAGCGTCAACTACCAGCCCTCGCAGCGCTGGATATTTTCCGGCCACTACGCCGGCAAGTTTGTCATCGAGCGCGACGGCTACGGTGGCGACGCCGACTACTTCGCCCACCTCCTCGCCGGACGCGCCATCTGGGAGATCACCGAAAAGTGGGACATTGGCCTCAACCTCGCCGTCACCTTCTCCGAATCCTTCGGCAACGCCCAGTATGCCGTCGGCCCCGAGATTGGCCGTGTATTCACAAAAAACGTACGCATCGGGCTCGGCTACAACATTGTCGGCTTCACCGACCGCGATTTCGACACTGCCAGCACCTCGCAGGGCCTCTTCCTGAGCCTGCGCATCAAGTTCGACGAAAACCTCTTCAAATGGGCCAGCTTCAAAAAAACGGAGGACGCGCGATGACCCCTCCAGCAAACCGAAAGTCTGCCACGTGGCGCGGGCGTCCCGCCCGCCTCTTCCCTTTTCTGGCCTCTGGCTTTCTTCTCTTCCTCCTCCTCTTCTTCTTCGCCACGCCGCAGGCCCGCGCCGCCGCCGCCATTTCCAACAGCGCCCAATCCTTCACCGCCGCCGACGGCTCCCGCACCTACATGGATCTCGGCAAAGTTTGGAACGGCTCCAACTCCGGCTCGACCAACGGCGACACCATTACCGTCACCTACACCAACACCGGCGACGCCACCGCTTTCGACTTCCGCCCCTCCGTCACCCTTCCGGCCAACGTGACCACGGTCGGCACGCCCGCGGTCGTGATTACCCCGACACCTTCGCCCGCCGTCACCGCCTCCTTCTCCGGCACCGCCCCCAACCTCACCGTCAACCTCACGCAGAGCGGCGGCTCCTACGATCTTCCCGTCGGAGCCAAGGTTGTCCTCACCTACAAAATCCTCGCCGGGTCCACCGCCACCCCCGGCACGCCCGCCATCACCCACGGCAGCAGCTACTCCGCCACCGATAACGGCTCCCGCATCACCAGCCCAACGACCTCCAGCCTCAACATCACCCTGCGCGCGGGCGACAGCACCATCACCGTCACCCCCCCCCAGCAAGAGAAGGCCGTGGGCGAAACGGCGACCTTCAACATTACCGTCACCAACACCGGCCTTGGCGGCCTCTTCGACGTCACCATCGACGAATCCGCCATCACCGGCGCCAACGGCAACCTCGTCCTCCAAACCCTCACCAGTTCCACCCCCGGCGTCACCGGTTCCTCCCCCGTCCTCACCATCCCCTACCTGGCCCCCGGAGCCACCTTCACCGCCACCGCCACCGCCAAGGTCAACAAATGCGGCGACATCACCAACACGGTCGTCAGCCGACACTACGCCACCGGCACCGCCACCACGGAGGCCACCGCTGCCGTCCAACTCAATTTTCAGCAGCCCCTCGTCGTCTATTCCCCCTCTGCCGTCACCCTCAGCTACAACAACGCCGTCGCGGTTTCCTTCCCTATCAACAACACCGGCCTCGGCGCCGCCCAGTCCTTCAAGCTCAACGCCGCCATCCCCGCCGGCCTCACCGTTGGCAACGTCGCCGCCGGCTGGACCTATTCCAACGGCGTCTTCACCTATACTGCCAACAGCGGCACCATCCCCAACGGCGGCTCCGCCACCCTCTCCTATACCCTCTCCATCACCAACCCCTGCACCACCTACGGCAACGGCACCATCACCTATTCCCCCTCCTACACCAACGCCTGCGGTGACCCCTACTTCATCCCCATCCAGACCCAGAACGTCCTCCCTCCCACCGACGCCCCCTCCCTCACCTTGACCAAGACCGTCAGCTCCGACCGTCTCGCCATCGGCGAGCAGGGCTCCTACACCCTCACCCTTTCCGCGAACAACGTCAGTAATATCAGCTCGCCCACTAATATCATCGTCACCGATGTCCTCCCCGCCGCGGTCGAATACCTCAGTCACACCTTTTCCTCCGGCACGGGCATCACCGTCAACAGGTCCGGTCAGACCGTCACTTGGACCGTTCCCAGGGCCAGGTTTAGCACCAACGGTACCAGCCACACGCTGACCATTAACTTTGCCGTCGCCAACGATCCCTGCAACGCTGGCACCCAGCCGATCAACACCGCCAGCACCAACAACCTGACCACCAACAGGAGCTGTACGCTCAACGCCACCGCCAGCGCCAGTTTCCTGATCTCCAACAACCCCGGTCTCGTCGCCTCCCAGTTCTTCAACGTCACCGGCTCGCCCACCGGTGGTCTCTATGAGACCGGAAACGCCGACTCCAGCACCCTTGGCACCCTCGGCACCCGCGACGCTGGCGAGGGCGAGTTCATCCCCCTTGAGGCTGGCTACACCTTTGGCTCCACCTACCCCGGCACCTGGACCGGCTCCACCTACCGCGACCGTTTCGGCGAGATCCCGAACACCCAGATGAGCCTGACCCGGCGCAGCGGCAGCCAGTCCGGTGTCGAGTATCGCTGGCGCACCGGCGCGGGCTCTTGGAGTTCTTGGCTTTGGGTTCCCTACGCTTCGCTCTCCCTCTCAAGCCCCGGCTTCAGCATCAATCTCGGCTTCCTCAACAGCGTGACCGGCGGCGATGCCGTCGCCAACAAATCGGTCGAGTTCCGCTACTACGTCACCGCCACCGACGCCGCCGTTTCCTCGGCCCCCTACACCCTCGCCGTCACCCAGACTACCACCCTCAACCTCGCTGGCGCAGGCACCGGTAGCCCGGGCGGTTGCAATACCCCCACCCAATCCACCTTTACCCAAGGCGTTTTCTACACCCTCGCCCGCGCCCAGGCCCAGATCGCCCTCTCTCTCCCCGCCACCCTCGAAGTCTGTAAAGACGAACTCCTCACCCTCACCGTCTCCAACGCCAACGCCAAACAGGCCCGCGACATCCTCGTCACCCTCCTCAACAGCGGCACCGACTACGTTTACGACACCGGCTACACTCCCACCTACGGCGGTGTTTTCTCCTCCGGCAATATCACCTACACCGCCAATGGCGGCACCAACCCCACCTTCCAATACACCGGCGATGCCCTCACTGGCAACGGCACCATCACCGTCCGTGTCCGCCGCAAGGCCTACGCCAACGGCGACACCACCCCCCGCTCCCTCACCGCCCGCGTCAATTACGACTCGTGGGACACCGTCGTTGACACGCCCACCACCAACCGCGCCTACAACTCCACCACCACCTACACCCCCTCCGCCATCCGCAAGGCCACCCTCGCCCTCCGCGTCACCCCCGAAACTCTCAGCGTCGTCGGCGATACCGTCACTTACGTCATCAACGCCACCAACACCGACGCCGGCGCCGCCTACGGCTCGCAAGTTGTCACCACCCTGCCCACCGGCATCACGGTCGATACCGGCACCACCACCGGCTACGTCCTGACCACGGATGGCAGCGGGCGTCAGGTCCTCACATGGAACCTTGGCACCATCGCCTCTGGCGCGACCCTGACCCGCACCATCGTCGCCAAGGTCGGCACTGGCACCGGCTGTGGTGCGAACATCGGCGCCACCACCATCCAGGCCTTCTGGGGTTGTGACGCCATCCAGCAGCAGACCGTCATCATTTCCTCCCCCGCCTACGTCTTTCCCTCCGGCAAAATGCAGATTCTCCACGACACCAGCGGCTCGGTCGCCAAGCTCTGCGACTCCGGCACCATCGTCGTCATCCTCCGCAACACCGGCCCCACCCAGATCAATAACGCCGTCATCAAAGAGGTTACCTCCCCCTCCACCACTGGCATCACCATCAACGGCACTGTCAAATACAGCGTCAACGGCGGTACCCTCCTGAACGCCGCCTCTGCTCCCACTGGCACCGGTGCCTCCGGCTCCCCCTACACCTGGACTTCCACCCAAATCTCCGCCCTCTCCAAGCTCCAGCCCGGCGACACCATCCGGCTTGAAATTCCCATCCAGACCAACTCCTCCGTCTTCAGCACCAGCGCCACCCCCGGCCTCAACGTTTCCGCCAGCGGCACCCGCGTCTGCGGCGACACCATCGCCTTCCCCGCCGACGGATCTCCCGGCGACACCTTTAGCATCCCCGTCCAGCGCCCCGTCATCGTCGTCAACAAGACCGGCCGCAACAAGACCGCCAACCAGCCCAACACCAACTATACCGAGACCGTTTACGGCGGTCGCGGCGACGTCATCGAGTGGCAGGTCACCGTCCAGAACACCGGCAACATCCCTGCCATGTATCTCCGCATCACCGACCAGCTCACCGGCACCGGCACGGGCAACACCGCCACCATCAGCGGCCCCGGCATCACCGGCACCCAGACGCTAAGCGCCAATACCCCCTTCGTCATCTCCAGCGCCACCACCATCGCCGCCGGAGCCACCGCCACCTACCTCATCACCGAGACCATCGGCAACACTTGCGCCTCCGGCACCCTCTCCCCCCTCGTCGATGTCACTTGGGGCTGCTCCGCTCCCGCCGCCGGCCAGCGCAACACCATCTCCGCCCCCGGCACCCCCTCTGACACCGCCAGCCTCGTCCTCCAGCCCACCATCGGTAGCGGGAGCGCCACGCTCTCCCAGAGCATCGAATACCTCAACGGAGGTCGCGCCAAAGTCACCGTCACCATCGAGAACCTCGGCGGCAACGCCTACGCCCTCGTGCTCGAAGACCACTTCCGTCTCTCAGGCGGCGCGGACAACCCCGACATGGTGTTCGACACCACGGTCGCCCCCACCTTCACCCACACCCGCATGTCGGGCAGCCCCAACAACGGCAGCCCCACCGAGCCCATCACCGGCGTCACGGTCAACAACACCAACACCGCCAAGCCCACCTTCACCTTCACCGGCGGCACCACCGTCGGCTTCAACGGCTTCAACCACATCGTCCGCTACATGGACCGTGTGACCCTCACTTATTACGTCCGCCCCACCGTCGCCGACACCACCTTCGCCAGCAGCTTCCCTGACCTTGCCACCACGGAAAACGGCACTGCCCGCGACCCCTCGCTTCCCCGCACCGCCACCAACCGCCTCACCCTCACCTACAGAAACGCCTGCAACACCGCCACCAGTCCTGTCAACGACACCGAACTCGACCTGAAGAGCCCCAACCTCGACATCACCGCCGTCGGCCCCAACTCGGGCAACACCCTCCTCACCGCCACCGGCACCACCAACTTTACCTTCACCGTCACCAACGTCGGTGACGCCGCCTCCATCGCCGATTTCATCAACCTCAAGCTCACCGCCGGCACCGGCTGGTCGAGTGTCACCGTCACCCTCACCACCCCCGGCGTTGGCGGCACCGGCGGCACGGCCACCAAATCGGGCAACATTTACACCTTCACCTCCGCCCAGGTTGGCACCCTCGCCAAGGACGCCTCGGCCGTCATCACCGTCGCCGCCAACTACAACGCGACCAGTTCCAGCGGCCCCCTCTCCCTCCTCCTCGAAGCCAAGGGCGAGGCCCGCAGCCAGAACGGCACCACCATCAACCACAACTACTCGCTCGACCAGCGCGCCCAGCGCGTCCTCGGCGTCACCCTCGCCAAGACCCGTCAGTCCACCTCCGAGCCCGACGGCTCCTCCTCCGCCAACTACGCGCTGATCGGCGAGGACGTCACCTGGCGCGTCACCGCCACCATCCGCGGTGCCGAGGATGCCGTCACCAACATCCGCGTCTTCGACCAACTCCGCCGAGGCTCCCGCACCGCCAACGACGATAACAATTTCGGCTTCGTCCGCGTCGGCTCCACACCCTTCGTCAGCACCACTGGCACGGGGCACACCGCCGGCACGCTCACCCTCGCCTCTGCCACCAACAACGCGGGCACCGCCACCAACGCCACCAGCGGCCTCCTCACCTTTTCCGTCCCCAATCTCACCGCCGCCGACACCGCCACCGGCAAAACCATCGCTTTCGACCTCGTCGCCCGAGCCCAGAACCTCGCCGCTGGCGGCAACAATAACAACGACGACGCCACCCGCTACAACCGCGCCGGCCTGCGCTTCGATTACCTCGGCGTCACCTTCTACCCGCCCTCGGCCAACAACTACGGCGGTCTGGCCGACATCGGCACCGTCCCCACCGCCGGCAACACCGGCGTCGCGGTCGCCGACCTTTACCAGCAAGACTCGGTCGTCATCCGCCGTCCCGGCGACTCCGACCTGACCATCGCCAAGACCGTCCGCAATCTGACCAAGAGCGAGACCACCTTCAACGCCACCACCGCCGGTCAGGCGGGCGATGTTGTGGAATACAAGATTGTGATCACGAGTAACGCCGCCGCCGCTCGTCCCTTCCACTCTCTCCGCGTTACCGACACCGTGCCGGCCAAGATCGTGCTGGACACCACCTCCGCCAACCGAGGCCGCTCCACCAACGGCACCACCATCGCCACCAACGGCCTCGGTGCCATCGACGTCCCGACCAACACCATCACCTTCGACCCGACCAACGCCGTTTTCGGCACCATCGGCGCCAATCTGGCACGCCTCGACAACGGCACGGGCAACCAGATCATCTTCCTCTATCGCGGCACCCTCCAAAACACCGTCAATCCCAACGAGACCCTGACCAACAACGCCTCGGCCATCGCCTACTCCGTGCCGGTGGATGCCAGTGGCAAATCGACCAATCAGCTCGCGATGCAGGGCACCGCCCTCGCCGCCAACAGCACTCCCTCCGCCCCCCGCTACTACAGCGCCACTACCAGCGCCAACGTGACGGTCAACCCCATCACCATTGTCGATACCCAGAAGCGCATCATCGCCACCTCGGTCGGCAGCGATACCTCGACCACCGTCCAGATCGGCGAACAGATCCGCTACGAGATCGGCCTCATCCTCCCGCAAGGCACCATCCCCAGCCTCCGCGTCTATGACCAACTCCCCGCCGGCCTCGGCCTCCTCACCCTTGAATCCGTCCAGTTCGGCTCCGCCATCGACTCCGGCTCACGCGTCCAGCCCACCCTCGTGAGCGGTGTTCCCGGCACCCCGCAAACCCCGCATACCCCCGCTTCGCCCTTGGCCGGCAACCCGCTCAGCCTCACATGGAAATTCGCCGACAACGTGCTCGTTAACACCGGCGCTGACGCCGATCGCACCGTTTACATCCGCTACGTCGCCCAAGTCCGCAACATCGCTGCCAACACCCGCACTACCACCCTGACCAACAACGCCCAGTTCTCCTTCGCCAACACAGGCAGTCCGGCCAAGACCAACATCACCTCCATCACCGCCACCATTGCCGAGCCCGTGCTGACCATCACCCACGGCGTTCGCAATCAGACCCGCAACCCCTCCGGCTCCTACGTCACCACGATCAACGGTAATGACGCCACCAATGCTCCCGACGCCGGCGACATCCTCCAATACCAGACCGTCCTCACCAACACCACTGGCGGCACCTATTCCCCTGCGTACGATCTGCGTATCATCGCCACCCTGCCCCCCGGCGTCTCCTACGTGCCCGACTCCACCAGCCTCCCCGCCCTCGGCAACCCCGAGATCACCGGCGACATCTCCACCGGCTTTGTGCTCACCTGGGGCCGCGACCGCACCGCCGGCGCCACCGACCACGACCTCGCCCTTGGGGCCAGCCTCACCTTCACCTACCGGACGCTTGTCGCCGACACCTCGCGCCCCGGCCAGCCCTACGCCTCGAAACTCACCGCCGACTGGACCTCGCTCGACGGCACTCCCGGCCCCGACCTGCAAGCCATCCTTCCAGCAACCCCCGCCGTCGCCTCCTCCGGCGCCGAATACGGCGAACGCGCCTCTCCGGCCCTGCCGTTCCCGGAAACGGCCACGCTTCCCAACAATTACCATCGCCTCCTCAACACCACCGTCACCGCCCGCGACACCAGCGTGATCGCCAAGGTTCGCACCGGTGACGACCCCCTGCCCCGCAAGGCTGACGATACGCCCGGCGACTCCCCGCGCACCGGCGGCTTCCGCATCGGCGACATCGTTACCTACACCGTCACCGCCACCCTTCAGGAAGGCACCCTTAACAACTTCAGGATCACCGACCAACTCCCCGCCGGCCTCGCCTTTATCAACACCGTTTCCATCACGCCCGCCCCCCACGGCGGCACGCCCACCGCCACCCAGCCCCTCGCCTACACCGTTCCTGTCACCGGCTCCACCGCCCCCGCCACCAACGCCACCGGCACGCTCACCTGGAACTTCGGCAACCTCGTCAACACCGGCGTGGACGACCAGCCCGCCGCCAACAACAACTCCAACAACACTCTCGTCGTCACCTACCGCGCCCGCGTGCTCAACGACGCCACCGGTACCAGCCCCC
>NZ_ABEA03000033.1 GCF_000171235.2 Geminisphaera colitermitum TAV2 | reverse complement strand
GGGGGGGGAGGGAGCTGCGCGAGGAGGGCGTGAAGGAGGGCGAGTTGCCGGTCGAGGAGTTGGTCGAGTCCGGTCCAGTCTTCGGTTTCGATGTGCGCGTTTTCCCGGGCGGCGAGGTTTTCGAGGGCGTTAAGGAGTCGGTGCATCGGAGGAAAAGCTGAAAAGCTAAAAGGCTAGAGCATTTTCGATTTATTTTGTCTCACGCAGAGACACAGAGAACGCAGAGCCGGAAAAATACAATGTTTGTAATTTGTTTATAATTAGTAATCTATGTTTTCTCTGCGCCTCTGCGTGATCTCTTAAATCTTGCGACAAATTGAACCGACAATGCTCTAAAAGCTGAAATTGTTGCGGAGCATTTCGGCCCAGGCGTCGCGGAGTTGGCCGACGAGGTGTTCGACTTCAATGATGGGGGCTTCGTCTTTGCGGCGGTTGGCTTCGTCGAGCCGGCGGATGTGATAGTCGTAGAGGCGATCCAGGTTGGCGGCCACTTCGCCGCCTGCGTCGTGATTGAGGGTGGCCTGAAGTTCACGGAGGATGGCCTGGGCGCGAAGGAGGGCGTTGTGGATGTGCTCGATGCGGTGATGGTCGGTCGCAGGGAGTTTGAAGTTCTCACGGGCGAGGGCCATGAAGCGGAGGGCGCCGTCGTAGAGCATGACGACGAGTTGGCCGGGGCTGGCGGTGAGGATGGACTGGCGTTGATAGAGGCGGGCTTGGGCGGTGGGGAGCATGGCAGCGGTGGGAGGGAATTTGTTTATTGGGTGTCTTCGGTGAGGTCGGGGGATTCGGTGAGGAGGCGGGCGATGTGCTCGATTTGAGTGGCGCCGGGCCAGTCGGGATCGGTGGCCAGGGCATGGGCGCGGGCGAGGACTTCGGGGCGGATTTCAGGAACGTCGTCGAGCGCGGCACGGAGTCGGATGGCATGGGTGGTCATCAACTGGTCGGTGGTCGCGCCAGAGGGCGTGGTTTTGTTGTCGATCTTGATCCCAATCCCGAGCCCGATTCCGGTTCGTTGGGAGAGGGTGATGTGTTCCGCGGCTGCCGCGGCGGTGTCGGTGCTGGTGAGTGGTCGGGTGGTCATGGTGGTTGGGTTCAGAGTTTAGAGTCTGGAGTTTCGTTGCGGCGGGGGGGGAGGGTGGCGGCGACTTCGGCGGTGGCGTAGGTGGCGAAGCGGGCGGGGCTCTGGAGAATGGCAGTCACGGGGTCGCCGCGCCCGGAGCCGTCACCGGTCTTGCGGGCAAAGCGGCGGGCGGAGTTGCCCACGGTGGCGACGCTGGCGTCGAAGCGTTCGTCGCAGGCCCAGATGAGGTTGCCACGGCGGAGGTGGATGAGTTTGGCGCGGAGGCCGATGGCAAGGGGCGGATAGGGGGTGACGCCGGTGAGGTCGCAGAAAATGACGGCGTCGGCACCGGTGATGGATAGGATTTTTTCGAAAAAGACGGCGGGCAAAACGGAGGTGGAGTCAACGGAGCGGCGGCCTTGGGCGAGGTAGGCGATTTGGTCGCGGGATACGGGAACGAACTCGGCGCGCTGGGTGTGCTGGAGGGCGGCAAGCCAGATGGGGTCATGCGAGGCGATGAAGTCGTCGGGGAGGGCGGCGGCGGTGCCGTCGAGGGGGAGGACGGCAACGCGCCGGATGTCGTCGGGCCAGAGAGACGCGCCGCGGGTGTTGGCGGGGGCGTAGAAGGGGCCGATTTCAAGGGCGTCGCGCGTGGCGGTGTTGCAGCCGCCGGCAAGGAGGATGAGCGCAAGGAGGAGCAGGAGAATCGCGCTGGTTTTGAGGATGCCTTGGGGGGGGGGGGCGGGTGTGGTGGTGGTGGCCATTTTGTTTTCGAGTTAAGTCGATGTAAGTCGGTTTAATTCGATTTGGGTTGGTTTTACTTTTTGTCGTCTTTGTTGGTGCCGAGGGCGTTTTCGAGGAGGGTCTGCATCTGGTTGTATTTGGAGATGGAGCTTTCCATGGCGATGAAGGTGGCCTCCATGCGGACGCGCTGGGCTTCGATGCGTTTTTCGAGGGCTGCAATCTGGTCGTCGATCTTGGCGTTGGCCTTGGCGAGGGCGTTGGTCTGGTCCTTGATTTGGCCGCCGGTGCCGGTGGCGCCGATGTAGTTGTTGAGGAGTGTGTCGAGGCGGGCGGCAAAGCCGGTGGAACCGGTGGAGAAGAAGGCGGCGACGCCGTCGGGGTTGTTGCGCAGGGCGGCGTCGAGTTTGGCGGAGTCGGTGATGTTGAGTTGGGAGGAGGTGCCTTTGAAGTCGAGTCCGAGGTCGGTGATGCGGGAGACGGTGTCGTCAAGGCCGTTGATGGAGGCGAAGACGGTGGAGCGGAGTTGAGAGGCCCAGTTCTGGACTTCGCGGTTTTTGCTGAGGGTGGAACTGGTGACGGTGGTGCCGGAGACGTTGGTGGCGGTGACGGTGTCGATGTAGGATTGCACGGCGTTGTAGGCCGAGACAAAGGTGTCGATGGCGCTGCGCATGGTCTCGGTGTCGGCTCCGATGGTGAGTGTGCCGGAACCGGTGGCGGCGAGGTTGAGGGTGAGGCCGGTGATGCCGTGGTCGGCAGCGGTGAGGGTGTTGCTGGTGCTGGTGATCGCCGGGCCGCCATTGAGGGTGAAAACGGCGTTGTCGCCGAGCTTGGTGGCGGCGCCTGCGCCGGGGGTGAGGCCGAGGGAGGTGAGGAGGCCGCCGGTGTCGTTGGCGAGTGTGAGGCCGAGGCTGCCGGTGGAGTTGTTGGTGAGGACAACGCTGTCGTTGGTGGAGTCGTAGGTGGCGGTGACTCCGGCCCCGCTGGCGTTGATGCGCTTGATGAGGGTGGTGAGGGAGTCGGTGTTGGCGTTGTAGTCGATTTGCACGCCGTTGAGGGTGAAGGAGCCGGTGCCGTCGCCTTCGGTGACGGCGGTGATCGGAGTGGAGAGGCCGGCATTGGCGAGGGCAGTGGTCGTCACGGTGCGGCCTAGGCTGGCGGAACTGCTGATGCTGGTGGCGTCACCCGTGGGGGGGGCGTGGAGTTTGGCGACAGTGAGGAAGTTGGAGGTGTCGTTGGCGGCGCCGAGGACGATGGGTGTGGTGCCATCGGTGGAGGTGAGCGTGATGCCGTCGGTCGTGGGGTCGTAGGCGGCGGTGACGGCGTTGTTGGTGGCGGTGGCGATTTTATCGAACACGTCGCCGAGCGAGTCGGTGACGGCAAGGGTGACTTTGGCGCCGTTGATGGTGAGGGTGCCGGCAGTGACGGCGGTGGTGGTGGGGAGGGTGGCAAGGGTGAGGTTGCGGGCGTCTTCGGCGCTGGCGGCGAGGCCGTTGCTGATGCGGGCGGCTCCAGTGAGTTTGCTGGCGGTGGCAAGGCTGGTGACGTTGAACGCGCAGGTGCCGGTGGCGGTGCCGGCGGTGGCGCTGGCGGTCCAGGCGGTGTTGCTGGAGGTGACGGTGCGGGCGTTGAAGACGCCGTCGCCTTGCAGGGACTTGGTGGCGGTGCGCAGGTTGGCGAGGTAGGAATTGAGGGTGTTGAGGGCGCTGATTTTTGAGGTGTTTTCGGTCTGTTTGGTTTGCAGGTTGGTGATGGGGACGCGCTGGAGTTGGAGCATGTCGTCAACAAAAGTCTCCCAATCGAGTCCGGAGATGAGGCCGCTAAGTTGAATGGATGCCATGATCGTATGTGTGCGGTGGTTATCGGCACGGAGATGAAGGAGTTTAGAAAATAGGCGCGGGGGGGGCGGCGCGGGATTTTTTTCAAAATTCTAAAGTCCGGCGGCGGGCGTGTCGTATTGAGACCCCATCTGCGATGCAAACCGCAGTCGGATTGGCCCCGGTTCCTCTCTCACCGGCCCGTCGCCCTACGGACAGGGTTTTTTCGCCAAACTAAATCAAGGAAGATACCATGGCTGTTGTTATTAACACCAACTTCGCCGCCACGATTGCTGCCAACAATCTCTCGGCGTCCAACGAAAATCTGCAAAAGAGCCTTAACCGGCTTTCGAGCGGTTCCCGGATCGTGTCCCCGGCAGATGACGCCGGCGGCCTCGCGGTCTCCATGAAGCTCACCGCCGCCGCGACCCGTTCCGGCGCCGCGATCACGAATATCGCCAATACCATCTCGCTCCTGGAGACGCAGGACGGCGTGCTCGCCACCACTGGCGACGTGCTCAACCGTATCGGCGAACTCTATACACTCTATCAGGACCCGACCAAGAGCGCGAGCGACAAGGCCAACTATGATGTCGAGTTCAACCAACTCCAGTTGCAGTTGACCTCGCTTGCCGGTGAAAAATTCAACGGTGCGGCGCTGTTTTCCGCCACGGGTTTTTCAGTGCCGGTCTCTGAAGACGGTTCTCAGTCGGTGGCCATCACGGCCAAGGATTTGAGCGCCACCGACGTGGGCATCGGAGGAATTATTTCCGATACGTCGGGTGCGATTACCAGTCTGGGTGACTTCGCGGACATCAGTGCCATCGCCACCGCGATCGAGAACGTCGCCACATTCCGCGCGAGCAACGGCGCCGAACAGAGCCGCCTCGGTTTTGCGTCGGACGTGCTGACAACCAACAAGACCAATCTGGAAGCCGCCAACAGTCGCATCATCGATGTGGACGTGGCTGCGGAGTCCACGCAACTCGCACGCTGGAACACGCTCGTGCAGGCGGGCACCTCCATGCTCTCCCAGGCCAACCAAAGCGCGAATACCGTCCTTAGCCTGCTCCAGTAAAAGCACCACCATCCGGGCGTGCCGCTGCCGTTTGTCCCGCGCGGCGCGCTCTTTCACTTTGGGGCACATGCCCTGATCGGTCTGGCCCGGAACCGTTCCCCCTTCGGGCTCGTGGCGACGACGGACGTCGCATCCATCAAGGAAAGATAAACCCATGGCAGTTGTAATTAACACCAACTACGCGGCGACGATTGCATCCAACAATCTGTCGGCCTCCAACGCGGCGCTGCAAAAGAGCCTCAACCGGCTCTCCAGCGGTTCCAAGATTGTCAGCCCGGCGGATGACGCCGGCGGCCTGGCCGTCTCACTGAAACTCTCCGCCGCGGCCACCCGCTCCGGCGCGACGAGTACCAACATCGCCAACACCGTGTCGTATCTGGAAACCCAGGACGGCGTGCTGTCCACCGCCGGTGATGTGCTCAACCGCATCTCCGAACTCTACACGCTGTACCAGGACCCGACCAAGAGCGCGAGCGACAAGGCCAACTACGATGTCGAGTTCAACCAGCTCCAGTTGCAGTTGACCTCGCTCGCCGCTGAGAAGTTCAACGGCGTCGCACTGTTCGGCTCCGCGGGTGCCGGCGCGGTTGAGTCGGTCGCCGTCTCCGAGGACGGCAGCCAGACCGTGGCCATCACGGCCAAGGATTTGAGCGCCACCGACGTTGGTATCGGAGGACTCATTACCGAGACCAGTCTGGGTGGCTTCACGGACATCAGTTCCATTGCCACCGCGATCGAGAACGTCGCGACCCTCCGCGCGCAGAACGGTTCGGAACAAAGCCGCCTCGGCTTTGCCTCCGACGTGTTGACGACCAACAAGGCCAACCTTGAAGCCGCCAACAGCCGCATCGTGGACGTGGACGTGGCCTCGGAGTCCACGCAGCTCGCCCGCTGGAACACCCTCGTGCAAGCCGGCACCTCGATGCTCTCGCAGGCCAACAGCTCGTCGCAAATCGCGCTGTCGCTGTTGCAGTAATCTGGGTCGCCAGTCCCTCCCAACTCAGGAGGAAGGGACTGGCGGTTCATGGATCAGGGTAGTGTAAACAGTCCGGGATAAACCAAGCCGAACAGGGGTTGTTCGGCCTCAGCAACGCCCCCGCATGCCTTTCCGGTGTGCGGGGGTTTTGTTGTGTCGTAGTGCGTGCAAAATGACCGAAACGGGTCAGCGCGCTGGCGAGACCGGCCCCTGCCGCTTCAGTTTTTTCCGCCCGTGGTGGCAATGCCCTGTTTGAAACTCTTCTGGCACAGAAAATACAGCAGCACCACGGGCGCCGTCACCAACACCGCCGCAGCCATCAGATAATGCCACTCGGTGCCGCCCTGCTGGCTCTGGAATGCCTGCAAACCGAGCGACAACGTGAACTGCCTCGGCTCCGTCAAATACACCAGCGGACCGAAAAAATCGTTCCAGCTCGCCAGGAACTGGAACAACGCCACCACCGCCAGCGCCGGCTTCGACAGCGGCAGGATGATTTGCCAGAAAATCCGCCACTCGCCGCAACCATCGATCCGCGCCGCCTCGCTCAGTTCGCGCGGCAGCGTTTTGAAAAACTGGCGCAACAAAAACACATTGAACGCCGGCGCCAGAAACGCCGGCACCCACAGAGGCTTCGGCGACCCGATCCAGTCCAGCCCGCGAAACAAACCGTAGAGCGGCACCACCGTCACCGCGAACGGCAGCATCATGCCCGCCAGCACGAGAAAAAACACCCGGTCGCGTCCCCGCCATTCGAGCCGCGAAAACCCGTAGGCCGCCATCGCGCTGCTCAACACGCAACCGATCACCGACAGCAGCGCGATCCACAGCGTATTGAACGCGTAAAGCCAGAAATGCCCCATCGCGGCAATCGCCTCGGGATAATTCCGCCACTGCACGACCGACGGCCACCATCTGGGCGGGATCGTGATCGTCTCGTTGAGCGGCTTGAGCGAGGTGCTGATCATCCAGAAAAACGGCAGCACAAACAACACCGCCCCCGCGACCAGCAAAACAAAGGCCGTGAGACGAAAGGAAAACGAGGAGCCGGGTTCGCAACGCATGGTAAAAACAAGGGGGGGGGGGGGAGAGTCAGCCGTCTTCCGAGTGAATCCGTTTCGCGGAAAAACGCATCAGCAGCCAGGTGAGCAAACCGACCAGCGTCAGCAACACCATGGACAACGCGCAGGCGTATCCCATATTCCAATACTGAAAGGCATTTTGAAAAATGTAGGTGCTCAGGAATAGCAACGACCTGTCCGGTCCGTCGCCGCCGCCCGCCAGCACGTAAGGCACGGCAAACGTCTGCAAACAACCGATCAATCCGCTGACAATCGTATAAAAAAGCACCGGCGAAATGCACGGCACGGAGATGTGCCAGTATTTCTGAAACGTGCCTGCGCCGTCGAGTTCGGCGGATTCGTAAAGATGCACCGGCACGCCCTGCAACGCGGCCAGATAAATGAGCACCGTGTTGCCCGTCGTCCACAGGCTGGCAAAGGTCAGGGCGATGCGCGCCGGGTTGGGTTCGAGCAGCCAGTTGGGCGCGCGTAGTTGAAATCCGAATATGCCATTCAGCGAATCCAGCGCGGGCGTCACCAGCGCGTTGACAAGTCCGCCGTCGCCTTTGAGCAGCCATTGCCAGATCACCGCCAGACACACCATCGGCACGATGGTCGGCAGGAAATAAATCGTGCGCAGCACGCCTTTCGCGGGCACGCGCAGATTGAGCAGCAACGCGAGCAGCAGCGACGCGCCGATGCTTAACGGCAGGTAAATCGCGGAAAACAAAACGCTATTCCATAACGCACGCCAGAACACCGCGTCGCTCATCATCGTCGCGTAGTTGTCCATTCCCGTCCACAAGGCGGGCGTCAGCACCGAGTAGTCGCAAAACGAATGCCACGCCGCGCTCGCCAGCGGATACAGCGTGAGCGCGCCAAATCCGGCCAGCCAGGGCAGAATAAAAAACATCACCGTGAGAAAATTGCGCGTCCTGCTATTCATGGCGCTTTACCTCCCGCTCCGTCCTCCCCCCCCCCCCCTGCTCCGGTGGCGGTTCTTATTTGTGCGTCCGCCGTTTCGATTTTTGTCCAGTCCACTTCGAGTTTTGGCACAAGACGGCTCCAGCGCGACAGACGTTTGTCCAGCGCGGACTGCATCCGCGCCTGCGTGCCGCGCAGGGCGGTTTCCGGCGCTCCGCGCAAGGCCCAGCTTTCTTTCACGGCCTGGTCCATCTCGTTGCGATACGCGCTCCATGTCGCCAGTTGCGGCGCGGCGCGCGCCTCCGGACTGCGCGCCAGATCGTAAAACACGCGGATGTGCGGATGCGGATGTTTTGTCCAAAACGATTCGCTCACAACGGCGAGCGGCGAAAATTTGCACTGTGCCGCGCACAGCCGCTCGATGTTTTCCGGGCGGTTGACAAACGCCATGAACTCGAACGCCTCACGCGGATGCCGCGCACCGGCCGGGATGACGAGCACATCGGTCTCGACGATGGTCACCGGGTTCGTGCCGCCGTCTTCGCGCGGGAACGCGGCCACGCCCAACTCGAAGTCGCCGTCTCCGTATTTTTTCAAAAAATTCCACATCCACGGTCCCTGCAAAACCATCGCGACGCGGTTTTGGATAAAAGCGTTTTGGGGCGAGGCAAAGTTGCCGAAACCTTCAAGAAAACCCGACACCTCGCGCAGTCCGTAGTTGCGCGGACAGGATTGCACCCAGGCGAGCGCGCGGCGGTTTCCCGGTGAGTCCGCGGTGATGCGCGCGGTGCCATCCCAGAGTTGTCCGCCAAACCAGTAGCCCCACATGGAACGCCACCAGCCCGGCTCTTCCGGCAGGTGTCCGAGCACGCGCCAGCCTGTGCCCGGCGGGGGTTCGCGGCGGGCGAGGCGTTCGCTGAATTTTTCCAGTTCGCCGATGCTCGCTGGCGGTTTTTCGGGATCGAGACCCGCCTCGCGGAAAAGTTTTTTGTTCCAGTGCAACGCGAGCGACGAGGGCGTGGCGGGCAACGCCCACAACCAGCCTTGGTAACGGCACAGCGTCCACACGGAGTCGAGATAGAGCGAGGCGCCGACACCGTGTGCGCGGGCGAGTCCGCCGAGAGGGCGCAGGGCGTTGTTTTCGACGTAGGCGGGCAGGCTGAACGACCATAACCCGGCCACGTCGGGCGGACGGTTGCCCGCGATGGCGAGCATCAGTTTCAGGTCAATCTGGCTGACCGCGCTGTAACGCACCTCGATGCGATTTTGCGAGACGTTGAACGCGGCCACAATGTCCTCCATCGCCTTCGCCTCGAAACCGGTCCATTTTTCCCAATACTCGACAACGACTCGCGGCTCAGGGGGGGGAGGGGGGGAGGCGAAAACAGCGGCGAAAACCAATGGCGGAATGGCTGCGAAGAGGCGCAAAAAACGCAAGACAACGGGAGGGAAATCAGTGGCTGCCATTGGCGCATTGGGGACAGGCGAGATAATCGAGGGCGTTGTAGGGGACTTTGCCTGACTGCCAGAACTGGACGTGGGCGTCGAGGTAAACGTAGTTCGCGCCGTCTCCGTGCGGGGCATACCAGGTGCTGGGATCGGGATAACGCAGGCCGTCGTAAGGTTGGTTCGCGGGGCGCGAATCCCAGATGCTGTTGCGAGTCCAGCCTGTGCCGTCTGCGGCGACGATGCGGCGCGAGGGGACTTCGATGGCCGAGGTGTCGAGGCCGCAAAGCACGTGGCTCATCACGTAGTGCGCCCAGCCTTCGGAGGAGGGTTTGTCGGCGGGGGCGGAGGGGCAGCCGAAGTAATCACGTCCGTCGTGCGTGTTGCTGTCCGCCTTGTAGCCCATCGCGAGGGCGATGGGTTCATACCATTGCTCGTAACCGAGAACGGACTTCGCGGGATGACCGTTGTCATTGGCGGAGTGATATGGGAGTTTGCCCTTGTTTTCCTGCGCGTAGAGCAGGAACGCCGTTCCGATCTGGCGGAGGTTGGACGCGCACTGCGCCTTCTTTGCGGTCTGCCGGACTTTGCCAACCGTCGGGATAATGATCGCCGCCAATATGCCGATAATCGCAATCACCGTGAGCAATTCGATCAGCGTGAAGGCGGCACGTCCGCGCGCGATTGTTGCTTGGTTTTGTAGTTTCAGTTCCATGACGCGGGGTTCATCGGGTTGAAGTTCCAGGCACCGAACAGATACCAGGCGCCGGAGGCGACGAAGGGTTTTGTGGTGCCGCCCTCCCACGGCGGCTCCGTGCTGGAACACGGCCAGCCGAGGCCGGAGTCGCCGACGGGTAGCGCGGCGGCATCCATTGCGGCGAGCCATTTTTCCGCGTCGGCGTCGCGACCCGCCGCGCGGTAGGCGACGGCCATCTCACCCGTGCCCTCAAACCACACCTTGTTGTGCCCGGGCAGGTCGCCAAAACCGATGACCGAGTAACCGGGGCGGGCGTCGTAAGGCGCGGTGATTATGTAGTTTTTTTCTGCATACGCGAGCGCATCCGCGTACCTCGGCCCGAGGGTGGACACTCCCCATGAGACGCAGTCGAGCGCGGTGCTGTCCACCGTCGAACCGGTGCGAAAACGCTTTTCCTCCGGCACCCACATTTTTTGTTCCAGCCAGCGAAGGACATTCTCCCGCGCTTCAGGACGCGAGACGAGCGCGGCGTAACAATCAAGATTCCCCTCGGTGGATTTGTGCGTCATGGTGCCGCGTTTGCTGAAGCCGGAGCGAATGCCGCCGTCGGCGGGGTCTTGCAGGGACACGAGCCAGTCGGCGATGGCGGCGCGCATGGCGTCGTATTTTCCGGAGCCGGCGATTTTGACGCGGTGATATTCGAGGGCGAGGAGGAGCCAGGCGTTGTCGCCCACCCAGCGGTCACTGTCCATGTAGGCCGCGCCTGTGCCGGCATTCCACGCCTGCGGAAAACCCTGTTTATCCTGCGCGGTTCCCCAGTGGGCCACACGCCATTTTTCCATGAGATCAAAGATGCGTTCGGCGCGTGCGGTTTCGCCCTGACGGAGAAAACAGAAGGCGGCGAGGGCGTTGACGTAGAGGCCGCTAAACGAGTCGTCGAGCTGGTTGGACATGAGTCCGCAGTCGCGTTGCTGGGCGACAATCCATGCGAAGGCCTTGCGCGCCACTTCCGGATTGCGCGCGGAGGCAACAGGCAACGGTGTGAGGTTCGCAACGGTGGAACGTTTGAGGCTGATGGCAAAATCGTCCAGATACACGGTGCCGGTGGCGTTGCCTGATTCCCATGCCATGTATTTGGCGATGAATTCAATTTTCGCCGCGCCTTCCGTGACCGCCTTGGACAGCGGACCGGTCACGAGTGCGTGGCGCGTCCATTCGGGTTGCGGCGTGAGGCCCTGGTCCTTGTAAAAAATTTCCGCACCGGCGGCGTCGCGGATACGGATGGCGAGATAAATATCCTGATTGCCGCCGGTGTGTTTCCAGTTGACGAAACGTGTCCAGGCTTCGACGGACAAAACACTTCCTGCATCCAAATGGATACCGAGTTCGGCGGGTGTTTTTGCCGTGCCGAACTCGACGTGCCGGGTGCCGGTGTATTCACCCGCGCCTTCAAAGTAGAGGGCTTGTGTGCCGGAGTGACTGAGGCCGTCGTTGCCGGTGGTTTTGACGATGCCGCCCTTGGGTCGTTTGCCGTTGTTGTTGGCGGCCCACTCGAAACCTTTTTCGATGTTGGTGCCGTGAAACCAGCCGGAGGGTTCCACCGGGGAATAAAAACCGGCGTCCCAGGTTTGGGCAGGGGTTTCAAAATCGTTGGCGTAAATTTGTCCGTCGGTCGCGGCGGGAGTTGTATGGGCGGCGACCGCAAATGCGGCCGTCATTGCTAAAGTTTGGATCAGATTTCGCATGGGGGGGGGGGGGGGGAGGGGGTGGCCGCGCCGCGAAAAAACGGCGCGATTTTTGTGATTCAGAATTTCCACATACGACGACCAAAAATCGCCCATGCGAGAATGAACAAACCTGCAATTTTCCCGTAAGTCGCCGTTTCGGGAATGGCGCCGGTGGTAAGTGAAACGCTGAGGTCGTCGAGATAAATGGCGCCGCCAGAAACCGCCGTCCAATTGATCGCGTTAAATTCGATTTCAACACGTTTGGCATTCACGAGATTGCCGGTGAGACTTTTCCCATACGTCACTTCCGCCCAGTCGGTGTAATAAGCGGCGGTGCTTTCGTTGGCCTCAATCAAGTTGCCACCTTCGGCGTCGTCGTAATAGCGCGTGCGGATATAGACATCCGCGCCGCTGCCGCCATAGAGGTAAGCGGAGTCCATTTTGGAATAAACGCTCCACGAAAGCGTGGCGTCGCCTCCGCTGAGATCGTGGGCGGAAATATCGAAGGATTTTTTGATTACGAAGCTGTTGCCGTTTGTTGTGTCGGCGAGGTTTTTGAAGAACAGGCTTTGGGTTCCGGTGCGCGCCTCGACGTTGCTGATGCCGTAGAGCGCGGTGCCCTCCCAGCCATTGGTTCCCCCCGGTCCGGCACCGTCCCAACCGGTTTCGCTTACGATGGGCCAGTAGGGGTATTCGGGATTTTGCGGCCAGACTTCAAAGCTGTCGGTGTGGATCGAAACGATGTCGGCGTGAGCGGCGGCGACAAAGGCCACTGCGAAGGCGACCGGGAGAGCCAGTCGTTTGATTGTGGATGGATGTGCTTTGTGGTGTGTCATGGTGGTGATGGGTGAGGTGGTTAAATTGCGAATGACAAAGGGTGGCTCATGACGGATGCCGGGATAGGGACGCCCTGGCGGAAGAACCGCGGCGGACGAGACGGGGTTCGACAACGCGGTTGATGGTTTTGCGTTCGCCGTTGAGATGCGCCAGGGCGGCTTCGCCGGCGATCTTGCCAAGCTCAAACATGGGCACGCGCACCGTTGTGAGGTTGTAGGGCGCGGCGAGTTCGATGTCGTCGAAACCCGTTACGGAAACATCCTCCGGCACGCGCAAACCGGCTTCGCGCAAGGCGCGGATTGCACCGAAAGCCATGAGGTCATTGAAGGCCGCGATCACGGTCGGACGCGCGCCGCGGGCAAGAAGACTTTGGACAACTTCATAACCGCCCGCCTCGGTAAAACCGCCCGGCAAACACCAGCCATCGGGAATTTCCAGCCCGAGGCTGTCCGCCGCGGCCCGGCAGGATTCGAGGCGCTGGTTGGAATCAAAAGCATCCGCGCGGCCCGGCAGGACGGCCAGCCGGCGGTGACCGAGCGCGGCGACGTGTTCGAGCAGCTGGCGCATCCCGCTGGCGTTGTCGATCGATACGGACGAGAGGTTTTTCGAGGGGCCGTCGAGCGAAACCACCGGAACGCCTCCCTTGCCGAGCCGCGCGAGGAAATCGTTGCGTAGTTGAAAATTCATGACAATCAACGCTCCCACCAGCCGTTGTTGCACGAAACGTTCCGCCAGTTCGCGCTCGTCATCCGCGCCATGTGAAAACGCCGTGAGCAAATGGAAGCCGCCCACCTTCACCGCCGCGTCGAGGCCGCACAAAACATCGGCAAAAAATCCTGATGCCATGCGCGGAAAAATCGCCCCGACCAAATCCGAACGTTTCCGGGCCAGACTGCGCGCCGCGAAGCTGGGCGAGTAACCAAGCGCGTCCGCCGCCGCCAGCACTTTGCGCCGCGCCTCGTCGGACACCTTGCTGCTGCCATTGAAAACACGGGAAACCGTCGCGATTGAAAAACCGCTTTTTTCGCAAAGGTCGTAAACGGTGGGAGGCATGGAGAGAAACAGGGGGGGGGGGGGGGGGGATGCGGCGCGTGTGTGGTGCTGTGGGTTGCTGTTTGTATGCGCTTACACAAAATAAAAAGAACGTCGTCAATAGATTTTTAAGAGGAATGTTTTTTACAGAGTAGCTATTCACTTGAACAGATTGGCATCACGAGTGTAAGCGTTTCCATAAAAATCGATTTTTGCCATGCCTTCAGACCTGATGCCCGACTCCGATTCCGCCGCCGCCGCTAATGATGACGGCTCCCATTTTTTCCCCGGTCCCGTGCCGGGCGCCCCAGTGCGAGGCCAGGCGGATTTGCTGAAATGGGAGGCTCAAATCGATGTGATTCTGGCCCGTCTGACGTTGGAGCAAAAAGCGGGACAACTGCACCAGGTCGCCCTGCCTCACGCAGAAAACGAGACGCTGGTTCGCAAGGGGCTCGTCGGCAGCGCGATTTTTTCGACAGGTGCATTTGCCGGGCATCACAACGATGGCGCGACGTCGTGGGAGGCGGCGGCGCGCCTGCAACGCGTCGCGCTGGAGTCCACGGGCATCCCGCTGCTCTTCGCCCGCGATGTCATCCACGGGCATCATGTGGTGTTTCCGATTCCGCTGGGCCAGGCGGCGGCGTGGAGCCCGGAATTGGTCGAGGAGGCGCAGCGCACCGCCGCCGCCGAGGCCGCGGCGGAGGGGTTGCACTGGACGTTTTCGCCGGTGGTTGACGTCGGACGCGACCCGCGCTGGGGCCGTGTCGCCGAGGGTTTCGGCGAGGACCCCGTGCTCGCCGGCGAACTCGCGGCGGCGGCGGTGCGCGGTTTTCAGGGAGGGCGCTTTCCTCTGTTGTCATGCCTGAAACACTACGCGGGCTACGGACTGGCAGAGGGGGGGAGGGATTACGCGCGCGCCGCCGTCGGCCCGCATGAGTTGCGCGAGGTTTACCTGCCGCCGTTCCGGCGTGGCGTGGAGGCGGGCGCGGCTGCGGTGATGGCGGCGTTCAACGAGATCGACGGCACCCCCGCCACCGCCTGCCGCCGCCTGTTGCGCGAGGTGTTGAAGGGCGAATGGGGTTTTAACGGTGTGGTCGTGAGTGACTGGGACGCCATCGCCGAACTTATCTGCCACGGCGTGGCCGCCGACCGCCGTGAGGCCGCCCGGCTGGCCATCGAGGCGGGCGTGGATGTTGACATGGTCTCCGGTTGTTACCTCGAACATTTGCCCGCGCTCGTGCGCGACGGTGTGGTGGACGAGGCACTGGTGAACGACGCCGTGCGGCGGGTGTTGCGTCTGAAATTCGCCGCGGGGCTTTTCGACGATCCACTGCGCGAACGCGAGGGCGCGCGTCCCGTGCCGCCGCCGTTGAACGAGTCGCTGGTGCTCGCGCGGCGTTTCGCGGAGGGGAGTTTTGTGCTGTTGAAAAACGAAAGGGACGCGCTGCCCCTCCTCCCCCCCCCCCCCTCCGGCGTCGTGCGCAAGCAAACTGTTTTGCTGGCCGGCCCGTTCGCGGAATGCCGCGAGGAACTCTTCGGCACCTGGACTTGCGACGGGCGCGTCGAGCATGTGCGGAGCGTGGCCGAAGCTCTGACGGACGCAGTCGCGGGCGCGGCTGTGCGCGTGGTGGTGCATCGCACAACGGATTCGCTGGTCGAGGCCGCTCTGGCGGCGGATGTCGTGGTGGCGCTGGTTGGCGAACATCCGGGCCGCAGCGGCGAGGCTCACTCGGTGTGCGACCTGGGTCTGCCGCCGGGACAGGAGGCGCTGCTCGAAACGCTGGAGCGCGCGGGGAAACCGCTCGTGACGGTGGTGTTCACGGGCCGTCCGCTGGCGCTCGACAAGGTGGCGCGTCTTTCGGATGCGTTGCTCGTGGCCTGGCACCCCGGCTCCTCCGGAGGCGCGGCGCTGGCCGACGTGCTGACGGGACGGGCGAATCCGGGCGGACGTCTGCCCGCGTCGTTTCCACGCTTTGCCGGGCAAGTGCCGGTCCACTATTCGCGTCATCCGACGGGCCGCCCTCTTCCGTCCACCGCCTCCCGTTATCTGGACGCGCCCGACCGGGCGCAATTCCCGTTTGGATACGGGCTCGGGTTCACAACGTTTGCGTGGGAGGGTTTCGACGTTCGACCGTCCGGGGAAAACCGCTGGGAGGCGCGGGTGACGGTGCGCAACACGGGCGGGCGTCCCGGTCGCGCATTGACGAGGCTTCATGCGCGCGACTTCGTCGCCAGCCGCAGCAGGCCGGTGAGCGAACTCAGGCGTTTTCATGCGCGGGAGCTTGAGCCGGGCGAACAGGCTGTCGTTGTTTTCCAACTACAGGCGTCAGACTTCGCCTTCAGCCGCGCGGATGGAGTGTGGGGCCACGAGCCGGGCGAGATCGCCTTGTGGATCGAGGATGGCACGCGGGTCGTCCCGGAGGGTTTTCCGGACGGGCTGGCGGGCCGGATTGTGCTGCGCTGACATGGATGGGCGGGCAATGACCGGCAGTTTTTGCCGGGAAGCAGGACCGGCATAAACAGACGTCGTTTTTCTTCACGTGTTATGGATTGGTTGTAAATTGGTTAAGCAGGTGGCTGGGTCGAAGGCGCGGAAACTGCTTTGTTCAAAAAACCATGCCAGCCTCCGCATCTTCCCCTCGTTTTCCCTCGTTGGATTTTTCCGTTATCGACAATGCTCCGTCCGCCGCCATCGACGCGGCCCGCGCGGCGTTGAGTAAATGGCTGGCGCGCGCCAATGATGGTGCGGACTCATCGCGCGACGACGATCTGCGGCAGGTTTTGCGTCGGACCAGCGGAGTGATCGTCCGCTTGCCAAAACGGCAGGTGAACGATCCGGTCATCGCGCAAACCTGCGCATTGATCAGGGAATTGTTGGAGAGCGGCGCGCATGACTCTCCTGTTCCGTCCGACGATCTTGTGGAGGCGCGCCGACTGGCTGGGGAAGGCTGGCCGGGGCTGCTGGGGGCGATGCTGCTGACGCCGGCCAGGCAGTGGTCCGATGCGCCCTCGCTGGAGGCCGCGCCGGGCTGGTTGTGGGCGGACTACGCCCGGTGGCTGTTTGCTGTGCCGGTGGTGTTCGAGGCCGGGGCGGAAAGCGCGGTGCGCGCCGCACGCACGGAGGAACTGGCGCGATGGACGGAGCGCAATGTCGGCTCGACGGCGGTGCGCGAGGCGCTCGCGGCCTGGCTGCCCAATTCCTCATCGTCCGCCGCCCTGTGGATGGATGCTGCTGGCCGGCGTCGTCTGGCGGAGGCTCGCGCACGGATTCTGGCGCGGTATTTCCGAAGCGAGGTCGTGCCGTTCGATCCGGCGGCGGAGGCGCGCGCGGGACGCCGGTTGCGAATCGGATTTTTGGATACAGACTGGATGCGTTCACCTTCGGCCTGCGCCTCGCTGGCGCGCTTCGAGCATCTCCCGTCCGCGAATTTCGAGGTGGTGTTGCTGGCGCTGGCGAAGTCGGATTCTCCATTCGCTCAAAAATGCCGTTCGCTCGCCGCCGGGTTTCACCTTCTGCCGGAATCGTTGGAGGAGCAGGCGATGACGGTGCAGGGTGCCATGCTGGATGTGCTCGTGTTTCCGGAAACGATCACCACGGCGCACGACGACCTCACGCGCCTGGCTCTGCACCGCAACGCGCCGCTGCAGGTGCTGCTCGGCGGCGACTCCGGGAACACCTCGGGGTTTCCCGAGATCGACCTTCGGGTGGGGGCCGAAAAAACGGCGGAGGGAAGGACTGTCGCTCTGGAAAATCTTAGCGAGCGTCTGGCCGTGCCGCGCGGACCGTCGCCCGTGTTCGCGCTGCAATCCGCGCCGGGAGAGGACTTGCTGGTTTATTCGCGGGAGGGACTCGGCGACGTGCCGACGGATGCGGTGCTGCTGGTGACGGTACTCGATGCGCCGGCGGTGGCATCGGCTACGCTTGCGACCTGGGCCCGGATTCTGGAGCGCGCCCCCGGTTCGCGTCTGCTGGTTTACGTGACGCCGGGGCGGGAGCGCCCGCCCGGCAGTGGCGAGCGGTTGCTGGCGGCGATCCGGAAATCGTTGCACGCGGAGGGTGTCGATCCGGCGCGGGTGATCGTGCTCGCGCCCGACGAGGCATCGTTCGCGGAGAGCCGGGCGGTCATCGGCCTGGCGGATGTTTTCCTCGCCGCGCCGGGAGCGGAGCAGGTGTTTTGGCAGACTGTGGCAATTGACGCCGGCCTGCCGGTCACGTCAGGCGATGGTGTCGAAGAAAAGGCCGCGAGGCTGGCGGTCAGCGCGGAGGCACGCCAGGCGGCGCGCCAGCGACTGGAGGAGGGAAAAGCGGCGTGGCATGGATTTTTGGATACGCTGGCGGCAGGTGATGCCTTCGGCCACCTGATCGAGACGGCCTTCGACGAATTGGAGGCGGCGGGACGCAAAGCATTTCGCGCCTCGCGGGAACCGGTGCGCTGCGACGCACTCACCACCGTGGCGAAGGCGGTGGCGGCGGGCAGGGCGGCGCTGGAGCGCAACGATCCGTTCACGGCAGCCTTCGAGGCAGGACAGGCGTTGCGCTGCGCCCCGGACGACCCGGAGGCGCGTCATTTGCACGGCCTCGCACTTTTGGCCGGGGGCCGGACGAAGGACGCCGTAAAATACTTGCTGGCAGCGGTGGAGCAGCGGCCAAAGCAGGCGGATTACTGGTTCGCGTTGACACGCGCGCTGGCGGCGGACGGACAGAAGGGCGAAGCCACGCGCGCACTACAGACCTGCCTGCGACTGGATTCCAATCGGGCGGATGGCTGGTTGCTGCTGGCACAACTCGCCGGGGAGATTGGCGCATTGGACCTCGCGACGGAAGCCGGCCGCATCGCGGTTTCCCTGCAAAGCATTCCATCCGCCGACTCCGGCAAGAGTCTGATCAAGCTCAACCTTTCGGCCCGGCTCAGGTCGGCGCAGGACTGACCGGAAAATTGTCAAAATACTGTCATCCCGTCTTTCGCCTGAATGGTTCATTCTGCGTCATTTTCAAAGAGAGCGTCCTTGATGTGCGGTTAAGAAAGTCAGCATCTCCGCGACCACGGAGCCCACGGTTTCGTGGTGGTTGAAGTGTTCGTAGATGCGGCGGCGTTCGTCGCGCGGGCAGGTGAGGGCGTGTTCGCAGGCGTCGCCCAAGGCGGAGAGGTCGCCGTGCGGGTAACGCACGATCAGGCCGGCGGTGGCCAGTTCGTCGAGGCGATCGCCGTGTTGTGAATTTTCGGATACAGGCACCATGCCGAGGCAGCCCGACCAGAAGGGCCGGTCCGTGTGGGTGCGGCTCATGGCGGTGGAGGTGAACTTGCGGCCTTCGGGGCAGAGGCAGACGTTGAAGCGGTTGAGCGCGAGGCGGTCGGCAACCGACACGGAGTGATCGTGGCTGGCCACAAAGCGATCCTTGAAGCGGCGTCGAAGATAGTCGATCTGCCGCTGCCGATGTTCGGTGAGGCCGAGTTGCGAGCCGAGAAAAAGAATTTTTTCCTCGGGCTCTTCGTTGAACGCGGCGGCGAAGGGGAGCAGGTTCGCCACCCAGCTCCGGTGGCGGACCAGACAGTCGGGACGCAGCCGGGCGGCGGCGGGGGCGGCGAGCGGTTGCTCGTCGTGGATCAGCACATCGAGATGCGGGGCGAACGCGGCAAAGCCCGGCATGGTGCGGCTGGCCTCGTCGAAGGCGTAGTGGAAAATCCTTACGCCGAAGAATTGGAGTTGATCGCAAAGGGGCTCCAGCAGGGAACCGAGGTTTTGCGGATGCTGGGCGGTGAAAATCAGCCACCATGTTTCATCGCCGGGTTTGCGGCGGCAGGCGTCGAGAAAGCCCGCGAAGCCCGTCGTGCCCAGCGTGCGGGCGGGGAGAAACCGGGGCGCGGTTGCGGCTGCGGGCGGGGAGAGAGGGGAGGGGAGTTGCGCAAGGCAGCGGACGGATTCGCCGTGCCAGTCGGCGTCGAGCCGGGCCATGCGCCGGATGTGCTCGTCGGCGCCTTGTCCGATCCACGGGGAGAGATTCATGTGCGGCAGACGGGCGAGGAAGTCGCCAGCGTCTTCGACCGGTCCCGCCCACGGGCAATACACGAAGAGCCGCAACGGGAGTGGCGGGGCCGTTGGCGTAGAGGGGGGGGAGGGGGGCGGGGGAGTGCGTTATTGTTGGGAAAATCATGGGGAGGGGGGGGATTAAAGAAGATTGGCGGGGTGGACAACGGCGCGCCAGCAGGCTTGGAGGGCGGCGGCGAAACGGGCGCTCTGGCCGGCGTGGTCCATGAGCGGGGAGGCGCTCATTTGGCTGCGCAGGCCGGCGGAGGCGGCGGCGAGCGAAGCCGGATCGGCGGCGAGCGCGGCGGCGCGGCGGATGTAGTCGTCCGGGCATGACGCGATCCATTCGGGACGGCCGATGGCGGTGAGGAGCGAGGCGCTGACGCGCGCGGCGTGCCGGTCGCCGCCAATCGTGATGACGGGGCGGCCCATCCAGAGGGACTCGCAGGTGGTGGTGGTGCCGTTGTAGGGAAAGGTGTCGAGCGCGATGTCCACGCGTTTGTAGAGCGCAAGGTGGGAGGCGGTGTCGGCGGTGCGGGGCAGGAGTTCCGTGCGTTCCTCCGGGAGTCCGGCGCGGTTCATGCGGGCGAAGAGATGGGCGCGCACGCCGGCATCCTCCAGGTCGCGGCCCTTGAGGAGCAGGCTCGAACCGGGCACGGCGGCGAGGAGACGGGCCCAGGTGGCGAAAAGGGTGTCGGTGAATTTCGTGGGACTGTTGAAGCAGCCGAACGTCACGCTCGCCCCGGCGCTGGCGAGGCAGGGCGGCGGAGCGACGGGCGCGAGGGCATCGGGGGGCTGCCAGCTCCAGGCGACGGAGGAGAAGCGGACGAGGTGCTCGGTGTTGAAGCGGTCGGCGTCGCCGGGTGGATCGGCGACGGCATCGGTGAAACGATAGTCCATGGCGGGCACGCCGGTGGTGTCGGGGTAGCCCAGCCAGGTGATTTGCACCGGGGCGAGCCGGCGGGCGAAGGCGGGCAGGCGGACGGTCATGCCGACGTGGCCGGTGAGGTCGATGAGGATGTCGGGGCGGTCCTCGCGGATGGCGCGTTCGAGGGCGGCGTCGGACTGGCCGACGAAGTTGCGCCAGACGCGGGCCATGCGTTTGAAACGGGCGGAGACTTCGTCTTCCGTAAAAGAGTCGTGGTAGAGCAGCAGTTCGAACTCGCGCGGATCGAGATGACGGAGGATGGGTTCGAGAAAATAGGCGCAGGAATGCGTGCGCAGGTCAGGGGACAGGATGCCGAGGCGGAGCGGGCGTTGCGGGGCGGTTGCGTGTGCGGTGTTGTCCGTGGATGCCGGGGCCGGGGCGTCTGGAGCGAGGAGCGGCGCGCGACGCGGGGCAGGCGTCCCTCCGACGGCGCGCCCGTAGGCGAGGTGTTCGGCAAACAGCGCCTCGCGCGAAAGGGTGTCGCTGTTTTGCAGGGCAAAAAGGCGGTAGCTGCGGGCGAGGAGGGCGTTTTTGGCCGGCAGCCTTCCGGGGCGGATGCAGGCGTCGTAATCGGCGAGGGCTTCCTCGATCCGGTAAATTTTGTGCAGGGCTTGGGCGCGTCCGAAGCGCGCGGGTGCGAAGCGCGGGTCGAGGGAGAGCGCCCGTTCGTGGCATTGCAGCGCGCGGAGGTTCTGTCCGAAGGAGGCGAGGGTGAGGCCGTAGTTGCTCCAGATGTCGGGGGAGTCGGGGGCGAGTTGCGTGGCGCGTTCGTAGGCGGACGCGGCCTCTTTCACTCGTCCTTGGAGTTTTTGCACATGGGCGAGGGCGCTCACGATCCCGGCGGAGCGGGGGGCGAGGCGGGCGGTTTTGGCGAGCATGATTTCCGCTTCGGCGGCGCGCCCGGCGTCGATCAACACGGTGGCGAGCAGCGTGGCGGCGGGGGCGGAGTCGGGGGAGAGTCGGAGGGCGGTCATGAGCCGCGTGATGGCCTCCGCCGGACGTTGGAGGCGGAGGGCGAGCAGGCCCGCGAGGTAATAAACGGCGGCGTCGCGCGGGGCGTGTTGCAGGAGTTGACGGCAGAGGGAATCGGCCCGGACGAGGCGGCCTGCCTGAAGGTGGGCCTGAGCTTCGGCGAGGAGGTTTGGGATGAGTTTGCAGGGAGCGGCCGTCATGAAGAGATGCGCGTCGCTTATCCTATCGGACGTCGGCGGGGTTTATTGAGGGAGGTCCTAAAAATTCATTTTTGCACAGAAGGTAACGAAGAAAACGAAGATAAAGGCAGGGAGTATAATGTGTTTTAATTTATTTATTTTCAATGGGTTGTTGAGAACAAAAGTTTCATCTTAATTGGTTTTCTTCGTTTTCTTGGTTACCTTCTGTGCAATTTTTAGAGGTTCCCTTGAGAGTTGATGTTGCGCGGGAGTTGTCGTGACGCAGCGGCCAAGCGGGGGCTTGCGCTGGCGCGCAGAGAACGCATTCATGACAGGCACTATGGATCATCTCTTTTGCTTCAAGAGCCAGGGTGTGCGGCGGGTGACGGTGAGGTTGATGTTAATGCTGGTGGTGGCCGTTTTGGGAATGGCGGCGGCAGTCCGGGCAGGCGAAGTGCGGACGTTCACCAACAAGCAGGGCGTGGCGATTCAGGCGGAGTTCGTTTCGCTCACGGACGGCACGGTCAAAATCAAGCGCGACGACGGGCGCGTGTTTGACCTGCCTCTCTCGACACTCAGCGAGGCGGACCAGAGATGGATCAGGGCGGAGGCGGCCAAACCCGCGCCGATCCCGGCGTCGGCCCTGGATGTGCAGATGATGCGCGCCACCTACAACACGAAGAAGGACGAGAAGAGCCAGAAGGGACTGATTCTGATAGTGGATGAGGCGGGTTATCGTGTATCGATCACCAACCGCTCGTCGCAAACCCTGTCCGACCTCACGGCGCGTTACCGGGTGTTTGTGCAGAACGATCCGGGATCGTTCAAAAATGCCGAGAAGGAAGGCGGCATTCGCCATGTGGACAGCGCGGCGGAGATCGGCGTGCTGGCTTCGTTCAAGACTGCGGAGTTTCGCACGGACGCGATCCAGCTTTCGTCAACGAAGTTGCAGCGCGGCTACATTTGGGCGGACAACAAGAAGCCGAAGGAGAAGATCAGCGACGAGATCGTGGGCATCCAGTTGCGGATCTACGCAGGCAAGCAACTGGTGCTGGAGCGTCACGTGCCTCCGAGCTTGGAAAAGACGCAGCCGTGGTAATTTTTGGCGCAGGGAGCGCAACGCTGAGAATCTCACGCGGAGGCGCGGGGGCGCGGAGAGACTGGGTTTCACGCCACGGCGCAACGGGCGCAACGGCAGAGAGGCAGAGGCGCAGAGAAAACAAACAACAAAAATCAGTTTCTTCTCTGCGCCTGCGTGAGATATTTCGGATTGGGAAATGGTATCGGAGGCACCAGCAGGCTGATGGCGTTGCGCTCGTTGCGCCGTGGCGGGCAATGCTGCCTTACTGTCCTTTTTTTCAATGAATTAACTGATGTTACGCGGATTGCCTTGACGGAGCGGCGGCATCCTGCCGCCGATATTCCGAGTGGCGCGGGCATCCCGCCCGCTTTGCAATAGGATGCGGGCGGGACGCCCGCGTCATAGCGTAGCGCAGGCATCCTGCCTGCAAGTCAGTCTATTGCGCGAAGCGCCGCCTTCCCAAATAACAGAATCAGCAAAAAGCAGAAGAGTGCACCGCGCTTCGCGCATCCTATGAATTGCAGGCGAGACGCCTGCGCTACGGGAAGCACGTTGCGGGCGGGACGCCCGCGCCACTGCGAACCGGCGGCAGGATGACATTGGGGGCGCTCCTTGCTCAATCTTACGCGGAGGCGCGCGGGGGCGCGGAGAGTAAGGCAGGGGTTGGCATCGCTCACCAAATTTTGAATACTTGTTGCAGGGTTGTCTTGAGCGTGGGGCCGGGAACCCAGGCGCCGCGGTATTTTATGACAACATGCCGGCTTAGTTCGGTGGCGGCTTGGGAGGCGTCCACGTCGAAGAGGCGGACTTCGTTGCGCGGCCAGCCGGCCACGGCGTCCGCGCCCAGCGGGGTCAGGGCAATGGGCAGGCCGGTCCAGTCCACCAGCACATCCCAGCCGGATACGCCGGTGATGGGCAGGGGCTGGCGCAGCAGTGTGGGATAGCGTTGCGCGAAGTCGGGCACGAATGGGGTGGCAATGCGCACCCGGACGATCGGTTTCATGCGGGCAAAATGATCGTCAAAGCTGCGCGCCGTGCCGTCACGCAGCGCGGTGAACGCCGCCAGCGGGTCGATGCCCATGAGGTTCCTACCGTTGTAGAGGCCGTGCGTGTTGCGGTTGCCGAATTTCTTGCGGTCGTACCAGGCTTGGAAATCGGTCGTCATCATGAGTCCGATTTCAAAGTGCAGGTGGGCGCGTTCGCGGGGGATTTCGTAGCCGCCGGCGGTGCGGCCCATGCGGGCGATCACCTGCCCGGCTTGGACGCGCTGGCCGGGCTGGAGTCCCGCGGCAGTCGAGGTGAGGTGGGCGTAGAGCGTGTAAACGGGGGGGGAAACGGTGTCGTGCTCGATGACGATGTAGCGTCCGTAACTGCTGTTGCCTGCCACCTGGCTGATGTGGCGGATGATGCCCGGCAGGGCGGCGTAAATGTCGTCCAGCGCTTCGCCGCGGCGGTCGCGCTTGAGGGGGAGCAGGTCGATGCCTTCGTGAAACTGGCGTCCGTTTTCGCGCACTCCGCCGAAGAGGCCGGATATGGGGTCACCCGAGATGGTGGGCTGGATGAAGTCGGCGATCGGACGGCCTTCCTGCCAGGCGCGGTTGGGCGTGGGCCATACCAGTTCGACGGGCTGCGGTGCGAG
>NZ_ABEA03000034.1 GCF_000171235.2 Geminisphaera colitermitum TAV2 | reverse complement strand
CCCCCCCCCCCCCCCCCCCCATGCAATAATTTAATTGCATGTTTGGTGCAATTAACCTCCCGGCAGTCCGTTGAACCCAACTGGCCGTGCAGATCATTTTCCAGCCCCTTTGTCACTCGTTCCAAAACCTCTGGAACCCCCGACAGACCCCTTGGTAGGAGCAACGGCGGCATCCTGCCGCCGATATTCCGAGTGGCGC
>NZ_ABEA03000035.1 GCF_000171235.2 Geminisphaera colitermitum TAV2 | reverse complement strand
AATGACGAGGTAGGGGGCGCGGAAGTAGGGCAGGATATCTTCGTGCAGATAGTCGCGGCGGAGGTCGTCGCCGAGAATCAGTGGCTGGGGTCGTGGAGGGGGGGGAGTGGAGGCGGCGTGGTCGGTTTGTGATGGAGACGGGGGAGCGGTGGCGAGCTGGGGGGGGGGGCGTGGGTTTGGGCGCTACGCCGGTGTCAATGGGCGGGAGGGTGGCGTTGGTGAGATCGGGGAGTGGGAGCGTCGGACGCACGGGACGGGCGAAGCGGAGGAGTCGGGGTTCCGCACATACGAGGTAGGGAAGGGAGTGGGGGGCGGTCGTGGGGCGGGCGGCGGGGCCGCGGTCGAGGGGGTGGTCGTAGTGTTGCGGGGTGACGTGGACGACGTGCGCGGCGGAGAGGAACGAGGGGAACGAGAGCGAGAGGACAAGAAGGATAAAGCCACCGAGTTCCCGGATGCCTGCGTCCAAACCAAAGTCCTCAGTCCTTAACCGCGAATGAACGCGAATAGACGCGAATCCAGAAAACATGTTGGAGCCGGGATTCATTGGTTTTATTCGCGGCTGGTCTTGTTCCATTTTGGTCAAGAGGTCTCACGCGGAGGCGCGGAGACGCGGAGAAAGACAGTTCGACCAGTGTTTTCTCTGTGTCTTCAGGTGAGAAGGGCGATGAGGGCTACGATGAGGGCGGCGCCGACGATGACAATGAGGGCGGCGGCGATGAGGGCGGTGTCTTTGGCGTTAGGATCGTCCATGAGTCGGGCGGGCTGGCGGTGATGTTGTGTGGTAGAGTTCATGGTTGGGCAGGGACGGGCGTGGGTTGTTCGGTGAGGATGAGCAGGAGGCTGATGACGATGAGAAGGAGGGTGAGTATGAGGGTGCGCAGGGGGAGGGGGGAGGAAGGGCGGGGATGTGTGGAGGGAGTGAGGCCGGCCATCAGTGTAGTTGGTTTTTGGATGCGGTGTTCGGGGAGAAAATCAGCCGGTGAAGATGACGATGGCGCTGAGGACGATGAGGATCAGGCCGACGACGAGGGGGGTGAGGGAGGGGGGCTGGTCTTTTTCTTCAGGTTTCATGTGGCGGGGACGGGTTGCGGTTGCGGGGCGGTGGAGGCGCGGGCGGCGTCGAGGGTGGGGTGGAAGCGCCAGTCGCGTGTATCCTCAAAGTCGTGACACTGGGACTGGATGGCGGGGTTGCCGACGAGGGCGTATTGGAGGCCGAGGGCGGCGCAGGTCTCCATGGTTTGGAGAAGGAGTTTGATGAGGGGGAGGTCGAGGTGGGGGACTTGCGAGAGGTCGATGAGGGCGCGGGCGGCGCCGGTATCCACGGCGTCGGCAATCTTGGATTTGAGGTGCTGGGTGAGTTCGTTGATGGTGGTTTGGGAGGAGGTGTCCTGGGGGAGGCGGATGAGGAGGTGGTCCTGGTCGATGGAGAAATAGCGATGGGAGGTGTCGAGGTTGAGGGCGCGGGCGATGCGGGCTTCGACGTCGCGCATGTCGAGGGGCTTGGTGGCGAGGGCGGTGAAGCCGAGTTGCTGGGCTTGCTGCTGGGCGGCGGTGTCGGTTTTGACGACGAGTCCGAAGATGGGGGTGTGCTTGGTGCGTGGGGTGTTGCGGATGACGCGAAAGAGGGTGTAGGCGGCGTCGTCGGGGAGGGAGAGGGAGATGATGACGAGGTCGGGGGGCGTGCGGGCGCAGGTGTCGAGGGCGTCGGCAGTGGTGGCGACGCCGGTGACTTGCCAGGGGGTGTGGCGGAGACCGGTCTGGATTTGCTGGACGATGGCGGGTTTGTCATCGACGACGAGGAGGGTGGCGGGGTCGTGGATGGTGCGGTGACGGACGGGGGCGTCGGCAAGGGGAGCGAGGTCGATGATGCGGCCGACTTTTTGGAGGAGGACGTCTTCCTTGAAGGGTTTTACGATGTAGTCGCGGACGCCGATTTTGGCGATTTTGAGGACGTTGTCGCGGCCGCCTTCCGCGGTGAGCATGACGACGGGGATGGTCTTGAGGGCGGGGTCGGACTTGAGCCGGGAGAGCATTTCGACGCCGTCCATGGTGGGCATGGTGACGTCGAGGAGAATGAGGTCGGGGCGGGCGCTGGCGGCGAGGGCGAGGCCGTCAACGCCGTTGGCGGCTTCGAGGATTTCGCAGTCGTGGAGTTTGAAGGCTTTTTTGACGATGATGCGGACGGTCTTGGAATCGTCCACGGTGAGGATGCGGTGGCGCATGTTGTGTGGGTGAAGAGGTTGGTGTCAGGCGTCGGTGTCGGGGGTGGGCTTCATGAGGAGGTCGGCGACGAGGGTGTGGCCGTGGATGTCGAAGCGATAGACGCGGCGGGTGGTGGTGCTGATGGGTTCGATGGTGAAGTTGGTGCCGCGGAGGATGGAGGGGATGGTGAGGCGGCAGGGGTAGCCGAGGTCGCAGAGTTGGTTTTTGAAGGTGCCGACGGTCATGTTGGTGAGTTCGCCGATGGCGTCGTTGACGACTTCGTCGCCGGCGTCGTCGATCTCGGTGTCGGTCATGTCGAGGAGGCGCGCAGAGATGTGGCGGGCAAGGTCGGCGCCGAGGTAGAGGTAAAGGAGTCCGTTGATGCTGCCGATGAAGCCCACGGTGCCGACGACTTGGGGGCCGTGGATGGAGAGGGTGTTGGGGGTGTCGTCGGGGGCGTCGGAGAGGGGCGTGACGGTGTGGCCAACCATGGTCTTGAAGACTTCATACACGGCGTGGGTGAGCGTGTTTTGGAAGAGGGTGTCGTCGATTTCCTGGAGGACGGGCATGGTGAGTTCGGAGTTCTATTATCGGTCGGTTTTGGCGGGCTTTAGGGAAATGGTTGGGGGAGGGGGCAGAAATTTGAAAGGTGAGATTTCAAATTGGGAGACTGTCGCCGACGCTCGAAACAGAGAGGAATGGGAGAGGCTGGGAGTTATGGTTTCCGGCTTCAGTTTTTCGGTTTGGGGCCGATGAGTTGGTTTTGTTTCCAAACCGAGCCAAAGCGTGCCCAGCCAAACTTTCCAAACCGCACCGTGACCTCAGCCGCCTCATTGCGCCTTTTTTCATTTCTTCAGTCGGTGGAGTTGCTGCTTTCAAAGAGGGCGCCCGAATGGGTGGCCCGTCCTGTGCAGCGGCAGGCGAATTATGGGCTGGGGCGGGCATGGCTGGTTTGCCCCGATGGACGTGGGTTGTTGCTGCATGCTTCCGCGTTGGAGGGCGGGCATATTTGGTTGCGCGCGCGGGCTTCGAGTCCGGATGGGGTGGTGGTGGAGCGTTCGGTTTACGGGGGCGCGCGGGGGTTTGACTGGGAGGCGGCCGCCGAGGGGATCGTGGAGGCGTGGGTGGCGGGTGGGGAATCCGCGGCCTGACACGCGGGGTCAGGCTCTGCAATCGAGGCTGGAGGACGGGGGGGGGGAGGATGTAGGACTGGCGCACGGTGAGGAGTTGGCGGCGGCGGTTTTCGAGGTCGCAGAGGTGGGTCGTCTCCGCGGCTTTGAGGCCGGTGAGTTGTCGGACGCGAGCGGTACAGGTTGTCTGGATTT
>NZ_ABEA03000036.1 GCF_000171235.2 Geminisphaera colitermitum TAV2 | reverse complement strand
ACGTCAGGGGTCGCGGGTTTGGCGGCGGCGTGTTGTTCGGTCGTGGGGCGGGGGGCGGCTTTGTCCCAGCGGGTGAGGGCCAGCAGGTTGAGCAGGAGGAAGTCGCAGAGGATGAGGAGCAGGGTCTTGTTCATGGCTTCGCTGTCGCCGCCGCCGCGGTGATGGCGGCCTGGCCTTCGAGGATGAGCTTGTTTTTGTAGGGGCGGACGTGGCGGATCTTGACGAGCGCAACGCAGGTGATGCCGAAGAGGTTGGAGGAGTAGGCGGCAAGGAGGTTGGGCTCTATGACGCCGAGGACTTGGAGGACGAGGGCGGCGGCGGTGCCGGCGATGCCGAGATAGAGGCCGCCGTCGAAGAGGTTTTCTTCGTTTTCCATGAGGCGGAGTTTGACGAGGGGACCGAGGGGGAGGCGGTCAATGCCCTGAATTTTGAGCAGGCAGATCAGATACATGCCGATCTGGAGGGCGGCGAAGAGCCCGATGGAGAGGAGCGAGTTGATGTCCATGGCGAAGGTGGGTGCTTGTTGGGTGAGTGTGGCGGGATTGGTGAGGTCGGCAATGACGGGGACGGCAAAGGTGAGTTTGAAATCGGTGGCGGGCGGGGTGGCTCGTAGCAGGAAGGGTTCCGTGGCGGCGATGACGAGGGCGGCAAGGAGGATGGCGAGGATGGCGCTGACGAGGTGGGGGCGTCCGGAGCGGGCGGTCAGGGCGGCGGCACCGCCGATTTGAGATTTCAAATTTGAGATTTCAGAGGGATCGGAGGAGCGGGCGCGGCCGACGATGGCGCGGTCAAGGGCGCGCAGGAGGCAGAAGGCGGCGAGGAACCAGGCAAGGTATTTGGCGATGAGGGTGAGGTGGGGATGGAGGTGGGCGAGGCGGGTGAGGGGGCCGATGTCGAGCGTGGTCTGGCGGGTGACGGGGACTTGGCGCAGGAGGAGTTGCTGGACGGCGCCTTGGCCGAGTCCGAGGGCGAGGGTGAGGTCGGGGAGGGCGTTGGCGTAGCCGTGTTTTTGGAGGTAGGCAGCGACGGGGTCGGCGGAGCCTTCAAAGAGGGCGGCGGTGTGGAGCAGGGGAATGGTGTCGGGGTAGGCGCGGGCGAGGCCGGCAAATTGGGCGAGGGTCTCGGTGGTGCCGGTGAGGCGGAGGAGGGTCGTCAATTGCATCCAGTCGAGGCGGCGTCCGAGCGAGAGGAGGTTGAGGTAAACGGTTTCGAGGTCGCCCATCTGTCCGGTGGAGATGGCGGTGGCGGCGAGGTTGCGGAGTTGTTGCTGGAGGGGGGGGGCGAGGTGTTCGCCTTGATAGAGGAGGGCGGCGAGGAGGAGGGTGGCGTCGAGGGTTTGTCCGCCGGTTTGAGTGGCGGGGACGAAGTGGGCGGTGGTTTTTATTTCGCGGGTCTGGAGGAGGGTGAGGACGCCGGGGGAGCGGGAGTTGGAGAGGTAGTCGCGGAGGGCGGTGCGGGCGCGGTCGGTGATGAGATGGGTGAGGATGGGCGTGCCGGTGGGTTCGGCAGCGGGTTTGCCGGGGGGGGGGGAGGGAGGGGTGAGTGCGGGTTGTTTGAGAAGGGGGGCGAGGAAGGGGTCGCGTCCGCCCCAGGGGATGAGTTCGGGGTGGCGGCGGGAGTAGGCGAAGAGGTCGAGTTGGAGGGCGTCGGCGAGGGGGTCGTCTTTGCGGATCGAGCGGGCGGTGGCGAGGGCGAGGGCGGCGGGACCGGGGAGGTCGGCGTCGAGTTGGCGCTGGCCGAGGGCGGTGGGGGTGAGGGTGCCGCGGGCGGCTTCGGCCAGGAGTTCGGGGGTGATGGATTTGAGGTGAACGGGGAGGGTCCAGGCGATGAAGGCCAGGGCAATGCCAGCGAGTGCCCAGAGGAGGGCGGCGGCGCTGCGCGCCGAACGTCGAACGTCCAACGTCGAACATCCAACATCCAACGAGGGGGGGGGGGGAATTGGGGGGAGGGAGGGGGAGGTTGTTGTCGGGTGTTCCATTGGACGTTGGATGTTGGGCGTTCGATGTTCGACGTTCGACGTTCAAGGATTCTGGATTGCGGAGGGAAGGGAGGTTCGCACGCTGTGGCGAAATTTTTATTCAATACCAATACGTATTCTGACTCATGGTGCTTTCAATTGTTCACTACAATAATCCTGTGTTGCGAAAAAAAGGCGACAAAGTGTCGGTCTTCGATGCCGGGTTGGCAAGGTTGGGCGTCGATATGGTGGAGACGATGCACGCGGCCAGGGGGATCGGGCTGGCGGCGCAGCAGGTGGGGCGCGCGATTCAGTTTTGCGTGGTGGATGTGCGGGCGGCGGACCGGGACTACGATTGGGAGTTGGATGGAACGAGGCCGCCGGTGGAGTTGTTCATGCCGTTGTTCATGGCGAATCCGGAGATCACTCCAGTGGAGGGATGCGAAAAGGTGATTTATGAGGAGGGGTGCCTGTCGTTCCCTGGTATCAGGGGCGATGTGAAGCGTCCTGAGGAGATTTGCGTGCGGTATCAGGATGCGCAGGGGGTGCCCCATACGTTGTTTTGCAACGGGATTCTGGCGCGGTGCATCCAGCACGAGGCGGATCATCTGGCCGGGACGTTGTTTATTGACCGGATGGCAAAACGCATTCGCGCCGGGGTGGAGCAGGCGGTGCGGGCGTTGGCCGATGAGGAAAAGGCTGAAAGGCTGAGAGTAGCGGGTAGCGAGTAGTGAGTAGCGAGCATCCAAACTTTCCAAACCTCCCAAACCTTCCGAACTACCCGCTACTTTTGCAGGTCGGCGAGGACGGCGTCGATGGGGCGTAGGGTGGCGGGGGGAAACAGGCTGTTGATGCGGGTGATGACTTGTTGGATGAGTCCGTCGGGGCAGGAGGCTCCGCCTGTCACGAGGATGCGGAGGGGGGAGGGGGGGGGGACGGCAGGACAAAGGGGGCGGAGTTCGGTGCGGCCGGGTCCGTCGGATTTATGCGCAGGGAAATGGTAGTGCTCGATGGCGTCGAGCGAGTGGATGTTGCGTTCGCTCTGGATGAAGTGGGCGCGGGGGCCGAGTTTTTGTTCGCAGACGCGGTGCAGTTGCCAGGTGTTGGAGGAGTTTTTGCCGCCGATGACGAGGGCGGCGTCGATGGGAGTTTTCTGCAAGGCGCGTCCGAGTGCGTCTTGGTTGACTTGGGTGGCGTAGCAAAGGGTGTCGGTGCGGCCGGCGCCACCAAGGCGGGCGGGCTGGCCGGGTTGGTCGGGGCCGTAATGCGCGGCGTAGAGGTCGCGGAGGTAGGTGATGATCCCGCGCGTCTCGTTCATGAGGAGGGTGGTCTGGTTGACGACGGCAACGCGGTCGAGATGGCGGTTGACGTCGAAGCCGGGGGTGTGGCGTCCGACGAATTTTTGGTAGAAGGTGGCGCGAAAGGCGGGGTCGGGGCTGGTGATGATGTCGCCGAGGAGGCGGGTTTCGGCGAGGTTGCGCACGATGACGGCGGGGGCGTGGCGCTGGGTGTTGGCAAAGGTGGCTTTGGTTTCTTCGTGCTCGGACTTGCCGTGGATGATGACGGTGTATCCGGCGCGTCCATAGGCGCGGGCGGCTTTCCAGACTTTTTCGACGAGCATGCAGGTGGCGTCGGACTGGCCAAGGGCGATGCCTTTGCGGATGAGGCGGCGTTTGTCGTCATCGGTCGCGCCAAAGGCGGGGATGATGACGATGTCGTCGGGGGTCAGCGTATCCCACAGCAGCAGAGGCGGCCTCGGCATCGCCGAGGCCGCCTCTGCTGCTGAACGTCCAACATCGAACGTCGAACATCCAACATCGAAGTGGGGCGCTGCTGCGCCGTTGGTGGTGTTTATACTTGGGCGTTGGGCGTTGGATGTTGGGCGTTGGATGTTCACGGTGCCTTGCACCGTGTAGGGGATACCTTTGTCGGTCTGGAGGTAGCGGAGGCCGCGGCGTATGAGGTCTTCGTTGACGAAGGGGTTGTGAATGAGTTCGGAGAGCATGAAGACGCGCCGGCCAGGGTTGGCGGCAAGGGCTTCGTAGGCGCGTTCGATGGCGTTTTTGACACCGAGACAAAAGCCGAAGTGGCTGGGTATGAGGTAGCACACGGCACCGAAATCGAGCGGGGTGGGGTCGGCGGCGGCTCCTTCGACGCGACGGGCAAGGGTTTTGAGGGTGGTGCAGAGTTGCGACTGGTAGAGGGCGGAGGAGACGGGGTCTTGCGCGTAGATGGCGGTGTTGCGCTCTTTTTCGGGGCGGAATTTGTAAATGAAATCGTTCTCTCCGAGGTGCAGGTAGGGGATGTCTATGAGGTGGGGTTCGAGGGCGGGGAGGAGGGCGGCGAGTCGCGGGGTGAGCGCGGCGGGGTGGGCGGCGAGGTCGTCGAAGGAGCGAAAGATGAAGGCGGCGGGGGAGATGCCGGGGGGGGGGGAGGGGGCGTAGTCGAGGACGCGGGCAAGGTGGACGGTGAGCGGGTTGCCTTGGACGGTGAGGTGGAGGGTTTGCGGAGCGCGCGGGTGGAGGACGAGCGCGGCGGGGGGGACGGGGGCGAGCCGGTGCGCGGGGGTGTCGGCCGGTTCGGGGTGGACGGCGAGGCGGTTGTTGGCGTCGAAGCAAAGGGTGAGGGCGTCGGCGTCGGGCATGAGGGTGTGTGTGGTGGGGCTCAGGCCTGGCCGCCGAAGCTGGTGTAGTCGTCGAGGTCGAGTCGGTCGAAGGTGGTCCTTATGTCGTCGCGCGCCGGGGCGAGGGTGCGGATGGCGTCGGCAAATCCAGCGTGGCGGTCGGCATCGCCGGGGGAGAGGGTTTCGAGCCAGGCAGACCAGGCTAGGATCTCGTGCGGAGCGCGGTCGGGACGGGTGTGGGCGTTGACCCAGGCGAGCATGGCGGAGTCGGTGCGGCCGGCGTCGGTTTTGATGGCGGCAAGAAACGCGTCGGGAGCGATGCCGGTGAAGGCAAAGAAGCGTTTGTCGAGGGGACAGGGGTAGATGTAGTCGCCTTGTTTGCCGGCGGCGACGGCGCGGGCTTTGTCGAGGAGCCGGGGGAGGTGAACGTATCCGCCGAGGCGGACCCGGGGGCTGCGGGGCGGATGGCGGGTGAGATCGGGTGTGGCGTAGTTGAAATTTGGATACATGTTGGCGCGGCGGGAGTTATTCGTCGGAGTCGTCGTCGGAACCCAAATCGCCGCCGTCATCGGCTTTGCTGGCGTAGCGGGAATCGAAAAAGTCTTCGTCTTCGAGGATCTTCATGACGCCGTCGATGACGCGTCTGCGATCGGAGGGGGAGAGGTGCGAGTGGTCGGCGTTGAGGAGTTCGGCGATGCCAGCACGGGCTTGGTCGCGGTTGGATGCGTCAGCCAGGAAGTCATCCGCCTGGCTGGCGATGTCGTCGATGATTTCGTTGAGGTGCATGGTGCCCCGAACCATCGGACAAAGTAAGCCGCGCCGCAAGCCCTCTGAGGAGGGAGGGGGGGGGGGGGGTGGGCGTGCGGTCGTCAGGATTTACCGGCGGACGGGAATGCCGCGGCCAGCGAGGTAGTCTTTGACCTGCGGCACGGTGAAGGTGCCGAAGTGGAAGAGGCTGGCGGCAAGGACGGCGCTGGCGTGGCCTTCGTCGAGGACGTCGCTGAAGTGTTTCATTTCTCCGGCTCCGCCGCTGGCAATGACGGGGACGGTGACGGCGTCGCTGACGGCGCGGGTGAGGGGCACGTCGTAACCGGTTTTCATGCCGTCGCAGTCCATGCTGGTGAGGAGGATTTCGCCGGCACCGAGGGCAACGGCTTGGCGTGCCCAGGCGACGGCGTCGAGGTCGGTGCGATTGCGTCCGCCGTGGGTGTACACTTGCCAGGTTTTGCCGTCGGGTTCGCGGCGGGCGTCGATGGCAACGACGATGCATTGGGCACCGAAGCGGTTGGAGGCGTCGGCGATGAGTTGGGGGTTGTTGATGGCGGCGGTGTTGAGGGAGACTTTGTCGGCGCCGCTTTTGAGCATGCGTTCGATGTCCTCGACGGTGCGCAGGCCGCCGCCAACGGTGAGGGGCATGAAGCATTGTTCGGCGGTGCGGGCGACGACGTCGTGCATGATGCCGCGTCCGTCGCTGGAGGCGGTGATGTCAAGGAAGACGAGTTCGTCGGCACCTTGGGCGTCGTAGGCTTTGGCGGATTCGACGGGGTCGCCGGCGTCACGAAGTTCAACGAACTTCACGCCTTTGACGACACGGCCGTCCTTAACGTCGAGACAGGGAATGATGCGGCGGGCGAGCATGAGGGATGAACCGTGTCTGGCGTCTTTTATGCCGTCAAGCCGGGGAGCCGCAGTCGCAAGCTGGACAGCCTGCCGATCCCGCGCACAGTCTGCGAATATGAGCACTGCCACACAGACAAAGAAGCGTCCGCGCACATCCGCTATCCCCCGCCGCCCTTCGCGCGTGAAAAAGACGGGTAAAATGACGTTTGCGGAATGGGCCAATGGTGCCGCTGGCATCGTCAATACCGGCAAAGGCATTCTCTCCACCCGTGAAGGTTTCGACAATTAATTATGCGGTAGATGCTGGCCCGCTTGTCGCTCTGTTGGATACAAGCGACATCCATCACAAATGGGCTAAAAACGTGTTTGCCGCCTTGGGAGAAACACTCGGCACGACTGAGACAGCCATTTCGGAAGCCGCGCACCTGCTGAAAAAGGTTCTTCGACGTTTTCAGTGGAAACTCGATAAGTTGATATAGCGGGAGGGTGGCGCGGTAGCGCCCGTAGCGCAGGCATCTTGCCTGCCATCTAAATTGATTGCGCGAAGCGCGGTGACATCGGTTTGTCACGTAGTTCGGTGCTTTATTGCCAATCCGAACCGTGTGACTCACGAATACGGAGAGGTAACGGTTCGGGCTAAAGCTCCGAACTACGTCAAGGCAAGCGGCGCTTCGCGCAGTAGATTGGATTGCAGGCAAGATGCCTGCGCTACGGGCGCTGCCGCGCCAACTCTCGTCTATCCACCGAAAATGTCGAAGAACCCTGAAAAAATACCGCCCCGCCCTTTTCAAGCTGGTCGAACTTGTGGAATGTGGAGCCGTCGAGGTATTCCCGACGTTGGTGAATCATAACACCCGCATAGGAGAGATGTTGAAAAAATATCCACAAATGGACCTTGGCGACGCCACCCTTGTAGCACTTTCAGAGCAATTTCCCCGCGCCAAGCTCATCACAATCGACCGGACTGACTTCACCATTTATCGGCGCAAAGACGGCAAACTCGTGCCGTCAATCATGCCGCCAGTAATCTGACCGTCCCTCCCCCCCCCCCCGACCCGCCTGCCACGGCAGGCTTTTGTGTCGATCCTCGCGGTTGAGCCCCGTTCGTCCGCCTACACAAAAGGCGCAACGGAATGTGCGTTGCGCCTGCGTATAAAGGAGAGGAGGGCGGACTTTCCCGATCAGCCGTCGATCTGCGTCACGTCGGGTTCGAAGTTGACGGCGAAGCGATAGACGTTGCCGGGACGCATGATGAGCGGGTGGTCGCGCAGGAGTGTCTGGATGTAGTGAATCTTGCCGTAATTGGTCCGGTAGTGCGGGTCGAGATTCACAACTTCGGTCTCCAGCCAGTGGCCTTGGAAGTCGTCTTTTTGGACGGTGCAACGGTGGCCTTCGGCTCCAAGGGTGAGCGATCCGGCCACGCGATACTTGGAGTGCGGGGCGGCGATGAAGATCTGGTAGCGGAATTTATCCAACTGGATCTGCTGCTTCACGGTGTAGGTGAATTCGGCGCTGATGGAGGAACCGCTGAAATTCCATTGCACTTTGACGGCTCCGAGTCCCTTGAGGATTTCTTCCTTGGTGTTAATCAACTCGGGCTGTTCGTAGCGGAAATAGAAGCTGTTGCGCAGGCCGAGTCCGGTGACGCAGTTTTTGCCGTAGAAGGCGGGGATGGTCACGTTGTCGCCGAAGGTGAGTTCGGGGAGGAGGACGGGGGCGTAAATGTTGTTGGGCCAGTCAAACACGCCCGGGCAGTGCGGGAAGGGCAGGGAGTCGGACGTGAGGTGGGCGCCGGCGCTGATGAGCGGAATCTGCGTGTGCAGGCCGCTGGCGGCGTCGCGGTAGAGGAAGAGGCCTTGTTCCTTGCGGCTGGATTTGTCGAAGATGATGAAGCGGCCAAGCGTCCGGGGTGGCTCGGTTTTGGTGGTGGGAATGGCGCCGATGTTGGTGGTCTTGGCGAGGCGGGCCCACTGGCAGAGGTAGCGCGCGGCGTCAAAGTTGGCCATGCGCGTGGTGTGGTTTTCGTAGGCAGTGCGTTCGCCGTCGCGCAGGTCGAGGAAACCGTGCTCCTGGTCGAGATAGGTTTGGTAAAAGAAGACGAAAAGGCGGCGCAGGATGTCGTAATACTTGGGTTTGTCCTGATCGGTAATCCAGCCGTCGCGCAGGCCCTGAAGAATGAGGCTGATGCAGTGGGTCTGGCCGTAAGCGCCAGCGGCGCGTCCGAAGGCCCAGCCGAGCCCGTCGGCACGGACGAGGTCGGGGATCATCTTGAGGTATTTTTCGCCGTAGGTGCGGAGAGTGGGGAGCTTGCGGTCGCGCACGCCGCTGTTGGCGTGGAGTTGGAGGGCGGAGCGGATGAAGACGAAGGCCAGCATGCCGTAGAGGTTGAAATTACCTCCGAAGCCGGTGGTGGAGTCGTCGAAAAATCCGTTGGAACTGGTCTGGTTGATGCGGTCAACCATGCGTTCGATGAGACGCGAGGTTTCGTCCTTCTTGGAAAGGCCGAAGGAGTAACGGGCCACGGCCTTGGCAATGTTGAAGGCCTGCCAGTGGTTGTCGTAGTCGGTGCGGTTGAGAAGCTGTTTGTCGATGCGCTGCTGGGTTTCTTCGACGAGGCGTTCCCAGACGGGGTTGCGCTCTTTGGAGGGGCCGAAGCAGAGGAGACCGAGCGAGGCGTAAGCGAGGCCGTTTTCGGCGGCGGGCTCGGTGAACATCTGCGCGGTGACGCAGCGGGCGGTGAGGTCGATCAGGTCGTAGCCTTTGAGCGTGGTCTCGCCGGTGGCGCGGTAATAGTCGCCGAGGGCGTAGGCAACGTGGCCGGGTTCATCGGGGCGGGGTAGTTCGCCGTGGGCGGGAAGGATGCTGCCATCGGGCTGAATCGCATCAAGATTGTGGCCGAGCATGGAGCGGGCCATGTCGAGACATTGCTCGGAAAAGCTATGCATAGAGGAGGTTTGAAGGAGCGTGCTGGTCTGTCTGTCAGTGAGGGCCCTGCGGATTCTTGCCACGGAGCGTAAATGAAAGGTTGGACTTTCCTAACTTTCTCCCGGCGGGTGCAAGGGCTAATTCCCGTTTTTTTAAGGGATTTGCTTCGCCGAGGGACGCGAGGGAAAGCCGTTAACGGGCGATGAGTTTGAGGAATTCTTCGTTGGTTTTGGTTTTCGAGAGGCGGGCGATCATCGTTTCGGTGGCTTCCTCGATGCGCTGCGAAACGAGGGCGCGGCGGAAGAAGTGGATGCCGTCGAGCTTGTCGGCGGAGATGAGGAGTTCTTCTTTTCGGGTGCCGGAGGAGGCGACGTTCATGGCGGGCCAGAGGCGCATTTCGGCGCACTTGCGGTCGAGAACGAGCTCCATGTTGCCGGTGCCTTTGAATTCCTGGAAAATCACGTCGTCCATGCGGCTGCCGGTTTCAATGAGGATGGAGGCGACGATGGTGAGCGAACCGCCGTCCTCGGTGTTGCGGGCGGAGGCGAAGAGCTGGCGGGGTTTTTCGAGGGCGCGCACGTCGAGGCCGCCGCTGCCGGTGCGGCCGGAGTTGCGCTGGGTGTTGTGGGCGCGGGCGAGGCGGGTGAGCGAGTCGAGGAAGAGGACAACGTCCTTGCCGGCTTCGACAAGGCGGCGGGCGCGTTCGATGCAGAGGTCGGCGATGCGGATGTGGCTCTCAACGTTTTCGTCGTTGGACGAGGCCCAGACTTCGGCGGGCACGCTGCGTTTGAAATCGGTGACTTCCTCGGGGCGTTCGTCCACGAGGAGGATCATGACGTGGCATTCGGGGTGGTTTTCCAGGACGCCGAGCGCCATGTCGCGCAGGAGGGTGGTCTTGCCGGTGCGGGGGGGGGCGACGATGAGGCCGCGGGTGCCTTTGCCGACGGGACAGAAGAGGTCAACGGCGCGCGTGGTGAGGCGTCCGTCCTTGGTCTCCATCTTGAGCTGCTGGTCGGGTGAGATGGTGGTGAGTTGGGTGAATTCGATCTTGGCGCGGCGCTCCTCGATGGTGAGGCCGTCCACGGATTCGATGAATTTCATCTTGGGGTTGGGGAAGCGGCCTTCGGGGGGCTGGGCGGTGCCGGTGACGAAGGAGCCCTGCCTGATCTTGAAGCGGCGTATCAGTTCTTTGGGCACAAAGGCGTCGGTGGGGCGGCGTTTGCCGTAGCGGGCGAGGTCGAGGAGCTGGCCGTTGCCACCCTTGCCGGTGTCGATGTCGATGACGCCGCTGACGGGGACGGTGGGTTCGGGCTTCTTTTCGGCGGGGGCAGGGACGGTGGCGGGGGGGGGGGGGGGGGCGTCGGTGCTGGCCGGGGTGGCGTCGGTGGACGGAGCGGCGGGAGTGATGGCCGGGACGGATGTGTCTTCAGTTGTCTGTGACATAGGTGGTGGGTTCGTGAAAAAGGATTGCTGATAACGGGCTGGGAAAAGCGTGGGTTTCTTGACGCTGAAAATATCCCGGATGGGTTACGGCCTTTGTTCTTTCAAACGTTCACCTCAAACGGGTGATCAGACCTTAACCCCTCACGACTACCACTTACGTGACCGACCAAACGATTACTTCAGTTTCCCGTGAAAAACGGGTTTTCAAGCCGCTGGCCGACTTTCAACGCCAAGCAAATCTTGGCTCAATGGCGACCTATAAGAAGCTCTACGCGGAGTCTGTCAACTCCCCAGAAAGCTTTTGGAAACGTCAGGCGGGCGAGCATCTGGTGTGGCGCAAGCCCTTCAAAAACGTCCTGCAATGGAAGCCGCCGCACGCAAAATGGTTCGTCGGCGGACGGCTCAATGTCTGCGAAAACTGCATCGACAGGCACCTGGGCACCGCACGCGAAAACAAGGCCGCGCTGATCTTCGAGGGCGAGCCGGGCGATGTGCGCACGATCACTTACCGGCAACTTTATTTTCACGTCTGCCGGCTGGCGCATATTTTTGAAAATATGGGACTCGTCGCGGGCGATCGCGTGGCGATCTACATGCCGATGGTGCCCGAAGCCGTGATCGCCATGTTGGCATGTGCACGTATTGGCGCCGTCCATACCGTGGTGTTTGGCGGGTTCAGCCCTGAGGCCTTGAAGGACCGCATCAACGACTGTCGGGCCAAGCTCGTCATCACGGCTGATGGCGGCTGGCGTCGCGGCAAGGTCGTGGAACTCAAGGCCGCCGTGGACAAGGCCGTGGAGGGCGCGCCGAGCGTGCAGACCGTGCTCGTTCTCAAGCGCTGCGGCAACGAGGTGACGATGCACGAGGGCCGCGATGTGTGGTGGCGCGAGGCCTGGGAGGGCGCACCCAATGCGCACTCACCGAAGGCCTTCGACGCGGAGCATCCGCTTTTCATTCTCTACACGTCGGGCTCGACGGGGAAACCGAAGGGCGTGCTGCACACGAGCGCGGGTTATTTGCTGGGGGCGAAGTTGAGCAGCCACTACGTTTTTGATCTCAAGGACAGTGACCGCTATTTCTGCACCGCCGACATCGGATGGGTCACGGGCCACAGTTATGTTGTTTACGGACTGCTTTCCAATGGCTCCACGATTTTTCTGTATGAGGGTGCGCCCAACCATCCGGAGCCGGACCGTTTCTGGCGGATGATCGACCGTCACGGTATCACGATTCTCTATACAGCGCCGACGGCGATTCGCGCCTTCATGCGCTGGGGCGACAACTACGTGTTGCGCAACCGGCTCGATTCGCTGCGTCTGCTCGGCTCCGTCGGCGAGCCGATCAATCCGGAGGCGTGGATGTGGTATCACAAGATGATCGGCAAGGGGCGTTGTCCCATTGTGGATACATGGTGGCAGACGGAAACGGGCTCGATCATGATTACGCCGCTGCCGGGCATCACGCCGACGAAACCGGGTTCGGCCACGCTGCCGTTTTTCGGCGTGGTGCCGCGTGTAGTGGATTCTTCAGGACACGAGGTGCCGCGCGACGCGGGCGGCAAGTTGGTGATCACGAAGCCGTGGCCGTCGATGTTGCGCACCTTGTGGGGCGACGATGAGCGTTTTCGGCAGGCGTATTTCAGCGACTACGCGGCGCAGGGTTGGTATTTCACCGGCGATGGCGCGCGGCAGGACAAGGACGGTTATTTCTGGATCGTGGGGCGCATCGACGACGTGCTCAACATTTCGGGCCACCGCATCGGCACCGCCGAGGTGGAGAGCGCGCTGGTGTCACACTCCGCCGTGGCGGAGGCCGCCGCCGTGGGGCGTCCCGATGAACTCAAGGGCCAGTCGTTGATCGTGTTTGTAACGCTCAAGGCGGGACACGAGCCGTCGGATGCGCTCAAGGAGACGTTGCGCAATCATGTAACCCATGAGATCGGCGCGCTGGCCCGGCCCGACCATGTGCGTTTTGCCGTCGGACTGCCGAAGACGCGCTCCGGAAAAATCATGCGACGCATTCTTAAAGAAATTGCCACCGGCGGTATCGTGAAAGGCGATACGACGACGCTGGAGGACTTCAGCGTTGTGGCCGCGTTGCAGTCGGAGGAGTAGCGCGAGGAAAAAACGCCGGGGCAGCGTGGAGGGTGGACAAGAATGTCCGTCCTCCATTTCAGCACCGATGCCCCAACTCGGCCTGGATGGCGCGGGCGGCGGCAGCGGGATCGGCGGCTTTGAGTATCGGGCGGCCCACTACGATGTAACTGGAGCCCACGCGGGCGGCCTCGGCGGGGGTCATGATGCGTTTCTGGTCGTCGCCGCCGGCTTCACCGGCGGGGCGGATGCCGGGGGTCACGAGCTTGACGTCGGCGGGGAGTTGACTGCGCAGAAGTGTGACTTCGAGGGGCGAACAGACCAGGCCGCGCAGTCCGGCGGCGGAGGCGAGGTTGCCGAGGCGGGAGACTTGCGCGGCGGGATCGGCGGCGACGCCGAGTTCGGCGAGGCCGGTGGCGTCCATGGAGGTGAGGACGGTGACGCCGAGCAGGAGCAGGTTGGGCTTGGTGGCTTGTTGCGCGGTGCGCGCAGCTTGCATCATCTCGCGTCCGCCGGAGGTGTGGAGGGTGAGCATTCCGATGGGAAGCGGGGCAAGGGATTCAACAGCCTTGGCGACGGTGTTGGGGATGTCGTGCAGTTTGAGGTCGAGGAAAATATCAAATCCTTGGTCGGCCACGGAGCGCACATAGTCGGGACCGTAGGCGGTGAACATCTGGAGTCCGATTTTGACCCAGCGGAGCGAGCCGCGGAGTTGGCGGAGAAGGGGCGCGGCGTCTTCGCGCGTGGGAACATCGAGGGCCAGAATGAGTTCGCAGGACATGGAGGAAAATTAAGACTTAAGGGAGGTTCTAAAAATCAGAAATTACACAGAGATCACAGAGAAGGCACAGAGTTTAGGGAGGACAAAACAACTTTGCTCCTTTTTCCGTAAAAAACATTATTTTATTTATAATAAATGAATTACAGAGACATTCATTCGCGAAGAAAATGTCCTTCCACCGGACAGGCCTCCCCAAACTCTGTGCCTCCTCTGTGTCCTCTGTGTAATTTTTAGAAGTTCCCTTAAAAATTAAAGGGAGGTTCTAAAAATTGCACAGAAGGTAACGAAGAAAACGAAGACAAGCAATTGAGATGGAACTTTTATTTTTAATAACCTATTGAAAATAAGTAAATTAAAACAGATTATGCTCCTTGTCTTTATCTTCGTTTTCTTGGTTACCTTCTGTGCAAAAAATAATTTCCAGATCCTCCCTTAATTTTTCGTGCACTGGGGCTGGGCTCCGGCGGGGAGGGGGGGGATGTCACCCGTGCCGGCGGGGGGGAGGGTGCCGGCGAGTTCCTGCCGCCAGTGAGCGACGTCTCCGCCGGGACAATACACGTAGATCATGTGCATGGGCTCGTCGCCGGTGTTGGTGAGTTGGTGAAACTTGCCGGGGGGCATGTAAACGGCCTGACCGGCCTTGATTTCGCTGCGCTCGGTATCGACGCAGATTTCTCCCTGGCCCTGCACGATGAAGTAAACTTCCTCCTGTTCCTGGTTGTGCCAGGGAACCTGGCCTCCGTGGGGTTCGAGGATGGAGTAGCCCATCGAGAATCCTTTGGCGGGGATGGGCTGGCCGAGTTGTCCGACGAGGCCGCGGCCCCAGCGGCGGGCGGGGAAGGTGCCGCCGGCGATTTTAGCGAGGTCTGCAATAATCATAGCAGGGTGATGGCTGGCGGGCGCAGGGCGCGCGGGCGAATCTTTTTGCCCGCAGGGTCTGCGAAGGGAGCGGTTTTGTGCTAGCGCGGCTCCAGTTGATATCATTTTCCAATCAGAAATCTCACACGAAGACACGAAGGGTTTCCCGCCACGGCGCAACGGGCGCAACGCTGAGAGGCAGAGCGCAAATCTCACGCAGAGCCGCAGAGTCGCGGAGAAAACAGATGGTTCTGAAAATTGAACAGAAGGTAACGAAGACAAGCAATTGAGATGGAACTTTTGTTTTTAACAACCTATTGAAAATAAATAAATTAAAACAAATTATGCTCCCTGTCTTTATCTTCGTTTTCTTGGTTATCTTCTGTGCAAAAATGAATTTTCAGGACCTCCCAGATGTATTCCCTCTGCGCCTCTGTGTCTCTGCGTGAGATTTCGCTCTGCCTCTCAGCGTTGCGCCCGTTGCGCCGTGGCGGGAACCCCTGCCTTTTTCTCCGCGCCCCCCGCGTCTCCGCGTGAAATTTTTTGGAAAAGGGAAGGGTTTTGACCCTCTGCAAGCCCCTTTTTTGAAGGTTTTAGACGAAAGTTTTTAATATCTAATGGCCTCAATTTCTCGACTTACGTAATTTTTAGACCCGCCTGATTCTGTATTCATGGATTACGTACATCCCATTAGAAAATACCAGCAAACCATTCACGAAAAACCTCGCATTTACCTATGAGAAAGGCAGGATGTCCGGGCACGCGAAAAACACATGACATCCATCACAACAAGACCCTCATCCCTTCCCATTTTGGAGTCATCTGTAAATTACGTAACTCAAAAAAACGGTAGGGCTGGGTCGGGTCTTTGCCCGACTTAATCGGGTCTCCTTTTTTTGCTACCGTCTGCCTCGTTTTAATAAAAACAACCATTCCCGCTTCCGCTCACATGCATCTCTCCTCCCTCATGACACCCTTCGCCACCACGGCCAATAGGATGCAGGGAGCTTGCATTAATAATCTTATTG
>NZ_ABEA03000037.1 GCF_000171235.2 Geminisphaera colitermitum TAV2 | reverse complement strand
TGGTGGCCTTCGGTGAAGTCGGAAAACATGGAGACGGCGATGGGGTTGCGCAGGAGGGATTTGGGGGACATGACGACGAGCGGCTTGCGGAAGTCGCGCTTCATCTGGCGGCGCAGGGCGTGGAAGTAGTTGGCGGGGGTCGTGATGTTGGCGACCTGAATGTTGTCCTCGGCGCAGAGTTGGAGGAAGCGTTCGAGGCGGGCCGAGGAGTGCTCGGAGCCCTGGCCTTCGTAGCCGTGGGGAAGCAGGAGGACGATGCCGCTGGCGCGCTGCCATTTGGACTCGGCGGAGCTGATGAACTGGTCGATCACGACCTGGGCGCCGTTGGCAAAGTCGCCGAACTGGGCCTCCCAAATGCAGAGCATCTGCGGGTAGTCGAGCGAGTAACCGTAGTCAAAGCCGAGGACGGCGGCTTCGGAGAGGAGGGAGTTGTAAACGCAGAACTTGGCGGTGGTATCGGCGGGGGCGATACCGCTGGCGGTGAAGGGGACGGTGGTGACGACGTTGGCGGCGAGGTGGCGGAGGGGGATGTATTTTTCGCGGTTTTCGTAGTCGTAAAGGACGGCGTGGCGGTGGCTGAAGGTGCCGCGTTCGCAGTCCTGACCGCTGAGGCGGACGGGGATGCCTTCGAGGAGAAGGGAGCCAAAGGCGAGGGCTTCGGCGTAGGCCCAGTCCACGGGGCCGCCTTCTTCGCGGGCGCGGAGGCGGGCGTCGAGGAAACGGCGGATCTTGGGGTTGGGATGGAAGCCGGGCGGGAGGTGGGTAAGACCGCGGACGAGTGTATCGATGGATTCGTTACTGATGCCGGTGGAGACGGGGGCGTGGGAGTAGGCGGGCTGGAAGACGGCGGTGGAGCCGCGGAACTGGTCGCCGCGTTCGCCGGCGGCGGCGCGCTCGATGTCGGCGAGCTTGGCCTTCTCGAAGGCGGCGTCCATGGCGGCGGTGTACTGGGCTTTGATCGCGTCGGAGTCAGCCTGCGTGAGCGAGCCCTCGGCGGCGAGACGTTGTGTGTAGATTGTGGATACGAGGGGGTGTTGCGCGATTTGTTTGTAGAGGGTGGGCTGGGTGAAGGCGGGTTCGTCGGCCTCGTTGTGGCCGTGGCGGCGGTAGCAATACATGTCGATGACGATGTCTCGCTGGAATTTTATGCGGAATTCGAGGGCGAGGCGGGCCACCATGCAGACGGCTTCGGGGTCGTCGCCGTTGACGTGAAAGATGGGGGCTTCGATCATCTTGGCGACGTCGGTGCAGTAGCGGGTGGAGCGAGCGTCGCTGGGGAGGGTCGTAAAGCCGATCTGGTTGTTAATGACGAAGTGAAGGGTGCCGCCGGTGCGGTAGCCGGGGAGTTGGGAGAAGTTGAGCGTCTCGGCCACGACGCCCTGGCCGGCAAAGGCGGCGTCGCCGTGTATCAGAAGCGGACATACGCGGCGGCGTTCGGTGGCGTCGCCCCGGATGCGCTGGCGGGCGCGGGTCTTGCCTTCGACGACGGGGTTGACGATTTCAAGGTGCGAGGGGTTGGCGGCGAGGCGGACTTCGATGGTCTTGCCGGTGGTGGTTTCGAGGGCGGCTTCATAGCCGAGGTGGTATTTGACGTCGCCGTCGCCCGCGACGGTGTGGGGGATGTAGTTTTCCGAGAATTGCTCGAAGAGGACGTCGAAGGGTTTGCGCAGGGTGTTGGCGAGCACGGAGAGGCGGCCCCGGTGGGCCATGCCGAGGACGAACTCCTCGACGCCGACATCGGGCGCGTGTTCGATCATGGCGTCGAGGGCCGCGATGAGCGTCTCGCCGCCTTCGAGGGAAAAGCGTTTCTGGCCGACGTACTTGGTGTGGAGGAATTTTTCGAAAAGCTCGGCCTTGTGGATGCGGGAGAGGATGCGGCGTTTTTGCGCGTTGGTGAAGGCGGGGTTGTTGTTGGTGGCCTCCATGCGGACTTGCAGCCACTCGCGCGCGGCGTGGTCCTGCACGTGCATGTACTCGACGCCGACGTTGCTGCAATAGGTGTCCTTGACCGCTTCGACGATGTCGCGGAGACGCATTTGCCCGCCGCCTTTGAAGTTGGTCAAGGTGAAGGCTTCGTCGAGGTCGTCGTCGGTGAGGCCGAAGGAGGCGAGGGCGAGCTTGGGATGGGGGGGGGGGGCGTCGCCGAGGGGATCGAGGTGGGCTTCGAGGTGACCGTGGGAGCGGTGGGCGTTGATGAAGCGGCCGACCTGGGCCTGCTTGTAGCTGTCGATGATCTTGATGTCGGAGGCGGGCGCGGCGCCGATGGGGGAACCGGTGGTGCCGAGGGTGAATCCTTGGAAGAAGGCGCGCCAGGTGGGGTCAACGGAGTCGGGATTGTCGAGCCATTGAGAGTAGGTTTGTTCGAGGATCGCGGAATTGGCGCGGGTGGGAAGGGTCGGGTTCATGATTTTTTAACCACTGATGCGCGCGCATTAGTGGTTAATCTGTGGCTAAAATCGCGGGCGGTTTGTGTTTGTGGTCGGTGGTTTAAGGAAAGGATTGGCAATGAATATCCCATTTAGTCTTTTTCTCAAGCGCCGAGGGGTCAGCGGCTCACGATGTGAGTTTGTCTGAACTCCCGATGACCGAAGCTGATTACAACTTACTGAAAATGGAAACCGAGATCAAAGAAGCGCTTGCCGCCTTGTTGACGGGAATCAAGCAGGCTGACGCCCGGGCGGTCAGCGAAAACACGGCGCGTCTGGATGACCTGACGGCGCGGGGGCGTGGCGCGGGCTTGCATCCGCAACTGGTGCATTTTCTTGAGAACAGGAGCTATGCGAAGGCGCTGATGTTCCTCGGCGGCGATGCGGCGGAACGGGGGGCGGGGCGATGAGCAGGGAACAAAAACCGGGCAAGATTTCCACGGATGGCGGTCAGGGGTTGGGGCAAAATCCCTTTGGCGCGCTGGCGGGGTTGAATCTGCCGGTTGGTGCGCCGGTGGCGGCGGCGGCGGTTTCTGCGGTGACTGCGCCCGCAAGCGCGAAGAAGAATCGTGGTCGCGTGGATGTGCTGCGGACGACCGCCGGACGGGGCGGGAAAACGGTGACGCTGGTCAAGGGGTTTGTCGGCATCGGACTGCCGGAGAAGGAGCAACTGGCGAAAAAAATGCAAAAGGCATGCGGTTGCGGCGGCACGGTCAAGGACGGCCAGATCGAGGTGCAGGGTGACAAACGCGATCAGGTCGCCAAAATTTTAACCGAGGCGGGGTTTCGCGTGGTGTTCGCGGGAGGGTGATGGGGGAAAGCTAAAAAGCTAAAAAGCTGAAATGCAGGAGGGCGAGGCGGGGGGGGGGGAGGATGTCCCCATCGCTGCCGCGTAACATCATGATTTTATGAAGTCGATGTAGGTGAGATCAGGACGGCCCTTGAACGCCTTTTCGTCATGCCCGACGACTTCGCCTCCCTCAACGATGGCGTGCGCGGCAATCCACGCATCGTTGTCGCCCATTGTCCGGTCGCTGCGGTTTTGCATCCGTGCCCAGCGGCGGGCTATGTTCATGGTCAGGTGCAGGGGCGCGCCAAACGTGTCGATCAGCAACTGCGCCACATCGGGGTCGCATCCAAAATCTCGATACGTCTCGGCAAACGTTACGATGCTGATTCTGACGGGGGCCTTGGTTTCCCGGATGAATTGGAGCGCCTTGCGATTTGCAGGGTTTTTTCTGTCTTCCTTTGTTCCCCGGATGCCCGAGACAAAGGGGATGACAATCGAGCTGTCCAGGAACAGGGTCTTCATGCCGCGACTTTGCTTGGACGACGGGCTTTGAGACGACCGGCGGCACGAAGACGCTTAACCGAGGCGATGGCACGACGATAGGCGTCCTCGCCAGTGATAAGTTCGTCCTCTTTTTCCAGCAGCGAACGCAGATAGTCGTTGGGTTTTTTGTCCAGTAGGTGGGCATTGTGCAGCAGTTTGGCATGCTGGCGTTCCGTGATGCGAAGGTTGATCTGTGGCATGGCGGACACGGTTCATTCGACACGTGGCGGAGTCAAGGGTCTGCCTGCCAGCGTTTCATCCGGTTTTTTGATGCTTGCGGGGGGAAAGCGCGCGGCGGTTTCGGCTTTGCGGAGGAGTTTGGGGAGGCTGAGGTCGAGGGCATCCGCCATGCGCAGAAGTGTATCCAAAGTGGGCATACGAGTGCCCCGCTCCACATAGCTGACCATGGGCTGCGAAAGACCGGAACGCCATGCCACCTCTCCCATCGACATCCGCGCCGCCTCTCGTTCCTCACGAAGCAAACGTATCACTTCCTGATAAATCCGATCCCGGCGAAGGTTGGCTTCCTTGGCGTTCACGGTGCAAACTAAAGTGATGATTTCCGCTTGACCGTCTCCAAACTATAATTTGGATTAGTTGCCATTAACTCGCTGAACGAATGGATGATTCTATTTCCTATGAATCGTTTAGTTGTTCAAAAGGTATAACTAAACCCATGAAAAAATCAAACATCCCCTCCCGCCGGCGTTTTGGTGCGCGCGGCTTCACCTTAATTGAATTGCTGACCGTGATCGCCATCATCGGCATCCTGGCAGCGATCATCATCCCGACCGTGGGCAAGGTTCGCGAGACGGCCAAAAAATCCGTCGCCTCCAGTAATCTTCGGCAGATTGCCCAAGCATCGCTCATCTACGCGACCGACATGCAGGACAAACTGCCTGGCCTCAAAAATTCCACCTCGTCCGCCAGCGATACAGCGGATGAGACGCTGGCAGGTGTCTGTTTCCAACTCGCCTATGGCGGCGGTTTGAACGACGGCTCGATCTGGTTCACTGGCTCTGATGACGATGGTACCAAAAACAAGAGCGTTTCCACAGTCATGAAGTCGGACAAGACGGGGCTCGAAACCAACTTCAAATACGAAAATACGAGTTACGAATACATGGTCGGCCTGACGGCGACAGATGCTTCCACCACGCCAATCGCATGGACGCGTGGCTTGGCAGCGGGTGGTGCCAATGGCTGGAACGATGCCAAGTTTCCGTGGAAAACGGATGGTGGGCATATCGCGTTTCTTGGTGGCAACGTGGGCTGGTATTCCACGGCGACGATCAAGGCGGGGCAGTCCTTAATCAAAGGAACGAGTCAAGCTACCGCCGAAGTTGGGAAAGTCACGGCTGACATCAACCACACGCTCCCACACGCAACGAATACCAAGATTTACGAACCAAAGGCTGCAGAGTGATTGGCTGATCTGTTTTCCCTAACATTCTCCACTGGCGCGCGCTTGTGTGTGTAAACGTCAATCTCATGCACGCATCGCAGTTGATGCCCGTTAGCTATCCTTTAACCAAAGGTCATAGTGGGGGCGCGCGCCAGTGGTCTCTTTGTTACCGTTTTGATTGGAGTCAGCGGTAATCTAATACCAAAGGACGGCCCGCAATGGTCGTCCTTTATTGTTTTTGGAGAGCAACACGAGATGCAGGCGGGACGCCTGCGCCACGCGTAGGGGCTTCGCTTGCGAAGCCCGCGCATGCAGGACGTGGCATCGAATGGCGTGCGCGGGCGTCGCAAGCGACGCCCCTACAGCGGGCGAGACGCCCGCGCCACGGGGGGAGGTGCTGTGTCGATGGTGACTTAGCGGCGGAAGAGGTCGGCGATGATGTCTTCGATGGGGACGTCCTCAATCGTGATGTCGGCCACGGGGCCTTCGGCGAGAATGCGTTGCGAGGTGGTCACGACTTCGGTGGCCGGGACGTGCAGGGTGGTCTCGTCGTCGGCGTCGGCCCGGCGGTATTTGATGATTTTCTGGCGTCCTCCGGCGGTTTCGAGGAGCGAGAGGTCGCCGTCGTGGATTTTTGTTCCTTTGTGAATGACGATGACGCGTTCGCAAAGCTCCTTGATGTCGGCCATGTAGTGGCTGGTGAGGAGGATGGTGGTGCGGTGGCGGCGGTTGTAGTCGCGCAGGAACGTGCGTACCGATTTTTGCGATACAACGTCGAGGCCGATGGTGGGTTCGTCGAGAAAGAGGACGCGGGGGCGGTGCAGGAGCGCGGCGATGAGTTCCATCTTCATGCGTTCGCCGAGGGAGAGTTCGCGCACCATGACGTTGAGTTTTTGCCGCACGTCGAGGAGGGTGACGAGTTCGTCGAGGGTCTCTTGATATTGGGCGGCGGGGAGTCCGTAGATGTGGCGGAGGAGGAGGAAGGATTCCTGGGCGGGGAGGTCCCACCAGAGTTGGTTTTTCTGGCCGAGAACGAGGGCGAAGAGGCGGCGGTAGGCGTTGTCGCGGCGGGCGGGGTCAAAGCCGGCCACGCGGGCAGTGCCGCTCGTGGGGTGAATGAGGCCGGAGAGCATTTTGAGGGTGGTGGTCTTGCCGGCTCCGTTGGGACCGAGAAAGCCGACAAATTCGCCTTCGGCGATGTCGAAGGTGATGTCGCGCGCGGCGGCGGTTTCTTCGTATTGGCGATGAAACAGGCCGCGGACGCCGCCCCAGAAGCCGGGTTGTTTTTTGTAGGTGCGAAAGATGCGCGTGAGTTGTCGGACTTCGATCATGAGCGGGAATGGCAAGGTTCAGGGAACTCCTGAAAATTGAGCAGAAGGCAACGAAGGAAACGAAGAGCAACCAAGGAAGAATCTTGGTGTTTTGGCGTTTTCGGTGGCTGAAATTTTCGTTCAAACCAGCCAGGCCAACCGCGAATGGACGCGAATAGACGCGAATAAAACCAACGGCCTTTGTTTTTTAACTGTCGTTACGCGGAGCGCCGTCCTGAGACAAGGCTGAGAGGCACCTCCCGCAGATGCGGGCGAGACGCCCGCGCCACGCGTAGGGGCTTCGCTTGCGAAGCCCGCGTATGCAGGACGTGGCCTCAAATGGCGTGCGCGGGCGTCGCAAGCGACGCCCCTACAGCGGGCGAGACGCCCGCGCCACTTCTTTTCCCTACGATCCTGCCGGCTCCGCCGCGAGGGGCTTGGGGGCGAGGGTTTCGAGGAGGAGTTGGGAGACGCGTTCGATGCCGAGGCGGGCGGTGGCACTGGCGGGATAGAGGTCTTGCGCGGCGAGATACTGGGTGAGCGAGTCGGCGTAACGGGCGTTTTCTTCGTGGCGGCGGGCGGTGTCGAGGCGTCCGGCAAATTCGGCGACGCGGGGGGCGAGTTCGGCTTTGCGCTGGTTGAGCACGACGTCGCCAGGTGAGAGGGGGGTGGCGGCGATGAGGGCTTCCCAGGCGGCAAAGGCGTTGTTTTGCGCGAGGAGTTCGCGGGCTTGTGTAAGGTAAATTTCGATACGACTCATGCGTTCGATGATGTCCTTGAGCAGGGGGGCGCGGAGGGGGTCGCCCATGAGGATGGCGCCGAGTTCGGCGCGGCGGTCGTAAATGGTGCGGAAGTCTTCGCGTTTGAAGGCGTCGTCAAAGGCGGTGGCGGCTTGGAGGACAACGTCGGTTTTTTGCGACATGCCGTCGGTGTAGAGTTTGATGGCGGGGTTGAGGGGCCAGAGTTGGGCGGCTTTTTCGACGTATTCCTGCGCTTTGATGTAGTTGGGCGGGTTGGCGTAGATGGCTTGCTGGGCGGCGTTGAGGGCGAGGGTGCTCATGCGCTGGGCGGAGCGGATGGCGGAGGTGACTTCGGCGGCGCGAAAGTCTTTGGTGAGTTCGCCCACGGTGGCGACGAGTTTGTCCACGGCGTCGAAATCCTTGAGGTCGGCGAGCTTTCGGGCTTCGTCCACTTTGCGGTAGAGTTCGAGGAGTTTTTGTTTTTTCTCGCGCTCGAACTGGGTGACGGAGGGGACGTATTCGCCAAGGAAGAAGGTTTCCTGGAGGCGTTCGAGGGCGAGCATGAGCTGGCCTTCGTCGTAACTGGCGCGGACGGCGTGCATGGAGCTGTCCACGTCGTTGATGGCTTCGCGGGAGAGGTATTCGAGGGTTTCGACGGAGATGGCGAGGTCGGTGCTGGGGAGGAAGCCGGAGATTTCTTTTTTGCCGACTTCGAGGGTCTGGGCGGTGCCTTTGAAGATGTAGCGGTAGAAGCTGGAGGCGATGAGGCAGTGCTGGAAGCGGCGTTGGAGGAAGAGGTTTACGAGGGCGGTCTGGAACTGGAGTTTGGCTTGGGCGCCGGTGAGGATTTCGCTGGCTTCGACGGCTTTGATTTTGGCTTCGGTCTCGACGAGGTCTCTCATGCGGAAGCCGAGGCCGACGGGGTTGGAGGCGTCGGTGGGCGCGCCGGAGGTGGTGTCGGCAGCGGGGGCGGCGGTGTTGCGGTTGTTGCGATTGCGGTTGGTGTTGGTGGTGTTGCCGGTGTTGATGTTGGTGGTGTTCGTGCCGCTGGTGTTGGGGGTGGTGGTGCGGTTGACGGTGTCGGCAATGCGTCCGGCGGTCTGGCGGGAGAGGGTGTCGCCGCTGTAGGTGATGTCGCCGCGTTGCTGGCGGCGCATGCGGTCGAGTTCGGTTTGGGTGACGCGGAGGGCTTCTTTTTCGTCGCGGATGCGCCAGGCGTTGAAGACTTGGTTGGCAACGGTGAGGCTGGCGCCGCCGTCGTCGTCGTATTCGGCGGCGCGATACAGGAGTTGCCAGGCTTTGGTGATGTTGTCGCGGGCGTTGTCGCCGTCGCGCGTGGAGAGGAGGGCGAGGACTTCGTTGACGATGGCGCGGTGGATGTCGGTGTCGATCGAGGCGGGGAGGGCGAGGTAGCGTTCGAAGCGGGCGCGGAAGACGCGGATCTGGCCGAGGTTGTAGGTGTGGCCTTTCCACTGGAGGGTGCCGTTCTCGGGGTTGATGGAGTCGCTGTTGGTGTCGAAGGCTTTGTTGATGATGGAGAGCAGGGTGTTGCTCTCGAAGTTGCCGGTGCCGAGGATTTTCATGGCGTCGTCGGCGGTGGGGCTGGCGGGGGTGACGGGCGGGGTGGGAGTGGGGGGAATAG
>NZ_ABEA03000038.1 GCF_000171235.2 Geminisphaera colitermitum TAV2 | reverse complement strand
ACGGAGCGGGCGTCCCGCCCGCGTCTGCCGGACGGAGCACACTTGCAAATTCGCGGGCTTGCAGACCGTTCCGGTCTGGTCTTGCGCTTCGCTCCAGACCGCACCTTGCAGGTGCGCCATCTCCGCGCTGGCGCGCTCCGTCGCAAGCGAAGCCCCTACAACGAACCGGCGGCAGGATGCCGCCGCTCCTTGGGCGCTCCGTGTGAGTTTATTGATCCTGTTATTATATCTTCGATCGAGGAATGGTTTCACTTCACCATGGCGGTGGGGGGCGGGGCGAGGGTCATCAGCCGGGTATCGACGCGGTGACGCCAGTCGAGGTGGTCAAGTCGCCAGGCGGCCTGACGGCTGAGTTCGACGAGGTCGAGGGGGGGGGGGGCGGCAGGAGGAGCGGGCGTGAGGGTTTCGATGATCTGGCGGTAAAGGTCGCGCGCGGTCTCGGTGTGCTGGAGGCGTTCGTGGCAGAGGGCGGTCTGATAGAGGGCTGGGAGCCGCCAGCGGGGTTCGTCGGAGATTTCCACGAGGCGGGTGTAAATGGTGAGGGCGCCGGTGTAGTCGCCTTGGGTGAAAAAGTCGTGGGCGAGTTGGGCGCCGGTGCGGCGCTGCCAGTAGAGCCACTGGCGGGTGTCTTCGGGAGTGGTGTTCGTGGCGGCGGTGCGGGCGCGTTCGTGGCGGAGGAGGTCGAGGGTGATGTTGAGGGCGTCTTGCCTGCGGCCGAGTTGAGAGTGGAGGGTTGCGAGTTGATAGCGGGCTTCGGGAGTGGCGGGATCGTCCGGATATTGAACAATGAAGGCGGTGAAGCCGGAGAGTGCGGCGCGGGTGTTGCCGCCGCGGAGGTGGGAACTGGCGGCTTTGAATTGGGCGCGGGCGCGGTCGGCGGGGGCGAGGTCGGGGAGGTCGAGGCGGGTGAAGAAGCGGGCGGCGTCGGCGTAGTTGCCGGCAAGGTAGTGTGTCTCGGCAATCTCGAACTGGGCCGTGCGGGCGAGCTGGCGGTAGCGGGTGGTTTGGTCGCTGGGGATGCGGAGGGTGCCGTGAATGACGTTGTAAAATTGGGAGATGGCGAGGTTGTAGGCTCCGAGGACGCGAAGGACGCGGCCGTGCTCAAGGCAGGACTCAGGTAGAAGGGGGGCGTCGGGATGGGTCTTGCGGAGTTTTTCGTAGATGGCGGCGGCTTTGACCATGTCACCGGTTTTGACCCAGGAGCGGGCGAGGGTGAGGAGGGCGGTTTGCTCGGCGTCGGCGGGTGTGTGGGGTTGCTTGAGAACTTGCTCGCAGGCGATGCGAGCGGAGTCGGGGTCGTTTTTGTTGAGGTGCTCGGCGGCGAGGCGGAGGA
>NZ_ABEA03000039.1 GCF_000171235.2 Geminisphaera colitermitum TAV2 | reverse complement strand
GAGCGTATGGGGTGAATTTGGGGCTGTTTTTTCTGCAAGTGGCAGGCAACGGTGGTGGGCTTCATGTGTGCTATGTGTGATGATAAACAGTCGAGGCGTGTTGTGGGTGGGAGCACGGCGGGGTGGTCGCGCGGGCAGGAGTTCGGGGAGGGCGTGCGGCGGCTGGCTCCGCTGTGGGTGGGGATTGCGCCGTTTGGGATGATTTATGGCGTGATGGCAGTGGAGTGCGGGCTGGCGCCGTGGCAGGCGCAGGCGATGAGTTCGCTGGTGTTCGCAGGGAGTTCGCAGATTGTGTTGTGTCAGTTGCTGGCGGGGAATGCGCCGTTGGTGGTGATTTTTCTTACGGTGGGTGTCATCAATTTGCGCCATGTGCTTTATAGTGCGTCGTTGGCGCCAGTGCTGAAGTCCTTGCCTTGGTGGTGGAAGGTGTCGTTGGCGTATTTTTTGACGGATGAGGCTTACGCGACGACGCTCGGGCGTATGTTGAGAACGGATACGGAAAATGCTGGCGGAGGCGTGAGCGCGGATGGACGGGAGGGGAGGGATTTCCGGCATTGGTATTTGCTGGGGGGAGGCGTGGCGTTGTGGGTGTGCTGGCAGGTTTCGACGTTGGCGGGGATTTTGCTGGGACGGGGCATCCCGCCGGAGTGGGGGCTGGATTTTGCGATTCCGCTGACGTTTATCGCGATCGTGGTGCCGCGGGTGAAGTCGCGCGCGGATTGGGCGGCGGTGGCGGTGAGCGGGGTGGCGGCGCTGGTGTTTGCGACGTTGCCATTCAAATTGGCGTTGATCGTGGCGACGGTGCTGGGCGTGGGCGCGGGGGTGGTGTTGTCCAGAGGAAAGGTGGTGGGCGCATGAAGATTCTCGCGTTGTTTTTAGGCTTGGGGGCGGTGACGTTCCTGATGCGGTTTTCGTTCATCGGCCTGCTGGGGCGGCGTGAGTTGCCGGAGGGTTTTAAGGTGGGGCTCTATTTTGTGCCGTTGGTGGTTCTGACGGCGATCGTCGTGCCGGAGGTGCTGCTGACAGGCGAGGGTGGCGGGAGTGGTGGCTGGGGGGCGTTGCAACTGGCGCACCCGAAGGTGCCGGCGGCGTTGGCGGCGGTGTTCGTCGCGGCGTGGACGCGGCAGGTGTTGCCAACGCTGGTTACTGGCATGGGCGTGTTGTGGCTGGCCCGGTGGTTGATGGGGTGAATTGAACTGGATGGGTTGAATTTGAGAAAATGAACCAATATGGTTCAAAATTAGAAATTGAACCTATCTGGTTTTGATGATGTAGGTAAGGAATAGTCCCATGTCTTACATCGTGGTTATCGGTGATGTGATCCAGTCGCGCGCGATCCAGTCGCGCGGAACGTTTCAAGAACGTCTGAAAGGCGTGCTGAAGGAGGAAGCGCGTGTATCCAAAAAATTACTCGCATCTCCGCATACGTTAACCTTGGGGGATGAGTTTCAGGCGGTCTATCAGCGTGCGGAGGGATTGTTCGCCGGGTTGTTTCGGATAAAGGCGCGGTGTCATCCGGTGCGTATCCGGTTTTCAATTGCGTGGGGAGAAATCACGACGGCGATTAATCGCAAGCAGGCGCTCGAAATGGATGGTCCGGCTTTCCATCTGGCAAGGGAAGGGATGGAATTGCTGAAGAGGTCGGGTGGTGGGGTCGGGCTGGCTGGCGAGTTGCCTGGTGGTTCCGATTTGCGTAGCGCGTTAGTGGATATCCTGGCCGGGGTAATGGATGATTGGTTGCCCAACAGGTTGGAGATTTTGTGCGGATTGCTGGAGGATAGGGAGATCAAGGAGATGGCTGAGAGGTTGAGTGTTTCTGAATCCGCAGTGTATAAGAATATTCGCCGTGGTCGCTTGGAATCGTGGCGGAGGGTGATTGCCGGTCTGGAAGGGGAACTGGCTGAGCGTATGGAAAAAACAGGCGGGGCAGGAAACAAAGGAGAAATCAGGGTATGATCGAATCGAGACTCATTGTTTTTGCCGTGCTGGTTCTTTTGTTCCGGTGGTGTTTGTTGCCCGAAGTTGCCCCGATACGAAAAGCGGGGGCTGTTTGGTTGGCGGGGTTGCAGGTGTTGGCGTGGTGGGTGTTGTGGATGGGCGTGGGCATGCCATTCTGGCAATTGTGCGTGGGGGCGTTGGCGATGTTGTCCCCGTTGGTGTTGCTGTTGGAGCGTCGTAGGGGACTACGGGGGGAGCGTTCCGGGTTGCGCGTGTTGTTATTGGGTGTGGCGTTGGGGACGGCTTGTTTGTTCACGTGGTGCGAGTGGCGGGGAGCGTTTGAAGTGTCGTGGAGTATCCGAAATATAACTACTGGTGAGCACTTCATGGCGTGGTTTCAGAATGGCGGGCGGGCGTTTTTCGGCGCGGTTGTCTGGCTAGGGGGCGCTTTGGTTTGTCTTAAAGAGAACAATTTTTGCATTCGATGGCTGATGGGGCGGATTAGGGGGGGGGAGCAGGGTCGAGGGGGGGTGATCCAGGTGGGGACGGACAATGGACGGATCATCGGTTGTCTGGAGCGTCTTCTCGTCTATGTGCTGTTGTCGAATGGTCAGTTTTTGGCGGTGACGGCGGTGGTTGGGATCAAGGCATTGGCCCGGTTTAAACGTATGGAGGAGGATCAGGCTTTTGCTGAATATGTCATTATCGGCACGTTTGCTTCGCTCTTGTTGGCATGTGGGGCAGTTGCGTGTGTTCGTTGGTTGGGGAGTGGTGTTTGAGGGGACTATGAATGAGGTGTTTTCGCGTTTATGAATTACATGCAAACCAAGTCTCCTGACATTATCTGGATCGTGACGACGCAGTGGCGGGCGCAGGCGTGTGGTTACGCGGGGGATCCGAATGCGCGGACGCCGGGGTTGGATGCTCTGGCGGCGGTGTCGGTCAACTATGCGCAGGCAGTGACGCCGCATCCGTTCGGGCCGTTCGCACGGGCGGCGTTGTTGACGGGTGTGCCGTCGCCGGAAAATGGGGTGCGCGATTATTTTGATCCGCTGCCGGTGGAGGCGCGGACGGTGGCTCACGAGTTGCGGGAGCGGGGATACGGGACGGCGTTCTTCGGCAAGTGGCATTTGGCGCCGCGCGATCCGGGGGCGGCGTTGGTGGGGGAGGTTCATGCGCGGCAGTTCGTGCCGGTGGAGCGGCGGGGCGGGTTTGAGTTTTGGGAGGGGTTTGAGGGGGGGTTTTTACTCAATGATCCGTGGTTGCATGGCACGCGTTTGCCGGAGCCAGTGCAGGTGCACGGGTATCAGGCGGATGTGGTGTGCGGGCGGGCAGCGGAATGGTGGGGGCAGGGGGGGGGGGGGGAGGAGGGGAGGTTTTGCGTGGTGAGTCTGGAGGCGCCGCATCCGCCTTACGCGGCGGCGGTGCCGGAGGGGGTTGCGAGGAGGTTTGGGGCGGATGGCGCGGGGATCGTGCTGCCGGCCAATGTGCCGCTCGGTGGCGCGGTGGAGGCGCAGGCGCGACGTGAACTGGCGGGGTATTATGCGCATATCGAGGCGACGGATCGCGCGGTGGCGCGGTTGGTCGCGGCGGTCGATGCGACGGCGGTTGCGCAGGAGCGGGCGAGGCCGGTGATCGTGTTCACGTCGGTGCATGGCGACATGCACGGGGCGCACGGGTTGTTTCGCAAGGGCTGGCCATACGAGGAGAGTGTGCGGGTGCCGTTGTTGGTGCGCAGGCCGGGGGGGGGGGGAGACGTTCGGAGGAAGCGGTGTCGTTGCTGGATTTGCCTGTGATGACGCTGGCGTGGGCGGAGGGACGGGTGTGGCGTTGCGAACGCGAATGGGCGGACATCTCAATGCCGTCGGTGGTGGCCTTGCCCCACCAATGCGACCGTGTGTGGCATGGGCGGCGTTCGGCGGCGCGCAAGGAGGTTTTCGCGGGCGGTCAGCGCTGGTTGTCGTTTGACTTGCGAGCCGATCCGCTGGAAATGCGGCCTTGAGGGTTTGGGGATTTCAGCCGCTATGCGGCGACTTGGTGGAGCAGACCAGGATCAAACTGGCGACCTCATCGTTGCGAACGATGCGCTCTATCAACTGAGCTACTGCCCCAAAACAAGAGGCCGAGGTTTTGGGCGAACCGATGCAGAGAGTAAACACCTATTTTCAGGGATGTGCGGAATGGCGAAATGAAGGAGGGAGGGGGGGGGAGGGCCGGACGCGGTCAGGAGGCGGGGGCCATGATTTTCAGGCTGAGCGGACGCACGGTGATGTCGAGGCGGGGGCCGGTGGTTTCATAGACTTCGCCGTCGGTGTGGCAAACGAGAGGGACGCCATCAGTCGATTCGACCGTGAAATGAGCACCGGTGAGTTGCAGGACGTTGCGGCTGGCACGCAGCGTGCCGCAGCGCATGCGCAAGGCGAGGGGAAGGGCGTTCAAGGGATGGACGCGGCGGATGGCCGTCAGCATGAGGAGTCCGTCGTCAACGTCGGCGCCAGGGGCGATGTGAAACTCGTTGCCGTATTGCGAGGAGTTGGCCGCGGCCATGATGAAGGCGGGAAGTTCGTGCGTGACGGGGGAGGAGTTGTCCGTGCCCTCCGGATGAACGGTGACGCGGTAGTTTTTCTTTCGATATGAAAGCAGAGCGCCGCAAACGGTGCGCACGTAACCGGCGAGTCCGCGGCGGGTAAGGCGGTTGAAGCGGCTGCTGATCTCCACGTCGAATCCGAGGCCAACAACGTTGAGGAAGGGGTGGCGTCCGTTGACGAGGCCGGTGTCGATGGCGCGGGGGCGACCGGTCAGGAGTCCGGCAAGGGCGGCATCCGGGGCGCGCGGGAGGCCGAGGTGGCGGACGAGTCCGTTGCCAGAGCCGCGTGGGATGATGCCAAGCGTGGCAGGCGTGCCAATGAGGGCGGCGGCAATTTCGTTAAGCGTGCCGTCGCCGCCGATGGCCACGATGAGTTCGCAGCCGTCGGCCAGGGACTGGCGCGCGAGTTCGGTGGCGTGGTGGGGGCGTTCGGTGAGGACGAGCGTGGCGTCAAGGGCGTGGCGCGCAATGAAGTCGTGGATGATCCGGGTGACATCCTCACCGGAGCGATGCGCGCCAGAGCGAGGGTTGAGGATGAAGCGGAATTTCATGGGAAAATCATGGGAAGATTTTGGCGCGCGCGGGGGGGGGGGCTATTGGAAATTTTCGGCTTCGGCGAGGCGTTCGCCGGCCTGTTCCCATTCTTGGGTGGCGGCCTGGAGTTGATCGACGACGGCGGTGAGTTCGCGGTTGAGGTGGAGCGCCTTGCCGTGGTCGGCGTAGGTTTCGGGGGCTTCGAGCGCGGCGGTGAGTTCGTTTTGCTGGGTTTCCAATTCGGTGATGCGTTGCTCCAGTTTTTCGACTTCGTCGCGGAGTTTTTTGATTTGGTTGGGCGTGAGGCGGGAGGGGGGGGGGGAGGACTCCGGACGCCGGATGCCGGTCTCGGGGGGCTGGGTTTGCAGGGGGCGGGCGTCGGTGAAACCGGCGGTGAGGGCGGCGCGTTCGTTGGTGGCCTTGGATTTGTCGAGGTAGTAGTCGTAGTTGCCGGCGTAGGGTGTGAGGCGTCCGGAGTGGACGTGGAGGACGTTTTCGGCGAGGGAGCGGATGAAGTGAACGTCGTGGCTGATGAAGATGAGGGTGCCTTCGTAGTTTTTGAGCGCGCCGACGAGGGCGTCGATCGAGGCGATGTCAAGGTGCGTGGTGGGCTCGTCCATGAGGAGGAGGTTGGGCGGCTTGACAAGGAGGCGGGCAAGGGCGAGGCGGGATTTTTCGCCGCCAGAGAGGACGGAGACTTTTTTGTGGACGTCGTCTTTGCGGAAGAGGAAGGCGCCGAGGATGGCGCGGGCTTGTTGTTCGGTGAGGAGGTTTTCGTTGGTGCGAAGTTCCATCACGTTTTCGAAAACGGTGGCGGTGGGGTTGAGGTTATCGAGTCGGTTTTGCGCGAAGTAGCCGACTGTGACGTTGCTGCCGGGTTCGATTTCGCCGCCTTGGATGGGGATGGTGCCAGCGAGGATTTTGAGGAGGGTGGATTTGCCGGCGCCGTTGGGGCCGACGAGGACGATGCGTTGGCCGCGTTCGGCTGTGAAGTTGAGATCCCGATACACGATGTGGTCGCCGTAGGCTTGGCGGACGTTGCGTAGTTCGATGACTTTGAGGCCGGAGCGGGGGGGCTGGGGGAATTTGAAGTGGATGCGTTTGAGTTCTTCGGCGGGTTCGTCGATGGCGTCTTCGAGGAGGCGTTCGATTTGTTTTTCCTTGGATTTGGCGCGGGTGGCCATGGAGGCTTTGGCGCCGAAGCGGTCAACGAAGCGTTGGAGGTGGGCGATTTCGCGTTGTTGGTTTTTGTAGGCGGCGGCTTGCTGGTTTTTGCGGGCTTCTTTTTCGACGAGGAATTTGTCGTAGTTGCCGTCGTAGTAGTGGAGGGTGCCGCCGCGGAGTTCGAGCATGCCGGTGCAGAGGGCGTTCAGAAAGGCGCGGTCGTGGGAGATGACGACGAGGCCGCCGGGGTAACGGGTGAGGTAGTCTTGAAACCAGAGGAGGGCTTCGAGGTCGAGGTGGTTGGTGGGTTCGTCGAGGAGGAGGAGGGCGGGTTCGGCAACGAGGAGGCGGGCGAGGTGGGCGCGCATGACCCAGCCGCCGGAAAAGGTTTTGGCGGGTTTTTCGGCGTCGCCTTCTTTGAAGCCGAGGCCGGCAAGGATTTTGCGGGCGCGGGGTTCGAGGGTGTAGTCGATGTCCCAGTCGTCTTCGGTGGGTTCGAGTTTTTTGCCGCTGGTGGCGATGTGGAGGATGGTTTCGTCGCTGGCGGGGGCGCTTTCCTGGGGGAGGTAACCGAAGTCGGCGCCGCGTTCCCATTCGATGGTGCCGGTGTCGGGGCGTTCTTCACCGAGGATGAGGTTGAAGAGGGTGGACTTGCCCGCGCCGTTGGGGCCGACGAGGCCGAGGCGGTCGTCACGGGAAATGAAGAGCGACACCTCGGAAAATAATTCGCGGGTGCCGTAGGATTTGGAAACGTCGGCGATGGTCAGCATGTCAATGTGTGTGCGTGCGCGGGTGCTTGGACGTGCACGGTGAAAATGGAAACGTGCCAGCCAACGGGGGCGGGGGCGAGTGGTCAATGGCGGGGTTTTGTGCTCTCGCCATGCCGGGCGGTTTGCCGCAAAGGTCGGGGCGTTTTTTGCGTAACAATCCAGCCAGCATAACCGCGTAACATGAAAATCATCCGCTATCTCGACCGCCACGATCATCAAATTCACTTCGGCGCGCTCCATGCCGATCATGCCGGCCATGCCGACGGCAGCGGCGGCGTCGAACGACTGTCCGGCGACCTCTTCGGCACCGGCGCCAACGCATTGAAACCGACCGGCGAACGCGCCGATGTGGCAAAACTCCTCGCGCCGCTCGTGCCCGCGGGCATCCTCTGCATCGGTCTCAACTACCGGCGTCACGCCGAGGAAACGCACGCGCGGATTCCGGAGTTCCCGGTGCTCTTCATGAAAGGCGTCAACGCGCTCCAAAACCCCGGCGACCCGATCATGCTGCCGACGCATCTGCGTAGTGACGAAGTGGATTACGAGTGCGAACTGGCCGTCGTTATCGGCAGAACTTGCAAAAACGTCACCCGCGACCACGCGCTCGACTACGTGCTCGGCTACACGTGCGCCAACGACGTAAGCGCGCGCGACTGGCAGGTGAAGCGCGGCGGCAGCCAGTGGTGCCGCGGCAAGACGTTCGACACGTTTGCCCCGCTCGGCCCCGCCATCGTGACCAAGGACGAGATCCCCAATCCCAACGCGCTGAAAATCAGCACCACGGTCAGCGGCGAGGTTTTGCAGGACTGGACCACGAGCGACATGATTTTTGACGTGCCGGCGTTGATCGAATTTCTCAGCGGCAGCACCACGCTGCTCCCCGGCACCGTCATCCTGACTGGCACGCCGCACGGCGTCGGCATGGCGCGCAAGCCGCCCCGCTGGCTCCGGGCGGGGGACAAGGTGGTCGTTGAAATCGAAAAAATCGGACGCCTCGAAAATCCGGTGATCGCGGAATAACCAGGAGCGGCGGTTTCGACTCGCCACGTCCCGCCCGCTTCGCACAACCAACCCGTTTCCACGCACTCGCAAAACCCATTCCCATGACCTACACCCATCGCACAGCACTCATTACCGGCGCCGGACGCGGCATCGGCAAAGCCATCGCCGAGGTACTCGCCGCCAAGGGCGTCACCGTTATTTGTGTTTCCAAGTCCGCCGAGACTTGCGGCGCGGTTGCGCAGGCCATCAACGCCGCCGGGACTGGTGGCAAGGCGGTGGCCCGCGCGGTGGACGTTTCGGACGGCGCGGCGGTGGCGGCGGCGGCCGAGTCGCTGCTCAAGGAATTCGGCAAAATCGACATCCTCGTGAACAACGCCGGCATCACCCGCGACGGTTTGCTCGCCCGCATGAGCGAGGACGACTGGAACGCCGTCCTCCAGACCAACCTTTCGAGCTGTTTCCACTGGACCAAGGCCATCGGCTGGCCCATGTGCCGCAACCGCTGGGGCCGCATCGTCAACATCTCGTCCGTCTCCGGCTTGATCGGCAACGCCGGCCAGGCCAATTACGCCGCCGCCAAGGCGGGCATGGTCGGTTTCACCAAGTCGATTGCCAAGGAATTCGCCCGCCGCGGCGTCACCGCCAACGTCGTTGCCCCCGGTTTTATCAAGACCGACATGACCGCTGTCCTCAACGAAGAGGTGCAGAAAGGGGCCACCGCGCTCATCCCCATGCAACGCTTCGGCGAGGCCTCCGATATTGCCCACGCCGTGGCCTTCCTCGCCTCCGAAGAAGCCAACTATATCACCGGACAAGTTTTTACCGTTGACGGCGGCATGGCGATGTGACGCCTTCTCAACCTCTAGTTTTCATACACACATGGCCGACCAAAAAACCATCGAACAACGCGTTAAAGAGATCATCGTTAACCAGCTCAACGTGAACGAAGAGCAGATCACCCCGCAGGCATCGTTTCTGGATGATCTGGGCGCTGACTCCCTCGACACAGTCGAGTTGATCATGGCCTTCGAGGAAGAGTTCAAGGACGAGATCAAGGGCGAGATCCCTGAGTCTGATGCCGAAAAGCTCCGCACCGTCGGTCAGGTTATCGACTACATCACGGGCAAGGCTGCTCAGGTCTGAGCCTGACCTCAGCCGATCCGCTCTCCATTTCCCGCGCCCCGCCTTCACCGGCGGGGCGCGTTTTTTTTTAGGGCAATTTCAAGAAAGTCGTAGGCTATATCCTATTCGGTAGGGAGGTGTCGTCCCGCATATGGGGTGACAGGTGTCTCGCTAAAGGGGTGACAGGTGGAAAGACATGGGCTACCGCCGATCCAATCACCCGCAGAACCGAGTTCATCGCCATGAGTCTGCTACCTGAGAGTAATTTTTCCGAACTGTGCCGTCGGTTTGGACCGAGCCAGAAAACTGGCTACAAATGGCGTGCGAGAATTTGCGGCTGGCGGCTACGAGGCTCTGGTCGGGTGCGCGCGCAAGCGCACCCGGCGGGCCAACCAGACGCCGCAGGCCATTGAGCAGGCCGCGTGCGCAGTATCCGTTTTTGGGACCGCGAAAATTGCCGCCTCAGTTCAAGCTCTGCCCTCGCGCAGTGCCATAGCGCGTCTGCTCAAACGCGAAAATCTTGTTGCTTGGAGCGAGCGGCTGTCTCCGACAGTCGCGGCAACGGGCTCATGTGTGGTTTATCCTTGTTTCGGTAAATTTTTTTCATCTGGCATTTCTGAAGCTGACAACAGCCATTCATGCATGAAGAAAACAGTCCTCATGCATGACCAGTACCGACGTGAATCCCTCAACCGTCGTTCTCGGAATCTGACGGTATTGCACCCCTTCTTCATGCTCGAAACATTCAAGGCAACACGCCTTGCGAAAACCGGAATCTCCACAAAGCACTACGACCTCCACCGCATTGCGATGGTCATTCTCGACAAAGTGATCCTCGAAATGGGCAGCCCTGCCAAAGGTGCCACTTACACCCAGTTACTCGAAGCCACCCTGCCAACCCTGCGTGCCGCCAATCAAGACTGCACCGACCATGAAGCGGACATCCTGACAACCCTCGTCCTTGAGCACCTCTGCAACGAACAACAACGCACCGACTTCTCCGTCCGCTGGCAGTTCGAGAAAGACGACGGCACGATGGAATGGCTCGAACACCGCTTCAAAATCATCGATCCGCACGAAAGCCCGGAAAACGAAACCATCTACGACGCCAGCAACCAAGCCATCAACTTCTTCCTCTCCAGCCTCGAAGTGGAACTCGAAGCCAGCCAAGCCGCCCGCGACGCCGCCTACCAACACTACATGAAACGCGGCCGCTTTGAAGACGCCGCCCTCGTCGCCGAAGAATCCCGCAAACTCACCATTCAGTATCACACGAAAATCCGCCGCGCCCTCACCGCCATCGAACGCAACATCTTTGAAGTCGAGTACGTTCGCGACACCATGCCCATCATCAAAAACGCCCGGCAGCACATGAACGAACGCCTCGAGATCGACATCGCCCACATCACTGACATCGACCAGCGCCTCGAAACCACTACCGGCCCCGCCGCCTCGCACCTCCCGCACCTCCACCACATGCGCGGCATCTTCCAAAGCTCCCGACAACACAACATCACCCTCTTTCGCGAAATCATGGGGGCGCACGAAAAATTTCGTACCGAACAAACCCGCCAAAAATTCCGCCCGCGCTCCCCGCAAGCCATCTTCGACCCCCAGACCGACGCCCTCATCCCCGCCCTCAAGCACCCCATCGGCCCACTCCACGAATGGATTGAAAACAACACCCACCTCTTCCTCCCCCTCCAAATCCCCAAACCACCCGACCACGCCGATCTCGTTAACAAACACCTCCTCAATCCCCCCCCCTCCCCTCCTGCCCCCGAAGACACCGCCCCCGAACGCATCGAAGAACAACCCGCTCGCGAACGCTTCACTAAACACGACATTGCCGCCGCCCGCTCCCTCATTGAAAACCTCCCGCACAATCACCCAACCACCCTCCAAAACCTCCTCACCGAAGGCCGCCGCCAAGGCCTCTCCGATAACGCGCTCCATCACCTCAGCCTCAAAATCCTCCAATGGTTCGCCGAAGACGCCCCCATTCGCGTGACCAACATCCCCGAAGACACCACCCCAAATCCCGACGCCCTCAACAACCGCAACCTCGACGACCCCATCTTCCACGGAGACAACCTCGCCATTCACCGCCCCCCCCCCGTTGACAAAACATGAACTGCACATCCGAAGAAATCCACCACGCTGCGCAACTCATCGCCTACGCCCTCTCTCCCAAAAACCGCCCTGCAGCCCAACCCGAATACGCAACCCTCATCAACGAATACCGCACCATTGCCGGCGTCCGCGAAGCCGCCACGCAAATCGCCTCCGGCCTCAAACTCGAACTCATTGACGAAGCTGCCGACGCCCACGGCCTCATCATACAAGTTCACCCCGGCAGCAACTTCGCCCCCACCCTCAAAGACTTTCGCGCCACCCGCTCCCCCGACGAACGCATTGCCTACGGACTCCTCTTCTTTGTCATCGCCGCCTACATCTATCCCAACAAACAAACCCTTGCCGACGACGCCACCTCCCTTGGTGCCCGCGTCCGCATCACCGAACTCGTCGAATACGCCAAAACCACCTGCGAACACCTCCGCGCCACCCTCCCCACCGAAGACACTGCAAGCGCCCACCTTCGCCCCGGCTACGACCACCTCCTCTCCTATCGCGAAAACGCCGCCAACACCCGCGAACAAAAAAACCTCCACGCCATGACCAAAGCCCTCGTTCAATATTTTCACGACGAAGGCATCTTCCGCCGCGAACCCGACCCCCTGCATCCCGGCGACTACATCTATTTTGCCCGACCCCACTACCGCATCCAAGTGCGCGCCATGGTCCGCGAAGCCAGCACCTACCTTCAAAACGCCTTCAACCAAGCCCAGGAACTCACCCAAAACCACACGCCCTGACACGCCCTGACGTCCCCCCCCCCCTTCCAGACAACCACAAACACCCTCAAACAACATGGCCCGCCTCAACCGCCTGCACCTCACGGGACTCGGCCTCGACTCCGCCCGCTTCAACCCTGTCACCCTCGACTTTCGCGACGCCACAGGAGCCCCCACCCACACCGTCATGTGGCTCCGCAACGGCGGCGGCAAAACCACCCTCCTATCCTTCCTCTACAGCACCCTCCTCCCCCACGCCCACGACTGGCTCGGACGCCACAACGGACGCCAGACCGACATCTACGAATACCTCCGCGAACGCCAGACAGGCTACATCCTCCTCGAATTCGACTTCCCCACCCTCGGCACCCGCCGTGTCATTGGCCAAGCACTACGCCGCAACTCATCCTCCAGCCGCGACAAAACCCGCATCTTTTTCACCTTCCGCACCGACGGCCCCCTCGCTTGGGACGCCATCCCCCTCACCGGCCTCGCTCCCAACCCCGTCACCTCCCTCGACCACTTCCTCCAGCACCTCCAAAACCTCTCCGAAAACGCCAAACCTGACACCATCGCCTTCTACAAAACCACCCATCAAGCCGACTGGCGCGAACACCTCGAATCCATCGGCCTCGACCCCGAAATCTACCGCACCCACCTCCTCATGAACGCCGACGAAGGAGGCCTCCTTAAATTCTTCGACTTCAAAACCCCCGAAACCTTTGTCGAAAAGCTCCTCGACATGGCTTACGAAACCCCTCCCCCCCCCGAAAACCTCGCCGACGAAACCCAACCCGCCGACGACATCAGCCAGACCATCGACACCTTCCGCCAACGCTCCCACGCCCGCCCCGACCTCAACGCCACCGCCACCTTCTGCAAAACCGCCATCGCCGCCCTCACCGCCTTCAAAACCGAACTCGACATCGTTGCCCAACACCAACGCCAACGCCTTGCCTACCGCCAACGCGCCACCCGTTTCCTCCACGCCGTCACCGAACACATCACCCGACTCCAGACCGACATCACCGCCCGTGAAGCGGAAATGCAAATCAGCGAAAACGCCAAAAGAACCGCCACCGCCGAAAAACAACAAAACCGCACCTGGCAAAAAACCTACGAACGCCACCAAAAACTCCTCACCCTCGCCGAAGCCGAAACCGCCCTCCACGACGCCAGACGACAACTCTCCGAAGCCAAAACCTGGCACGCCGCCCTCACCGCCGCCCACCGCCAAAAACAAATCAAAACCTGCGAAACCCAAATTGCTCAATTCCTCAGCCAAAAACAAACGATCGAACAACAACACGCCCCTGACCGCCAACTCCTCGAACGCCTCGGACGCAGCCTCCTCACCCTGCTCAAAACCCGCATCTCCCAAATCGAAAAAAGCATCGCCGATCTAAGCGCGGAAAAAAAACGCCTCGGCGAAGAAAACACCACTCTCCAAAATCAAAAAAACCAGCAAACCAGCGACGAATCCGCCGCCCGCACCAAACTCGACGCCAACGAGGAATTTTTCGAAACCCTCGAAACCGAACGCCAACGCCTGCAAAACGACGGCATCCTGCAAGCCCCCTCCGAAACCGGAGCAGATGCCATCACCCGCTGGGGCAAAGTCGCCGAAGGCCACGAAAAACACTCCGCCCAATGCGCCGCCGACATCGAGAAAAACGAAACCCTCATTCGCGAACGTCGTGTAGAACTGAATACAAAAAAAGACGAACGCCAGACCACCCTTTCCCGACTCTCCGAACTCGGTGCCCAGCTAGCTCAGATCGACAACCAGGCAACCCAACTACGCAAGGACCCTGAAATCATCCGCGAACTTGGCGACCCCACCTTTGATCCCACAAGCACCGACCCCGCCAAAACCCTGCAAGCCCTCCACAACCCCGCACTCGCCACCACCCTCCAGACACGAATCAACGAACACCACCAAGCCCTCCTCGCCAAAAACCTCGAAGGAGCTGCCGACCGCCGCATCATCGGCCACTGCGAAACCCACCCCGGCGACACCTTTCCCCCTCCCTCCGGCGTCGAGAACACCCTGAAAAAACTCCGTGCCGAAAACGTCACCTCCGCACTTCCCGCCTACCAATGGCTCGGCCAAAACTGCCAAATCAGTGACGCCCTCCAACACCTTGCCAACCACCCAGCCCTCTACTCCGGCATCATCATCCAAAACCCCGACCAACTCAAAGCCGCCCGATCCCTTGTTGCCACCGATGCCACCGACCTCCCCATCCTCCTTGCCACCCCTGATGACATTGCCTCCCCCCCCCCTCCCCATCCCCACCGACACGTTATTCTCCCCGAAGAAAAAGGATTTTTTAACGCCGAAACCGCCAAAATAAATCTAGGCCGAGTCCGGAATCGCGCTGGAAAAAACGACGAGGAAATCCGACAACTGTACAAAGACCACCGCGCCACCACGGACACACACGCGCGCCTTGCGGATTTCATAAAAAACCACCCCGCTGCCGCTGTATCCGAAAAACGGATCGAACACCAAAAACTCAAAGACCTCGAAACCCGCCAGCAGCAAGCCATTGAAACCCTCGACAACGGGATCACCAAGCTCGACGAAGGTACCAGAAAACTCCGCGAACAAAAATCACACCACGACATCACCGCCCGCACCCTCCGCAACCAACAGCAACAAGCCCGCAATTTTGTCACCAGTTACGAACAAAAAATCCCCGCCAAACGGGAAGAAGCGGCACAACTCGAAGCCAAACTTCGGATACTCGCGCAGGCCCAGGAAAAAACCAGACACAGCCTTCAGAAAATCAAAGACCGCGTCCCCCAAATCGACGAAGCAATCATTCAGAAAAATTCCGACCTCCAAAAAATCGACAGCCAAAAACGCGCTCTCCCCGAGCAATACATCGGCCTCGATCCCGAACCCGATGCTGGCGACGACATCGACAGTCTCTATCAACGCTTCAACACGCTCCGCCAAAGTTACGAACAACGCGTCAAGGCCGACTACTACGACGGAAAAATCGAAGGCGAACAGGACAAGATCGACACCCTGAAAACCGAGCAGGAACGCGACCCCGTCAAGCCCCCGCAAGACGACATCAATCTTGCCCTGCAAGAACCCGACCTTCTCCGCGCCATTGAAAACCAAAACAAACAAGTTGCCACCGCAGACAGGACTGCCGCCATTCGCGAAAACGAAAAAAACGCGGCGGAAAAAGAAGCTCCTCCCCCCCTTACCCGCGCACAAACCCTCGCTGAACAATTTCACCCCACACTCGGAAACCCCAAAAATTCCGAACAAGCCAAAACCAACGCGCAACATTGCGCGGACGCAGCCCAACAATCCGAAGCCAGCGAACAGGACGCCGATGCAAACCTCGGCCGCATCCGCCCCATCCTCAACGACCTCAAAGGTAAGCGAGGCCGTTATGATCAAATTCCGCCCATTCTCGAACGCCTCGTGGACAACGAAGAAACCGAAGCTCCCACAAACGATTTCTCCGACGACGACGTCGCTGATTACGAAATCGCCAAAACCCTCGCCAACGATTATGACACCTGTCAAAGCGACCTCGGCAAAGCCCAGGAAAAAGCCAAGGAAATCTACGCCGACCATTACCTCACCCTCTTTAACCACCCCGAACTCATTGGCCGCACCATCAATCTCGTTGAACAATTTCGCATCATCCCCCGTGCGGAAATCGAGTCACGTATCGAAGAATTAATTACAGAACTCAGGGACCACGCCGCCTCCATCGACGACGAACTCGCCTCCTTTGAAGGCAACCGCCAGAACGTCCTCAAACTCATGGACGACTGCGAACGCCAGGCCGCCTCCGTCCTCCGCGCTGCCGTTGCCCGCAGCATCATGCCCGAAAACATGGACGTCTGGGCCGGCCAACACTTCCTCCGCATCAACATCCCCCAAAAAAATGACACCGCCGAACGCCGCGTTCTTCTCGACAAAACACTCTCCGAATGGATCGACCCCAAGAACCCGAAAACCATCCCCACCGGAGCCAAGCTCGCCTACCATTGCCTCATCGCCATTGCCGGACGCGGCCAGATCGACGTCAAAATTCTGAAACCCGAATACACCCTCCGCCTCGGCCATCACGACATCCTCAAACTCAAAAACTTTTCCGGCGGCGAACAAGTCACCGCCGCCATCATTCTCTACTGTATCATCGTAAAACTCCGCGCCCAACGCCGTGCCCGCGCCACCAGCCTGCTCGAAGACTCCGGCTTCCTCCTCCTCGACAACCCGCTCGGCAAAGCCAACCTCCCCGACTTCGTTGACCTGCAAGTCAACATGGCCACCCGCATGGGCGTCCAATACATCTGCGGCACCGGCATCGACGACTTCAACGCGCTCGCCGGCTTCCCCAAAATCATCCGCATGAGAAACACCTCCATCAACCCCGACACCGGAGCCAACATCGTCGAAGTCGTCAGCACCGAGGAACACCAACACGACCCCAACACCCTGCGCGTCGCTTCGTTTGGAAAAAGCATGTCCCCCCCCCCTCCGACCACACACACAGGGATAACTGACACCGACACATGACAAAACGTGAGCAGGATTTTTTGACTCGGATGAAGCGCGCCGCAGACGGCCGTCTCACCCTCGAACTGGCACAAATCCAAGACTGTTTTTTTCGTGCCAATCCAGACCTGCAAACCCACATCACTGCGCGCAAACAACTCGCCCTTGCGCTCAAAACGCTTGCCGACGCCCAACAGATCACATTGCCCGCAACCTCAACATGCTTCGATCGCACCGCCCTCCCCCCCCTCCCTAGCTTCGTCCGTTTTCCGTCCGCAAACACCGCGATAAACACCGCTCCCACTTTCGATCACCGCACATTTCCGTGGACACTGCCGATGAGTTTTATCGCTTCGTTCCGGAACCCGCCGGACGCTACCGAGCTGCTTGCGCTCAATGAATTTTTCCGCCGCCCCGATGCCGCCACCCGGCCCCTTGTTCCCGTCAAGGAACGCTCTTACGAAATCTTCAAAAACGAAAAACGCCTCGAAACACTCCTTGACGGCCAACTCGGAAAACCCGGACGTCTGACACTCGATCAACTGCGCTGCTACATAGTGCCCTTGGTGCCCGTTCACCTGACATTTCCCGAAGCCTCCGGTGACGTCATCATCGTCGAAAACGAAGCCACATTTGACACCATTGCCCGTTGGAACCGTGACCACCTGCAATTCCGTTTTGTCGTGTATGGACGTGGCAAAGAAGCGCAGAAGATCAGTCATTTTCTCCTGCACCAGATCGCGCATCCAAGAATCCGTTATTTTTATTTTGGAGACATCGACCGCAGCGGCATCCTGATACCGTGGAACCTCTCGCGAACCCTCAAAAACGAAGGAGCCGCCACATTGTCACCCGCCGGGGCATGTTACCGGATGTTGCTCCGGCAAGGAGCAACGAATCCTCCCTTGCCAGATCCGGATGCCGGACAGACACCTGTTGTCGAGATCGGAAAAGCGGACTGGAAACAGGCATTGAACTGGTTGTCTCCCGACCTGATCGCACCAGTCGCCTCCTTGCTGGCAACCGACCAACGCATCGCGCAGGAGGCAACGGGCTGGGAACAGTTCCAGCACATATCAAGCTTGGTTTGATTTTAACTGAAGCGAGCACATCAAGACAGGCGGTCGAACCGGTGCGAGTGACGCTGATTCCTGAGCGGAGTCGATAGGCTCTTTCAAATCGAGGATGTTCAAATGATGACGACATGACGTCCGTTTTCTCGCAAGTCGATGAGCACCTTGAGTGCTTCGCCGAGCGCATCGGAGGCGAGCGTCCCCAAATCTTCGTCAATGAAAAGGGCATCAAGCCGGATACCTCCGAAGTCACTTCCGAAAAGACATTTCAAAAACACTCATCTCTCATGCTCGACAACGAAGGCTGACTAATGCCGCCCGGAATACCGCCGGCAACGGCATTCCGGGCACGTTCGAAAAACCAGGCGCGGACTTGGGACTGGAACAAAAGAGGCTGTTGTTCCGGTTGGCATGTTTTCCGCTAGAAGAGCGGCAAATCCATGTTGCATCTGATTAGCGAACCCGTTGCCACGCCCGACCTCACGCTGCCGGAAATCCCGGTGCGTGTTGACCGGTTGCGATTGGCCCGGCGCCTCTGGCGCGCAATGGCGGAGGACGGCACGGAATTCGGCTGCGAACTGACCGCGCCGTTGCGCGATGGAGACACACTCTGGCAGACGAACGCCGCCACGCCGGGTGACTGCGGGGGGGGGGGGGACGGTTATGTGGTGCGTTATGTGGTGCGTCAGGAGCCGGAGGCGGTGCTCGAAATCCCGCTCGATGTCGCGTCTTCGGCGGCGGCGGGCATTGGGTGGGCGATCGGAAATCTGCACATGGAATTATCCGCCGAGGCCACGCGCCTGCTCACTCCCGACGACCCGGCGACGCGCCAGTTGCTGGAGCGAATCAACGTGCCGTTCCGCGCGACGCGGGCTGTATTTCGTCCGGGGCGCTTCGTGCGTGGCGGTGCGGGTGGGGGAGCCGCGTCGTTCGTTCAGGAACTTGGGACGGGCCACAAACATTGAGCGGACAATGACCACGACAATGACCAACACGCCAAACCACGGAGGGCGGGTCTCCCGACCCGCCGGACGCGGCGCAGCCGCGCCTTCCGATCTCGGATGGGCGAGCCTCGCGGACGCTCGACTCGTCGGCGGGTCGGGAGACCCGCCCTCCACTATTTCCATTCCTTGGCTGGCTGGGATGCTCCAGGCATCGGATTCGTTTTATCCAACCGGGTCCTACGCGCACTCGTTTGGATTGGAGGGATTGACGCAGGAAGGCGTGGTGGGCGACCGCGAGACGTTGCGGGAATTTTTGTTGCATTCGGTATTGCCGACTTTGAGGCAGGCGGACTTGCCACTGACCGCGCATGCATGGCGGGCGCTCCCCCCCCCCCCCCCCGGCCCGGACTGGGAACGCGTGGGCGAATTGTGCGAACTCTCCGCCGCGCTCAAAACCGCCAGCGAAGCGCGCTCCGCGGCAGAAAATATCGGACGCCAGCGGTCCGAACTCGCGGCCCTCTTGCACGGCGGCGGCGCGTCGCTGGCCGCGGAATTTTGCGCGCGGGCGGCCCGTCACGGCTGGCCGCATTCGCCGGCGGTGGCGGCGGCGCTGGAGGCGCGCATTCTGGGCGCACCGCTGGAGGCGGCGTTGGCGACCGTGTTTTATTCGACCATTGCCGGACTGCTCGCGGCGGCGATGAAACTCCTGCGCATCGGCCAGAACGGATGCCAGACCTTGCTCGCCGAAATGCTCACCCATGCCCCCCGCACAATCGAAGCGGCGCGGAGCGTGCCTGCGGACGCAATCGGCTGGTTCAACCCCTGGCTCGACACCGCCGCCGCCCGCCACGAGCAATCCCCCGCCCGCCTCTTCATCTCCTGACCCCGAACCCGATCCTTTCTTCTAACCACACATGCACACCCACGCACACGCTCCCCAACACCGCCGGCCGCCGCGCATCGGCGTGGGTGGTCCCGTCGGTTCAGGCAAGACGATGCTCTGCCTCAAACTCTGCCAGCGGATGCGCGAGCGTTACTCGATGGCGGTCGTCACCAACGACATTTACACGCTGGAGGACGCGCAATTTCTGCAACGCCAGGCCGCGCTCCCCGCGGAGCGTATTGCCGGAGTGGAGACAGGCGGCTGCCCGCACACCGCGATCCGCGACGACACCACGATGAACGAGCAAGCCATCCGCGCCTTCGAACAAAAATTCCCCGACCTGCAACTCGTGCTCGTGGAGAGCGGCGGCGACAACCTCTCCGCCACGTTTTCGCCCGAACTGGTCGATGCCTTCATCTACGTGATCGACGTCGCCGAGGGGGACAAAATCCCTCGCAAGGGCGGTCCGGCCATCCGCCACAGCGACCTGCTCATCATCAACAAAATCGACCTCGCCCCGCTCGTCGGCGCGGACCTCGATGTGATGGCGCGTGACGCGGGCGTCCAGCGCGCCGATGCGCGCGGCGGGGTGCGTCCGTTCGTGTTTTGCGACCTGAAACGCGAGCACAACCTCGAAACCGTCATTGCCTGGATCGAGCGCGAGGTGCTTTTTTCCGCTGCCGCTGCTGCTGCCGCCGACGGTGCCGCCGCTGCTGCTGTTCGTTCATGATTAGCGGACACCTTGACCTCCACGCCTGGCTTGATGCCGCGGATGCCGGACGCACGGTGCTGGCGCGTCAGTCGTTTCGAGCGCCGTTTCACCTCGGCAAACCTTACCGCGACGAGTGCACGGGCGTGCTGATGGTGCAGGTCGTCAATCCGACCGCCGGCATTCTTTCCGGCGACGAATTGCGGAGCACGATCACGGTTGGCGAAGGCGCGGCGCTGCTTGTCACGACGCCAAGCGCCACCCGCATATTCACGATGCCCGAAGGCCGGGCCGCCGCCGTGAGCCGCCAGCGATTCACGGTCGAGTCGGGCGGCTGGCTGGAGTTTTTGCCCGAACCGCTGGTGCCGCATCAGCACAGCCGTTTCCGACAGTTTACGGAGCTGGAGGTGGCGGGGGGGGGGGGGGCATTGTTCGCCGATTTCCTGATGCCGGGCCGCATTGCGCGCGGCGAAGCGTGGGCGTGGGATTCCCTTCTTCTTGACCTCACCGTGCGCGTCGGCGGACGCCTCGTGTTGCGCGAACGCCTCGACCAGACCGGCCCTGATCTCCGCCGCCTCGCCGCGCTTGCCGGCGGGGGGAACGGCGTGTGTCTGGGCAACCTCGTGCTGGTGTCGCCCGCGCTCGAAGACAGCGACACCAGGGGGGGGGGGGGGAGGGAGGACTGGTGCGCGCAAATCACCCGGCTGCACAATCGCGCCGCCGGCGTATGGGTGGGCCTGAGCCGCCTGCGTCTGGCCGGATGTTGGAGCCTGCGCCTCGTTGCGCCCGACGGCGCGCGTCTGCGGTCAACCGTGGCCGAAGTCCGCCGCATCCTGGCCCGCGTGTTGCCTCCGCTGGGCGCGGAGTTGCGCAAACTGTAACAACGCAGCGACGACGGGGGGGGAGGAAGCGAGCGACGGAGGACGTGATTTTTGTTTAGCCGCGCCCGATTTCGCTTTCCCTGTCGATTCGATGCAACAGGCCGCGACACACATCCACATCAAAGGCGCACGGGAACACAACTTGAAGAACCTTGAGTTGCGCATTCCCCGCGGACGCCTCGTGGTCATCACCGGCCCCAGCGGCTCCGGCAAGTCGTCGCTCGCCTTCGACACCCTCTACGCCGAGGGATACCGCAAATACATGGAGTCGCTCTCCACGCAGGCCCGCCAGGTCCTCGAACAACTCAAGCGTCCCGACGTCGATTTCATCCACGGCCTCTCGCCCGTCCTCGCCATCGAGCAGCGCACTGGCGGCGGTTCCCCGCGCAGCACCATCGCCACCGTCACCGAAATCGCCGACTACGCCCGCCTCCTCTGGGCACTCCACGGCGAGCAACGCTGTCCCAAGGACGGCGGCCGTGTCGTGCAACGCTCGCTCGATGACAACGTTGCCCGCATCCTCCGCGACGTGCCCGGCCAGCGCATCATGCTGCTTGCTCCCGCCATCAAGGCCCGCCCCAGCGTGCTCCGCGAAGAACTGCCCCGGCTCCGTCAGCGCGGCTTCCTGCGCGTGCGCATCGACGGCGAAATCAAAACCCTCGACGACCCCCGCCTCATCCCGACGGGCACGCGCGAGCTTGAAGTGGACCTCATCGTGGACCGCCTTGTGGCCAGCGAGGACCAGCGCAGCCGCCTTGCCGATTCGCTCGAACTGGCTTTCCGCGAGGGGCGCGACCGCGTCATCCTCCTCGCGCAAAGCAATGCCGCCGATCCCTGGACTGAACACCACCTGAGCCAGTCGCTGGCGTGCGAAGTCTGCGGCGATGTGTTTGAGAAACTCACGCCGCGGCATTTTTCCTTCAACCACTCCGAGGGCGCTTGTCCCACGTGCGGGGGGATCGGACGCAAGTTGCGTTTCGTGCCGGAGTTCATCGTGCCCGATCCGGAAAAGTCGGTCCGCGGGGGCGCGATCAAACCGTGGCGCATCGGGGGAAAAAATCTCATCATCAAACACAACGCCCTCCTCAAACAGCTCGCCGAACAACTCCCCTACGACCCCGAAACCCCTTGGAAAGACCTCCCCGAAAGCACCCGCAACACGATCCTGCACGGCGCGGGCGAGCGTCTGTTTGCCTTCAAATTGAAACGGATGCGTGAGCCTCGCGCCATGCCGTTCGCGGGCGTCATCGCGGACTTGGAGGAGAGCTTCCGCGAGACCGACAGCGACGGCTTCCGCGCTCGCCTCATGACCTACATGATCAGCGACGAATGTCCCGAATGTCACGGCGTGCGATTGAACGCCCGCAGCAGTGCCGTCACCGTGGCGCGGGCGTCCCGCCCGCATCCGAGTCCGAGTGGCGCGGGCGAAACGCCCGCGCCACGCGTAGGGGCTTCGCTTGCGAAGCCCGCGTATGCAGAAGACGGCATCAAATGGCGTGCGCGGGCGTCGCAAGCGACGCCCCTACCTGCGGGCGAGACGCCCGCGCCACTCCCCCCCCCCCTCGCCATCACCGATTTTTTCCGACTCGACGTAGCCGCGGCGCACGCCCTCGCCACCGAACTTTCGGCCACGCTTTCCGCCAACGAAGCCCTGCGTGAAATCGTCACCGGCATCGAACACCGCCTCCGCTTCCTCCTCGAAACCGGCCTCGGTTACCTCACGCTCGACCGCGACTACGACACACTCAGCGGCGGCGAAGCCCAGCGCGTGCGCCTCGCCACCCAACTCGGCATGGGCCTCATGGGTGTCATCTACGTGCTCGACGAACCCAGCATCGGCCTCCATCCGCACGACAACCGGAAACTCCTCGACACCCTCCGCGAACTCCGCGACCGCGGCAACACTGTCGTCGTTGTCGAACACGACGAGGACACGATGCGCATTGCCGACGAAATCATCGAACTCGGCCCCGAAGCCGGCACCGAGGGCGGACGTATCCTCTTTCAAGGTACACCCGCCGCGCTCAGCGCCGCCCCCGCCCGCCAGACGCGCACCGGCCCCTATCTCGCGCGCAAAATCTCCATCACCAACGACGCTGGCAACAAACCGCCCGACGGCGCTTTCCTCACCGTGCGCGAAGCCCGCGCCAACAACCTGCGCGGCATCGACGCCCGCTTCCCCGCCGGCCTCCTCACCTGCGTTACCGGCGTCTCCGGCTCCGGCAAGAGCACCCTCGTCAACGACATCCTTGCCGCCGCCGCCGCGCGCAAGCTCAACGGCGCGACCAAAATCCACCCCGCTCCCCACCGCGCCATCGAGCACCTCGATTTCTTCGAAAAACTCGTGCAAGTGGACCAGTCGCCGATTGGCCGTTCGCCGCGCTCCAATCCCGCCACCTACACCGGACTGCTCGACTTGTTGCGCGATCTTTTCGCGCAAGTCCCGCTTGCCAAGGTGCGCGGTTACAAGGCCAGCCGTTTCTCGTTCAACGTGCGCGGCGGACGTTGCGAACGCTGCCAGGGCGACGGCGTCATCAAGCTCGACATGCAATTCATGGCCGATGCCTACGCGCCATGCCCCAGTTGCGAGGGACGCCGCTTCAACCGCGAGACGCTCGAAATCCTTTTCCACGGCCAGTCCATTGCCGACGTTCTCGCCATGACCGTGCGCGACGCGATCGACCTTTTTCGCAACATCCCGCGCGTGATGGACAAGCTCGCCACGCTCGACGCCGTCGGCCTTGGTTACCTCACGCTCGGCCAGTCCGCCACGACGTTGAGCGGCGGCGAGGCGCAGCGGTTAAAACTTTCGCTTGAGCTGAGCAAACGTCAGCAAGGCGCCACGCTCTACATCCTCGACGAACCAACGACAGGCCTGCACTGGGTGGACATCCAGCACTTGATGGACTTGCTCTTCAAACTGCGTGACGCGGGCAACACGTTGATCGTGATCGAGCACAATCTCGACGTCATCAATATAGCCGACTGGCTCATCGACCTTGGACCCGGTGGCGGCTCCGCGGGCGGCGAATTGATCTACGCCGGCCCGCGTCCCGGCATCGAGCAGGAGCCGCGCAGCCTCACCGGCCAGGCGTTGAAACGTTGGCGCGCAGCCGGGGCCAGAAATATTTGATCTGCAAAAATTAGAGAGATTTCATTTAAGCTGTAGCCATTTGATACCTGGTAGGGAGGCCTTTGTGCCCTCTGCCGAGGGCAGCCCTTCGGGCCATCGCCTTCGGCGATGCCATCTCCGCGCTGCTGCGCTCCGTCCGAGGCCTCCGCCGTGCGTAGTGTGAGCATGCGAAATTCATAGGTAGATGGAGCGTGGTTTCGGAGGCCTCGGAGAGGCCTCCCTACCGTTAAGACAACGGCTACATCTCAACTTAAAATGCTCTAATTTGGAATTGCGGAGGGATGGGGCGTGCCGACGCGGACGATGCGGAGCGGGGGGGGAGGGGGGGGAGGGGCGTGCTGGATTTTGTCTCCGGGTGAACTCGCCTGTTCGCCTGAGAGAATGAGTTAGGATTCGCCACAGGGTTTGTCGTGTTCAACCTGCATGGCGTTATGCCGCCCTGTTTCTTTTCATTCCCATTTGTTCACGCCTGGTTGGTTTCGGTTCTGGTGCGCGCCGCGCATCATTTGAACACCTTCCTTTTTGGCCTCTTGCTTGCCGCGCTTCTCATGTTCGCCGGCAGTGACGGTGTGGCGGCTGAGACTCCATCAGAACCGGCGTCTGCCGGAGCGAACGCGCCGTTGATCGTCCTTAAACTGGACGACATGAAGGCGCACGAGGGCAAGGTGCCTCCTCGTTGGCAACGGATCGCGGCTTTCGCCGTCGAACGAAATGTGAAGCTCTCCATCGGGATCATCTGCAATTCGCTCGTTGCGGATAATCCGGATTATTTTGATGGCCTGAAAAAAATCGCCGCCAGCGGTCTGGTCGAATTTTGGAACCACGGTTACACGCATAAGAGTTGGATGGAGGGTGAGGTTAAGTTCACGGAGTTTTCCCAGAGCAGTTATGAGAAACAGCTCGACTCGTTACTCCGCGGGCAGCGTCTCGCGAAGGAAAAGCTGGGGATCACGTTTGGTGCCTTTGGAGCGCCTTTTAATGCGACCGATGCCACGACCGCCCGCATGTTGGCGGAGGTCCCCGACATCCGCGTCTGGTTGTATGGAAATAGCAAGGACACCGCTGGCAAATTCGTGGCGCGCCGGGTGGGCTCCGTGAACATCGAAAAACCCGTTCACAAACCGAATCTCGCCGCGTTGATGAAGGGCTTCGAGTCGGAGATGCGCAAGGAGCCCCGGCCTCGTTATTTTGTCATTCAGGGGCATCCGGGCGGCTGGGATGACGACAAGTTCGAGGAGTTCGTTCGCATCGTGGATTATCTGGCGGAGCGCGGCTGCAAATTTGTGCTCCCATCCGAACTGCCGTCTTTGATTTCTCCGTGATTGGGGGGGGGGGGGGGAGGGGAGGGGGACTGTCGAATTTTATGTCAGGTGGCGCGGTCGTATTGTTCGAGTGTCACGAGGTTGGTCAGCGGGCGGCGGGCAAGGTAGTTCTCGACGTTTTGCAGGGCGACGGTGCCGATGCGCGGCATCATGTCGTTGGTGGGGCCGGCAATGTGCGGCGAATAAATCGCACCGGGCTGTTTGCGCCAGGGGGAATCCGCCGGCACGGGTTCGATGGTCAGGACATCAAGCGCCGCCTGGAGACGCCCGGAACGGACTTCGCGCAACAAGGCGGTTTCGTCCACGAGATGGCCGCGGGCCACGTTCACGAAAAGCGCACCGTCGGGAAGTCGAGCCAGCATGGCGGCGTCCACGCATTGCGTGTTCGCGGGCGTGAGGGCCTCGCATTCGAAGAGCACGTCCCTGCCGGTAAACAGTTCGGACAGCGAAGCGGCCGGGTGCATCCCGGCCGCGCGGATGACGTCGGCGGGGACGCCCGTGGAAAAACAGGCGATGTCGTCGGTGAAGGGCCGCAGCAGGGACGCCAGCGCGCGAGCCACACCGCCGCAGCCGTGCACGCCGATGCGACGCCTGAAAAGTGTTCTTGTATCCGAATTTGTGATACGCATCTTGTTCGCGGACGCCACGCTCGCTTCCCCCATCCATGCGGGAGCGCGGCGCAGCGCGGAGAGGGCGAGCAGGAGGGCGTGTTCGGCAACTTGCTCGGCGACCTGACCGCCCCAGTTGGTGACGAGTCCGCCGCGTTCGAGAAACGCGCGCGGCACTTTTTGACGGACGCTGCCGGCAAGATGGCAAATGTAGCGCAGCGGACAGGCCTCGTTGTCAACGCCATCGCCGTTGCTGCCATTGATCCAGTCGGCAGGGAGCGGCGGTGTGCGCCATGCGGATACGAGCACTTCGGGCCGGACGTCTTCGAGCAAGGCGCGCCATGCGGCGGGTTCGGCCCTGGTCGGTAGTGTTTCAGGAAATACACAATCAGCGTTAGCGAACGTTTCTGGAATGGAAAAACCGGGAATGAAAAGCTCCTGCTCGCGCCGGACGATGGCGAAAAGAACTCGTGATTGGGCCGGCGCCGCGCAAGCGCGGGCTGGGGAGGGAGGAGGAACAACGATAGGTTCAGCGATCATTAGATTTACAGGTGCGTTTCGGCGGGTCTATTCGGGCGGCACATAATTTTTCGGGCCGCCAAGTTTCATGAATTTGCCGTGGACGTAAAAGCCGGCCACCAGCGCCAGCGTGGTCACCACGGCGGCGACCACGAAAGTATAGCGATAGACACCGCCCGTCCGATCAATCAGGAGGCCGACGAGCGGGCTGAATGTAATGCTGGCGGCGGCGGTGAAGATGCCGACCGCCGAGGAAAATTGTGCGAAACGTCCGCGCGGGAAGAGGCGTTGCGCGAGTGAGGCCGCGCTCGTGTAGTAGCAGCCGGAAATGACGCTGTGCGCCACCCACGCGGCCAAAAAGCCGTTGGCGGTGCTGACGCAGCACACGCCCAGAATCATCAGGAGCAGGTATGCCGCCAGCGAACCGATGGCCATGCGCAGGGGATGAAAAACGTCCGCCGCCCAGCCGAGAAACCAGGTGAGGCAGAGCGAGATGACGAAGGAGAGCGAGACGCATTTCCCGTAGGTGTCCATGCTCACGCCGAGGCTGCGCGCGTAGGGGATCGCAAACATGTTGATCGGGCCGAAGGACATCAGCGCGATTTTCAGGAGCAGGAAGATCGCGAGATAATACGGGTTGGTGAAGCATTCCTTGCAGTAGCGTTTTGTCTCCCGAAAAAAGCCGCCGGCCTTTTGTCCCGCCTTCGCGGCGGGCGCGGGGGGGGGAGGGGGGGGATAGGTGCCTTCCTTCACCTTGAAGCAAACCCAGAGAAAGGCCGTGCCGTAGAACACGCCGATGATGGTAAGGATGAGTGTGAAGTGGTCGGGCACCTTGCCCATGATCCAGTAGTTGAAGATCACGCCGTCGATCAGGCTCACGGCGCGGAAGAGTCCGTAAAAACGCCCGAGTAGTGGACGCGGAACTACATCGTTGATGAGTCCGCCAAAGACCGAGTGACCGGCGATGGTGGCAAATTCGAAGGCGGCCCAGAAGATACCAAAGCACACGACCGCGACCACCATTTCGTTTTGTTCGGGGAAGAGGTTGGTGTGCGTCCAGCGCGCGATGATGGGCGTGATGGCGACGCCGATCATGCCGAGGGCGGCGATTGGCGTTGTCACGAGCAGGAACGGGATGCGGCGTCCCCAGCGGCTGCGGCAGCGGTCCGACTTTACGCTGATAATGGGACTGAGCACGACGCTGATAAGCGCGGGAAACGAGCCGAGCAGCAGGGCGAAGAGATAATTGGGAACCTTGAGGTGATTCAGATACCAGTGGGCCATCGGCCCGACTGAACGGTCGCGCATGGACCACGAGAAGTCGCCAAAGAGCAGCCAGCAAAACAGCACGATCAGACCGCCTGTAGTGTAAGTGAGGGTGCCGACGCGCCAGATTTTTTTCGGCTCGGCGGGCGCGGGTGCGATGGCGGGGGATTCGGCAACGGCAACGGCGGCGTCGGAGGCGGCTGCGGGCGGCAGGCGAGGTGTGTGCGGTGCGGGCATCGGTGAGGGGGGGAGGGGGAGCGGAGCGGCGGTTTCCAACCGCCGGGTGGTGCCAGCATCTGCTCCAGTTTCGGCGGTTGGAAACCGCCGCTCCTCCGTTAAATTAGAGCATTTTAAATAAATCTGTAGCCATTACCTAACTGGTAGGGAGGCCTCTCCGAGGCCTCCGTGAGCATAGTGTGAGGAAGCGAAACTCATAGGTAGTTGGAACGTGGTTTCGGAGGCCTCGGAGAGGCCTCCCTACCGTTAAGACAACGACTACAGTTTTGAGTAAAATGCTCTAGCGGCGACGAAGGGTCGCGATGGCGAGAGCGAGGATGCCGATGAGCACGGCGCAGGTGGTGGGTTCCGGGACGGCAGGCGCTGCCCACGGTGCGACCGATCCGGTAACGACGAGATTGTCGAAATAAACGTAAGAATAGGTGCTGGAGGCCTGCACGTAGAAGCGGAAGGTAACGGATTCTCCGGGCGTAAGAACGGTGCCGGCAAAAGACGTGATGGAATAATTGACATAGTTGGCCGAGCCCAGTTGCAGCGTGCTATCCGTGTCACCGTCTTTGTAGTAACCGGAGGCAAGGAGGGTGCCGCTATCGGTGCCGAAACCGTCACTTGAGGATACCAACCAGAAACCGAGATGCTTTACGGTGTCTCTTCCTTGAGGGTCGATGACTGCCATCGACTTGAAATCAATGGAATCCAGCGTGACTTGGTAATCCGCTTTCGGAGTGATCACAAATTCAAAGTAATTTTCCCTGGCCGTTGCCGTTGTCAGACTAAAAGTCGGGTTGGAACCACCACCACCCCAGGCAGAGGTGGATGTCCTGAGATTTGAATCCGTTGCTCCACGCTCGAAAACCGATAACCCGCAGGTGTTGCTGGTTCCTGCACCGACGATGTTGCCTTTGGGTCTCGCATAAAAGCTGGGGGCGACGATTCCAGACGAGACCGAATAGGGGTTGAGATTGGAACCAAACGTCCACTGGACGAGATTGACGGGCGTATCGGCGGCGTGAAGGGAACTTCCGAGGGCGAGGAAGGTGGCGAATGCCACGAGCGTTGCAGGCAGGGTTTTTGTTTTGGCGAACTTGGGTGTTTTCATGGGTGTGCGGGTTGCTTGAGACAGAAACATCTCCCCCAAGGCTCCCACACAATCTTCTTGCCATTATCTCAGGATAACGGGCGTACGGTTTTGCCTTCGAACCAAGTCCCCTCGACGTGGATGCGTTGCGGATTGCCGGGGATGCCGCGTTCGCCGCGTTGCATCATGGCGACGAGGAAATCGGCCGCGACTTCGCCAACGTAACCCGACTCTTCGTTAATCCCTGCGATCGCCGAATCATCGTTGCCCTCGAAGAATCCAAGGGTGGTGCAGGCAACGGCCACGTCCTCCGGCACGGCCATGCCGATGTTGTCAAGGTGGGTCATGATCTGGGGTGCGCCGGAAATAATGGCGTCGGGACGCCACTTGCGCAACCAGACTTCGAGCTGTTTGCGGTAGTCGGGCCAGGTATCGAAGAGCAAGGGTTCGATCCGCGAGGCCAGGAAGTGGCTCTCGGCATACCAGGCGCCGAGGTAGTTGTGATCCGTGCGGGCGTTGTGTTTGTCGTGCAGCGCCAGTCCGATGCGGCGGTAGCCGCGGCGCAGGAGTTCGCGCATGATGCGCGTGAGGTTGCGATACTGGGCGGGCACCACGGTGTGCAGGCAGGGCTGCGCCAGCGTGTATCCAAACGTCACCGCCGAAAAATCCTCCCACGGAAAATCAAGCGTGATGCGGGCGCGCGGCTGCGGGCATAGGAGAAGCCCCGAGATGGAACGCGCGCGCAACATCTTCGCCAGTCTGGCGGGTGTCATATCGGGAGTGTTCATGTCCAGCGTCTCCATCGAAAAACCGTGCCGCCGCGCGCTGGCTTCGGCTCCATCGCGGTAACTTTTCCATTGGCGCAAGGAGTGGTTGCCGGAGGAGTTGACGATCCAGGCGAGCGTGCCTTGGAAGGCGGCGGGGCGGCGCGAACTGCGATATGCCGAAAGCGCCGAAAGCATCGGGTCGGGCGCGTAACCCATCTCGGCGGCCAGCTTCTCAACCCGCTCGCGTGTCTCTGGCGGGATGCCGGGATGCCCGCGCAATGCCATCGAAACCGTGGTGCGGTGAACACCCATTTTCCGGGCAATATCCTTGTGCGTGACGCGGGGAAGCGAATTTTGGGCGGTTTTCATTATCCTGAGATAACAAGCGCGAGATCGCTAAACCAGAATAAACTCGCTTGTTTCATTTCCGCTATGATTCCCCGCGCATTTCTTTCCCCCTCCCGTTCTCCTCATGGTAAATTTAACCGCCGTATTAATCAGGGATTTACGCTAGTCGAATTGCTCACGGTCATCGTGATTATCGGCATTCTGGCTGCGATCATTCTCCCGGTGACAGCCCGGGTGCGCGTGGCCGCCAAGCGCGTTACTTGCGTTTCCAACCTGCGGCAAATGAGCATCGGTCTTGCCGCGTTTGTCACCGAAAACAAGGGCATGCTGCCCGGTCCGCTTTACTCGAGCATGACGTGCTACTACAAAGGCAGCGGCGACAACGGGCACCTTGGCTCTTACATTTATCACTACATGGGAATGCCGCGCATTGCCGCTGGTGTGTCCAGGCGCTCCGAGGTTTTTGCCTGTCCCGGCTGGTTCAAAAAGAGCGGGCAATCCAGTGACACCCGTTTTTTTGGCATCAGCAGTTCCTACACCGTTGACGGGCAGACAAAATACAGTTTCGGAGACGCAAACGCCGGGGTGGACTCCGACAACAATCCTAAAAAACCACCTGGCTTGTGGGAGCATCTGCCCACGCCGTCCCGCATGCGCGCCGTGTGGGACATTGACCAAGGTATCAATAGTTTCACTACAATCCCGGAAAAACCGATACACGGCAGCTACCGCAACGTCCTCTTTTTTGACTGGCATGTGAAAAGCCTGAACGTCGGCAATGGCACCAAGGACGAATGGAACAAATTGTGGGCGGATTGGAATAATCCGCCGTCGCCTTGAATGTTCTCTCTCTCTCTCCCCCCCCCCCCCGAGTTTCATGCAAAAATGAATGCATCAATTATTTACAAAAACAACCTTCGCCGTCTTCTCGCAACGTCCGCCGCCTCCGCGATGCTGGCGGTTTTCATCCCCGCGGTTCTCACGGCGAATGACGGAAACATCCGTCCTGTCGTGAAGTTTTCCGACGACGTGATCGCGCAGGCACTCGCGCAACCCGCGCCCGTCTGGCGTTATAAATTCCAGAAGCGTTACCGCGAGATCGACCAGACCTGCGCGCTCCACACGCTCGCCCTCGCAGCCTATGCCAATCCCTCCGCAACGTCCGCAACCAACGCACCCGACCTGAACGAAGCGGTTGCCACGCGTATCCAAAAAATAATTGCAGGAGGCACGGAGCCCGAATGCCAGGGGGGACTCGGCGGCTGGACGCACGGACCTTTCGCCTGGACGCTCGCGCTCGCGCGGCACACGCCCTCTGTCTGGAACCTGTTGTCGGATGACGAACATGCGCGCGCAGATCTCCTGATGCAGGCGCTGGCCGTGGCCGCGAACTTCAACGTGGATGACGACAACAACTACCGCTGCATGATCGATGGCGACATCAACACGGCCAAGACTTTCAATCCCAATCACGTCGAGGGCTACGTTGCCGCTGCCATGGCGGCTGGCTGGTATTTTGATGTTAATGACACTCAGGACACGCTTGATGCGTTTTTCCAGAAATTCGATTTCGACGCGTTTGTCGAAAAACTGCGCGCCGCGAATTTCACCAACATCATCGCCGCCTGGACGCATTCGCCGGAGACGCGGCGCGTGCTCATGGAGGGTGGCCCTTTTTATGCGGACAATCCGAAGGCAGGGACCGGTCGCGGTGTCCGCGGGAATCCTTTCACTTATGGGCAACACCGTGTCGATCAACCCTGGCCGATTTACGCGAAGCTGGCCCGGAAAATGTTCGCGCATGAGGTGAAATCGAGCTTGCCGGTGTCGGGACGAGAGGGGGAGTTTACACGTATTTTGGATACGGATACGGAGGGAAGGCCACTGGTTTCGCCGTGGGAGGGGCGGCGCGGCATGTGTTACGAGTTTCTTACTTCGCAGGGGGCAAAACGGGGCAGCAATTTCCGTAGTTGCGCACGCTATGTTTGGGAGGGATGGACGATCGACATGGCCACGGCGGTGACGCTTTATGCGCGCGGGCTTTGGCCGGCTCCGGGCAAGGATGACGGTCTGAGTTCCGCCATGACGGTCGGCTCGGAGGATCTGTTGTTCAAGCTGAAGCACGGATATCGCAGCTTTTCGCACGGCAGGTTCTACGATGTTAATTGGAAAATGGTGAAAGGCTGGCCGTGGGTGAGTGCGTGGTGGAGCGAGATTCTGTCGCCGTCGCTGGCAGGTTCGGGATCGACTGGCAGGTGAGGACTGGCAAGATGCCTGAATGGTGATTTCACTGTTTCCCCCGCTTTCGATGAAATTGTTCTTCGGCTGTTTGATTTTGTGCAGTCCCGCATTTGTCGCATCGGGCGCGTCGGCGGCGCAACCGGAGCGCGTCGGTTTCGTGGCCGACACCGCACGCGTCACGCAGCTTGCCGAGTGGATCGCGGCGACGCCACGCGCCGGTTTCACGCCGGCGTTTGCAGATCGCGATTACTGGCGGGGGCGGGTGAGCGCGAACGATGTGAACAACGTCGTTCGGAACGCAAAAAAGCTGGCGGACGAACCCATACCGGCGCTGACGCCAGAGCTTTACGATGACTTCAAAAAGACGGGGCAACGCAAACCGTTCGAGCGTCCTTATCAGGCGCGGATGGAGCGGTTGCGAACGTTCACGCTGGCCGAGGGACTGGCGGATTCGGGCACGGCAGCGAATGGGTTCCTGCCGTTGATCGAGGCGGAACTGGCGGCGATCTTTAGCGAGCCGACTTGGGCGATGACGGCGCACTCGGCGCAGTTCGCCAGCGCCGCCGACGCGCGGGCGCATGTCGATCTGGGCGCGTCGATGCGGGCGTGGTCTCTGGCAACGGCGGACTGGCTGCTCGGCGAACGGCTTCCGGCTGTCGTGCGCGAACGGATACGGAGCGAGGTCCGCGAGCGCGTGCTGGCTCCGTATCTGGAGCGAGTGCGCGCAGGGGATGCGCGTGGTTGGTGGTGGTTGGACACAACCAACAACTGGAATGCGGTTTGCAATGCGGGCGTGCTCGGGGCGGCGTTGCTGCTGGTGGACGATGCGCGGGAACGGGCGGAGTTCGCGGCGGCGTTCGAGGCGGGGACTCGCCGGTTCATCGCTGGGTTTGGCAACGATGGGTTTTGTCATGAGGGGCTGGGTTACTGGAATTATGGTTTCGGCCACTATATCATGGGGGCGGAGGCGTTGCGGCTGGCGACGGGGGACAGGGTCAATCTGCTGGCGGAGGGCAAGGTGCGCCGCATCGCGGAGTTTGGGGCGCGCTGGCAAATCGCGGGCGGGGTGTATCCGGGTTTTAGTGACGTTGCGCTTTCGGCAAAGCCGGCGGGCTGGCTGGCGGATTTTATCGCGGTTCGCTTCGGGCTGGGCACGGCGGCAGGGACGCCGGATGTCGCACGTGGTTCGCTTTACCAGATGGCGTTCGACGTCTCGCTGCAACGCCTGGCGGCGGCGGCGGGTAAAACAGGAGGCAGGGGGAATGCGAAGGTGGCGGGTGTTTTGCCGTTGCGCGACTGGTTTCCTGATGGCGGGGCATTGGTCGTGCGGCGGAGTGTGGCGGAGCGCGGGCTGGCGGCGGCGTTCAAGGGCGGGCACAACGGTCAGCCGCATAATCATAACGATCTCGGCTCGTTTGTGGTCGTGTGCAATGGGCGGCGTGTGCTGACCGACCTGGGTGGCGATACTTACGTGAAGGACACGTTTAGCTCAAAGCGTTATACGAGTGGAGTGCTCAATTCCTTCGGGCATCCCGTGCCGCGCGTGGCAGGCATGTTGCAGCGCACGGGAGCCAAGGCAAAGGCGGTGACGGTGCGTAACGATTTTTCCGATACGGAGGATGCCTGGGAAATCGATCTGACGAGCGCCTACGATGTGCCGGAATTGGAGCGGTTGACGCGGACGTTTGTGTTTCGACGCGAGGGGGGAGGGAGTCTGGAGATTGTGGACCGGGTGCGTTTCCGGGCGGGGGCGGCTCCGCAGTCGTTTGGCTCGGCGATTGTGTTGCGCGGCAAACAGGCGCGGGAGGCGGTGGATGTGCAGGCGCAGCGGTTCGTGGTGCGCGAGGGACGCGAGGGCGTGGTGATTTCGTATGCGGCGGAGGAGGCAGGGGGGGGAGGGAGGCACGTGGGTTTGGTTGTCCGCGAGGAGCCGATCATGGGAATCGTGCCCGGGCAGGCTCCGGCGGGGACTCGCGTGGGAATCGATTTTGCAGAGCCCGTGCGCGAGGGGATATTGCGCGTGTTGATTGTGCCGGAGGTGCGGTAGGGGCGCGGCACCGCGTAGCGCAGGCATCTTGCCTGCCATCCATAGATTGCGCGAAGCGCGGTGACTTCTTCTGTTTTCTGTTGGTTCGGCTTATTTGGGAGGCGGCGCTTCGCGCAATCGACTCGATGGCAGGCAAGATGCCTGCGCTACGGGGAACCCGGAGCGGGCGGGACGCCCGCGCCACGCGTAGGGGCTTCGCTTGCGAAGCCCGCGTTTGCAGGAGGTGGCATCGAATGGCGTGCGCAGGCGTCGCAAGCGACGCCCCTTGTTGTTTGGAGATGTGGTAAGATGAGGGAGTTCAGTCGAGGACTGCCCCCGCAAGTTGGTTCGACGGGGGGAGGCCTCGGGCGGATGAGCCGTGAGGGCCTGCAGGCCCTCACGGCTCGGCCGCCTGCGAGTTCGTCGACGCCCCTGCTTGATCCGTTCGGATCAGAGCGCTGGTAGCATGAACCGCAGGCGACCTTTTGGTTAATCGCTCGAACCGTTGAATGGACCACCGAAGCAATTGCTCCGGCGAGTCCGACAAAACAAGGATGAGCATGTATCCTCTGCCCGCAACTGATTACGTCGGTGTCGATGTCGCCAAAGACTCGCTCGCGGTCTGCAGCACTCTTGCTGCCAAAGTCGTCAACGTCCCCAATTGCCCGCAAGCGATGGACTCCTGGCTGGCCGGCCTGCCAGCCGGCGTCCATTTGCTCTGCGAGGCCACCGGACGTCATCACCGTTTGTTGCAACAACGCTGCGCCCTCAACGCCATTGCCCTGACCTGCCTGAACCCGGCACAAGTCCGCGCCTTCGCCAAGTCGCTCGGCACACTCGAAAAAACCGATCCGATCGATGCTCGTGTTCTCTTGCGTTTGGGCATCGAAGGTCACCCCGCGCCCTCGCCCGTGCCCTCGGACGCCCTGCGGCGTCTGGGCGACCTGCTCATGGCTCGCCATGCCATCGTCGAACAGATCAGCGCCTTCGACATGCGCAACAACCTGCTCAGTGCTCGGAGCGCTCTTCAACTCAAGCGCGTTGTGCGCGCCCTGCGCTCCCACCGCCTCGCTCTCGAACTTGATCTGCAGGCTTGGCTCTACAGCGAACAGGCGGCGCCTTGGCTCGAGCGTATCCACACCCTGTGCTTCGCTCCGGGTGTGGGCATCCTCAGCGCCCTTTCCCTTATCGCCTACCTGCCCGAACTCGGCTCCCTGAACCGCAGACAGATCGCCAAGCTCGCCGGCCTTGCCCCCCTTCCCTGGGACTCCGGCAAACTCAAGGGTCTTCGCATCATCCAAGGTGGCCGCGCTCCCGCTCGCCGCGTCCTCTACCAGTGCGCCATGGTCGCCGCTCGCTGGCATGAGCCTTCCCGTCTCCACTACCAACAACTGCGCGCTCGCGGCAAACCTCCCACCGTAGCCTATGTCGCCATCGCCAGAAAACTCCTCATCTTCCTTAACTCTCTGCTGCGTCCGGCCTACGCCGCTGCCCTCCCGTCCTGATTGACGGTTCAAGGCTCTTCTCTCTCGGTGGACTCCCCTTCCTCCGATGCCACTGCTTTGCCTCTCCCTCATACTTCTCAAGCTCATAAAAAATCACTCTCCAAGATAGTTGCTACGGGGGGCGGGACGCCCGCGGCACAGCGTAGCGGCAGGCATCCTGCCTGCCATCCATAGGTTGCGCGAAGCGCGGTGACTTTTTCTGTTTTCTGTTGGTTCGGCTATTTGGGAGGCGGCGCTTCGCGCAATCGACTTGATGGCAGGCAAGATGCCTGCGCTACGGGGAACCCGGTTGCGGGCGAGACGCCCGCGCCACTTGGGGGGCGGGGGATGGCGGCGATGAGGGTGCGGGTGTAGGGGTGTTGGGGGTTTCCAATGACGTCGAGCGCGGGGCCGGTCTCGACGATTTTGCCGCGATACATCACGGATACGCGGTCGGAGATGTGTTTCACGACGGAGAGGTCGTGCGAGATGAAGATGAGGCTGAGGTTCATGTCGCGCACGAGGTCGGCAAGGAGGTTGAGGATTTGCGCCTGAATGGAGACGTCGAGGGCGGACACGGGTTCGTCGGCGATGATGACGCGGGGTTCCATCGCCAGGGCGCGGGCAATGGCGATGCGCTGGCGTTGTCCTCCGGAAAATTCGTGGGGGTATTTTTTCTGGAGGCGCGGGGAGAGGCCGACGCGGGTCATGAGGGCGGCGACGCGTGCTGGGATTTCCGATACGGGGCAAATGCGGTGGACGCGGAGGGGTTCGGCGAGGGTGGCGTAAACCGTCATGCGCGGGTTGAGCGAGGCGAAGGGGTCCTGAAAAACCATCTGGAGGTCGCGGCGGCGGCGGCGGATTTCCGCGGGGGGGGAGGTGGTGAGGTTGCGGCCGTCGAGCCAGACGCTGCCGCTGGTCGTGGGGACGAGTTGCAGGATGGTGCGGGCAAGGGTGGATTTGCCGCAGCCGGACTCGCCGACGAGGCCGTGGACTTCTCCGCGGTGGAGGATGAGGGAGACGCCGTCAACGGCTCGGGTTTGTCCAATGGTGCGCCGGAAGATGAAGCCGCGTGTGATGGGGAAATAGGTGTGAACGTCACGGAGTTCGAGGATGGGTGTGGCGTTGGTCGGGTTGTGGCTCACGGGCGGGTGTTCGGAGAATGAGTTTCAGAGCGTTTTTTCGGAGAACATTTAACACTTAACGTTTAACACATAACATTAAATGACGGAGGTCGCGGCGCATTGGTGGGTTGGATATTAAATGTTAAGCGTTAAATGTTAGATGTTAAACGTTGATTCGGGAGGTTTCAGTTCCATCGGCGGCGGGCGGGAGGTCGAGGGTGTCGTGGATGGTGCGGAGGCGGGCGCCTTTGGGCTGGAGGGCGGGGATGGAATTGAGGAGGGCGCGGGTGTAGGGGTGCTTCGGATACGCGAAGAGGTCGCGCACGGGGGCCTCTTCAACAATGCGTCCGTTGTACATGACGAGCACGCGTTCGCAAAAAGTGGATACAACGCTGAGGTCGTGCGTGACGAAGATGACGGCCATGCCGATCCGCGCCTGGAGTTGTTTTATCAGTTCAAGGATTTGCGCCTGCACGGTGACGTCGAGCGCGGTGGTGGGTTCGTCGGCGATGAGGAGGTCGGGGTGCGTGATGAGGGACATGGCGATCATGACGCGCTGGCGCATGCCGCCCGAAAATTCGTGCGGATACTGGCAGAGGCGGCGGGGGGCGTCGGTGATGCCGACGGCGTCGAGCATGGCTTCGGCACGGCGGAGGGCGTCGGCGCGGCGGATGTTTTCGTGAATGAGGAGGGGTTCTATTATTTGCTCGCCGATGCGCATGTAGGGGTTGAGCGAGGTCATGGGGTCCTGGAAGATCATGCTGATGCGTTTGCCGCGGATGGCGCGCAGGGTGGCGGGGGGAGCGCGGAGCAAGTCGATGGGGGCGTGATTGCCGCGGGGGGGGGGGGGGGGAGGCGAGGAGGGCGGAGCCGCTTTCGATGCGTCCGGGGGGGCAGGGGACGAGGCCGAGGAGGGTGTGGCAGGTGACGGATTTGCCGGAACCGGATTCGCCGACAATGCCAAGGATTTCACCGCGCCGGAGGGTGAAGCTCACGCCGTCCACGGCGCGGAAGATGCCGGCGCGGGTGTGGAAGGTGGTGCGGAGATCAGTGACGGTGAGAAGCGGCATTACAGTGAACAGTGAACAGTGAAGCAGTGATCAGTGAAACAGTGAAGCAGTAGGTCGTGAAGCGATGAATGGGGAAAAGGCAGATAAGGATTGTTCACTGCCTCACTGCTTCACTGCTTCACTGTTCACTGTTCACTGTTCACTGCCTCATTGTTCACTGTCAAATCGCGTGGAGGGCGGATTTGCTGACGGCGAGGGCGGCTTCTTTCACGGCTTCGCTCATCGTGGGATGGGCGTGGATGGTGCGGGCCAGGTCCTCGGCGCTGCCGCCGTACTCCATGTGCGCGACGACTTCGCTGATGAGTTCGCCGGCGCCGCGTCCGAGGATTTGCGCGCCAAGGAGTTTGTCGGTGGTGGCGTCGGCAATGATTTTGACGAGGCCGTCGGCGGCGTCGGAGGCGAGGGCGCGGCCGTTGGCGGAGAAGGGGAATTTGCCTATGTTGACGGCAAGGCCGCGGGCTTTGGCGGCGTCTTCGCCGAGGCCGACAGTGGCGAGTTCGGGGTCGGTGTAGATGATGGCTGGGACGAGGTTCCAGTCGGTGTGACCGGCTTTGCCTGCGATCCATTCGGCGACGGCCACGCCGTCTTCCTCGGCTTTGTGCGCGAGCATGGGGCCGGCCACAACGTCGCCAATGGCCCAGATGCCGGGGATGTTGGTGCGGAGTTGGGCGTCAACGGCGACGCGGCGGCGGTCGTCGAGGGTGACACCGATTTTGTCGAGGCCGAGTCCATCGGTGTAGGGGCGGCGTCCGACGGCAACGAGAACTTTGTCGGCGGGGATGGGGGCGAGGGGCTGGCCGTCGCGGGTGGCGGTGAGCGTGGCGGTGGCGGGATCGTAGCCGGTGACGGTGGCGGTGGTTTCGATCTTGAGTCCCTGTTTGGCGAGGAGGCGGGTGTAGAGGCGGACGATATCGTCGTCGGCGGTGGCGGCGATTTTCGGGAGGGCTTCGACAATGGTGACGTCGGAGCCGAGGCGCGACCAGACGCTGCCGAGTTCGAGTCCGATGGCTCCGCCGCCGATGACGGCAAGGGTGCGTGGGACGGTGTCGAGGGCTACGGCGTGATCGCTGGAGAGGATGGTGTGGCCGTCAAATTTGAGGAAGGACAACTCCGCGGGGGCGGAGCCGGTGGCGATGACGATGTTTTTGGCGGTGAGAGTGGTGGCGGCGCCGGCGTCGGGCTGCACGGAGATTTCCGTGGGCGAGGAAAAGGTGGCGGCGCCGGTGTGGACGGTGACTTTGCGGGCTTTGGCGAGGGCGGCGACGCCGGCGGTGAGTTTTAGGACGGTGTCGTTTTTCTTTTTGAGGAGGGTGGGGAGGTCGAGTTCGACAGAGCCGAGTTTGATGCCGTGGGCGGCGGCGTGCTTTTGCGCAAAGGTGTAGTGCTCGGAGGATGACAGGAGGGCTTTTGTGGGGATGCAGCCGACGTTGAGGCAGGTGCCGCCGAGGGTGAGGCGTTTTTCGACGAGGGCGACGTTGAGCCCGAGTTGCGCGGCGCGAAAGGCGCAGACATATCCGCCGGGTCCGGCGCCGATGACAATGAGGTCGTATTGCATGAGAGAAAGAATGGGAGGAGTTAAGGGAGAGTGTCAGCGCGCGTTGATGCGCAGTGGTAGAAAAAGGGAGTGGTCAGGTCTGTGCTCGCAACATTCTTTTAGCTCCTGGCTCCTGACTACTCCCATCCTGACTCCTTTTCTCAGAGATTGAGGAGGAGGCGGGTGGGGTCTTCGATGGCTTGTTTGATTTTTATCAGGAAGGTCACGGCTTCGCGTCCGTCCACGAGGCGGTGGTCGTAGCTGAGGGCCAGATACATCATGGGCCGGATGACGACCTGGCCGTTGACGGCAATGGGGCGTTCGTTGATGGCGTGCAGGCCGAGGATGCCGCTTTGAGGGGCGTTGAGGATGGGCGTGGAAAGCATGGAGCCGAAGATTCCTCCATTGGTGATGGTGAAAACGCCGCCTTCGAGATCGGGGAGGGTGATTTTGCCGTCGCGCGCTTTCTTGGCGAGGTCGGCAAGCGATTTTTCGATGTCGGCCATGCCGGCAGTGTCGCAGTCGCGGAGGACGGGGACCATGAGGCCTTTGTCGGTGGAAACAGCGACGCCGATGTCGTAGTAATTGTTTTGCACTACATCGTCGCCGTCGAGTTGGGCGTTGAGGCCGGGGACGGATTGGAGGGCGTGGACAACGGCTTTGGTGAAGAAGGACATGAAGCCGAGTTTGACGCCGTTCTTTTTGACGAAGTCGTCTTGGTATTTGGCGCGCAGGGCGATGACGGCGCTCATGTCCACTTCGTTGAACGTAGTGAGCATCGCGGCGGTGTTCTGGGCTTGCACCAGGCGTTCGGCGAGGCGCTTGCGCAGAGGGGAGAGTTTTTTGCGCGTCTGGCGGGTGGAGGCGGGGATTTGGGGTTTGGGATTTGAGATTTGAGAGAGAGGGCCGGC
>NZ_ABEA03000040.1 GCF_000171235.2 Geminisphaera colitermitum TAV2 | reverse complement strand
GTTGTTGGAACCGGGTTTGGCGACCCAGGCGATGGGGTGGTCGCGGGTGTGAAGAACGGCGGTGCGCGGGACGAGAAGGGCATCGGGCGCGAGCGTGGCGGAGAGGCCGGCGTAGGCAGTCTGGCCGCGGCGAAGGGCGGCGTCGGTATTGTCGAGTTCGATACGGGCGCGGGCGGTGCGCGTGGCGGGATTGAGATTGGTGTCGATGTAGGCGATGGGAGCGGTCCAGGTGCGGCCGGGAGCAGAGGGGGTGGTTAGCGTTACGCGAGTCGGGGGGGGGGGGAGCGGGGCTTTGCCCCGAACGTCCAATATCCAACGCCGAACGTCCAACATCGAAGTTCGAACCAGTGGAGACGGTGGCGGTGGCGGGCGAGACGCCCGCGTCACGCTGAGGGGCAACGATTGCGGGCGGGACGCCCGCATCACTTCGTTGTAGGGGCTTCGCTTGCGAAGCCCGCGACTGCGTTTCGGCCTGCGAAGGCTCTTCTGGCATTCGTCTTCGATAAATCTGTCCGGCTGGCGCGGGCGTCGCAAGCGACGCCCCTACGGCGGGCGGGACGCCCGCGTCACTTGAGGCCGGCAGGATGCCGGCGGTCCCAGGCGCTGCCGCGCCAAGGGTGGCGGCGATGGTTTGTAAGGCGGTTTCGGATACGGCGGTGGCTTCGGCGAGGGATTCGGAATAAAGTTCGCGGGCTTCTTTCGCGGCGCGTTCAATGCAGGAGCCGGGCAGGATGTCGTGAAATTGATTGAAGAGTGTTTTTTTCCAGGCGCTTTCGAGCTCGGCGTGGGGATAGGCAGGGGGGGGGGCGTGGCGGGTGAGGAGGTGCGCGATGGCGGACCAGAGTTCGGCTTCGCGGAGTTGGACTTCGCAGAGGCGGTTGCCGCGTTTGAGGGCGGCTTGCGTGGTGTAGCAGCCACGGTGCGCGGGGAGATAGAGTTCGCCGGTGTAGGTGGGGAGGGGGTCGGGTTGTTGTTGTTGGTATTCGAAAAATTGTGACGGCGTGGCGTGCTGGCAGCGGGGGAGTCCTTCGAGGTCGGCGGAGCGGCGGAGGTATTCGAGGTGGGCGCGTTCGCAGCCGCCTCCTCCGTCGCTGTGTCCGTAAACGGCCATGCGGGCGCGAATGCCGTCTTTTTGCGGGTTTTGCGTCCATTGCGCGGCAATGGATTTGGGGTTGGTCGTGATGCCGTAGGAGGGGACGATGTGGGCAAGTATTCGGGTGCCGTCGATGCCTTCCCACCAGAAGGTGGTGTAGGGGAAGGGGTCGCCGGCTTCGACGAAGACGCTGAAGAGTTTGGCGGAGCCGAAGTGGGTGATGCCGCAGCCGGTCATGATCTGGGGGAGCGAGCCGGTGAAGCCAAAGGTGTCGGGCAGCCAGGCAAAGGTGCTTTCAACGCCAAATTCGTCTTGGAAATAACGGCGTCCGTAGAGGAATTGGCGGATGAGGGATTCGCCGCCGGGGAGGTTGGTGTCGGCTTCGGTCCACATACCGCCTTCGGGGATCCACTGGCCGCGGCGGACGGCGTCCTTGACGCGGGCGTGGAGGTGGGGGTGGAGTTTTTGGGCGATGTCGTAGAGAACGGGCATGCTCTGGAGGTATCGGTATTCGGGATACTGCTCCATGAGGCCGAGTTGGTTGGCGAAGGTGCGGGCGACTTTGCGTTCGGATTCCTTGAGGGGCCATTGGTAAACGATGTCGAGGTGGCTGTGGCCGACGCAGAAGAGGGTGGGGGCGGTGCTGCCGTTGCGACAGGCAAGGAGGGGGGCGAGGCGTTCGCGGGCGCGGTGGAGGGTGGGGCGCATGTCCGGCCAGGGGAGTTCCAAGTCGGCAATGAGGGTGAAGTCGCGCAGGGCGGCGTCGATTTCGGCGACGCGGAGGGTGTCGGGGTCGAGTTGGTCGCGCAGGTCGAGGAGGGTGCGGGCGTCCATCGCGAGTTGGAAGATGTCTTCGCGCCAGTGTCCGATGGTGACTTCGGGGAGGATGCGTTGCTGCGGGGGGAGGGGGGGGACGGTGGGAATGCCGTGGAGCGCGGGGCCGCCGCCAGCGCCTACGCGTGTGGGGCCGCCAAAGGCTTCGGCAAGAAACTGGAGTGGCGCGGGCGTCTCGCCCGCAGGGGTTGGAGAATGCGGGTGAGATGCCCGCGTTACAGGGAGGTAAACGTGCGCCCAGTCGCGGGAGCCGATTTCGATGCCGTCGATGAAGACGCGCCATTCGCCGAAGAGGTCGTTGCCAAATTGCGGGGTGGGGTGTCCGGCGTGGAGGACGGGGTGTTCGTTGGTGGCAGGGGAGGGGGGGAGGGGGGGGATTTGTCCGCGGAACCAGGCGTATTGCCATTTGCTGCCCCAGCGGGTGCCGGGAGCAATGGGCGCAAAGTCGTCGCGACGCATGGCTTCGTCGGCCGTGAGCTGGTCGTAGGTGAAAAACGCTTCGAGCGCGATGGGCGCGGCGGGCTCGTAAACGAGTTGGTCGAGGGCCTTGATCCAAGATTCGACGCGAGTGCGCCATTCGGTGTTCAGGGACATTTTGGCGTTTTAGTGACGCGAGAAGAACGTCATTTGGCTGGCTGTGCTTGGAGTGCCGATTTGGGAATCGTCAGGCACGTGGGGGAATCAGGAATGGTGACTCGGCGAATGAGGGAGCGACCATTTTTGGTCTCGATTGTGTGACTTCGGGTTTGATCAAGGTAAATGTCATAGAAGGACGCTTCGAGGCCATCGGGAAGAGGTGGTGTGATCTCAATGTCAGCCAATTGAGGGCGCGTGTCACCGTCGGCTCGCTCGGCTGACCAGATGAATATCTTGGCCTCACCTTTTTTACTGACAAATTGATAGCCCTTGATCGATCCGGGAGCAGCCAGACGGCTTCCATCCCATGAAACGGGGCGAATGTCAGGACGAGGAACGGCCGGGAAGAATTCCAATGTCAGGCTATCTTTCGGCTCGGCATTATCCAAGGTGGCAGCAAGGCGCCGGACGGCATAATAGGATGGTTTTGGTGTGTAGTCCAAACGCAGCAGACCGAAGTTGTGCTCGGCATTATGGGGATCGGCACCATCGTCTCGGAAGTCGTATTGAAAGCTGCGTTCGACGCCGACGCCAATGCTCTCGACGAAACGCCGCAAGATGTACTTGGCCTGAGCGCTTTCGGTGTAGCCTGCGTAAATGCCTCCCGCCTTGGCTTCCTGATAGGTGGACCATCCCCATTCGGTCAGCCAGATTTCTTTGGGACCGTTGAATTTTGCCGATCGCTCGCGATACATGGCGATCTGGGAAGTGAAGGTTCCCTTTTCGTCGGCAGTAGCGATGCCATCGCGCCTGATGATGGACGGTTGGGCGGCCCAAGGAAGCAATTCGGGAACGAGACGATAACTGTAGGGGTGATCGGTGATGGCGTCCACTTCCGGGACGATACCCATCTCAAGCTGGCGGAAGTTGACCGGAGCAACACTGCCGAGTCCGGTGACTTTGATTGCGGGATTGGCGGCCTTGATCGCGGGGGCGGCCGTATTGATGAGTTTTACGTATTTACCAACCCATGACGAAATGGAGCCGTCCTTTTCGACGCCGTTCCAGGCACCCTTGTAATAGCCTGCGTAGGATTTGTGGTAGGGCTCGTTGAGAATCTCTATGGCTCCGATTTTGCCTTCGAGGGTTTTCGCCACGTATGCGGCGGCCTTGGCATAGGCTTCGGGATCGAAGCGGTCGGTGTAAAGCGGGTTGCCGCCGTTGAAGGTGATGGAGACCTTGAGCCCGGCTTCGTTGGCTTTTTCGATCCATCGCAGACTTGCCTCGGGGATGGAGTATCGGCCCCTGGTGGTTTCGACTTGGCTCCAATAGATCGCGTTGCGCAGCCAAGTGATGCCGGACTCGGCCAGCAGAGGCATGGTTTTGTCGAGGTCGTAGTTTCTCCAGTTGGACGTGGGCCCCTGCTGAAAATGAACTCCGGTGCCCATGCGATCGTCGCGTATCACGTTTTTGGATGCGAGCAACGGCGGGACGGAAAGAAAAAATGCGAGACCGAATGAAACGGTGCGGGTGATTTGCATGACGAATGGAGGGGAGCTACAGAAGTTGGAAGTTTGTGAAGGAGAGCGTTCCGGATGGTTCAATGCGGCTGCTCTTGTGGACGAGCAGGGAGAGGCTGGTGACCGGGAAGTGTATTTTGCCATCGTTGGCTCCGCCAAAGTGTCGGATTTTTCCACTCAGGGGAAAACGGAGCACCTGCCATTCGCCGGCTTGGGTGTAGGTTGTCATGATGCTCAGCTTTTGGCCGGTGGAATCGACAAGGCGGAGTGAAACCGGTCCAGGCTCCTCCGATTTCACCCGGATGCGGATTTCTCCGGTGCCGACTGGAATTTCCGTTTTGGTTTGGGCGCAAACATACAGCCCGCCTCCGCTGAAATCGTAGGATATTGTGGCCGTGGTCTGGTCTGCTTCGGTGGCAAGATTCAATTTGCCGTTGGCTCCGGGAAATTCCCTGCCGTTGAAAAATTTCCAAGTTCCTTCCGCTGGCAGACCAAGGGAACCCTTGGCGGGAGAAGTTGCTGAAGCGGCCTGAGCCGGGTTTGGGACGGCCAGAAAAGGGAGGATTGCGAGTGTTGCGATGGCAAGGGGATGCATGCTGATGGTATGTAGTGGAAAAAATGTTACGGATTGAACGGGTTTTGACCGAAAGGTGGGGCGTGAACTCCGGCCCGGGATTTGGCTGGGTTGCGAAATTCGACATGCCCATCGATGAAGGCAAAATTGCGCGAGCCATTTTTGTGGAAGGTATTGTTATAGATGTTGGCCAAGGACAGAATGTCTCCGCCCACCTCACCACCGTATTCATGTTCACGATCAGCGGTGCCGCCTTTCGTGACTGTTTTTAAGTGACGCTCAACGAGCATGTAGGTGCGACTTGGATTGGAAATGTCGCTGAGTGCCCGCGGGATGCGGGCACTCCCTCCGGCGTCTTTTAGCGTAGGCACCGCGTAAAAGTAGCTTCGCAGGCATACATCGTCGGGTATGGTCACATTCTTTACCTGAGTTGGGCATGCCATCGAATCCGGTGCTTTTGAAACATAGCCTTCGTTAATCAAGGCACGGGACCATGTTTTATGGTCTGCGGGTTGTAGAGCGGGGAAATACTGTTTATGATCGTTGCACCAGAGAAGCATGGCTTGCGAAAGCCCGCGCAGGGTCGCGCCACATTTGGCGACGCTTGCGGACTCGCGGACTTGGCTGATTGCGACAAGTGAGAGCGCAGCAAGGATGCCGATGATCGCGATTACCGTCAGCAGTTCGATCAAGGTGAATCCTCGATGACGGGGATTCAGACTGGAAAGGGTATGAAAAGACGGGGAATTCATAAGAGTGGTGTGCGGCCATGGGACATCATATGGCCGCCAAAGAGGTTGACGATTGTAGTCAGTCAATACGGCAGGTGCGCAAGTGCTTGCGGACTCTGGCGGCGATCAGCAGGGAAAGCGTGCCTGTGATCCAAACCCAAGTCGAAGGCTCGGGAATCGCCGAGGTTACCGTGAGGATGAGATCGGTGCCATTGATGGAGAATGTTCCCGTGATGTCCGTGCCCAAGATGGTAAAGCGGTCGTTGGCTGTGGCGTTGTCCACGCCGGTGAAACCGCCGGCCACGCTGAATAGTGTGTAGGGGGTGCCCGCGACGAGCCCTCCGGCATTGCTGATGTGAAGCGTTATCGATCCATCGCCACTTACGGTAAGCGGACCGTCCAGCGTGAGTTTATCAGAGGAAGTCCCGAGGTCAAAAAAGAGGGAGGAACCACCGGCGAGGTTGAGTCCACCGGTAAAGGTGACGGTTTCCGCGTGACCTGTACCGCCGAGGGATAGGGCGCCGCCATCAAGAATTTGCAGGGTGCCGGTTCCGTCGAGGGTGCCGGCATGGATTTCGGCGATACCGGCGGTGGCGAGTGTGGCTCCGCTGGAGATTTTGGCGGTGCCTCCGAGGAGTGAGAGTGCCCCGACTTTCTGGATACCGGTTTCAATGAGGGCCTTGCCGTCTTTCACCACGAGTGCTCCCGCGGTGGCGTCGGCTCCATTGGTTTTGTCGAGTAGAAGAATGACGTTGGTTGAATCAACGGTGGTGGCTCCTGTGTAGGTATTTGTGCTGGAACCGCCGATACGCACGGTGCCTCTTCCCTTGAAGGTGAGTCCGTTGCTTTTGCCGTTATCAGTGATGGCCCCGCTAAGGACGAGATTGGTTGTCGTCGCGGCATCGGCGTGAAGTGTGAGCTCACGGGTCGTCGCGTCGCCGGCAATCGTGGTGTTGCCGGTGAATTCGAGGGCGCGCTGACCATTGGAGCCGAAGCGGGTGTCGCCGGACAGATTGAGCGCGTTGGTAAAGGTGGTGGTGACGTAGCCGGTACTGGTGCTGTTGCGGATGGTGCCACCTTCGAGGGTGATGGCACCTGTGCCGGCAGCGCCGGTTGTCGTCAGGGTGACCGTTCCATTTTTCAGGGTGAGACCGCCTGCGAATGACTTGGCCGTTGTGAGGGCAAGAATGCCTGCCGCATCCACCACGATGCCGCCTGTGCCTTGCACAATACCGCTAAGGAGAAGCTGTCCCGTTCCACTTCCGGTATAAGTGAAGGTGCGGTTCAGCGTGAGTTGATTGCTCATGGAGGAACTGCCGTTGCTATTCATCTGGATTTCGCCGGGGGTGCCGGGAGTTCCGGAGGTGATTGCGAAGGAGTTGGTACCACCAATCGAGACGTTGCCACTGGCGGCGGAGAACACGAGCTTGTTGAAGCTCATGCCAGCACCGGTGTTTTGAGTGACGGTGTAGTTGCCGGATTTCGCGAGGATGATTTCTGTATCCGTGCCCGATTGGGCTACGCCGTTGGCATCCCAGTTTTCGACGGTATTCCAACTGGTGTTAGTGGTGCTGGCTCCTGTCCATGTATAGGTTTCCGCATGGAGGAGAAGGTTGGAGGTAAGGATGAAAGAAAGTCCGGCACACAACCGGAGGAGCAAGGCGGGGAGCGGTTTCATGGAATCAGATTACGCGTTTCGGGGATTTTTATCTTCCGGTTAACCGGCTTTTTTTTACGTTTAATTGATGCATTCCTCGTGGCACTCGAACTTGCTTCGCGCACACGAAATGATCATGGTCCAAGAGGCATGCCCCGTATTGATTATTCGTTTCAGTTCCCGATGGACGTCTGCCGGTTCGCTTTCTGGCAGTATCCACAGATTGATGTGAACCAGTCGATCCACACACATGTTTTTCACGAGGTGTTTTGGGTCGAGGAGGGGGAGGGGGTGCATGTGATCAATGGCGAGCGGAGGCGGTTGTTTCCAGGATTGCTCGTGTTGATCCGGCGCGAGGATGTGCATGGGTTTTCAGCGGCGCGGAAGGGCCAGTTTGTGCGGTTCGCCAATTTCGCATTCGCGTGCGAGTTGTGGGAGCGGTTGCGGCGGCGGTATTTTACGGGGGACTCGCGCGGGGGCGGCAATGGCAACGGCGGCGGTGGTGCGAATGGAAACGGGGGGAGCGGAGGGGGGTGGTTTGCGGAGAAGGACCATCGCAAGCGCGAGTTCGAACTCGATGCCGCGCAACTGGAGCGGTTGCGCGCAATGGCTCACGATCTCGAAGCAGGCGCGCGCGACGCATTGAGCGCGGAGGCTTTTCTGGCCGGGGTGATGGCTCTGCTGGTCAATGTTCAACATTCGCGGCAGGTGCTGCCGGAGTGGTTGTCCATCGCATGCAAGCGTATCCAGAAACCGGAGCATTTTCGCGGAGGCACGGCGGAACTGGCGCGACTGGCGGGGCGCAGTCCGGAGCATGTGGCGCGGGAGGTGCAGCGGTTGCTCAAAAAAACGCCAACCGATATACTCAATGAAGCGCGGATGACTTACGCGGCGCATGAACTGAACACGACGGCACGCGAGATCATCGACATCGCGGCAGACTGCGGTCTCGAAAATCTGGGGCACTTTTACAAAATCTTCCGACGGCGGTTTGGGGTCACTCCGCACCGGTATCGGAAACATGCCTACGCCGCGCCGGACTTGCGACTGGCGGGCGGATAAACGGTCGAAGGTCTGAAGTCTGAACGTCGAAGGTCTGAAGGTCTGGCTTCCAGCCGACCAAAACTATTCCGGCAACTACTCCGGCAAAGACTTGAACCCCGGACATATCTATCTTTAGTAACGGCTCTTCGCGCCAACCGCGCACGACGTTCATCGCCGCCACCGCCGCTCACTGACCGGACCCATGCAGACTATCACATCGGTTTTCGAAATGCAGACTCTCGCCGAGGATCTTCGCTCCAAAGGCCAGATCATCGGGCTCGTCCCCACCATGGGCGCGCTCCACGAGGGCCACCTCAGTCTCATCCGCCTCGCCGCCGAACGTGCCGACACCGTGATCGTCTCGATCTTCGTCAACCCAACCCAATTCGCCCCCAGCGAAGATTTTAGCAAATATCCGCGCGAACTGGAAAGCGACGCCGCCAAGTGCGAAGCCGCAGGCGCAGACATCGTTTTTGCCCCCATCGCGACGGAGATGTATCCGAAGGGCTACTCGACCTACATCAACGAGGAATTCATCGCGCGTCCGCTCGAAGGCGTTTCGCGCCCCACGCATTTTCGCGGCGTCACGACCATCGTGGCCAAACTGTTTAACATCTGCCGTCCCGACCTCGCGGTGTTCGGACAAAAGGATGCGCAACAGGTGGCGGTCATCAAAAAAATGGTCAACGACCTCAATTTCACCGTCGATGTCGTCACCGCGCCCACCGTGCGCGAGGCCGACGGACTGGCCTTGAGTTCGCGCAACCGCTACCTCACTTCGACGCAACGCACGGAGGCGCTGGCGATCAGCCGGGCACTGACGAAGGCGCGCGAGATGGTGGCCGCTGGCGAACGTCGTGCCGACCGGCTTGTGGCCGAAGTCACGCATCTGCTCAGCCAGCACCGCCGCATCCGCGTCATTTACGCGTCGCTTGTGGACCGTTGCACGATGGAGCCCGTCCGCGAAGTGATCCCCGGCAAGGCCATCCTCGCCATCGCCGCCTGGGTCGATGAGGTAAGGTTGATCGACAACATCGTCCTGTGATTCAGAAATGAACCACAGAGACACCGAGGCACGGAGAATCACGGATTGGTTGCGCCAAAACCGAAGGATCCAAACCGTAACCGCGAATGAACGCGAATAGACGCGAATAGAACCAATGAATCCTGTCTTTTTTATTCGTGTTCATTCGCGACTATTCGCGGTTGTCTTTTCAGAAATCCCCAGAGGGGAATCATGTGTTTCCGCGCACGATCTTTCAGGAAGGTTTCGTTGGCAACTCCTCCGTGGTTTGCCCTCTGTGCCTCCGTGCCTCTGTGGTTAATTTCAGGTTTTTTCTCATGCAAAACGATTACGATGTGTTGGTGATCGGCAGCGGCATTGCCGGCCTTAGCTTCGCGCTCAAGTGCGCCCGCGCCGGGCACTCCGTCGCCATCCTGACCAAAAAGGACAAAGCCGACTCCAACACCAACCACGCCCAAGGGGGCATTGCGGCCGTCACGGCGCAGACCGACGATTTTAACAAACACGTGGCCGACACCCTCGCCGCTGGCGACGGACTGTGCGACCGCCGCGTCGTCCGTCAGATCGTCAGCGACGCCCCCGCGCGTATCCAAGAACTCGTTGACCTCGGCCTCGAATTTTCCCGCGAACGCAGTCCGCGCCGCGGCACGCCCGGCCCCTACGACCTCGGACGCGAAGGCGGGCACAGCGAACGCCGCATCCTGCACGTCAAGGACATGACCGGCAAAGCCATCGAGGAGGCCCTGCTCAAGGCCATCGTTGGCGAATCACGCATCGCGCTCTTCGAGCATTTTTTTGCCATCGACGTCATCACGCGCCACAAGCTCACCCCCCCCCGCGCCCGCGCTCGCACCCCCGACCAAGTGCTCGGCGTCTATGCGCTCGATGTGCACGACCAGCGCGTGCGCACCTTTCGCGCGCCCGTGGTCGTCCTCAGCACCGGCGGCGCGGGACAAGTTTACCTCTACACGACCAATCCCGACATCGCCACCGGCGACGGCATTGCGATGGCGTATCGGGCGGGCGTCGAAGTGCGCAACATGGAGTTCACTCAGTTTCACCCCACCGCGCTTTACTCCACCACCGGCAAACGCTTCCTCATCAGCGAAGCCGTGCGCGGCGAAGGTGCCATCCTGCGCAACACTGCTGGCGAAGCCTTCATGGCCGGCTACCACAAACTCGCCGATCTCGCCCCGCGCGACATCGTTGCCCGCGCCATCGACACCGAGATGAAAAAGAGCGGCGCGCCCCATGTGTGGCTCGACATCACGCACAAAAAATCCGCCTGGCTGCGCGAACGCTTCCCGCAGATTCACGCCGCCTGCACCGAACTCGGCATCGACATGGCGTCCGACATGATCCCGGTTGTACCCGCCGCGCATTACACGTGTGGTGGAGTTTCCACTACCGTTGCCGCCGAGACCACGCTGCCCGGCCTCTACGCCTGTGGCGAAGTCGCCTGCACCGGTCTGCACGGCGCCAACCGCCTTGCCAGCAATTCGCTGCTCGAAGCCGTTGTGATGGCGCATCGCGGTGCGGCATCGGTTGACCACTATCTGCGCAAGCTGCGTCGGCATCCCCCCCCCCCCCTCTCCATTCCCGACTGGCAGGACCTTGGCGGCGGCGACATCGACGAACGCGTGGTCATCACGCACAACCGCGACGAACTGCGCCGCACCATGTGGGACTTTGTGAGCATCATGCGCACGACCAAGCGTCTTGAACGCGCCCGCACGCGCATCGCCAATCTGGCGCGCGAAATACATGACTACTATTGGAATTTCTCTGTCGATTCGCGACTGGTTGAACTGCGCAACATGATTCAGGTCGCCGACCTCATGGTGCGTTGCGCCCTGCAACGTCACGAAAGTCGCGGCCTGCACGCCATCGCCGATTATCCGAAAAAACTGCGAGACCCGCAGGATAGCTGCGTGCGGATGTGAATGCGGTTACAGATGCGGCAGGGCAGGGGGGGGGGGGGGGGACGCCTACACGCTGATTTCCGCAAGACGAGTGATGCCGAGTGCCTCGATCTTTTCAGTCAACGGAAAGCGATCCGTGCCCGGATACACCACGAACAGTTTTTCCAGTTTCAAATCTTCCAACGCGCTGTGCATGGATCGGGAGGTTCTGGGCGCGGACGTGTGCTTGAACTCGAAACCGAGCCGTTTCCCGTTTCGCAACACAAGGAGGTCCAGTTCCGCGCCCGCTTGCGTGCGCCAATGCCATGCCTCGGGATTGCCCAGCGCCGAAAGCGTTTCCTCCATCGCAAAACCCTCCCATGACGCGCCCAAAATCGGATGCCCCAACAGCGCATCCTCAGTCGGAATGCCCAGCAAGTTGTGAAGGATGCCGCTGTCGCGCAGATACACCTTCGGGCTTTTCACGACGCGCTTGCCCGCGTTTTCAAACCACGGCGGCAACTGGCGCAGCATGAACGCGCCGGTGAACAAATCCAACTGCTGGCGTATTGCGTATGCGGATACGCCCAATGACCCCGCCAGCGAGGCAACGTTCAAAAGTTGTCCGTGACAGTGGGCGAGCATCGTCCAGAGACGCCGCGATTCCTCCGCCGCTGTGCGCGTGCCCAAGGCTGGCATGTCGCGTTCCAAAAAAGTGCGCACGAAGTTGTTTCGCCAGCGCATGGAGGCGTCTCCGGACCTGGCGAGAAACGAGTCGGGAAAACCGCCGCGCAACCAGAGCGTTTCCCAATTTTCCGGCGCAACTTCGTCCAGTGAAAAACCGCGCATGTCCACGAAGCAGGCGCGTCCGGCGAGTGTTTCCGAAACGCTTTTTACGATGTTGGGCGACGCGCTGCCCAGCAGCAGGAAACGGGTGTTTATCGGACGCCGGTCGGCCAGAACGCGCAGCACTTCGAACAATTCCGGCATTCGCTGAACTTCGTCGAGCACGACCAATCCCCGCAGTCGTTCGAGGGCGAGCATGGGCGAGGCGAGGCGTGCCCGGTCGTTGGGGTTTTCCAAGTCCCAAAACGTGGTTTCACCTGTGTGAGTAGCGGCGAAATCGCGGGCGAGCGTTGTTTTCCCGCATTGGCGCGGGCCAAGTAAAATGGTGACGGGAAACTCGTTGAGTCCCGTGGCAATGGCAGCTTCAGACTGACTACGCTGGATCATTTTTCCTTGTAAAAATAAAATCCATTTTAATTTTACAAGGAAAAAACAGTAGTCCCGATTGTGGGAAATTATTCGACTTTGTGCCACACGCCGCTGAAACGGCGGCTGCCGTCCGGCCATTCGAACGAGTTGTCGGACACCAGCACGAATCCCTCGTCCGACAAGCGGTGGATGTGCTTGTTGTAGGATTCCTGATCTTGGTTGAACCACCAAAACCACCAGAGCTTTTTGCCCTTGGGAGACTTTTCAATTTTCAGACGAAATTGAGGGCGTCCGCTTTCCCACCGGCCTTCGACGGCTGCAAGCCAGTGGCCGCGGTCCCAAAAGTTTTTGTTGTTTGCATCTTTCTTCCCCAAGGGATCGAGAAACACCTCCATCTCTTTGTTGTTCATCCACGGTGTAAAGACTCCCATCGGAGGCAAAATCTCCCGGACAACGAGCGCGATGCCGGAAGCCACGTCTTCGATCTTGTTGGTGATAGCGACGGCCTCGGTCTCCGCTCCGACTTTTTTCCGAAAGTTGCCAGCCAGCAGTATTGGTTGGTCGAGCAAAAATTTGGGTCGAGTGAGGCAGGCACCAAAACCGATATTTTTGTTTTCAAGATTACGGACGGTGGTTTCTGGCACGCCCATGCTGACTCGCAGACCTTCTTTGCTATCGCTGGCGCTGATGACGAGGTCGCCGGAAAACGAGAAGATCGCCGGAGAAACATAGTCACCGATGACCTTCCCGTCTTTGATTTCGACAATCGAGGCGGAGAATTTGGGCGGGAGTGTGTTTTGGTCGAATTTCCAGATTGTGATTCCGAGATGCCGGGCGATGTCGTCCGCAGTGATTGCGGAAGCGGCTTGCATAAGTTGTGGGGAAAAACTGAATACCAGAAGGGAAAGCAGGATGGTTTTCATGATGAAAGAACGAATGCTGAATCGGAATGGAACTGATTACCATGAAGAATATCTGGAACAGGCGGAGAGCCAGATTCCGAAAATCTACGTCGGTCAGCGTGCGGATTAGGTTGGATGACTACGGATGCAGTCTTGGTGGGTGAGTCTTTTGGTTTTGGACTCTACGCTTTGTGCTGACGGCTGGATGGCAGGCGGGAGGCCTGAGTTGCGAGCGCGCTGATGCACCCTTGCAACCGAACGGCAAGGCATGGGGGGGGGGGATTACTCCAACAGCAGCCAGCCGTAGCGGGAAGGCGCGTGTGGCTTGGGGACGCTGAGACCGGGATCGGACCAGATAGTGAAGATTTTGCCGTCGGCGCCGTGGTTCCAGCGGGCGAAGTTGGCGCGGATTTGAGCCGGGTGGGGCGTTGAGGATTCGGGGAGGGCAAGTTCGCGGCGAAGCCATGTCCAGGGAAAATCAATTTCGAGTATCCAACCTTGGCCGGTGGCATGGCGTCCGCCGTGAGCAAGCAGGCGGGTGGTGCGCTGGAGCGTGAAGCGGATGTCCTTCGCAGCGACATCGGCTGCAAGGTTTTCAACAAGGGTAGCTCCGGAGTTCCATGAAAAGTCGAGTTTTTGTGGATTCCATACACGCATATCGGCAAGGGTACCGGTTGCGTTGATTTCGAGCCCGTAACCTTCGTCGATGCGGGGTTCGGGGCGGGCGAAAAATACCTCCACGCAATCGTCGCGAAAGGTTTCTCCGTCGTGCTGGCGGCCGGGGGCGGAGCGGATGTTGCTGTCTTCGCAGAGAAATTTTATTCTGAGCGAGGCGCCTGTGTTCAGGAGGAAGACTTCGGTGGGTTCGAGCGAGTGGGTTTTCTGTGACCAGAAATCGTGAAACTGGATACGGGCGGCGCGGTTCCAGTCAAGTGATGCGCGGGGAAAATTTTTAGGGGATGAAACGGGAATCTGGATACATGGAATGCCGGACTCAGCGGGTTGCTTGGTAAATGTGGGACTTGGACAGAGTATCAGGATGAGAAGGAAGGCGGCGGCGATATGTGTGAGAATCGGAGTCCGGTGTGGAGTCATGGGAACTAGCCGGGGAAAAGAGACGGTGGCGGATATTAGAGGTCGTCGAGCTTTGACCAGTCCCAGTCGGCGAGTCCTTTGGTTTTGGTGGATGGCAGCCAGTTGACACTGCCGTTCATGCGGAAGACGTGGGTGCCTTTGTCGGCATGGTTATTCTTATCAAAGGCGGGGGCCCACCAGCGACAATAGTCGGAGATGATCGCACGGCGAGAGGAGATTTTGGATAGCTGGGTGCTTTCCGTGTTTCCTTTTGTCGCTTCGAGGTTGAGCCAGTAGCCGGTTTCGCTGCCGAGAGAGTTGGCGTTTTCGGCGAGTTTGGCGGCACTCATGAGCGGACAGAGAAGTGATGCGGGCGTATAGTCGGTTTGGGAAGCCGGGGCGGAGTGTCCAAGATAAGGCAGTAGCAGGCCGAGGTTGGTGTACCCGCCGCCCTGTTTCATTTTCCCCATGCTGCGGTCTTTGGTGGTGGGGCCCCAATCCTTGTAATCGTTGCTATAAAGCAGGAGTGCCTGACCGATTTGGCGGACGTTGCTGAGGCAGGTGGTCTTGCGTGCGCTTTCCCGGACTTTGCCAACTGTGGGGATGAGGATGGCGGCAAGGATGCCAATGATGGCAATGACGGTAAGAAGTTCGATCAGCGTGAAGGCGAATGGAGAACTGTAGCGGCGATGGAAATGGAGCATGGCTGTGATTGGGGGGGGGGCACCGTCATTCGCGTGTGGTGTGGGTGATGGTAAAATTGTCGAAGGCGTAGCCGGAGCCGGCGGGCACTTTGGACAAAATCATGAAGCCGAGTGGCGCTCCGATGAGTGGCGCGCCCGCGACGTTTTTGGTGTTTGGGAAAACGTCAAAGGTGTAGGTCCAGCGAATCCATTTGCCGGGAGTAGGTTTGGTGTCGGTGACGATGTTGATTTCGGAATCGGGGATGCGCTCTTTCCAGTTGGCAACGCTGTCTGTGTCGGTATCGGCGATGAGAGAGATAACAAAGTTGTCGGTAAAAGGCAGATCGGTGAAGCATCCGATGTCGAAGGAAACCGTGTAGGTGCCGGGCGCGAAGGTTTTGCCGGGAAAATAGCAGGCGATGCCGCGGTTGGCGGGGGCGGTGTTGGTGTTGCCGCCAGACCAAAAGCCTTTGCCTGCGGTGGCTTTGAGCCCGCCCTGGCTGGTTTCGATAATGCAGTTCCCGGTTGCTGTCCATTTGCCGGAGATGCGCTGCCAAGTGTTTTTCCCAAGGGTGTCAACCGGGTCGCTGACAACAACAGCAGATTCGGCGGCAGCAAGCTGACTGGCGAAGGGCGTAAGAGTGGCGAAAATGGAGATGGCAACGAAACCAAGGGGACGAATGCACAAGTGGGTTTTCATGGTTGTTGGTTCGAGGGGGGGATGGTGTGGGAACAGAGGAGTGGAGAGAAATGAGTGGGGTTTGAAGGGGGCAGTGCGACGACTGCCCTTCGAATAATGCGGATGGATTATCTCCGGTGGCGGGGGATATAGAGAGCCGCCGCGAGAGTGACCAGTCCGGCAATGGCGGCGGTAGTGCCCGGTTCAGGAACGGGGGCGGTGTGGCTGATGGTGAGGTTGTCAAAGGCGTAGCCATAACCGACGGGAACGTTGGAGAGGATCATGAAACCGAGTGTGGTGCCGACCACGCTTTGATCGCCAGCGGTTTTGGTGTCAGCGGTGACGACGACGGTCAGCTCCACGTGTTTCCATGCGGCGGTGCCGTCAGTGAAGGTAGGCAGACTGGAAATGCCGACGATGCCGAAGCGTTCGCTGTAATCGTATTGGGTATTCGAGTCGGTGTCAGCGAGGAGAGCGATTTCTAAATTAGTTGTGAACACGACATCAGTCATTGCGCCGAGATCGAACTCGATGGTGTAGGTGCCGGTGGTGATGGTGGCGTCGGTGTAATAACGGGCGATGCCGCGATTGCCCGCCGATGTTGGCGAGTTGCCCAACCAGAAGTTGCTTCCCGACGTGGCGACGAGTCCGCCGCTGGTGGACGTCATTGCGCCGCCCGTGCCGATGCGGTGCCATTTGCTGCTCCAGTCGGTGCTGCCATTGGCGTTGTTGTCTTCAACGGAATCGGTGACGATGGGGTCGGTAGCGTGGAGATTCGCGGCCAGAGTGGCGGCGAGGAGGATTGCGCCGAAGGCGCGGATGATCGTGTGGAGTTTCATGATGATGCGGAGTGGATGTTGTCGGGTTGGTGGGTGGATGTGGTTTCGGCTTTGAAATCGGGCATTGGGAAAATGTCTGGGAAAGGCGGTGGTGTATGTGCAGAAGAGGGGATTCGGGGTGGTGGTTGTAGTTATTTTTTAATGACACCACAAATGGTGCCTGCGCCGAAGTTGGTCACGTAGATGCGGTCCGTGCGTTTTGGATCGAAGGCGACAATCATGGGGCGCCAGAAGGGATACCCTGTGAGACGCCGCCAAGTCTTGCCGTTGTCATCGCTGAAATGGAGTCCATCGCCGGAACGCGCCCACGATGAGGCATAGATGTGACCGGGATTGCGTGGATCGATCGACACGGCGTAGGTGGGATATGGGAAAACTGGTTCCCAGCTTTGTCCGCCATCGGTGCTGCGCCAAGTGCCGCCGTCGGTGGCATCGGGGGCCGGTGTCCTAGACAATGCGCTGAGGTAAAGGGTGCGCGGGTTGTGCGGATCGACGGTGATCCAATTGGGAAACACGACGCCGGGACGATGCCAGAGTTGTTGCCATGTGTGGCCGTTGTCGGTGCTCGTGTAGAGGGCACCGGGCTGGCGTCCTTGGGGCGTGAGGCGAATGGTGGTGAGGGCGTAGAGACGGTCGGCAGAGGGCGTGGCGATGATGCGCAGGACGTTGAGATTTTCGGGACGGAAGCCATTGTTGCGTTGCTGCCAAGTGCGGCCGTCGTCGTCGGAAAAATACGCGCCATGACCGGGAACGGCGGCCCAGAGGTGGCGGGCGTTGGCGGCGGAGCGCGGGTCGAGCCAGATGTCGGTGACGGAACGTCCGGGGAGTCCGTTGTTGACGCCGCGGGATGTCCATGTGCGACCGCCGTCGGTGGAGAGAACGACGCCGCCGATGTAGTTGCCGATGTCTTTTTGGTATCTCCAAGTCGGGATGTCGTGCGTGATGGAGGCGGCGGCCCAGAGTTTGTCCTTGATCGCGGGATCGAAGGCGAGGGCGTAGCTGTTGTTGTGCCAGGGATTGCCGACGATGTTGTAGGACCAGAGGATACCGTCGCGGGTGGCGCGCCAGCCGGAGAAATCGGTGGAGGCAAGAAAACGTCGGTCGTGGTTGTGCGGATCGAAGTAGTAGTTCCAAACGCTCATCATCTGCAGGCCGCCGCCGGGTTGGGCGGCAGGAGTGCCATCGGGGGCGTGGACTTGCCGCCAAGTGCGACCACCATCCTTGCTGAGAACCACGGCTGTGGGCGTCCCGGCAATCACAATGTCGGGAGCAGACGGGGCCACGGCCAAACCAGAGGGTGGTTGCTGCCAGCCCCACATGCCGGTGTTCCATGAGGTGTTCGAGATGTTGTATCCCGGCTGCTCTGGATGCTGGAAAAGGGTGGGTTGCCATGTACGTCCGCCGTTCTCGCTCCGGTAGATGTTGGACAGGCCGGGATGCCGGGGGTTCTCCGCGTCACCCCGCAGGGTGCTGCGATAGGAGAGGAACACGCGCTCGGGATTGACTTCGCTGGTGGCGACCAACTCAAAGCGTCCGGGCGTCGCCGGGTCGAGAAAGAGCCCGTCCGTGCCGCACGGCGACCAAGTTTCGCCGCCGTCGTCCGAGCGATAAAGTCCGCTGACGAAGGCCGCTCCCGCATCGGTGCTAATCGGGAAGCTCAGGTAAAAAATTCCCCGGCTTTCGCTGCCTGCCAATTCGCGGGGATGAATACCGCCTCCGGAAGACGAGCGAGGCAGGCCTCCGGTGACGGCCTTCCATGTGCGTCCGTCGTCGTCGCCGAACCAGACACCGTTGGCGGTGGCGACAAGAATCCGTCGTGGAAGTTTTGATACAAAACGAATGGACACCAGATCACCGCTGCCAGCGGGAAGATCGGACAGATGTTCCCACGTTTCCCCGGAATCGGTTGTCCGGTAGAGACGTGCTCCGTGATTTTGCAAGGCGGCGTCGGAGCGTCCGGGGTTGAAGCCGACCAATCCGGTCTCCGGCTTGGCGAAGGAGAAGACGATGAGGCGCGGAGCCGTTTGGTGACCATTGAGGCCGTCATGCGTACGCCAATGGCCGTCAATCCTGCGCCACGAGGCTCCGGCGTCGTCGCTGCGGAGAAAACCGAGCGCGCTGCCGGTGAAAAGAAGCCGTGGATTGCGCGTGTGAAATCCCCAGATGCCTTGCTGGGGAACATGCCCGCCCGGCAAACGGCTTCGGCTAAGATCCCGGATGTGTTCATACGACAGCATTTCCCAACTATGTCCGCCATCATATGTACGATAACTGCCTCCCATGTCGTTAGATGAGAGGATGAGATTGGGGTTGACCGGCGAGATGCCCTGACCACGGAAGTTGCCACCACCACCGGGGCCGACATGCGTCCAGTTGAAGCGGGCGGCAGGGGGGAGGGGGATTTCAGATGTTTGGGAATCGTCCGCAACAGAGGCTGTGGAGGCGGCATTGGGAACGATGGTTGCGGTGGCACTCATGATGGCGGCTGCGATGGGAGGAAGCAGACGGGGCAAAAACATGTGATGAATTTGAAAAAGAGTTTTGCAAAAAACAAGATATTTTTTCAAGATGTCTGATCTTTTTATCACAAGAACGCTTTTGGGCGTTATCTGAAAATATCTTTACCTGCCTTCATATGATGTCTGTTTCACTCGCCATGCCTGATGTCGCCGTCTCGTCCGCCACGTCCTCCGCCAGCCTTCCTGCTGGCAATGCGGATGGGGCATCGCGCAACCGCAGGAGTGCCGCGCGCAGCCAGTCACACGTCGCTCACGAGACCGATTCTCCCGGCGCGAAAAACAAGGCGGCGAAAAGTGAAAAAGGAGGACGAGGCGAGCGGGGGGGGCGGGCCAATGTTTATCAAGTCGCCGAGCTTGCGGGCGTGTCGCCTGGGACGGTGAGTTGCGTGCTCAACAACCGCGGGCGTGTGGGCGCCGAGACTCGCGTGCGCGTGCTCGCCGCGGCGCGTTCGCTGGGGTTTCGCCCGCAGGTGCAGATTCGCACCAAACAGGTGGGCGTGGTGGCGGACAGCATCTGGCACTCCCTGCACGATGGCAGTTATTATCAATCGCTGTGGTCCCACATCGCGCTCGCGCTTTGCAAGCATGACATGGCGATGGTGGTTCCGGAAAACCCGGTGGAGCATTTGCAACGGCGTTATCTGGACGGAGTGATTGTGGTGGGCGAATATCCGGCATTTGAGTCAATGGCCGCGCGTTTGGGCGAGCACACGCCGGTCGTCTTCACCGATGATTTTTCGGGGCGAAAGGACCGGTGGTCGGTGCGCAGCGATTGCGAGGCGACCGGACGGTTGGCGGCGGAACATTTTTTGAAAAACGGCCGGCGGCGGCTGGCGTTTGTCGGTTCGCCGGGATCACAGGAGCGGGTGCGGCTGGAGGGCTATCGCAAGGCGATCATGGCGGCTGGGGCGGAATGCCGCGAGGAGTTGTTTTTGATGCGGAGTCAGGAGGTCACATTTTACAGTGCAGTCAGTCGCGTGGTGCGGTTGGGGGCGGATGCCATCCTGATTCCAGGGTCCAACTATGAGGCGCTTGAGGGATTGAATGTGATTATCAACGTCATGGGGCTTCGGGTGCCAAGGGACGTGGCGCTGATTGGCGGCGAGATTCACGGTGTATCCGAATTTCTACCACCGCCGATGACGACGATTGAGGAGCCTCTGACGAAGATCGCTGACTTGGCGGTGGACACGCTGGCGGCATTAATGCGAGGGGAGACCCCCCCGCGTGAAACCACGCTGCCGGTTAAATTGCTGGCTCGCGAGTCGGCGTGAACCGGCGCGAGTCGTCCCCCCCCCCCCCCCGTGCCCGCACTTGCAGGCGTGCTATTTGACAGCGGCGGCGGGGGGCCTAGGTTTGGCCCCTTCCAAAAATGCCGTCTGCCGCGCCTACGTTTGCCAATGATCCTGCCATCTTGAATCCTGCCTCCGCAATGGTGGGCAACCGTCTGCCCGACCCGCTGGAGACGGAAATCAGGCGCATTTACCAGCGCAGTCCGCTCTACACGCAACGCTTTCCCCTGCACGCGGAGCCGTTGCAATGGTCCTGCTATCGAGAGATTCCCACGCTCTCGAAAAACGAGATCGTGGAACGCGGGCACCAGGCGTTTTTCGAGGACTACACGGTGATCGAACGCGGATTGCAGGAGCGGCGTTACGAATACGAATCCACGGGCGGCACCACGCAGTCACCGATGACCGTTATCATGGAGGACGGCTGGTGGGACGCGCAAACGGCCCGCGCCTACCGCGCGCATCCATTGCTCGCGCCGTATGCGGACCGGCCTTACCGCAAGTGCGTGCTCGCGCCGATCGGGTGTTCGAGCAACCTCTGCCCCTACGAAGACCATCCGTTCCCGCACCGGTATTTTAATGGCATCGTGTATCTCAACCTCACGAGCGACCCGTTTGTGTTTCCCGAGAGCGAGTGGGACCGCATCGTGACCGAACTTCAGGCTGTGCAACCGGACGTGATCGAGGGCGAACCCATCTACCTCTCGCTCCTCGCCCGCGCCGTGCAAAAACGCCGCGTCAAAGTGCCCAGCGTCAAAGTCGTCATCCTCACCTACGGCAAGGCCAGCAAACAGCACGCCGCGCGCGTGGCCGAGGCGTTCCCGGCGCCGCAGGTCGATCTCTACGGTTCGACGGAGGCCGGCTATATTTTTATCGGCGAGGCGTTCCGCGACGACATGCGCGTGATCGACAGCAACGTGTTTGTCGAACTCGTGCCGTATCGGAATTTTAACGACATTTTCCAGATTCACGTCACCACGCGCGACCGCGAGGCCATGCCGCTCCTGCGTTACCACACCGGCGACATCGTGCGCCGCATGCCGCGCCCCGCCGCCAGCCAGGGCCAGGGGCAGGGGGGGGGGGGGGGGGAGGGACGAAGTGCAGGTTTTCGTCTGCTCGGGCGCGAAGGTGGCCTGCACGTGACCGCCGATGGACGTCTCATTTCGCCTTCCGAGATCGACGAGGCACTGGAACATGCCGGAGCCGGCACCGGCGATGCTTTCCGCTGCTGGCACTACAGCCTCGTGCAGGTGAACGACCGCCGCTGGGATTTTCATTACGTGGCCGACCACACGGCCCCGGCCTGGGTAGAGCCCGCGCTGGCCGCCGCGCTTGGCGAAGGTGTGCGCGTGGTGGCTTTTCGCAAAAAGTTCATCCCGCCCGCCGCCAGCGGGAAATTTGCCCTGCTCAAGCCGCTGGCGGTCGAAAAGTCGAAGGTCTGAGAATCGGAGATTGGCACTATGCGCGGCGCGTTAATTGCGACGCATTATCAAATTCCGTGCCTTCTGGTTTGGGTTAGTGTGCCTAATACCGAAGCGTAAATTAGGTCTGCTTTAAGCGGCCCCTTTACAACCGGCCCGCGGGTTCCTTAAGGTCGCACCTTCTGCCGGTCCTTCGCTTCCTAACAACTCGCGTATGACTGGTATTCGTTGACCATCTGACCACACTCACCAATTCGCGCGATGAGCCTCATCCGTAATCTCTTCACGTCGTCCATCGGACGAAAATTCCTCATGGCCCTCTCCGGGCTGATTTTGCTCGGTTTCGTAGCCGGGCACCTGGTGGGTAACCTCCAGATCTTCTCCCACCCGGACAAGATCAATGGTTATGCGCACTTCTTGCAGTCGCTTGGCCCTGCGCTCTGGGGCGTGCGCCTCGTGATGCTCGCCGCCATCGGCATTCACGTTTGGGCGGCTGTTTGCCTCTACATCGAAAACAAAGCCGCCCGCGGACCCGAGAAATACGGCGTCCACAAGTGGCTCAAGGCCAGCCTCGCTTCCCGCTACATGCGCATGAGCGGCCTCGTGGTCCTCGCCTTCATCATCTACCACATCGCCCACTTCACCGTTGGCGCGACCTGGGCCGAGGGTGAACACTTCAAAAGCGCCCTCTCCGGCTACGTCATGCAGGACGGCTTCCACCTCCTCGGCTTCCCCATCGTCGATGCCGGTGAAGAAGTGCACGACGTTTACAGCATGGTCTTCATGGGCTTCATGAACCCTTGGGTCTCCGGCTTCTACATGCTGGCCACCACGCTCCTCGCGCTCCACCTCCTGCACGGTGCCGACTCGATGTTCCAGACCGTGGGCTGGCGCAATCATCGCTGGGCTTGCGGACTCCGCGGACTCGTCACCCTCTTCTGCCTCTTCTACGCCCTCGGCAACATTGCCATTCCCGGCGCGATCCTCACCGGCATCGCCAAGCCCGCTGAAGGCACCACCGCCGCCGATTACGCTGCGGAACGTTGCGCTGCCACCGCCGCCTGCAACAAATAACCCCGCACCACACACCCTCCCTTAACGACCAACGTTCACGCCTTAATCGACCCGACCATGGCAACACTCAATTCCAACGTCCCCCCCGGCCCCCTCGCCACCAAGTGGAGCACCTACAAGTCCGAGTCCCTCAAACTCGTCAACCCGGCCAACAAACGTAAATACGAAGTCGTAGTCGTCGGAGCCGGCCTTGCCGGAGCCTCCGCCGCCGCCACCCTCGCCGAACTCGGCTACAAGGTGACCAACATCGTCTTCCACGACTCCCCCCGCCGCGCCCACTCCATCGCCGCGCAGGGCGGCATCAATGCCGCCAAGAACTACCAGAACGACGGTGACAGCGTGTATCGTCTTTTCTACGACACCATCAAGGGCGGCGATTACCGCGCCCGCGAATCCAACGTCCACCGCCTCGCCGAAGTCTCGGTCAACATCATTGACCAATGCGTGGCCCAAGGCGTCCCCTTTGCCCGCGAATACGGCGGCCTCCTCGCCAACCGCTCCTTTGGCGGAGCACAAGTTTCCCGCACCTTTTACGCTCGCGGCCAGACCGGACAGCAGCTCCTCCTCGGTGCTTATTCGGCGTTGTCGAAAATGGTTGGTCAAGGCGGCGTGAAGCTCGTCACCGAGCACGAAATGGTCGATCTCGTCCTCGTTGACGGACAGGCCAAGGGCGTCATCACCCGCGACCTCAAAACCGGCAAGATGCACCGCTTCGCCGGCGATGCCGTCATCCTCGCCACCGGCGGCTACGGCAACACCTTTAACCTCTCCACCTACGCCCGCAATTCCAACGCCACCGCCATCTGGCGCGCCTACAAGCGCGGCGCCTGTTTCGCCAACCCCTGCTACACGCAGATCCACCCGACCTGCATCCCGGTCAGCGGTGATTACCAGTCCAAGCTCACCCTCATGTCGGAATCGCTCCGCAACGACGGACGCATCTGGGTGCCGAAAAAGAAGGAGGACTGCGAAAAGAACCCGAACGACATCGCCGAGGAAGACCGCGACTATTACCTTGAGCGCATCTACCCGAGCTTCGGCAACCTCGCCCCCCGCGACGTCTCGTCCCGCGCCGCCATGCGCATGTGCGACGAAGGCCGCGGCGTCGGCCCCGGCAAACGCGGTGTGTATCTGGATTTCGGAGACGCCATCAACCGCCTCGGCGAAAACGCCGTCCGCGAACGCTACGGCAATCTCTTCGACATCTACCACGAGATCACCAACGAGAACGCCTACAAGCAGCCCATGCGCATTTATCCGGCTGTTCACTACACCATGGGCGGCCTCTGGGTGGACTACAACCTGATGTCCAACATCCCCGGCCTCTTCGTTCTCGGCGAAGCCAACTTCTCCGACCACGGCGCGAACCGCCTCGGCGCTTCCGCTCTCATGCAGGGCCTCGCCGACGGCTACTTCGTCATTCCCTACACCATTGGCAATTACCTCGCCACGCAGAAGCCCGGCAGCCGTCCGAAGACCGACAATCCCGCCTTCGCCGCTGCCGAAGCCGATGCCTCCGGGGTCATCGACCGTCTCATGTCCATCAAGGGCAAGGAACCGGTCAACCACTTCCACAAGCGCCTCGGCAACATCATGTGGGAAAACTGCGGCATGGCCCGCACCAAGGAGAGTCTCGAAAAGGCCCTCAAGCTCATCCCCGAACTCCGCGCCGAATACTGGAAGAGCGTCAACGTCCCCGGTTCCGCCGACAACATGAACCAGGCCCTCGAACGCGCCAACCGCGTGGCCGACTACATGGAACTCGCCGAGTTGATGTGCCGCGACGCCCTCACCCGCGAGGAAAGCTGCGGCGGACACTTCCGCGAGGAATACCAGTATCCGGACGGCGAATGCAAACGCGACGACGTCAACTTCGCGCACGTCGCCGCCTGGGAATACCAAGGCGAGGGCAAGACGCCCCTCCGCAACGTCGAACCGCTCAACTACGAAACCGTCAAGATGAGCGTGCGCTCTTACAAGTAAGACGTAAACCCGGACACCATCACATCACTCACCATCAAAGCCGCCAACCTACCTAAAACCATCATGGCCGCCGAAACTTCCAATAAACCCATCTCCGTCACGCTTCGCGTCTGGCGTCAGGCCGGACCCGACAAGCCGGGCAAGTTCGTCGAATACAAAGCCACGAACTGCGACCCCAACATGTCGTTCCTCGAAATGCTCGACGTCGTGAACGACAACCTCGAGCGCAAGGGCGAAGACCCCATCGCGTTCGCGCACGACTGCCGCGAAGGCATTTGCGGCACCTGCTCGCTCGTCATCGACGGCAAGCCGCACGGCCCGCACAAAGGCATCGCCTCCTGCCAGACCTACATGCGCAGCTTCGGCGACGGCGCTGTCATCACCGTCGAGCCCTTCCGCGCGCATCCCTTCCCGGTCGTCAAAGACCTTATCACCGACCGTTCCGCCTTCGACAAAATCCAGCAGGCCGGCGGCTTCATCAGCATCCGCACCGGAGCGCCTTGCGATGCCAACGCGATTCCTGTCCCGAAGGACGACGCCGAACTGGCGATGGACGCCGCCGCGTGCATCGGCTGCGGCGCTTGTGTGGCGGCCTGCAAGAACGCCTCTGCCATGTTGTTCGTTGCCGCCAAGGTCTCGCAATTCAGCCTCCTCCCGCAAGGCCAGCCCGAACGCGACAGCCGCGTCCTTGCGATGGTCGCCAAAATGGACGAACTCGGCTTCGGCAACTGCACCAACCAATACGAGTGCTCCGCCGCCTGCCCGAAGGCGATCAGTCACGACTTCATCGCCCGCATGAACCGCGACTACATCAAGGCCAGCTTCCGCCAGACCTTTAAGCCCAAGAGCGAATCTCTCGCCTCGGCGGGCTAAGCGACGGTACCAGGTTTTCATTCTGCAAAAAGGCGACGCCATCCAGGCGTCGCCTTTTTATTGGGAGCGGCGGCATCCCTGCCGCCGGACGGGACGATAGAGCATTTAGAGTTGAGATGTAGCCGTTGTCTTAACGGTAGGGAGGCCTCTCCGAGGCCTCCGAAACCACGTTCCATCTACCTATGAATTTCGCATTCTCATACTACGCACGGCGGAGGCCTCGGAGAGGCCTCCCTACCAAGTATCAAATGGCTACAGTTTAAATGAAATTGCTCTAGTCCCGCTGGATTGAGCGCGCTGGCGAGCGTCCGGGCACGAGGAAACCGTTGCTTCGTCCCCTCACCGCGTCACAGAAGTGCAGTCCATCGTGTAAAACTGCGTCCAGTAGCCGTTGTCGTAAACGTCGCCGACCTTGAGCTTGCCCTCGAACAAGAGCGGCACGTCCTGCAACGCGGGCACGGGGTTCCCCACCAGGCGCACCGATACGAACTCCCAGAATTGCGGCGTCGCTCCGTAGCAGCAGGTCATCTGACCGACCATGAGCAGGCATTCGCGCACCATGCCGCGCTCCATGCGCACCGGGAGCATGTAGCCGCGAAGGCGCACCGTGCGTCCGTCGTAGCCTTTGATGCGTTCCGGCGTGTAAGGATCGTGCTTGGGCGGCCCCTCCTTGGGACGGGCGGCCTCGGCGGGGACCTCGAATTCGAGTTTGGAAAAACTCAGGTCCAGCACATCGGAATCTTTGGCTGCGGCCTTGGGCATTTGCGCGACGATGGCCTGATGGGCGGCGAGTTCCTGCTGCGCCAGGGCATCACGCGCGGCCCGGTCGCCGCGTTGCGGGTCAAGCAGCGCAGCCAGGGCAATGAAGGGCACGGCGACGCAGACCCAGATGAGCAGGCGTTTTAACAACTTGGCCCGGCGGGCGGCTTTGCGGGCGGCTTCTTGGTCAGTGGAGTTCATGGAAGGAGGGGGGGGGGGGGGGAGGGGAGTTCAATCGACTTAACTCGATTTAAGTCGATTGAAGGCGATGTGTTTTAGTGGTCGTGCTTGTCGTCGTCCTCGTTGCCTTTGGGGAAGTTGAACTTCACGGCTTTGAACTGCGTTCCCTTGATGGTAATCGCCTCCACGACAGCGTCAAAGTTCTCGGCGGCTTCGGTGCCGATCCAGTCGGCCTGCGCCTCGTAGAGCGAAGTGTTGCCGACCGTCTCGCCGGTGGCCGGGCTGGCCACGGGCTTGAAGGTGAGCGTTTGCGGCTGTCCGCCAACGGCGGCGGTCACGTCGAACGACGCCTCGGAGATGCGGATGAATTTCTCCAGTTCGCCGTCCATGACGTAAACCTGCAACTTGCCGGCATCGGCGTTGCGGACGAATTCGAGGTGAAACGCCTCATCGCCGAGGACGACAGCCGTGCCGCCGTGCGGGGGCGTGTGTTCGTGTTTGTGACCGCCGCCCTTGGCTTCGGACGACTTGGCGTGGTCGTGGTCATCGTCGTGGCGATGGCAGCCGGAGACCAGCGCGAGCGCGCCGGCGGCGATGAGGGCATTGATGGCAATGCGAATGGAGGTGCGGGTGGTGGTGGATTGAATTTTCATGTGTAGTATAATTTTAATTACGTTTTTGTTGTGGTAGTGGATATTTCATGACGAAGGCGCCAGGTTGGTGGCGACGTCGTTGCGGTATGCCTTGACGGCCGGGACGACTCCGCCGAGCGCGCACAGGGCGATCATGGCGAGCGGCGCCCAGAGCATGACGGGCGACCATGCCCAGACGTCGAGGACGACGCCGGCCTGCGACCGGATGATAGCCGCGACGGTCCCGCCGATGAGGGCATGGATGCCAAACGCGGCGGCCATGCCGATGCAGCCAATGACGGCGGCTTCGAGGACGACGGCACTGAACAGCGTGGCGCGTCGCGCGCCGAGGGCGCGCAGGATGGCGAGGTCGCGGCGGCGGGCGGCCATCGAGTTGTAGATGGCCACGAGCACGCCGGCGGCCGACACAAACCCGACCAGCCAGGCGACGAGCGCGAGCACGCGGTCGAACCAACTGATCTTCTGAAACAGCCCGCCCATGATCGCTCCGATGGGATACGCGAAGGTGAGGCGGTTGCCCTGTTTGTTGTACATCATGTCGAGTTGGAATCCGGAGGCGGGCGAACGGAGTTGCACGAGCACGGCGCTCACTTCGTCGGCGGCGCTGGCGGCGTGGCCGCTCATGGTTTGCAGGCCGTGGAGCGGTATCCAGATCACCTTGTCGGCGGGCGTGCCCGTGGGGGCGAGAACGCCGGTCACGGTGTAGGTCTCCGCGTGCTGGTGGTTCTCGTCGAACGCGAGCCCGTGGTAAGGGTGAAACGTGTCACCCGTGCGCAGGTTGAGCTTCGCGGCGACGAAATCACCGACGACGGCCTCCTTGGCGGCGGGATCGAAGGGACGTCCTCCGGTGACGAGCGTGAAGGCGCGGCCCGGCGTGTATTCGGTTTCAAAATACGACGGGTCGGTCCCCACGATGCGGTAGCCGCGGAGGTTGTCACCGACGGCGATGGGGATGGCGCGTTTTACGGCCGGGTGTTTTGCGATGAACTCGTAGTCGGCGCGGCTGACGTTGCCGGGCGAGGCTTCGAGGTGGAAGATCGCGTTGAGCACGAGTTGCAGCGGCGAACCACGCGCGCCCAGCACGGCGTCGAAGCCGGTGTCCACGCGGGTGAAGGCGAGTTGCGACTGCTCTTTCACGATCCACACCGAGATGAGCAGGCCGCCGGCAAGCGCCACCGAGAGCGAGGTGATCCAGGTGGCGAGCGCGTGCTGGCGCAGACTGCGCAGCGCGAGGAAAAAGATTGTAGTCAATTTCATGATACGCATGACGCGCCCCCTTCCGCGGTTCCCCACGCGCCTGATCCTGCGGCGGCGGTGGTTTTGTTGAGCACGGCGAAGTCCTGCACGTCGGGACCGAAGGCGCGCAACACTTCCTCATCGTGACTGACGAGAAGGAGCGCGGCGCCGGCTTCACGGCAGGTCTCGCGGATGAGGGCGAGGGCTTCGCGGGCGTTGGCGTGATCAAGGTTGCCGGTGGGCTCGTCGGCGAGGACGAGGCGGGGGCGGTTGGCGAGCGCGCGGGCGATGGCCACGCGTTGCTGTTGCCCGGTCGAGAGCTGGCGCGGCAGGTGGTGCAGCCGGTCGCCGAGCCCCACACGTTGGAGGAGCGAGGTGGCGCGGGAGCGATCGGGCGGCGCATCGCCGAAACTCATGCCGAGCACGACGTTTTCCAGACAGGTGCAGCCTTGGAGGAGGTTGAAGGTCTGGAAGATGTAACCCAGCGAGGTGGCGCGGAGTCGGTCGCGGGCGGATTCGCTGAGAGCGGCGATGTCGTGCCCGTCGTGGAGGATGGAGCCTTCGTCGGCGGAGAGGATGCCGGCGATGAGGTGGAGAAAGGTGGTTTTCCCCGAACCGCTCTCGCCGCGAAGGGCGAGTTGGCGGCCTGCGTCGAGCGTGAAGGCGGGCACGTCTATGATGGCGACGCGCCGTTCGCCGTCGGGCGAGACGAAGGTTTTTTTGAGATTTTTTATATGTAAAGACATGAAGAGTTACGTGGTCGAATGGGGGGGGGGGGAGGGAATTAAGAATTAGGAATTAAAAATTAAGAAGTACAAGCCGCCAGAAGGCAGCCGGAGTCCGTTTTCTTAATTCTTATTTTTTAATTCTTAATTTTTTCCGGGCGGGCCGCAGGCGGGGGGCAGGCGATGCGCCTCGTTCACGCCGGGCGTGAGCGGCTGGGAGGGAGCGACGCGTCCGGCTTCGATCGGCACGGGAGCGACAAAAACGGGTGTGGGCTGGGCGTGTCCCTGGCCTTGCGAAAAATCGGTGATGACGCAGGTGTGCGCGGGGAAGGTGGCGCCGGGGTGAACGTGTCCGCAGGCGAGACGATGGAGGCCGGGGGTGACTTGCGCGGCGAGGAGCCAGAGGACGAGCGCGGATGCGAGAATGCCGACGATTCGGGTGAATCGCGAGGTCTTGTCGGTCGGCTTGTGGGAGCTTCCGCGCATGGTGGCTCAACATCGGCATCCAGGTCGCCGGGGCAAGTTCTCAGTTGATGAAACTCACGCGGAGCACGGCGACGCCGTCTTTCCGGATGGGCGCGGCTGAGGCCGCGTCTGGCGGGTCTCCCGACCTATAAGCGCTAACATGTTAAGATTTGATGAGGATACGGTGGGGGATGCGCTTGCGAGGAGGGTAGCCGAGGGAACCGCGTAGGCGATGGCCGCAGAGAAGGAAGAGGCTTAGGGAGAGAGGGATGGCCAGACAAGAGAGGAGACAATCGCGAGCGAAGACAAACTCAGTCCATCTGGAGTTAGTCAGGGAGGATGAATCCCCAGGGGGAAAAAACCTCTGATTGGAGGAGGGATTTTTCGATGAGCAAGCAGGTGAGTAATTTGGCTTGGAGCCATGAGCGGGAGCTGAGGGGGTCTTTTTTTGGGACGTGGCCAGTGTTCAGGAGTGATTTGAGGCGTTTGAAAGCCAGTTCGATCTGCCAGCGCAGGCGGTAGAGTTGGAGGATGCCGCGGGAGTCCAGGCAAGAGGAGGGCAGGGAAGTGACAACGACAATGTAATCAGCCATGCACAGGCACTGGCAGGAGGGTTTGCGGCCGTTTTTTTTGGCGCTGAGCCTGATTTTGGCTCGTTCGCGTTGGGCGGCCTGTGGGCTGACGCGAAGGGCGCACAGGCGCAAGGCGGTGCCGTCCTTGAGGAAGACGGGCAGTTCGGAGCACTGACGGGAACGCAACTGGGCCAGCCATGCGGGAACGTCCAGCGCATGCCCCTGCTGGTCAAACAAGGGCAGACTGGTGCTGTGCCAGCGTAACAGGACCGCCCCCTGATGATCCATCACATGCCTGATCTGCGGGGCTCGGCAAAAATTCCGGTCGCCCAAAAACAAATCCCCCTTGCGCACCTTGTAACGGCACAGACTTTCGCCCCCCTTGTTGTCGGTCAGTTCGGCCTGTTCGCAAAACAGGCTGGGCAGTCCGATCGCATAATGCAGTCTCCAGTCCGTTCCGCTTGCTCCGGATTCCTCTATGGTCGTGCTGTCCACCGCCACCGCCGTCCACCCTTCCGGCAATCTCGACCACCTCGGCTGTCCGGCCTGCTGCTCAAGCAACCTTACGCTCATCCACCTCAGCCAACCCTCCGCGTTCCTCAGCCTCTTGAGCAACGCCACATCCGAGACCTCCGGCAACCCTGCCGCCGCCCCCCTCGCCACCGCATGCCTCAACGACAGCCCGCTCCCAGCGTGCATCAATATCAGCCTGAGCAACTCCTCCGCCGTTCTTATCCCCTTGGCCTGCTTGAACGCTCCTTGCTCCCTGGCCGCCACCTCCCACCCTTCCGGCAGCAGCCCCTTCACCAGCCCCCACTCTTCCGTCATCCATGTCTTTTTCATCCCACCTATCTACCCGTTTCCTCCTCCCATGTAAAGACAACATGTTAGCGCGTATAGGTCGGGAGACCCGCCCTCCAAGGGTACAGAAATCCGCGTGAGGTATTTTTTGAATGGGAAAGGGTATGACATTCACTTCGTCGCCTCCTGCGTAACGTCAGTAGATGTTTTGAGTCGATGCGGCGGTGGAGTTGGCTAGGGGTTGCGGGCGTATGCCTATCGTTGCCGGACTCCGCAGCCCTTACCATAAAGTTGGCCGTCTCGTGTATTTTGGCCGCATGATCGACAAGATCCGTTTGCATGCGGCGGGGCGTTTGCCAGAGGAGTATTGGGGGAACTTGGGTGATGCGAGGCCGGGGCTTTTTGATGCGCGGTGCTGCCGGTTCCTCGGCGTCTCGTATGCGGACCTAAAGGCGCGGGCGCTGGCCGCGGATGCCAAGCCGGAGACGGATGAGGCGTTGCTGGCGTGGTGTCACGAGCAGGGCGCAAGGCGGTCGGACGAGGATTGCGAGGTGTGGAATGGGTTTATGGAGAAACGCGGATGGCGGGACGATCTGACAACGGTGGTGCGGCAGCGGGCGCGTGAGTCGGGGCTGGGGGACAAACCGATCGAGACGATGTTCGATTATCTCGATTTTGACGAGGGGCGTGATCCGGAGGTGTCGCGTGCGTGGAATGCACCGGGGGCAATTCGCGGGGTCATTTTGATGGGCGTGGCGGGTTGCGGTAAATCCACGGTGGGCGCGGCGCTGGCTGCGGAGTTGGGAGGGGCGCAGGGGACGGTGCGGGGGGAGGGGGGGGGGGAGTGGGAGTTTTGGGATGCGGATGATTTTCACCCGGCGGTAAACATTGCAAAGATGTCCGCGGGCGAGCCGTTGTCGGACGCGGATCGGGCGCCGTGGCTGGAGGCGTTGCACGAGCGGTTGACGGAGGCGCTGGCGAGTGCGGATGGCGCGGCGGGAGTGGCGCGGGGGCGTCGCGTGGTGCTGGCGTGTTCGGCGTTGCGCGAGCGTTATCGCGTGGCGTTGTCCGCCGGGCTGCCGGGCGTGGTGGTGGTTTATTTGAAGGGGAGCCCGGAATTGTTGCGTGAGCGGTTGGAGGCGCGCGCGCGGTCGGAGGGGCATTTTATGCGGCCGGCGATGCTGGAGAGCCAACTGGCGACGCTGGAGGAACCGTTGCCGGGCAAGGGAGGCGTGGTCGTGGATGCGAGCGTGCCAGTGCCTGATGTGTTGGTTGCGATCCGGCATGCGCTGGGTTTGGGTTGAATTAAACGGCTTTCGTTGCGGCAATCATCCCCACGCGTCTAATTTGGCGTCACACAACTTTTGTTCCCAATCCCAATCCCAAACCCAATCCTGCATGAAAATCGGCATTGATGGCGGCGGTACCAAGACGGAGTTGATCCTCGTCGATGACGAGGGGACGGTGGTGGCGCGGCATGTGGCGGGTGGCTGCAACCCAAACGTGGTCGGGGCAGACCAGGCGCGGGCGATCTTGGATGAGGCGATTGATGCGTTGTTGACCACGGTCGAGGGGCCGGGGGCAGACTTGCCGGTGCAGCACACGTTGTTGTGCATGGCGGGGGCGCCGGCGTTTTGGCGTGATGTGGCGGCGGGTTTGCAGGGGTTGGGGCGCGTGGAAACGTATGACGATTCGCGTCCGGTGCTCGAATTGGCGACGAGTGGCGGGCCGGGGTTGGTGTTGCACGGGGGGACGGGGTCGTTCGTGGCGGCGCGCGGGAACGATGGCGCGGTGCATTACGCGGGCGGCTTGGGCTGGCGTCTGGGGGATGCGGGCAGCGGCTACGATTTGGGGCGGCGGATGCTGACGCGGGCGTTGCTGGAGTTGCAGGGGTGGGCGGTGCCGACGCGGCTGTCGCAGTGCGTGCGGGATTTCTGCCACTTGATGGAGGAGGGGGCGATCAAGCGGTATTTTTATCAGCATGCGGAGCCAAACCGGCAGATCGCGTCGCTGGCGCCGATTTTGTTGCGGCTGGCCAGCGAGGGCGACGACACGGCGCGGTGGGTGGTGCGCGAGTCGTGTTGCGAGTTGCTGACGCTGGCGGTGTCGGTGGCGCAGCGGATTTTCCGGGAGGAGGAGAGGGCGGGATTGCGGTGCGGGGTGAGCGGTCCTGTGTTGACGCACCCGGAGGCGCTGGAGGTGCTGCGGGTGCATTCGCCTTTCGGGTTGGAGGCGATTTCTTTGCCGCCCATCGAGGGTGTGCGGTTGCTGCTTCGCGGGTTGCGCAGTGGGTGAGCGAGGAGGGCGCGGCGGAGAGAACGGCGTCAGGAGGAACTGTTGCCGTCGAGGGAGTCGCGGTTGCGGGTCAGGTAACGGGCGATCTCGTCGAGGACGATGGCTTGGTCGGGCGCGAATAGGAAGCGGTCGCTGCCGAGGGTGTCGAAGGCGCTGCGAAGGAGGGCTTGCGAGGGTTTGCGCATGGTGAGGAGCTTGCGCATGTTGGCGGCGAGGTCGGAGGTCTGGCCGAGTTCGATGTCGAGTTTGATGAGACTGGAGAGGGCGGGTTGGTTGAGGGGGTCGCTTTTGGTGGCGTGAGCGAGAACATCGCGGGCCTCGGTTTTGGCTCCCACGCTTTGGAGGCGGTTGGAAACGGCGACGAGGTTTTCGGCGCGGACGTTGGATTGTTCGAGGAAGTTTTTGAGGAATCCGTGGGCGGGGACGGCATCGCCCAAGCCGTAGTTGGCGATGGCTCGCAAGCCGTTGAAAACCGAGGCATAACGGGTCGGGGTGCCCCAGTCGGGGTGCTCCGTGAGAAGTTGCTGCGCGGTGTCGAGTGCCCGGCGGTAGTCCTTGGCCACGACGTAGGCTTCGACGGTCATGAGGGCGGCGCCTTCCCAGTTGAGGTTATTGGCCTTGCAGTGATCAAAAACCCGTCGCGCAAGGTCGGGGCGTCCGGTGTTGGCGGCGAAGTCAGCGAGGGCGAGCAGGGTTTCGGAGTTTTTGGGAAAGTCGCGGAAGATTTCGTCAATGGTGGACTGGACTTGGGCGTTGTTTTTTTCCTTGTCGTAAACGTAGAGGAGATCGATGCGGGGACGTGGACGGTCGGGATAGGCGAGCTGGCGCAGGATGCTGGTCTGGCGGAGTTCGGATTCGAGTCCGGCATCCCGCAGGTAGGTGACGAGCTGACCATAGATCTCCTCGTCAGTTGGAGCCTGCTGGGAGAGTTCGCGGAGGGTGGCGAGGGCAAGTTCGCGCTGGCCGCGCTCCCAGGCGATGCGGGCGTTGAGCAGCACGCCGTCGCGCATGTGGTTGAGATTGTAAGTTTCCAGAACGTCCTCCGCGAGATCGTAGTTGCCGCGGTAATACGCGGCGGTGGCTTTGGCGAGAGCGATGAGGCGGTTGGTGGGAGTGGCGTCTTTATTGCCCTTGAGGAGTTGGTCGGTGAGCGCGATGACGGCGTCGTCCTGCTGCTGTTGGAACAGGAAGGTGAAAACGGTTTTCAGGTAGTCGGTGTCAGCGTCCGTGACGTGGTTGGGATTGATGCCGGCGAGGAGTGTCGCCTGCGCATTGTCGGGGCGGCGGGTGAGGAGTTGGAATTGCGCCAGCAAGAGGCGGCCTTCGCGGTTGGCGGGTGCCTTCGAGACGCCTACGCGAAGATTGCCTATGGCGGCTCCGTAATCGCCTTCGCTGATGAGCTTCTTGGCCTGTTCGATCATGTAGTTGCCGCGCGCGACCTGATAGTCGGCATAGACGGAGGGAACGAAGAGGAAGAGCACCTGGGTGTAACGGATGTCGGCGAAATCCCGTTTGTATTTGATAAATAAATACGCAGCTCCGGCCAAGCTCAACCATCCGAGGACAAGAAGCACGCCAAGGGTGATGAGGAGATTTTTCCACATGATGCGCAGATGGAGCGCTCCCCCTGAACGGGTGAGTCGGAACGGGAGCCAGGTGTTTGATCGGGTGGAGGCCTGTGAGGAGGAGGCTTTCTTAAAATCTTGGGGTTTAGCGGGTTCGGAGCTCATGGTTTTATTGGGAAAAGATAAAAACTTGGACCTGTGGCTGCTATGTCAATTGATTAACAAGAGGAGGAAAAAGCAAAAAATGCACTTGCGCCGGCAGATTGGTTGCATCTGGATATGCCGCGCAGGTTAGAACTACCAATCAGAACTCAGGAAAATAAAAATTACCACATGAAAGCACGAACGATTACGTTTCTTGCCGCTTTGGCGCTGTCGCCATTGTCGGTCATCGCTCAGGATGTTCCCGCTGCAGCCAACGAACAATCTTCATCCATCAGCCAGGCCGTAGCCGACGCGCAAGCGGCGCTGTCCTCAGGCAATGCCGATGCTTTGAGCGCCATTTTTAGCAATAACGCCGCCGATGCCGCAGTGATCGCCGCCGCTCTTGCCCAGGCAAACCCGGCAAGTGCTGCGACCATCGCCGCCGCTGCTGCCGCCGCTGTCCCTTCCCAAGCTGCCTCCATCGCCGCTCACGTTGTGGCTGCCGTCCCATCTGCCAGTGCGTCCGCCATCGCTGCCGCCGTTACGCAAGCGGCACCCTCTGCGAGTCCCGCCGGCATCGCTGCTGCGGTCGCCTCCGCTGCCCCCTCATCGCAAAGTGCTAGCATTGCCGGTGCCGTGGCTGCTGTTGCCCCTGCTGATCAAAGTGCGGCCATAGCCGCGGCCGTTGTAGCTGTTCTTCCTGCGGGCGCAACTCCTGCGCAGATTGCAAGCATCGTCAGTCAGGTCAGCAGTGCCCAGCCATCGGTCCCTGTCGTAGAAATAGCAGGTGCCGTCGTCGATGTTGCCCAGAGCAAAAGCGGTGTTGATGCTGCTGCGGTCGCAACTGCTATTTCGACTGCCACCGGTGCATCCGTTGCGGACATTAATGCCGCCGCCGCAGCTCCTGCGGCTCAAGCCGCTGCCGCTGCTGCAGCTACGACTGCCATCGAGGCCAGTGCTACGGCGACAACTGCACAAAACAATGCAGCGCAAAATAATGGCAATAGCCAGCCGTCGCAAGACCGGCCGCCTGTGCGGAGTTCTCCAATTATCACTCCTCCTGATCCTACCATCACCAGCCCATCTGCCTGAAAAGAGGCATTGACACCAATCATTTGCGACCTACACGCTTATTCCAGCTATGAATCAACTCACGCGAATCGCTGTTATTCCGACTCTTTTGACACTACCTCTCGCTGCAGCTCCGTTCCTCTCCATCGGGGACAACGCCGAGCTTTTCGTGACGGCCCAAACCGGGTTCAAATATGAGGACAACGTTTTCCTTACGGATTCGAATAAGGTGGACGATTTTTCGTTCTACGCCGCCCCTGGGTTGGAGCTCGTCTTCGGCAAGAATTCTCTCTGGAAGGGCACGCTCAGTGCCTACGAGACGTGGACGGAGTATTTCGATACGGATGGCATTGATTCTCATCTGACCACGATCCTGTTCAATACCAGCTACGATGGTGTTCGCTGGAAGGTGACTGGCAACGCAGGGTATCGTCAGGTGTTTCAAAACAGCCGTGACATTGTTCAGACCAACACCTTGGTGCGCCGCGATCTGACTAATGCCAGTATTGGCGCGGAGTATTTCCTGACCCAGAAAAGTAAACTGGGAGCTGGTTTCAGCTATGCCGATACGCATTATCGGATGAGTTCCTCCTATGGTTACAGGGATAGTACTGATTACACGGTTCCTCTTAATTATTACTACGGGATTACTCCCAAGGTGGATTTGAGTGCTGGTGTTCGTTATCGTCACACCGTTTCCGATGGATGGTCTGATTCTGATTCCTATTACTTCAATGTGGGATCCCGTGGTCAGTTTACTCCCAAGCTGGCGGGGCGTTTCTCTATCGGTTATAATTTGAAGACCTATGATAACAGTAACTTTGATGATGAATCACAGGTGGGTGCCGATGCAGGTTTGACCTACTCCTACTCGCCCAAGACTCAATTTAACTTGGATTTGAGTAATGATTTCGGCACATCTTCGAGCAATGGAGGCACGGAAAACTTCCGCGTCGCCTTGGGAGGTCAAACACAGTTCACCACGGAGTTGGGTGCTGGTGCATCGGTCTCCTATGAGCGTATTGACTATCAAAACACTGCTCGCAAGGATGATTTTTATGTGCTCGCGATCTACAGCACGTATGTAATTAACCAGTATCTCAACCTTACCGCGGCCTATAACTATCAATGGAATGATTCTAATCAGGATGTGAGCGATTTTAAGGCCAATGTTGTTTCCGTTTCTCTGTCCTTCCGTTATTAAAAGCGCCCTCTGCGCGTGATAACGCTGTAGAATTGTTTCTCAAACGGAGGAAGATTTCATCTTCTTCCGTTTTTTTTCTCTTTCTTTCCTATGTTTCGATTTTTCCAATCAGCGGCTTTTTTCCTCTTATTTATCCCGGTGGCTTTCGCTCAACAGGCCGAGGAGGCACCTGCAGCGAGCAAGGATTACCAATTGATACCTTCTGATCTCCTTCGAGTGATGGTGCATCAAGAAGATGATCTTACCCGTGAAGTGAGTGTGAGTCAGGATTATACGATTTCGCTTCCCCTGATTGGCAATGTCGATGTGAAGCACAAGTCCGTCCGGGCTGTTGAGGAATTAATCCGGGATTTGTATGCCAAGGATTTTTTGCAAAATCCACAAGTTTCAGTCATTGTGCTTCGATATGCAGAGCGCATTGTAAGTGTGATGGGAGCGGTCAATCAACCAGGACCGGTTATATTCCCTCAGGAGAAAGCATTGACTTTGGTTGAAGCACTTGCCCGTGCTGGAGGAATCAATCGCTTGGGCAATCCTCGCAATGTCCGCCTTACCCGTGTCGAGGATGGTGTGGCAAAAAATTATGTGATTGATGTTAGAAAACTGATTGAAGCAAGCACCTCCGCTACTTGGACCTTACAAGTAGGTGATGTCATTTTCGTTGAAGAGAAAATATTCTAAATTTTGAGCATGGACCCGTCGCAATCCGCACAAACCCAACCGAATGATGGCAGGTATGGGTATGGTTATCAAGAATATCCTGGTTATGGCAACGAGAACGCCGCCGGGCATAGAACACTAGGTGATTACCTGCTGATTCTCCGTGAGAGGATTTGGTACATCGTTGTCGTTTTCCTTGTAATCTTTTCTTCCGCCTTGGTCTATACGTTTAGCCAGACCAAAATTTACCGGGCGATGGCCACTGCCCAGATTCTGCGCAAAACGGCCACCATGTTCTCACAGTCGCGTGAGATGCTGGATAGCACAATGTTTTCCACGGAGGATATCAACACGATGGTGAAGGTGTTCGAAAGCTCGATCATCATCCAAAAAGTTTCGGAGCGCATCACCGGAGAAGAATTGAAGAAATTTATGGAGCCCTATGAAAAGGGGCGTTTTGGTGATCCGCTTACCCCGCTTGAGGTTTTAGGACAAAATCGGAAGATTGTACCTTTGCGTTTAAGTTTGATCGTTGGCGTTGAATATACCCATCCAGACCGTTTGATCGCAACGAAGGTCGCCAATCTTTTCCTTGAAGAATTTATCACGTTTACCTCACGCCAGCGCATTGATCAGACTTTTACTATTTTGGAGGATCTAAAGCTCCGTGCCGAAACCCAAAAGAAGAAGGTCGAAGAGTTACAGTTCCAGATGCAGGCTTACCGCGAGAAATATGGGTTAACGCTGGATCCCAAGAAAGACATTCTTACAAAAAAACTTGTGGAGCAGGGTTCCGTTCTTACTCAGACGCAATCTCGCTTGGGCGAGGCAGAGGTTCGGAAAAATCAAGTGGAGGCTCGTATAAAAGCGGGAGGCGATCTTACTGAATTACCTTTTATCGCAGCCAATCACTTGGTGGCCCAACTCAGTCAACTGGTTTCAATGCGGAAGATCGAGGTCAAGCAATTGCGTGATCGCTATAAGGACAAACATCCAAAGATGATCGAGGCCAATAATGCTCTCGCTCAGGCTGAGTTGGAGCTTAAGCGTGCGGTTGACTCGGCTGCCGCGTCCGTAATCAGTGAGTATGAGACAGCCAAGAATGCGGATACCGAAGCGCGCGCTATTTTGGAACAGATCAAGACGGAATCGCTTTCCACTGATAAAGAAGGCGTGGCTTATCAAATGCTTGAGCGTGATTTCATGATGAATGAGCAATTGTTTTTGAAAACAGTTGAGCGCATCAAGGAAACTGAGCTTACGAATACGATTGAAGCGCAAAATGTCCAAGTGATGCCTCTCGCTCGTGCGGTGCAACCACGTGAGGACGAATACGTGGAGCCGCGGATCGTTTTGAATCTGGCTGCGGGTTTTGTATTGGGTATCGGTTTCGGTTTGGCCTTCGCCTTTGTCGTGGCGTTTATTGATGATCGTGTTAAGAGTTCCTTTGATATTGAGTCAGTGGTGGGTCTGCCTCTTCTCGGTGTGATTCCGCAGATCAAGAAGATGGACCAAGCCGACAAGGCACAGGTTGTCAGCAATAATGCGGACCGCCAGGTGTCCGAAGCATTTCTTACCCTCCATTCCAGCTTGCGTCTGAGAAATGATAGCAAGAATGCCCAGACTTTCCTGACAACGAGCACCGTGCCGGGTGAGGGCAAGTCATTTACTACAACAAATCTTGCGCTGACGTTTGCGGCGCATGGCGACAAAGTGGTGATCGTGGACTGCGATTTGCGCAAACCGAACATTCATAAGTCGTTTCGTCGTGAGAACCTGAAGGGGGTCATCGACGTATGCGCAGGTTCCGCGACGATTGATGATGTGGTGATGCGGGATGTCGCTCCCAACCTTGACGTGATCGCCACGGGTGGACGTGCGAAGAGTCCGACTCAAATTCTCAATAGTAAGAATTTCGAGATCATGATCGCCGAATTGCGCAAGCGTTACGATCGCATCTTTATCGATACTCCGCCTCTGGCGGCGGTGAGTGACGCTTTGATTATTCTGCCTCTGGCGAATGGCGCGATCTTCACGATTTTCTTTAACAAGGTTCGCCGCAAGGCGGCACAGCATGCGGCACGCAAGCTTCTTGAGTCCAACGTGCCTGTGTTTGGAGCCGTGCTCAATGGTTTGAATCTGGCGGTGGCTGGCTATTATTACGCTCAATACTATGACAAGTCTTACAAAGACTATTACGTCATGGCTGGAGCGGAGGATGCCATCGACAACTCCGCCTCAAATGAGGAGGAGGATGTGGTGGCACCGGGATCGAAATCTTGATCAGCGTTTCGCTGCGGCTCGTGTCAGTCGGTCTCTGATCGCTGGCGCGAGCCCTTTTTTTTGTCCGGGTAACTCAGCGTGGATTTTTTTCCACCCTCCATTGTCCAGCATTCTGAGTCGATCAAAGAGTTGCCGGGCGGCTTCGTTGAGGTCGCCTGTTTTGCTGAGGTAAAACAGATTGTGGATCATGCGGTGCCGAAGGTTTTTCGGCGGCTGCAAACAGAGCAGCGCTTCATCGGGAGGGAGGTTTTTTATAAAATCGGGTGTGAGGTTCGTTAGCAGGGCGACGGGTGTGCGTGGACTGTAGTGGTGGTCAAGCATACCGGGGGCCGTTTGTCCTTGAGTAGCGTGCGAGCGGAGGGAGAGGGGGGGGGGGGGGGAGGGGGGGACATGATGGGCGAGGGATACGGGGCGTTGAAGCACTCGCTGGATTTCTTCCACGGGAAGGCCGCCGGCACGAAGGAGCACGGGATGCAGTGGCTCTCGCAAGTCGATGATGGTGGACTCGACTCCCACTTTGCAGGGGCCGCCATCCAAGATGTGTTTAATCCGGTTTTGCAGGTTATCTTTGACGTGTTGCGCGGTGGTGGGGCTGACGTAGCCGAATGGATTGGCGCTTGGAGCGGCGAGAGCCCGCTGGCTCAGGCGGATGATTTTCTGAAACAAGGGGTGGGCAGGCATTCGTACGGCGACACTGGGAAGTCCTGCGGTTACGAGGTCGGGAACGTGCGGCCGCTTGGGGAGGACCAAGGTGAGTGGACCGGGCCAGAAGGCTTTGGCGAGGAGCAGGGCCTCGGGGGAGGGCATGGCTATTTCATGCAGTTGGCGCAGACTGGCGATATGGACGATGAGCGGATCATGGTGGGGACGTCTTTTGGCCGCAAAAATCGCTTCGCAGGCGGCGACATTGAGCGCATCTGCGGCGAGTCCGTAAACGGTTTCAGAGGGAACCGCCACAAGATCGCCGCGTGCGAGCGCGGAGGCGAGGCGGCGCAGATTGGCGGGCGTGGGACGGTATATTCGCGTCTGCACCGGGAGCTTTCTCGTCCGAAGGCGACCCTGGCCTTGGGAGGAGGGGAGGGGGGGGGGGGGGGAGGATGTTTTTGTTTTTTTACGCGCCATTGGTGCGAGTGGAAGAGGCGGAGCAATTGGAGGGACGGACGATGAGAGGCAAAGAAAAAGCCGGAGGAAATCCTCCGGCCTTTGGAATGCTGTCAGAAACTGGCCTGGCCGTTTATTGGGCGAGAAGCAGGTTGCGCGAACGTTTCAGGGTCGTGGTGACCGCGCGCTGATGTTTGGCGGAGAGACCGGTGTATTTGCGGGGCAGGATCTTGCCCGTGTCGGTCACGTAACGGCTCATCATTTCCGGAGCGGTGAAAGGAAACTCCGGAGGAGTGAGGCTGCGTTGGGTCTGTTCGGTGGTGCTCATTTGAAAAAGACGGGAACTAAACACGGGGGCTGGAGGCGTTGTCAACCATGCTCTCTGGTGAGTTTTGTTAAGTTTTTCCCCTGTCCTGCCGGACATGGGAAGGGACTTGCGCTCCGCATCCTGCGTTTTGCACACTCCCGCCTTTTTCCCGACCAACGCATTACGCGACCTCCATGAAACAACGCACCCTTGCGCGCGCCGTCACCATTGACGGCAAAGCCCTCCACACCGGCGAAACCGTTACCCTTACCCTCAGGCCCGCGCCCGCGAACCACGGTTACGTGTTCAAGCGCATTGACCTCAACGGTCAGCCCGAGATCAAGCCCCTTGCCAGTCTTGTCGGCGATCTCGTCCGCCAGACGACCATCACGCAAGGCCACGCCAGCATCCACACCGTCGAGCACGTCCTGAGCGCCCTTCACGGCTGCGGGGTGGACAACTGCCTCATCGAGATGAACGCCTCAGAACCCCCCATCCTCGACGGTTCGGCCAAGCCATTCGTCAACGCCATCATGGAAGGCGACCCGGTGGAACAGGAGGCCGAGCGCGAATATTTTACGCTCGATGAACCCGTTTCCGTGCAACGCGACCGCAGCTCCATCATCGCGCTGCCGTGCGACCATTTTAAAATCTCCTGCACCTCGGCCGATGACCGCGGCATCCATGCGCAACACCTCTCGCTGGACATCACGCCCGATTCCTACGCCACGCAGATTGCCGCCGCCCGCACGTTTACAATCTACGAAGACATCGAGCCCCTCCTCAAAATGGGCAAAATCAAGGGCGGCTCGCTCGACTGTGCCGTGGTCATCAAAGGCGACAAAATTCTCTCCAAGGAAGGACTCCGCTTCAAAGACGAGTTCGTGCGCCACAAGATACTCGATATCATTGGCGACATCACCCTCCTCGGCACCCCGATCAAAGCTCACATCATCGCCACCGTGCCCGGCCATGCCATCAACGCCGAACTCACCAAAGCCCTCTTCGCAAAACTCGAAGAAAAGAAAAAAGGCCCGAAAAAGAAACCCCGCGTAGCCGTCGGCTCCCCCCTCCCCACGGAAACCTCGCTCAACATCCGGCGCATCCTGGACATGCTGCCTCATCGCTACCCCTTCGTCATGGTGGACCGCGTGGTGGAGTTCATCGGTGAGGATGAACTCGTGGCCATCAAAAACGTGACGATCAACGAGCCGTATTTCCAAGGCCACTTTCCCGGAAATCCCGTGATGCCCGGCGTGCTCCAACTCGAAGCGATGGCGCAGGCCTCGGGCATCCTCATGCTCCGCCGCACCGGCAGCGCGGAGGGCAAGGCGACGCTCTTCATGAGCGCCGACAAAGTGAAATTTCGCCGCCCCGTGCGTCCCGGCGACCAGTTCATCATCAACGCCAAGATTACCAAATACCGCGCCAACAAACTCGCCGCCGCCGAGTGCACCTGCACCGTGGACGGCCAGGTCGTGTCGTCCGCCGAACTCATGTTTGCCCTCATCGACGAAGGCGAGGTCGGCTGACAGGATGTAGTTGGAAACACATTACACGCGTCAGTCTCGTTCTCAATTGCTACCACTGCCATGATTCACCCGTCCGCTTATGTTGATCCGTCCGCCGAACTCGGCTCCGGGGTCGAAATCGGTCCCTTCGCCTACGTGGGTGCCGGCGTGCGCCTGGGCGACGGCTGCCGCCTGCATCACCACGCCTCTGTCGAGGGCAACACACACCTCGGCCCCCAGTGCGAGGTATTCCCGTATGCGAACATCGGCGGCAAGACCCAGGACCTGAAATTCAAGGGCGGCAACCCGGGCGTGCGCATCGGCGCGCGCAACGTGTTTCGTGAATACGTCACCGTCCACGCCGCCACCAACGATGGCGACATGACGATCATGGGTGACGACAACGTGCTGCTCGCCACCTGCCATGTCGCGCACGATTGTGTGATCGGCAACCACCTCGTAGCCAGCAACGGCACGGGCTTTGCCGGTCACGTCATTGTCGAGGATTACGTGGTGTGCGGCGCGCATTCCGGCGTGCATCAATTTTGCCGTGTCGGAGCCCACGCCATGATCGGCGGCTATGCCAAGGTCGTGCAAAATCCCCCTCCCTACTTCATCACCGACGGCGCGCCGGCTGTCGTCCGCGCCATCAATAAAGTGGGCTTGGAACGTCGCGGATTCACCCCGGCGCAACTCGACCGAATCAAGCAGATCCATCGCATTCTCTTTCGTGAGGGACTCAACCGGACCCAGGCGCTCGAAAAACTCCGGGACCACCCCGAAGCCGCCAGCGTGGAAATACAGACCATCCTTACGTTTGCCGCCAGAAGCGCTGACCGCGGCATGGCGCCGGGCAGTGCTTGAGGCCGGAAGCCGGAAGTTCACCACAGAGACACGGGAACACGGAAAAAACAGAAGCTCACGCAGAGACGCAGAGGCGCAGAGAAAAACAGAACTCAGAGAGCAAACGCCAGAGGCGGAGTCTTTCTGTTTTTCTCTGCGCCTCTGCGTCTCTGCGTGAGCTTCTTCTCCTCTCTGCGTGAGCTTCCGGTTTTCTTACCCCTTTTTCACTGCGCGCACCGGCCACTGGGTGACGGTAATGCCTTTGGCACTACGACTGCCTACTTTCAACTCGCCGAAGTTGAACGGAAATTCCTTTACCCGCGCCGAACAACGGCCGCTGAGGATGATCTCCACCCTACCGGGCATCGATGCCTCGTCGTCGGCCACGTCCAGAAACACGACTTTGGAACCCTCGCTCGCGGTCAGCGGATACAGCTTCTCGCGCGTCACGCCGCCGATCTGGAAACGCTTGGCAAAGGCCTTGCCGCTTTCCTTGTCCTGATAAATCAGCGAGTAGAATTTTTTGTCGCCGTCCTTGGGCAGGATCGCGACGTGAATGATGTCGCGCCCCATGAACACCTTGTCCGCCACCTTGGCGACTTTCATGGTGCCGTCGGCCATGATGCAGAGCACGTCGTCGAGGATGGTACACTCGGTGACGAACTCGTGCTGACGCCAGTTGAGCCCGACAAAACCCTCGTCGCGGTTGACGTAGAGACGCTGGTTGGCGGCCACGACCTGCGCGGCGCTGATCTGCTCGATCTCGTCGTAAGTGGTACGGCGCTTGCGGCCCTTGCCGTATTTTTCCTGGAGGCGTTCGAACCAGGCGATGGTGTAGGGGATGATGTGGGCGAGGTCGTGCTTCACCTGCTTGATGTCGGCTTCGATGCCTTTGATGGCTTCGTCGGCCTTGAATCGGTTATAGGCGGAGATGCGCTTGATGCGGATTTCAGTGAGGCGGGTAATGTCGTCCTCGGTGATTTCCCGGCGGAGTTTTTTGACGAAGGGCTTGAGGCCGTCACGGATTTCCTGAAGCACGTTTTCCCATGTCTTTGAATTTTCGATACGCCGATAAATGCGCTCCTCGATGAAAATGCGTTCAAGCGAATCCCAATGCCATTGCTGCTCCAGCTCACCGAGTTTGATTTCGAGCTCCTGTTTGAGGAGCTGCACGGTTTTGTCCACGGAGCGTCGCAGGATTTCGGATACGCCGGTGAATATGGGCCGGTCTTGCGCGGGGATTTCGCGTCCGTCGTCGCCGGTGCGGGCCGGGACTTGTTCGATGACGCAGGCGGCGGGCGAGATTGAGATCTGGCAGTCGGTGAAAACGTAGAGTTGGTTGATGACTTGCTCGGCGTCGGAACCTTGCGGGAGGTGAACGAGGATTTCGACTTGGTCGGCGGTGTTGTCGTCCACGTGGCGAATCTTGATCTTGCCCTTGTTGTTGGCGGAGACGATCGACTCGATGAGCGACACGGTGGTCGCGCCGTAGGGCAGTTCGGTGATGGCGAGCAGGTATTTGGAGCGGATCTCGATCTTGGCGCGAATTTTGATTTTTCCGCCGCGTTCGCCGTCGTTGTATTCGGAGAAGTCGGCGATGCCGCCGCTGGCGAAATCGGGAACGATGCGGAATTTTTTTCCGTTGAGGTGGTTGATCGCCGCGCGACACAGGTCGTTGAAATTGTGCGGCAGGATTTTGGTGGCGAGTCCCACGGCGATGCCGTCCGCGCCTTCGAGCAGCGAGACGGGAAACTTGGCGGGGAGCGTCACGGGTTCCTTGGCGCGTCCGTCATAGCTGAGTTGCCAGGGAGTGGTCTTGGGGTTGAAGAGGACTTCGCGTGCGAAGGGCGTGAGGCGGGCTTCGATGTAACGGGGCGCGGCTGCGTCGTCACCGGTGAGCGCGTTGCCGAAGTTGCCCTGCGGTTCGATGAGCCAGCCGCGCTGGGCAATGGCAACGAGGGCGGCGCCGATGGAGGCGTCGCCGTGGGGGTGATAGGCCATGGTGGCGCCGACGATGTTGGCGACTTTGTGGAAGCGTCCGTCGTCCTTTTCCCAGAGCGTGTGCAGAATGCGGCGCTGCACGGGCTTGAGGCCGTCGTCAATGTGGGGCACGGCGCGGTCAAGAATGACGTAGCTGGCGTAGTCGAGAAACCAGTTTTTGTAGGCGTGGGCGAGCGGGGCGTTGTCGTTGTTTTTCGGTGGTTCGGGCGCGGCGGGGATAACGACGTTTTCGGCGTCGTCCGGAGAGGTGCCGCCGGGGGGGGGGGGGGGGGAGGGAGTGTGCAAGGCGATGTCGTGTGTGTGTGGCGTGTCGTTTTGCGCTGTTGGGTTCGCGTTTTGGTTTCTGTTCTCAGCCTTCTGGGCAAGAGGGAGTTCGGGCTGTTCGTCTTTGGGCGGTGTGCGTTTCGACATTCTGGAAAAGGGATGCGGCAAAAGGACCAAGCAAGATTCGCCTGCCGCGGGCGCGCAAGTTTTCTAGCCAAAGAAAAATCCCGGAAGGCCGGCTGACGTTTCCGCCCAATCCCCTCTTGTCCCGCAGCATCCCGTCTGCATTGTGGCCGTTGGCCCTTCACCCCTTATGAAGAAACTCACGGTTATTTTTCTCGCCGTTTCCCTCACCGCCAATGCCGCTTTCATTGCCCGCTCCATCTGGCGGGCGCACCGTGAACCTTCCGGCGGCGTTGCCGGTTCCGCCCGCTCCGCCGCAGCCAGCACGAATGCCCGTGCCGGTGGCTCCGCTTCCATCAGCGAAAGCGCGGTGCTCGAAGCCTTGCGCGGCGACGATCCCGCGGCCCTGCGCGATGTCTTTCGCGCCGCCGGCGTTGACGACCGCACCGTGCGCATGATCGTCAGCAGCATCGTCTGGCGCCGTTACATCGACCGCATGAAGACGCTCCAGCCGCGGCCCGATCCCGAAACCCTCAGCAAAAACTGGTGGAAGGAAAATCCTTGGGAAGCACAGTTCAACCGCCAGACCAAGGAGCAGCGTGCCGAAGCCCGCCGCCTGCAACGCGAGGTCCGCGACACGCTCGAAAACCTTCTCGGCAAAGACCCCGAGTCCGCCGTCTATGGCGGCTGGGTTGATCCCCGCACCTCCTTCCTCCCCGAGGCAAAACGCGTCTCCATCCAGGAGGTTGAGCAGGATTACAACGAACTCATAAGCGACCTCCGGCGCGAGACTGGCAGCTTCCAAGTTCCGTCCGATGCCGAAGCCATGCGCATGCTCATGGACTCCAAAAAGCAGGATCTCGCCGCGCTCCTCACTCCGGAAGAATTCGAGCAATACGAGTTGCGCAATTCGCAAACCACCCAGCAACTGCGCTGGAAAATGGCCCAATTCGACGCCAGCGAATCCGAATTTCTCGCCATCTATTCCCTCCAGAAAAACTTCGATGAACGCTACAGCGACAACGACATGTTCGGCAGCGGTCCGCGCGGGCACGATCAGGATTACTGGAAGCAGCGTCAGGAAGCGGAAAAACAGCTCAACGAGCAAATCCGCCAGACGCTCGGCGAGGACCGTTACACCGATTACCGGCGTTCCCAAGACAACGACTACCGGCAACTCGTCGCCGCCAGCAAACGCTTTGGCCTCCCTGAGAACACCGCCTCGCAACTCTACAACCTGCGCGATTCCACCCTTGCCTCCTCAAAACAGCTCGCCAACGACGACTCGCTGACTGCCGAACAAAAAAAAGAATCCCTCAAAAACCTCGCCGCCAGCATGCGCAACCAAGTCACCGTCGCCCTCGGTCAGGAAGCCGCCACCGCCTACTTCAACAACGGACGCATGAACTGGCTCCAGCAAATGGAAAGAGGCTATGCCGTCGAAGTGGACGAATACGGCCAGTCCACGAGAGCCATCAACATCTCCAACCCTCCGAAAAAGAAAAAATAACCCCGCATCTCCCCCCCCCCCCCGCGCACTCCCGCATGAACTCTTCTCGTAAAAAAAACGTTTCACTCCAGCAACCTGATTTCCGCCGGAATGTCCCCCCAGTGGCATCCGGCTTCACGCTGATCGAATTGCTCATGGTGATCGCCATCACTGGCATTCTGGCGGCGATTCTTGTTCCAGCCATCAGCCGCGTGCGCCAGTCCGCCCGCTCGGCGCAGGGCCTGAGCAACCTGCGCCAGACCGGCATGGCTATCACGCTCACACCTGACGGTGCGACCGGCGGGGAAAGAGTTGTGCTCGATGACGGACGCAGCGCCATCAGCCTGTCGTCGGCGAGTGATCCAAACACCGGATACAAATGGCAACTGCCGGCCCCCCTCCCTCCTGGCTGGTGGGAAATGACAGTCGAGTTTGCCAAACGTCCCAAGGACTCCGCTCGCCTAAGATTCATTTTCGGCACTCAGCTCGCCCCGGTCTTTAATCTCACCAATGCGGAGGACATCGGACAGTTTCGCCTGCGCCTCTGGTGCGCAGCCCCGCTCGCCTCGCTCGAAGTACGTCCGCTCGCAGTGCGTCCGCAACGCCGCATGCCCGAGACCATCCGCGCCATCCACCGCGTGACCTTCACACCTATTGATGGACCTGTCGCATCCGCCCCGGTTGATGCCACCACCGATGCCACCACCGCGCCGCGCCTGCTCGGCTTCCTCGTGGAGACGACCACCTCCGCGTTGCCGCCCGGCCTGCCGCCCGGCAATTGGGAAATCAGCTCCGCCTTCCGTTTTCCCTCCGCCGCTCACGACACCCTTTCCGGTGCGATGATCCTCAGTGGCGCGGACGGCGAACGCATCACCGTGCCCATGTCCACCATGTCCCGGCGCGGGCGCGTGAACGTTTATCTTGATCAGGCCCCCGTGTCGCTTGAGTGGCCCGCTTCCGTTGCGGACAATGCCCCCCCTTCCACTGCCGCGCCCGGCGTCGGCCACATAAACCCTATGAACGTCAAAGGGGCGGTCTTGCAATCCGTGCCCCCCTACCAGCCCCGCCGTCCGTATGATCGCAAAAACACGCCGCTCACCATTGCCAGCCCGGACCGGCGGACGCTCGTCACACTCTCCTTTGCAACCAACGCCGGCGTATCCGATATTAAAAGACAAGTTGCCCTTCCCCTCCTGCCTTGTGGAGCGCAAACCGCGGTCGTCACCAGTTGGGACGATGGCGCGGTCAATGACCGACGCTGCGCCGCCGCGCTGGAGAAACATGGCTTCCGCGGGACATTTTTTGTGTTTGGAGGAATGTCCGGGCGAGCCGACGTTCTCGCCGAGTTGGAACGCCGCGGCATGGAAGTCGCCTCGCATTCGCTCAACCATCCGCACGCCCGGACCCTCGCCCCCGAGCAGTGGGCCGCGGAGTGCCTGCAAATGCGCCTGCGCCTGGAAGCCGCCCTCGGCCATCCCGTGATTTCATTCGCGTATCCCTTCAACCACGTCCCTGCCTACGACGCGCGCGGCGACTACGTGCTGCGCGGCGTGCGCGAGGCCGGCTACCTCTCCGGGCGCACCACGCGCACCGGCGGCGAAACCATCACCGGCTACGCCGAGCCGCTTGCCCTCGTCACCGACGCGCATTTCCTCACCTCGCCCGCCCGTCTCGAACAAGCCTGGCAGCGCGCCGTGTCGCAACCCGGCGGCGTATTCTATTTTTGGGGACACTCCTACGAAATCCGCACCGAGGCGGACTGGCAAAAATTCGACGCCTTCCTCGCCCGTTACGGACGCCAGCCCGGCGCCTGGTATGCGACGCAAGGCCAGTTGTTTCTCTGGCGCTGGCTGCGTGACAACGTCCGCATCGACAACATCACGGACGCACGCAACGGCCAGGTCCGCGTCACCCTGAGCTGGCCCGAACTCGACCGCTGGCTGGCAAAACAAGTGCCGCTCACCGTGCAGGTGCCCGCGGACGTGACACAGGTGACCGTTGAGGCAACTGGCACCGCTCCCCGGGAACTCCCGGCCTCCGACGGCCTCGTGACGTTGCCCGCCGATCTGCCCCAGTATCCTGTAACGTTATAACTGATGCGTCCCATCAGGTTATAATTTCGGGTATAGGAGGAAGAGTTTGATTCTGGCGTCTCGCCAATCAGTTGCTTGCTCGATTCGTCCATGCACACTACCGGAATGGTCAGGTCATATGCAGGCAGACCCACAAAGAAGCGGACCTACCTAGTTGAGATGTAGCCGTTGTCTTAACGGTAGGGAGGCCTCTCCGAGGCCTCCGAAACCACGCTCCAACCACCTATGAGTCTCGCTTCCTCACACCACGCTCACGGAGGCCTCGGAGAGGCCTCCCTACCAGTTAGGTGAATGGCTACAATTGAGTTGAGGGAGTCAGGGAAGAGAAGGAAGCGATAGAGTAGGCAGGGGATGTAGACAGGGCAGGGCGGTGGGCGCACCAGTGAGCGGAACAGGCCACTGGACGTTTGGGGTAAACGAGGTTCCTTTGCTGAAAAGTTATGACTCCCCCTTTTTCCCCCGCTATGAAAACGAAAGCCCCAAAATATCTGGCGCGACCTGAGCTAGCTCAGGTAACAGGACAAAGTCCTGTTAAGATCCCATCCCCGGCCTGTCCGGCTTCTTCCGCTTTCACCCTGATCGAATTGCTCACCGTCATCGCCATCATCGGCATACTGGCGGCGATCATCCTCCCCACCGTTGGCAAGGTCCGTCAGTCCGCCCGCTCCGCACAATGCTTGAGCAACCTGCGCCAGATCGGCATGGCGGTGACACTCTATGCCGTGGATGACAAAGATCAGTATCCCTACGGCTACATTAATATAAACAATGCGGATCGCCGTTGGTCGCATCAGATCAGTTCCTATCTGGCTTCGCGCTCCCTTACCGAAAAGAAACGCTCCAACGACGTCTTTTTTTGCCAGCAGGAATCCGTGAAGCCCAATGCATCCACGGCCACACGCACTAATTACAGTGCCAATCCGAGAGTCATGCCGCAGGAGAAAGCAGACGGATCAACCAAACGAGTTAAGGTCACTGGTGTGTTACGTCCCTCGCAGGTCATCATGGTGGCCGATGGTGCCGTAAACCCTGGCCCCAACAACCCCGGCGTGTGCGACTGGGGTTTCTACGATCAAACCGTTAATTCCAGCATCAATCTGGCCGAGACCGCCGTGAAAGATGAAGGGGATCAAGGCAACGCACACCTCAGCTGGCGGCACGGCGGCAAGGTGCAGGCTGTGTTTGTTGACGGACATGCGAAGGCTTTCGCCGTGGGCGAACTCCGTTACAAACACCTCGTGAACAATTACTGATTTGCCGTTGAATTCATCGTTCTCATTGCCCCCCCGCGCCCGCTCGCCTTCAGCGCACCTGTTCCCGCAACGTCCCCCCGTCCACCCACTGATTGTCGATTTGCAATGTTTGCGGGAACCTCGGCACGCCCCGTTCCTGACGATTCAACATCGCCACCAGAAAATCCACTGACGCTGCGCCCACCTCCATGTTGTTCTCCGCGAGGCCGCTCATGAGCAAGCCCTCCTCCGGCGGCTGCACCAGCACGGCCAGCCCGATATCCTCCGGCACGCGCCATCCGCACTGCCTCCGCAACGTCGGCAACAAGGCTCGCTCACCCATTGCGATTAACACATCCGGACTGTTCTTTTGGAGCCACGCCGTCAGTTCCCCCATGTCCGCCATCACATTCTCGAACAGGCGGGGCGGCACCCGATTCTTTGCCGGCAGTTGCAGTTGCTCGCGCAAGAACGACCCTGTCCAACGCCGCCCCGTGCGCTCGTCCATGTGCTTCGACAAAAACAACCCCGGCCTCTGGTAACCGCGCATCCGCAACTCCTGCATCAACGTCAGCATCCCCTGCGAATGGTGCGCTGTGATCGCGTGCAAGCGCGGCACCTTGACCGACTCACCCACGCGTACGGCGGAGAACGGGCTCCAGTCGATCGCCTCCAGCGTCACCTCCAGACGCGGCACCGGCCCCACGATCACGCCCGTGATGTTGCGCGCGTTGAGCATCGACGTCACCCGCACCATTTTTGCGTCTGTGCTCGGCAACGTCACCTCCTCCAGTTGAAACCCCAACTCGCGGGCCCGCCGCGCCGCCGACTCGAAATACAACCGGTAAGTCCGCACCCCTTTCCAATCCGACCGAGTCATGCTCGGATTGAGCCACGCGATCACCGAGTGAAACGCCGCCGGCCTGCGTCCCGTGCGGTAGGCTGCGAGTGCGCGCAACATCGGGTCCGGCACATAGCCCATCTGGGCGGCCAGCGCGCGCAACTCCTCCGCCTTTGCCTTCGACACATCCGGGTGTCCGCGCAAGGCCCGGCTGAGCGTTGTGTGATGCACGCCTGCGGCTGCGGCGACCTGACGGAGCGTGGGCGGTGGTATCGGGGAGGACATGACAGAATCCGCGCAATTACCGCGGAGAACAAGATGACTGAGGCGATTGCGTGTCGCGGGCAAAATACCGTTCCAGCGCGGACACCAGCGGACGGAGATCGTGTTGAGTGACACTCCAGACGATCCGAAAATCAATTGCCCCGTAATCGTGCGCGATCCGGTTGCGCAACCCACGGATTTCCCTGAATGGGACATCAGGCAACAACGCCTCAATCTCAGGAGGAATCCGGTGTGCTGATTCACCGATCACGCTCAGACGCAATGAAACAGCGTCACGTTTCTCGCTGTTCTCCCAAAACTCATCGAACGACACGCCCTCCACATACCGCAGGATCAACCGCGCGGCCTCCAGCATGTCGTGCAAATACGTGTCAACCTTGTCGTTTCTCGTTGGCATCGTAGAGAGGGCGGGCGTCTGACAAAATGGATTCGCGGCGAAAGGGATTCGTCATCTCCTCCACCGAACTCCGTGAAAGCAGGTGAACAGGCGCGCCCAATTCGCGGGACATCTCCTGCTCCATGACGAAAAAATGCAGGCCGGGATTTTCAGAAAACGTCGCCAGCAAATCCACATCGCTGCCGCTTCGCGCCTCATTGCGCGCCACCGAACCAAACAGTTCCAGCCTCAAAATTCCGTGCGTCTGACAATAGGGAACCAGCCGCCGTCTGATCTCCGACACCTGCAACACCGGCGCGCTCAGTCTCTTTCCCCGGACGCGGGACTGGGATCGGGTTTGGGATGGCGATAAACGCATGACGGACGCGGTGTTCACGGCGAATCGGATAAACAGACAAAACACTCCCTCGTTGTTGCCCCGAGTCAACCGTCCAAAGTTCTTCCGTCCCCGCCGCCGCCGCCCCCCCCCCCCCCCTCCCTGTTAGCCTTGGAGTGCGGCGATTCATCGCCGCTATGATGGGCCGTTTTAACGGCCCGCCCACTCCCCCCATGAGGCGACGCGATAAATCGCATCGCCCAAAGCGGTGATGAATCACCGCACTCCCAAGAAAAACGCACCTTCGCCTCTTCAATCGAAGACATCACGAAACCGTGCCATTATTTTCCGCACCAGTGAGCGGAGACGCGCGGTGGACGTCCCATCGTGCGCTGCTACGGTTTGATGCGATTTCTCTCTCCGGGCGACGTTGCCCCGAGGCAAAACCAAAAACACTCCCCGACAATCATACATCATGAAGACCACCATAAACACACCCTTCCGCCTGCATGACTTCTCTGTCCTGTCTCTGGTCATTTTCGGCACGATGCTCGCCTTCGCCGCCGTCACCGCCTCCGCTCAAAATACCCACATCTGGACCGGTGCCACCGATGGCAACTGGGCTACCGCCACCAATTGGACAGGCACCGATACGCCTCCCGGCACGGCGACCACCGACATTGCCCGCTTCAATGCCGACGTTATCAACAAGGCCGTCTCCATCGGCACGGACACGACCCTCGACAGCTTGGAGTTCGTCGCAGGCGCGGGCAGTTATACCTTCTCCGGCGCGATACTCACGCTAAACAGAATCAGCACCGGCGGCGCGACGATTTCCAACTCGTCGGGGAACCTCCAGACCTTTTCCACGAGGGTTAACTTTGCCGGCTCCGCCATGCTCAATGTGAGTGCTGGCAGTTCGCTCACGTTTGCATCCACTATCGGCAAGACCGTCGCGACCGGCGGCAACCTTACGGTCACAGGCGGTGGTGTCGTCAACTTTACCGGTTCGTTCAGCAATTTCACCTTGTTCACCAACTTGATCGCGTCAGGGGGAGCCACGATTAACTACGATACGGCGAGCCAGAATGGCGCTAACAACTATCAAGCCAACGGCGGTCGTATCAATCTCCATCGCGCCACGGGGGGATCGGGCATCAAGCTCCAGCTTCTTGGTAATGGCAGCGAAATCTACCTCTCGAAAGCCGCACTCACCGTGGGTGCCGCACTCACCTTTCGTGGTGACGGGGTGACCGGCAAGACCCTGACCTTCGGCGCGGATTTTGCCGGCACGGGCACCGCGACCCATAGTGGCTCGGTTCTCCTCAACGAGAACGGAGCAACCGCCAACCAAACCTACCGCCTCTATGCCGCCGCTGGCAATACCCTCGCTCTCAGCGGCATCATCAGCGACTCCAACGTTTCCGCCACCGGCACCAAGGTGCTGATCGACGGCGCCGGCATCGTCCGCTTCTCCGGCTCCGGACCCAACACCAGCGTGACTCCCATCGCGATCGACGGCACGCTCGTGCTCGCCAAGACTGCGGGCACCGACGCCATCGGTGGCGGCTCCGTCACCGTCAACACGACCGGCACCCTCCGCCTCGCCGCCTCCAACCAGATTGCCGACGCCACCGCGCTCGCCTTCGCCGGCGGCGTGTTCGAGGCGGGCGCATTCACCGAGACGCTCGGTGCGCTCACCGTCGGCGCGGCCGGCGGCACGATCGACTTCGACGGGAAAGCCGGCTCCCTCACCTTCGCCAGCCTCTCCTCCATCACCGGCACACTCACCGTTACCGGTTGGAGCGACGACGCCTCCATCTTCTTCACCAATGGTTCCGGCTGGGACACCACCGCCCTCTCCCGCGTGGTCTTCTCCGGCTATGGTGCGGCGCAGTTCGACAGCGCCACCGGCGAACTCTACGCCGCCGCCATTCCGGAGCCCTCCGCCATCGCGGCCCTTGCGGCTTCTCTGGCGTTCGCACTCGGCCTTGTCCTCCGCCGCCGCACGCGCTAAACCCGGCTTAATTGATCCCATGATCTTCCCCCGCCTCCTCCTCGCGGCGACGGCAGGCCTGCTCGCCTGCCTCGCCACCGCCTCCCCCCCCCCCCGCCAACCCGCCCAACCCGCGCCGCAGCCGCAGCTCAATGCCGACGAACCAGACGCCGCGAATGCCACCGTGCGGGCGGAAATCGCCGTGATCGAAGAGACCTCCGAACCCGGCGAGGCCACAGTCACGATCAACTGGAGCAAAACCAGCGAACGCGTTTCCCCCCTCCTGTATTCGCTCAACGGCCTTCGACGCCAGCCCGACCCCGCGTGGAACGCCGGCATGGCCTTCATGAAGCCGCCGCTCCTCCGCCACCACAGTTCCTCCCTCGCGCGCTCCTGGTTCATCGACACCCCAACGGGCGTCACTTGGGATTACGCGAAAGTGCGCGCCTTCGTTGAGGCGAGCCGCCCCCCCCCCGGCACGCTTCGCATGCACAACGTCAACATCTGGCCCGTTTCCTACGACGCCGACCAGGACGGTCGCCTCGACCCCGACCGCGTTGACGACTTTGCCCGCCTCTACGCCGACCTCGTTCGCTTCGTGAACATCGAGATGAAGGCAGGCATCCGCTATTGGGAAATCACCAACGAGAAAGACATGCCCTACTGGCGCAAACCCCGCAAAGAAAACAAGCCCGACGTCGCCGCTCTCGCCCGCATCCACAACACGACTGCCGCCGCCATCCGCGCCGTCGATCCCACCGTCAAAATCGGTGGCCCCGCCGCTTGCAGTCCCCTGCCCAAGGGACCGCTGGTCGAGTTCGCCCGGCTCACCCGCGACAACCTCGATTTCTTCTCCTTCCACCACTACGCCACCGGCAACAGCAACGAACCCGACCAGACCATCTACGAAAAAGCCTTCGTCATGGCCGACGACGCCAGAAATCTCATCCGCCGGATCGACGCCGTGATGCAGGGCAAGGTCATCGAATATCACCTCAACGAATTCAACATTTGCTATAGCTGGCGTGTGCCCGAACTGCGCATGCGCGACCACAAAGGCGCGGTTTTCGATGCCCTTTCCCTCATCGCCTACACACGCGTCCCCGGCCTCACCGCCACCAACGCCTGGGCCGCCATGGACCGCGTCTATGGCAAGATGGACCAGCGGGGCAACCTCCGCCCCGGCGCCTACGTGTATCATTATTTCAATACACTCCTTTCCGGACGCCCCGCCGCCGCCACCTCGAGCGCGGACAAAGCCGTGGTGCCCTTCGCCATCGCCGACGGACACGAAGGCCGCCCCGCCTTCGTGCTGGTCAATCGCACCAATGGAAAACAAACCGTCACGCTCACCGAATCGCCCGAGCGGACCGGCTCTAGTTCTTGGCAGGTTGCCGTCATCGACGCTGGCGGTCCCCACCCCGCCGCTCCCGCCTCGCCCTTCTCTGCTCCCGTCACGCTCGCTCCGCACAGCGTGAATTTCTATTGGCTGGACTGACGCCGCTCCCTGCTCATGACACGTTTTTCGTTCCCCTGTAACACGGTCGCGTTCGTCGGCCTTTGCCTCCTGACCTCGGTCCTGCGCGCCGCCGCTCCCGCCGTCGCGTCGCAGCCGCAGCTCAATCCCGACGAGCCCGACGCCGCCAACGCCACCGTGCGTGCGAAAGTCGCCGTGATTGAGGAAACCTCCGAACCCGGCGAGGCCACGGTCTCGATCGACTGGAACCGCATCGGCGAACGCGTCCCCCCGCTCCTGTATTCAATGAACGGTTACAAACGCCGTGACGACGATCGCCCTTGGGCGGCTGGCATCGCCCTCATGAAGCCGCCGCTCCTCCGCCACCACAGCTCCTCCCTCGCTCGTTACTTGTTCGACGAATCCACCGGCACTTGGGATTACGCAAAAGTCCGCGCCACCTTCGAGGCAAGCCGTCCCCCCCCCGGCACGCTTCGCATGCACAACGTCAACATCTGGCCCGCCTCCTACGACGCCGACGGAGACGGACGCCTCGACCCCGACCGCGTTGATGACTTTGCCCGCCTCTACGCCGACCTCGTTCGATTCGTGAATATCGAGATGAAGGTCGGCATCCACTATTGGGAAATCACCAACGAGAAGGACATGCCCTATTGGCGCAAACCCCGCAACGGCAACAAGCCCGACGTCGCTGCTCTCGCCCGCATCCACAACACGACTGCCGCTGCAATCCGTGCCGTCGATCCTACTGTCAAAGTCGGCGGCCCCGCTGCCTGCAGCCCCTTGCCTATGGAACCGCTGGTCGAGTTCGCCCGGCTCACCCGCGACAATCTCGATTTCTTTTCCTTCCACCACTACGCCACCGGCAACAGCAGCGATCCCGACCAAGTCATTTACGAAAAAGCGCTCGTCATGGCCGACGACGCCGGGGAACTCATTCGCCGCCTGCACGCCGCGCTCCCCGGCAAGGACTTCGAAGTTCACCTCAACGAATTCAACATCTGCTACAGCTGGCGCAAACCCGAGCCCCGCATGATCAATCACAAAGGCGCGGTCTTCGACGCCCTCTCCCTCATCGCCTACACACGAGTCCCCGGCCTCACTGCCACCAACGCTTGGAATTCCATGGAACCCTTCTATGGCAAGATGGACGCCTTGGGTAACCTCCGCCCCGGTGCCTACGTGTATCATTATTTCAATACACTTCTTTCCGGTCGCCCCGCCGCCGCCACCTCAAGCGCGGACAAAGCCGTGGTGCCCTTCGCCATTGCCGACGGCAACGAAGGCCGCCCCGCCTTCGTGTTGGTCAACCGCACCAATGGAAAACAAACCGTCACGCTCACCGAGTCGCCTGCGCGGACTGGCTCTGGCTCTTGGCAAGTCGCCGTCATCGACGCCGGCGGTCCCCGCCCCGCTGCTCCCGCCACTCCCGCTCCCGCCTCGCCCTTCTCCGCTCCCGTTACGCTCGCTCCGCACAGCGTGAATTTTTATTGGCTCAATTAACGCATCCATTCCTCTCCACCTGAAAACCAACCCAACTCTTGCCATGTCCCCCATCCGTATTCTATTTTCCATTACGAGTTTTCTAGCCATTGCTTTGTGCGGAACCGCAAGCGCCCAGGCCATTGAACCCCCTTCGGTGCCGGACAAAGACACCACGGCTGTTTTCGGCGCGGCAGTTATCGACAAGGCTCCTGTCATTCGGGAGGACCCGACGGCCATCACGGGTCGCTATGTCGGAGTCACCAAAGCTTACCAAGTCTTGGCCCGCGCCGCCGTTCCATCCGGTGGCAACACGCTGCATGTGTGGATACGTTATCGGGGACTGGCGATTCAGATGAAAACCAAGCCGGACGGCGCCGCCAAAATGACGGAGTTCCCTTGGAACTGGACCCGCAATCCCTCCGCATTCGCGTGGCGCAAGGCAGGAACATTTGAACGCTCCCAACTCGGCTCCACCGTGATCTTTCAATGCGACACCAAGTTCGATGAAAAGAGTGGCCTTGATGCCATTGTCATCACGACCGACGCAGCTTGGACTCCGCCCGGCGTCCCGTCCTCCTCCCCCCCCCCCCGCGCTGCCGCCACCAAAACTGACCTCACCACAGACGCACCCGATGCCGCCGCCGCGGTTGCACGCGCCACTGGCGCGACGCTCGCGCCCGAATCCACCGACCCCGGCGAAGCCACCGTCAGCATCGACTGGAACAAGAGGCGCGGACCCGTGGAACCGCGCCTTTTTTCGCTCAACAATTTCCGAGCCAGCAGCCTCGCCGCCCAATCCGATCCCCGCTGGCACGACGGCATGGCTTACATGGCCCCCCGACTCTTGCGTCTTCACAACGCCGGACTCGTCCGCACCTGGTACGACCCCGCCACCGACGATTGGAAATACGAACAAATCGCCGCCTCACTCCGCGCAGGTGTGCCGCCGCCCGGCACCGATCGCATGATCAACATCAACTCCTGGCCCGCCGACTACGACACCGACCAAGACCGACGCCTCGACTCCGACAAAATTGACCGTTTCGCCCGCCTCTGCGCCGACCTCGTGCGCTTCGTCAACATCGACCAAAAATTCGCCGTTCGCTATTGGGAAGTAACCAACGAAAGAGACTTCGCCTACTGGCGCAAACCAGCGGAGGGCAAGCAACCCGACGTCGCTGCCCTTGCCACCCTCTACAACGCCGCCGCTGCCGCCATGCGCGCCGTGGACCCCACCATCAAAATCGGCGGTCCCGCCGCCTGCAATCCGCTCCCCACCGAACCCCTTGTCAAATTCGCCCGCCTCGCTGCCGACCAACTCGATTTCCTCTCCTTTCACCACTACGCCTCTGGCAACGCGGACGATCCCGACCAAGTCATCTATGACAAAACCACAGTCATGGCAGAGGACACCGCCGACGTGATTCGCCGCCTCAAAAAAATCCTCCCCGCCCGTTTTCCATCGAACGGAAAAGCTCCCGCTCGTCCCTTGGAAATCCATCTCAACGAATACAACATCTGTTACAACTGGCGTATCAAGGACACTCGCATGACCGACCACAAAGGTGCCGTGTTTGACGCCCTTGCGATGATCGCCTTTGCGCAAGTCGCCGACATGACTGCGGCCAACGCATGGAATGATCGCGATGGCGTGTACGGCAAGATGGACAACCAATCCCGCCTTCGTCCCGCCGCCCACGTGTATCATTATTTCAATACACTCCTCACCGGCACCATCGTCGCCACCGAGACAAGCGCCCCCCGTGCCGTCGTTTCATTCGCCACGCGTAACGACGCTTCGGATACAAAAACAACAAACCCTCCACGCACCCTCATCCTCGTCAACCGCACCGCCGCTGTGCAAACCGTGACACTCCAGCAAGCCCACTCGCCCTCGGCAGTGCCTCCCGCAGTCTGGCAAAATGCCACGATCAACGAAGCCGGCCATTACGCCGCCCGTCCTGCCGATTTAACGCGTCCCCTGCGTCTGGAACCGCACTCGGTCAACGTGTATTGGCAGTGACCTCAACCGCGTCGTTGTCTTAACGGTAGGGAGGCCTCTCCGAGTCCTCCGTAACCACGCTCCAACTACCTATGGGAACTTCTAAAAATTACACAGAGGAGGCACAGAGTTTGGGGAGGCCTGTCCGGTGGAAGGACATTTTTCTCGCGAATGAATGTGGTTCTTCGACGTTTTCAGTGGAAACTCGATAAGTTGATATAACGGGAGTTGGCGCGGTAGCGCCCGTAGCGCAGGCATCTTGCCTGCCATCGAGTCGATGGCGCGAAGCGCTGCTTCCCAAAACTAAACGCAGCAAATGTCACCGCGCTTCGCGCAATCTATTTGGATTGCAGGCAAGATGCCTGCGCTACGGGCGCTGCCGCGCCACCTCTCGTCTATCCACCGAAAACGTCGAAGAACCATGAATGTCTCTGTAATTCATTTATTATAAATAAAATAATATTTTTACGAAAAAAGGAGCAAAGTCGTTTTGTCCTCCCTAAACTCTGTGCCTTCTCTGTGACCTCTGTGTAATTTCTGATTTTTAGAACCACCCCTATGAGTTTCGTTACCCAAAAACCACGCACGGCGGAGGCCTCGGACGGAGCGCAGCAGCGCGCAGATGGCATCGCCGAAGGCGATGGCCCGAAGGGCTGCCCTCGGCAGAGGGCACAAAGGCCTCCCTACCAGATAGGTATGACTACCGATTTTTTGAAAATGCTCTGGAGATTCACAATGCATTGGTAATCGGTGTTCATCTGTGAAATCCGTGGTTTCAACTACGGTTTTTAGATTTATCTGCGACCTTTCGCGGTTGGTCTTGGCTGAACAGCATTGACGCCACGCCAGCAAAGCCAGACCGATGGCAGTCATGCCCCGGCGAGCAACCAGACAGTCCTCCTCCCCCCCCCCCCCCCCGGGGGGGGCAAACGCTAATTCGCTGGCTGTGAATCGCGCGTCACTGGCTGCGCTCGTCGCACAAAAAATTTCCGACGAACTCCAGTGCGGACGCTGGACGAAACAGCTCCCAGGCGAACGCCAGCTCGCAACCCTTTTTCAAGTCAGCCGTCCCACGCTTCGCGCCGCACTCGCCGAACTCGAAAAACAAGGCCGCCTGCGCACCGCGCACGGCTTGCGACGCGAAATCGTGACGCGTCCCGCTCGCCGTTCACATTCCAGCACCACTGCGAGACAACCTGTTGTCGTGATGATTTCGCCACGACCCGTGGAAAAAATCGACCCCTTCGTCGTGCTGCAACTGGAGAGCTTGCGCGAGCTGCTCGCCCGACGCGGCATGACATTTTCCATCGAAGTCCGTCCCTCATGTTACGCGCAGGATGTCGCTAGTGCGCTCGCGCGTCTCACTGCCGAAGTCGCTGCGGACGTGTGGCTGCTGTGGTCATCCACGCGGACAATACAAGAATGGTTCCTCGCGCAAAAACTTCCCCACATCGTTTTTGGTTCCGCCTACCACGCCGAGGCCAGTCTCTCGGTCGATCTCGACAACCACGCCACCGCACGTCACGCCGCGCACACCTTGCGCCGACTTGGACACCGCCGCATCGCGCTCCTCATGCCTCGCCTTGGCCTCGCCGGTGATAGCATGACCGAAGACGGTTTTCGCGCAGGATCAATGAATGCCAATGCAAGTGGCTCCTTCTCTCCTCCCCCCCCCCCCCCTCCCGCCGCCGCTGTCGTCGCGCAACACGAGCAAGCGTCGGTGCAAGTTGATATCATCCGCCACGACAGCACGCCTGATGGCATTCGCGCCAGCGTGGATCACTTGCTTGCGCTAGAACCGCGACCGACCGGCATTTTTTCATGTCGCGGCCTGCACACGGTTGCGGTCCTGACCTACTTGCACAGCCGCGGGCTGCGCATCCCGCAGGATATTTCTCTCATCAGCCGCGATGAAGATGCGGCGCTCGATTTTGTGACGCCCGCACCTGCCCGCTACCATCGTTCTCCGGACAAATTGGCGAGGGCGGTTTTCCGGCTCATTCTTGCCAGCCTTTCCGGTCGCAAAATCACGCGCACAACCGTGAGAATTTTCCCTGAGTTCCACCCCCACGCCAGCCTCGGACCTCCACCGTGAAATTTCCCGCAACGGCGCAACGATTTTGATGTGAGAGGGAAAGGCCGATCAGCCAAACAATCGCTCAAAATTTTCGCGGACCTGCGCAGCGAGTTTTTCGAGCGGAATGCCGAGCAGGGCGGCGAGGCCGGCGTAGGTGGCTTCGATGTTGGCGGGGTGGTTGACCGGAGTGCCATCGGCGGCATGGGGGAGTTTGTGCGTGCGCCACAAGACCGGCATCGGCATGGCCGGAGCGTCGGTTTCGATGAGGAGGCGATCGAATGGCACGGACTTGAAGACGGCGCGCTGGCGTTCCTTGCGCGGATCGAGAAAAGAGCCGTTGAACGAAAAATATGCGCCGCGGTCGGCGAAAGTTTTGATCATCTCGGCGGGGCCGCCGTAGGCGTGGAGCAGGAAGCCGCACGCAGGCAGGGCAACGTGGCGCAGCACGCCTTCGAGCGCACCCCAGGCTTGCAGACAGTGGATCGTGACGGGGCGATTTTGTTCACAATCGCAGGCGAGAGCGAGTTGCTTGAGCATGACCTCGCCCTGCTCGGCAAGCGGCGCGCGGCGCAGTCCGGCAAGGCGGGGATCGTCGGGACGGGCGCTGTCGAGTATCCAGCGGTCAATGCCGATCTCGCCCACGACGGCGCGCGGGTCGGCGTCGAGAAAGGTTTTGAGCGTGCGAAACCAGTCCGGCGAACGGTTGCCCGCGTGCCACGGGTGCAGACCGTAACTGGGACGCACCCAAGGGTAACGGCGGGCGAGTGCGGCGACGCGGGGCCAGTCGGCTTCGCAGGTGCCGTTGACGACGGCACAGCCGAGCGGCAGGGCTGCGAGCGCAGTCTCAATGCGGTCGAGGTGCGGAGCAAGCCAGTCGTCCTGCAGGTGATTGTGCGCGTCGTAATACATAAAGTAGATTGTGGACAGTGAACGGCACGCCGTGAACACTGTTCTCTGATTTTACCGTTTATTCCGCATGAACCCTCTCTCCTCTTGTTTTGCACGCTGGGATGCCGGCGTTCTCACCATTGGCAATGCTCTCTTCACCGAGAGCTGGCAGTCCGAAAACGACGGACGCTTGCGCCTGTTGTCGTTCCAGCGCAAGGGCGCGACCGGGGAGGGGGGGGGGGGGGGGTGGATTGCACCGGCGAAGGTGTCAGAAAAAACGGATACACCGGATGCACCGAATGCTGCGACCTCGTCGTGGCGGGCGCAATTTACATCCGCGCCGGGGCGAGTCTGTGCGTGTGAGACGGAGGCGTTGCTGGCCGGGCTGCGCTTGGAAAACTCCGATGCGAATGCGTGGCGGAGTTATCAATTCCAGATATTCCCAAACGTGGCGGGTGCGGTGATGCAGGTGTCTTCCTCGGAAGCACAGACAAAGGCCGAGGAGGCATCGTCGGTCGCAGAACCCAAGGCGGATGGCATCGAGGCCGATGGTGTCGCTTCGCACAAAGGCGCAGGCACGGAGGCGGGGAATCTGACGCCGGTGGCTTTGCGTTCTTCGCATGTGTTGGTGCGCGATGTGCAGTTCATGGACCAGACGGATCATTACTCCAATTTCACCGCCGTGCGCGAATGGATGATGCATCCATCGGAACGTCCGCTCGCGCTGAAAACCAATCTTGTGCTCGTCGAAGATCCTGCAACGGACATGGGCGCGGGCGCGGAAGGTTTTTGCTGGGTATTGCTCGCGCCACTACGCCATGTGCGCGATGCCTGGAGCGCGGCGGCGGATTTCTCGTTTGCATTTCACAACGGCGCGCTGACCGCGTCGGCATTTCCCGGTGGATACGCGCTGGCCCGGGTGGCGTATGCGGGCGGACAGGCGGGGGCAACGGCGGCGTTGCACGAGTTCCAGCGGGCTTTGCACGAGTGGATTCCCGGGCGCGATGGTATTCTGTTGTCCAATACATGGGGCGACCGTGGGCGGGGCGATCGGATCAGCGAGGCATTTATGTTGGAGGAAATCGCGGCGGCGCGGGCGCTGGGCGTCGAGGTCGTGCAGTTGGACGATGGCTGGGAAAAGGGTGCGACGTCCAACACCGCCGCGCAACGCAATCAGGGTGTGTGGAATGGTTTTTGGGCGGCAGACCCGGAGTTTTGGAAACCGCATCCGGTGCGCTTTCCGCGCGGTCTGGAGCCGGTGATACAGGCGGCGCGAGAGGCGGGTGTGCGCATCGGGTTGTGGTACGCGCCGGATTCGTCGAACAACATGAAGAACTGGGAGCGCGATGCCGCGCAGATTTTGTATCTGTGGCGGACGCATGGCGTGGAGCACTTCAAACTCGACGCCATGAAACTGCATTCGCGCGAGAGCGAGGAGCGGATGAACGCGTTTTGCGAGCGCGTGCAGCAGGAGAGCGGCGGGCGCATCTTGTTTGATTTCGACGCGACGGCGGAGCATCGCACCACTTACTGGGGGCGCGTTCCGGGCGGGACTTTGTTCTTGGAAAACCGATACACGGATTGGGGCAATTATCATCCGCACCAGACGCTGCGTGCGGTGTGGAGTTTGTCGTCGTGGGTGTTGCCGTCGCGCCTGCGGTTGGAGTTTCTCAACCCGTCGCGCAACGTGGAGCGTTACGGCGACGATCCGCTGCGTCCGTCGGCGTATCCGGCGGAGTATCTTTTCGCGGTCACGATGGTGGCGTCGCCGCTGGCGTGGTTTGAAAATTCAAAAATCCCCGCTGACGTCGTGCGTGCGTGGGCGCCGTTGATCGCGGTGTGGAAGGAGCATCGTGAGGCGTTCCACCACGGCCAGGTGCTGCCTGTGGGGGCGGCGCCCAATGGGTTTTCGTGGACGGGTTTCGTGTCGTGGTGCGACGGACCCGCTCTCGCGCAAGGCGACGGCGGCGACTGGCTTTATGCGCTCGTGTTCCGCGAACTCGCTCCCGCCGACGAGGCGCGGATTGCATTGCCCGCGACATTGCCCGCATGGAAAACAGTCGCCGCGCCCGAAACGCTGGCAGGGCAGGGGAGCGCGGAGCTCGCGGGTGCCGATCAGGACGAAGGCCGATGCGGCAGACGCGCGCTGGTGGTGCGCATCGCGGACAAACAGCGGTTCGTCCTCGTGCGCTGGCGTGTGGCGTTGTGACTCACGCCGCCAGCAGGCGGGCGTGGCCGGCGTCAAGGACGATGGACGGAATGCCACCGGTCTTGTTCGCAAGACCGAGTTGTGCGGCGGACAGCGTGGCGGGTTGCCCGCCGAAGTTGGCGGCGAATATCCATGCGCGTCCGTCCTGCCCGGTGACGCGGAGGGCGCGGATGGTCGTCGTTGAATTGTCGATACGGATGTGCGCGGCCGCGGCGTCGTGCGCACGGGAAAAGGCGGCTGTCTGCGCGGCGTCCACGGAGGCGAGCGAGGCCCAGCCAGCGTCGAGGATCACTTCGCCAGCCTCGAATTTTTTCGGTCCGAACTCGCAGGGCCAGCAAATGTGTTCGACGTGGAGCGAGCGCATGGCCCCGGCGCGGCGGTGTGGCGCGCGGTGGAGGGTAAGCGTGTTTTGAGTCGTATCCGGTCCGTAAATACCCACGGCTCCGATGCGGTTGTCGATGTTGACCCAGCGGCTGTTGAGCGGACGCAGTTCCTCTTGCGTGGCGGGCGCGGTGAGCGTGAGTCCGCCAGCGGCGGTGTGGAGTTGGCGGCGGTAGTCGTTAAACAGGTCGTTGGGGACGTTGAGGTGCAGGCCCTTGATCGAGGCAACGTAACCGCGGCGATTGCCCATGCGGCAGTAGTGCATGGCGACGACCGTGTGGTTGTCGGGCAGCGCGGCAAAGGCGACTTGGTGCAGGGCGGAGTCGGTGCCGCTCCAGCTTTCCGCAAGCAGGAGATCGACGCCTTCGTAAACAGATCCACAGGTCACAAAACCGCCGTCGATGGCGTCCACATGGTAGCGGTTGACGCGACGGTGGAGCTTCCATTGTCCGTGCGTGGGATGCGGGTGGTGGCAAAATTCGACGAGTCCGCCGAGGTTGTGTTCCCACTCGGCGAGGTGGCCGTCGTCGGGCGGCAGGCAGAGGCCCTGCGCGAGGTTGAAGGCGCGCCAGGAAAATGAGGCGAAACGCGTGGCGCTGCGGTGAAGCGCGGCACCGTGCTCGGGTTCGGACCACGTAGGGGCGTCGCTTGCGACGCCCGCGTTCACGGACACGGCGACAGGAGCGTTTGCGGCATCGTTCGCGGACGCGGGCTTCGCAAGCGAAGCCCCTACGGCGGGCGCGTAGGTGGCGATCATGCCGAGGGCGCAGGCGCGGTCGGATTCGAGGCGCGTGTAGTAGAGCGGACTCTGGCGGCGGAGGGCGGCAAGGCGGGCACCGTAAAAATATGCGTTGTCGGGAGTGGTCGCTGGGTCGGCGTCGGTTTCGCGGGTGATGCGGGCGAGTTGGGGCGGGAGTTTTTCGAGCGCGGCAGGGTCGCCGAGGTGGTCGGCGGCGTAGAGGAGCGCAGGCATGAGGTATTCCTGACAATAGGCGTAACGCACGCGGGTGTCGCCGCCGATGCGGGCGAGGCGGCCGTCGTCGAAGATCATTTGCCGGAGCACGGCCCAGAGATCGGCCTGGTGATGGTGGAGCGATTCGGGGCAGGGAAGTCCGGCGGCCTTCAGGTCGAGGTGAAGCATGGCGGCGTTGCTTACGCAGATGGTCATGTATCCGACGTTCAAATACCCGTGGTGATCGAGTGCGTAGTTGGGGAAGAAGCAGGGGCCGATGTAGCGTTCGCGGACGGGTTTTCCGGCAACGATGCGGGTGTCGGTGGCGTCGGTGGCGACGCTGACGCCGTTCATCAGGAAGGTGTGGGCGCGTTCCTGCCAGTCGGCGGCGCGCGGGTGATCGGGATACATGACGGAGGCGCGCCAGAGGAGGGCGCCGTTCCAGATGTTGGATTCGGGATCGTTGCCGCCTTCGTGATTCCAGCGGGTGGCGGTGATGCGTTTTTCAGGGCCGCGGTGGTAGTCGGTGAGGAGCCAGTCGGCTTCGCTGCATAGCATGGCACGGAGCGCGGCATGATCGGCGTCGGTGAAGTGGGGTTGGAGGAGTTGCACGCCAAACATCATGCGCTCGACGCCGAGGGCGCTGATCCAGGTGTGGCCCCATTTGGAGTTGTCGGTGCAGTGGACGGGGGCGCTTTTGTGCGAGGCGAGGTTGTAGCGGAGCGCGGCGAGGGCGTGGTCGAGCGCCCAGGATGTATCGGGAAATTGGATGCGACCGCCAAGGGTGGCGAGTGTGGCGAGGGCGGAGGCGTATTTTTGCTGGGTCTGCACGCCCCAGCCGTCGTAACCGGTGCCGTAGGTGCCGTGCGCGGGTTGTCCGGAGGGCGTGGGGATGTCGGTCCAGTCGGTTTCGGCGGCGCGTGCCCAGCGGGCAAGGAGTTTAAGCGCGGTGTCGGCGGGTGCGGTTGTACGAGTTGTGTGGGATGGCATGGAGGCAAGCAGGGGGAGGAGGGGGGGGAGTGGCAAGGTTACCGGATTGTTAGCGTAACAATACGAGGACGGAAAATCACCACAGAGTCACGTGGGTAAGAATTTTGTGATACTATCCTGAAAAATCGTGCACAGAAGAGCATGATTTTCCTATGGAACGAGGCAGAAGAAATCTCACGCAGAGACGCAAAGGCGCAGAGAAAACAAACAACAAAAGGGAGGTTCTAAAAATTGCACAGAAGGTAACGAAGAAAACGAAGACAATCAATTGAAATGGAATTTTTGTTTTTAATAACCTATTGAAAATAAATAAATTAAACAAGTTATGCTCCCTGTCTTTATCTTCGTTTTCTTGGTTCTCTTCTGTGCAAAAATGAATTTTTAGAACCTCCCAAAAATCAGTTTCTTCTCTGCGCCTTTGCGTCTCTGCGTGAGTCAATCTTCCTTCGCTTGCTTCGGTTGCGGTTCTGCCGCTCTAAGATTCTCTGTGCCGCGGTGTCTTTGTGGTTAAATTTTCAGTGGTTTTGGAGGAACGCCGGGGCCCTCGTTCCAAGCGCAATCGACCATCACCATTTTGGGAACGGCGGGGAGACCGGTTTGGCTGGCGTTGAGTTGTTCGATGACGAGGTCGAGGGCGGCGGCGCCGAGTTCGGGCATGTGGTGATTTACTCCCGCGACGGGCGCGGGTTGCCCGATGATGTTAATGTGCGCGAAGGCGCAGTCTTCGGGAATGCGGATTCCGTTGGCGCGCAAAAGGGCGGCATCGGCGGCTCCGCCAATGAGAGCATCGGGCTGGTGTTCGCGGAACCAGGCAAGGAGTTTGGCCGGTTCCCATCCGTCCATGACGAGCGGCGGGACGTTGGCTGGCGTGAATACGGGGGCAGCGGATGCGGTGGTGGGAAGGGCAGGGGAGTGCTGGCGGGCGAGGAAGCTGGCAAGCCACATGCCGTCGGTGCGCTGGTTGGATTCGATGGAGAGGACAAAACCGATGCGCGTGTATCCGCGTTGGGTGAGTTCGCGCCAGGCGATGCCGAGCGTCTGGTATTGCTGGCTGCATGCGCGGTGGAGGCGTGGTTGGGCGAGCGAGAATCCGCAGCAGGCGGCGGCAAAGTGTTCCCAGCCAAAATCGGCGTCGATGCATGTGCCGGACTTGGGCATGGGGGCGACGAGCACGCCGCGAATGCCGCGGCTGCGCAATATCCCGCCAAGGCGGGCGGGCGTCATGTTGCGTTCGCGCAGCCAGAATGGTTCGAGGCGATAGCCGAGCCGTCGCGCCTGCGTCTCCGCCCCGGCGAAGATCGCGGCGCTGGCTGGCGAGCGTCGCCAGCCGTCGCGCGTGGGTTCGGCGGTGATCCACGCAATGACTTCGGCTCCCGCGAGGCGGCTGGTGCGGAGGCGTCCCATGAGCCGGGCGACTTCGGGGTCGGGCCGGTAGCCGAGTTGCGTCGCCAGTTTTTGGATACGTTGCCGGGTTGCCGTGGCGACGCTTGGATGCGACCGCAGTGCGCGCGACACCGTCATGAGCGAACACCGGGCGGCGGCGGCGATGTCAGCGAGCGTTACGCGGGTTGTCGTAGGTTCGGCAGGGGGGGGAGGGGGGGAGGGGGAGCGTTTACTCATACGGCGGATCATTCGTTAACGCAGTTGGCGCCGATCCGTTATCGGTGGATCAGGGTGCTCTTTAATGGCAGAAAATTGCATAACCCCATTTCGGACAGACAACTTGGAAAAACGCTCAATCACGTTGCGGATTTTCCGCAGTCAAACTGCCGCGTCAACCGGATTGCCGTGTGAGCAGATGTTGCGGCGGCTCAGAGGATGTTTCGTAGATCCCGTCTGGTGGCACTGGGTCGCGAGACCGCGATTTATGCGGGTACATTGTAAGCTTATTGTTACGGGTAACAGTCTGCCCGGATTGCATGTCCCTCCAATAGGAACGGATTCTGTGATTCTCTTATTGTCTCCCATTAGTTCCGAACGCCTCGGCTTCGGGCAAAATAGAAATCAACCAATACGCCACCGCCATGAAATCTCGTTTCCTCAACATCATTGCCATTCGTTCGCGCACGGTCTCCGTGCTGGCCGTTACCCTTGGGCTGTTTGCCTTCTCGACTCTGGCCAAAGCCGTCACGCTCACCCTTGATTTTGCCGATGGCGAAGGAACCTCATCAGTTGATCAATGGACGGGCAAAAACGGCGGCGTCTGGCGAAACGCGTGGGCGATCAAAAACGCGGTCACAGACGGCTCCGCCACCTTCGCCTCCACCGGCGTTTCCAACACCTCCCCGCTCTACACCGGCGGCGGAAATCACCTGAAATTCGTCATGGATACGACGGCGATTACGAGCGGCTCCCGCTCCGCCGCCGCCATACGCAAACTGGAAACGGACGTCATCGATCTCGCTCGTACCATCACTTACAGCTTTTATTTCCGCCTCGAAAACGATCCAAGCACCATCACCGCCAGCAGCTATCGCGGCCCGCAGTATGCCATTTTTGCCGATACCTCCACCAATGGAGTGGCCAGCACTGGTAGCGGCAACACCTGGCTCATACAGACCACTTCAACGGCAGGAAACTCCACGTCTTACTGGGAACTGGGGGATGGCAATGGCACTGGCTCCTCCACGCTGGTTAAAACCACCATGAAAGCCGAGGCGGGTGTCACCTACTTCTTCACGGTGGTTTCCGACCCAGCGACGCGTACATGGACGGTTAGCATTAACAACGGCTCGACAACCTATGATTCCGTCACAGCCGGCCTGACGCTCGACTACCGGAGTATCGCCGCCGACAACGCCGGTCAGTGGTTGCAATTTGCCATCAAAGATCTCACCGCCGACAACACCGAATCGCTTGCCTATTCGCTCGACCACATCACCGTTTCGCAAGCTGACGCGCCTGTGGTTCCTGAACCCATGACCACCGCGCTGTTCCTTGGTGCGGGCGCATTCCTCGCCGTTGCGATCATCCGCCGTCGCGCCAGCCGCTGAAACCGCATCACCAAAAATCCTCCCTCCCCCAATCCCATGTCACGGCATTACCACTACATCCGAGCCCAGCCCCGTCGGAACCAGCCGGGGTTTACCTTGGTTGAACTGCTGACGGTCATAGCCATTATCGGAATTCTGGCGGCGATCCTTGTCCCAACCGTGGGCGCGGTTCGCAACAAGGCTCGGCAGACGAAATGCCTGAGCAACATGCGCCAATGGGCATTTTCGTTTTATCAGTATTCGGTTGATAACAAGGACCTGCTACCCACGCACGCCGACGATAAAACGGACGACGAAAAGAAAATCTGGCAGGAGGAAATCGCCCCCTATCTGGTAAAAGGCGTCGCCAACAACGAACGCGCAACCTTGCGCCGGGACTTCTCGTGTCCCAACAACCAAAAACTCAAGGACGCCTGGGGATACGGCACCAATTTTTACCTCACCAAAACACACAACAATACTCATCCCAGAAGAATGGCGGAAATCCAAGGCATGCCGAAGTTCATGATACTGACCGACACCGAAGCCGCTGGTGTGTGGACGGTGGCCGCCCGGAGCCTGAATCCCCTCTCGGCCGACGGTGTGGCGTATGACCGTCATTCGGGAAAGGCGACCTTTGGCTTTGCCGATTTGCATGTCGAAATCATGACGCCCGAACGGGCGGCGGAAATCGTCATCGTAAAACCGCAATAAAAGAAAACAGCGGCGCGAGAAATTCGCATCCCATTTCGTTTGGCATTGGTCCCTCCCCCCCCCGGCCATTCCATATCTCCTTTGTCAATTCCATGTCACAAAAATTCAACTACACCAGAAACCCGTATCCCGTTGTCCTCCCTGCCATCGGCCGCGTGACGATGTTATTTGCCCTCACGTTCACCCTCGCCACCGTTCTCGCAGGCACATTAAGCGCCGCCGAAACCACGCTTGATTTTTCCGCCAACCCGACGGTCGGTGCCGAACAAAAAGCACCGGATGGCATCGTGTGCGAAATCTCTCCCGCGCCCCAAGCCGTTGGCAAAGCGGTTTTCAAACTCGAATGGCCCGCGCACGAAGGGAAACACATTGCAGGCCACCTTCAGGTTCCCGGCGATGTCCTCATTGACAAACCCGGCAAATACAAAATCACCGCTCGCGTCTGCCTCGAACAACTCGGCCCCGAATGCACACGCCTCTCCCTGCGCCTCAGCGATCAAGGCAGGGAAATCTGGCAACTCACCGCCCCGCTCACCCCCGGCGAACCGGGATGGTCAACCGTCTCGTGGACTCTCGACACCATCACGCCAGACGCCTCCACCGGCCTCGGTAAACCGTGGAGCGGAGACAAAAACCAACGCCTCGATCTCCCCCTCCGCCTGCGTGGATTCGCATTGCCCTTCTCAAAGTGGAAAACCGGCGGCGGTGCGCTCTGGGTCGATCAGATAAAAATTAGCCGTATCCAGAAATAACTGCACGCCACCATGCTTTATCGCTCTTCCCTCACTCGCCGCTCTCGCATCCATCCGGCCATTGCCCTCCTTGCTGTTTTTTCAGCAACCTTTGTGTTGCCTGCATTCGCCGCGCTCAAAGTCACCACGCCCGAACTCCACGGACTCTCTATCATCACGCCGTCTGTAGCGGATACCTTTGCCCTCACGGTGACCAACACCGGCGACGCCGTGGAGACAGGACGTTTCACCGCCACTCTCACGCCTCCCTCCGGTCAACCCGAACAACAACTTGACAGTCCGGTCTCGCTTGCCCCCGGAGCCAGTGCCCAGCTTCCCAATTCTCTCGTCGGCAAGGAACTCGGCGTCTGGAGCATCGCGTGGAAATTCACCCCCGAAACCGCGACAAGCGCGACAACCCGCCCGCGTCCGCAAACCCGCACCCAGCGATTCGCTTTCATGGAGCCCGCTGGCCCCAACGCTGCGCGCCCCGCGTTTCGTCTCGGCGTCGTCGCCCACCACGAACGCGAGCGCGACCGCACATTCCGCAACCGTGAAATCGCCGCCGCCGCACTCGTCGGAGCCAAGACCATTCGTTCCAATCCCTCTTGGGGACAAATCCAGCCCGCGCGCGACCAGTGGCGCTGGGAATTGATGGACGACATGCTCGCCACCTTTGACGCCTTCAACATCGAATGTCAGGTCCTCCTCGCCTACACACCCGCATGGGCAGCGGACCCTTCCCTCGTTGCCGACAAAAAAGACAACAACCGCAACATCACCCGCTCCGCGCCCGACCTCGAAGCATGGCGCACCTTCGTATCCACATTTTCAACACGCTACAAAGGCCGCATCCCGCTCTGGGAACCGTGGAACGAACCCGACCTCGGCTTCTGGCGCGGCACCACCGAACAATACATCGAACTTGCAACCATCGCGCTCGACGAAATCCGCCGCACCGACCCCGCCGCCAAAGTCATGAGCGGGGGTTTTGCCACGCTCAAACCGCACGCCGGACGCTTCCGCAACCCCGACATGCACGAGCGCGTCATGCGCACCCTCGGCCCTCGCTTCGACTTTCACGCGGCTCACGAACACAGCGCCTTTGACATCTTTTCCCAGCTTGTTGACGGCCCCTACGCCACCCTTCGCGCCAGCCTGCCAAAACCCGTTCCTCCCCTCTTTTTCAACGAAACCGCCATCACAGCCATCGGCGGTTCCGATGCGGAAAAACACCAGGCCATCACCCTCGTCAAAAAAGCAACCTTCGCTCGTTCGCGTGGAGCCGTCGGCTATCTCTGGTATGATCTCCGCAACGACGGCACCGATCCCGGCAACGGTGAGCACAACTACGGCCTCGTTACCCGTGATTTTCAGCCGAAGCCCGTATTCACCACCTACAACACCCTCGCCCGTCTTGCCATTCCGCGCCCCTTTCTGCGCCAGCTTGATGCCGGCCCGTCTCGCTGGCTCTTCCTTCACGGTGACGCTCCCGATGCCAGCAACACATCCCCCCCCCCCCCCCATTCCTCTTCTCGCCTCCTCGTTTTCTGGAACGACGACGTAGCCTCGCAAAACGAACAACTCCTGCTCCGCCTTCCCGGTGCCACGCGCGCCTCCCTCCTTGACATCAACGGCAACGCAACACCGCTTGCTCTCGCCGACGAATCCGTTGTCGTGAACACCGCCTCTACGCCGCTCTATCTCCTCGCCGAAAACGCGACCGACATCACCCTCGCCGGACGCCTTGCTGGCGCGACCCGAGTCTACTATGCCGCGCCCGGCCAGACGCTCACCGTTGCCTGCGAATTCACCAACCCCACAGATCGTATCCTTTCCGTGAATACGAAATGGACGACACCCCTCACCATGCAAGTGCTCACGCCGCCGTCCTCCTCCGCCCTGATGTTGCCGCCGCATTCAAAGATCACCTCCGCCGTGACCGTGCGCGTGCCCCAAGGGCCGGCCTATCGTTTCGGCCAGACTGCCCGTCTTCGTGTCGATTACGATTACGTCAATTCTCCTTGGAGCGGGCGCTTCCTCATCCCGGTGCGCTACGCCGCCATCGTGGTTAACGACCCCGCCCTGCCCGCGTTGCCCGCCTCCTCCTCAACAACAAACGCCAGTCGTCGCGCGCCCGAGATTACGCTGGACCGCAAGGAGCAGGTTCACTCCTTCATCGAAGCCGATCCGCAACTGGAACACCAACGCTGGCGCGGTCCGGAAAACCTGTCCGCTCGCGTGTGGATCGGTGCGGACACCACATCTCTGCTTCTTCGGATCGCGGTCACCGACAACCATCATCAGCAGACACAGGAACCCAACGCCCTGTGGAAGGAAGACAGCGTGCAATGCGTGATCGACGTCCCTGGCCAGAACGGCTCCTGGAAAATTGAGTTGGCGGATCACGACACACGCGGCCCGCTCACCATGATTTGGAATCGCCCGGTTGGCGCGCGCGACAGCCAGCCTGCAATCCGACTCTCCACCTCAAAGCCAGCGGTCGCCAGCCAGGACCGGATATACGAGGCACGCATCTCCCGCGCCGATCTTGGCCTCACTGATGAGATCCTGCGTGACGGATTCCGTTTCAACATCGCCGTCAACGACCACGATGGAACCGTCCGTGCCCACGCCATTGAACTCTCGCCCGGCCTCGTGCTCAACAAGTCCACAGAAAATCTCCCCTGTGTAATGTTTACTCAACTACCAGCGCCATGATCTCACAGGTTTTGACGCAGGGCACCGCGCTGACGTGCTGGCTGTTTGCCGGCCCCTATTCGACGGATGTCTCGCATCTCTACACCGACAGTTACGACGTGCCGCTGTCGCCGTATCAGCAATTCTTCGACGCAGCGGACGCGACCGTCGCACAACTCGCCAGCGAAACCCTCCGCGAAGGGGAAGAACTGCGTTTTCGCAGCATTGAAAAAACGTGGACCTTACGGCGGTTCGCACCGGGCGAAAACAAGTTCATGCTTTCCGGCGGTGGTGCGTTCGCCCGCACACTCCAAACCTTCGCCTGCACGGAAATCGTCTCCCCCGCCGAACGCATGGAGAATTTTTTGCTGGCACTCACCGGCAGTGCGGATGTCTGGCTCAACGGCGAAAAAATCTTTTCGCACCACTCGCTTGGCCGTGTCGCCTCCACATCCGCGGTGACGGTACGACTCAAGGTCGGCGTCAACCGCCTGCTCATCGTGTTGACCAATGCACACGTTCACGCCGTCAACAGCTTTGAACTGGTCTGGCAAGGCGGGCGGGTCGAGGCGCGTCTGCCGCTGGCGAAAATCGCAGAGCGCGAAACACTCGAAAAATGGTTCGTCTCGTTGCATTTCCCTGACTCGCTGCTCCTCGCAAATGACCCCGCCCGCGATGTCCTTTCGCTGCGAGGAAACAAGCCGCCGGACTCTGCGAAAAACGGAAAACTGACGGCAAGGTTTTATGCGAAAAACGCCGCCCAATTGGAAAATCCTGTGTTGCTGACGCGAGAATTTTTTCCGTCGGAGGAAACCGTTCTTATCCGGGCCGGAGAACTGCCGCGCGGAGGGCAATGCACGGTGACCTTCGATTACACGAGCGACGCCGGCGATCGTTTGGCCGATGTCGCTCAACTCGTTTTTTGGCGGGCAAACATGGATGCAACGCCCGACACGAACGACATCGTGGCGCGCAAGGCATGGCTCCTGCAGCGTACGGCGCAACTCGCCCGCACCAGCGCAACGAAAAACATTCGAGAATGGTTTTTTATCGAACTTTCCCGTCTCGCCACTGGCGGTAATTTCCCGGACCAGAACCAAGAAAATTTCAACGCGGCCCTTGACTACATAGACCGCCGTTTCGACTGCGCGGATTTTTCGATGCACGGATTGCTGCGCCTTTTTTATCTGCATCGCGACAATCCGGATTTCCTGGACACCACGCGAGCGCGCCTCAAACAAACCATCCTGAATTTCAAATACTGGGAGGATGAACCGGGCGCGACGATGATGTTCACGCGCTCGGAAAATCACCAAATCCTATTCCACAGCGCGGAGTTTCTCGCCGGGCAATTGTTCCCCGATGCCACGTTTTCCAACAACGGAATGAGTGGCGCGCAACACGTCGAAAAGGGCGCGCGCCTCGCCAATGAATGGATGTTCGACCGGACAAAACACGGCTTCGAGGAGTGGTTCTCAAACACGTATTTCGAGGAGGATTTGCTCGCCATGCTAAACCTCTTTCAGTTCGCACCCGATGGCAGCGAAACCAAAAAACTGGCGGGCGGATTGCTGGATTTGCTGACGTTCATCCTCGCCTCGCACCACTTCCACGGGACGCTCGCTACGACGCACGGGCGCGCCTACGAGCAAAGCATTCTCCATCCTGAACTGGAGGCTTTGCGCCCAATCATCTGGCTGCTTTTCGGTCAACCAAAAAGTCTCAACCAAAGCTGTTCCATCGGTGCCGTTGCGCTGGCCACGGGTGCTTACGCTCCGTCGCCGGCGGTATTGGAAATGGCGATGGACACCGCACCGCTGGCAACACGTTCGCGCATGGGATCATTCGTTTGGAATCCCGAAGCCAAGGGTGGCATAAACTGTCTCACCAAGCGCCGCGACGACTACATGGTTTCCGGCATGGTCGAGGCTCGGCTTGGTCCCTTTAACGCGCAGGCCCACGCCGGACAGATTACGCTCAAAGGTGGCGTCCCCGTCTTTGTCTCCTGTTTCGACAATCCCGGTCCGGATGCGCGTCCGTCCTACTGGGGGGGACAATTCCGCGTCCCCAAAACCATCGTTAGCGGCGACATTCTCGCTTACATTTACGACATCCCGGATGTCTCCGGGCTGACGCATTGTTATTTCCCTCGTTCCGACTTTGACGAGGTTGCGGAGGCCGGACGCTGGTTGTGCGGTCGCAAGGGCGACGCTTACATTGGAGTGTATTCACTTAAAAAATACGTCGCCACCAACGATGGCGCTTGGAAGGACCGCGAGTTGTTGTGCGGGGAAAAACGAAATATCTGGATTTTACAGGCGGGCAGCCGGGACGACTACGGCTCGTTTGAACAATTTCGCACCGCGTTACGTGATGCGAAGATCACCATTGTTGGCGGGGACGGTGAGAGCGTCCGTTATGTTGCTCCGCGCAACGGCGAATTGTTTCTCTCCCATCGCGAAACTTGCACTCGCGATGGCGTGCCTGTGCTTGCGAAGCCGTTTCCAATGCTCGAAAATCCCCGAGGTCGCGCCGACTACGGCGAGGGACAAGGCTTCCACCTGACACCTTGAAATCCGCTTTCGCTCCTCAATTTTTTGCGACTTGTTTGCACACTGTTTCTCCGTCGCGCCAGCTTCCGTTGACAGAGGTAATGGTGGGCATGGCGGGGATGCCGCGTTCGTTGCGGTGGTGTTGCCCGACAATCAAGTCGATGGCCGCCGCGCCGACAAAACGGCTGTTTTGATCCATGCCGGCGACGCGTCCAAACATGTCGCCCGATAAATCAAGGTCGGCATAACCGATGTCCTCCGGCACGCGCAAGCCGGTCTCTTCCATCCAGTCGCGCAGGAAACCGTGATGCACGGAGACGACTACGTCGGGCATGTGTTGCTTTACCCAGTTTTGGAATGGACGCCGGTTGACGGGCATCTCCATGACTTGATCGCTCAGGAAAACGGGTATCCGGGATTCCGCTACATCGTGCGCGGTCTGATCGGCGAGGTAGGCGGCCTGCCAGTGATTGAGCACGCGGTTGTCGTCCGAGCGGCTAATGGCAAGGCCGATGCGGTGGTAACCGAGTTTGCGCAGGCGTCGCAACGCGCCGCGCATGGTGAGGTATTGGTTGTTGCAGGCGCGGTGCAAATCGGGTTGCGACATGGTGTAGCCGAGGCAGGCGGCGGAAAAACGCGACCAGTCAAACTCGGGGTAGTCGTGTTGGAATGACATCCACGACGGCGCGAGGAGCAAGCCGCTGATGCCGCGCGACCAGAGCACGCGCGAGAGGCGCGCAGGGGTCATGCCGTCCTCCTTGGCCCAGAAGTGTTCGAGGCGGTAACCGAGTTGCGCGGCGCGCTCCGCGGCACCGGTGTGAAAGAGTTCCACCGTTTCCGAACGCCGCCACTGGTCGCGTCCTTCAGGATCGGCGGTGAGAAAGGCGATGACTTCGGGTGAACGTTCTTCGTTGCCGGGGCCGGCTCCCTGTCCGCGTCCGCGCTGGCGGCTGCGGTTGCGTTTGAGGTCGGCCATGAGTGTTGAGATCAGCGGATTGGGCCGGTAACCGATCTCGGTAGCAATTTTTTGGATACGTTCACGGAGTTCGGCGCGGACGTTGGGCTGGTTGCGCAGGGCCCGCGACACCGTCATGCGCGACACTCCGGCAAGGTCGGCGATGGTTTGCAGTTTGTTGTCAGGGGCTGGCATGGAGAGAGAGGGGGGGGGGGGCGTTTGCTCATACGGCGGATCATTGTAAGAATCAAGTGTTTCACCCATTTCTCCGATTTGGTATCACTTTTGGCTAGAGCGTGTAGTCACGAGATTGAAGCCCAGAGGATGGCACACCTGAATTGGACGGCAGCGAGGAAAGAGGAGGCTCGTTTTGCGTATCGGGTTGCGATGCCGCGCCATTGCTTGAGTCGTAGGAATGCATTTTCTACCAGATGCCTGATCCGATAAAGATAAGGGTCATATTCGCGTTGTTCTATGCGATTGGTCTTTGGAGGAATCTGCGGGCAGATGCCTGCGGCCTGCGCCATTTCGATGATGGCGTTGGTGTCATATCCCTTGTCGGCGATCAGATGGTCTGCGGCAATGCCTTCAATCAACCTGCCAGCCTGTGTGCAATCAGCCGTGGAACCCGCTGTAACAATGACTCGCACCGGCATACCATGCGCATCCACGGCCAAATGTAGTTTGGTGTTTCGCCCCCTTTTGTCAGACCGATCGCCTCGTTTCCACCTCTGGCTCCCGCCGCATGCGGATGGATTTTGACATGACTGGCATCAATCATCAGCCACTCAAAATCGGGCTCGTTCATCAGTTCCGACAACAGGCGCTCCCAATGCCCCTTGTCTCTCCAGCGACAAAAACGCCTGTGCGTGTTGCCCCACCCTCCGTAATCCTCTGGAAGATCCCTCCAAGGCGCACCAGTGCGTAAAATCCACAGAACCGCGTTGAGGAACTTGCGGTTGTCCTCCGCCACCCCTCCCCACGCTCCTTTCCTTCCAGGTAGCAGCGGCTCCAGAACGCTCCCACAATCCGTCACTCACTTCCCATGGCTTCGTTCGACTCATGCTCCTCTCTCTTCTTTCTTCTCCTGAATATCAAGAGTAATTTAGGGATAATCTCTTAAACTGTAGCCATTTGATACCTGGTAGGGAGGCCTCTCCGAGGCCTCCGAAACCACGCTCCATTCACTGATGAGTTTTGCATCCTCCCACCACGCACGACGGAGGCCTCGGAGAGGCCTCCCTACCGTTAAGACAACGGCTATATCTCAACTTATACTGCTCTAGCTTTTCAGCTTTTTCCCTCCTTGCCCCCGGTTGGCGGCGCTGCGAAGTTCGGCGGCTTATGTTAAAAGCTGGCATCGTCGGTCTGCCCAACGTCGGCAAGTCCACCCTCTTCAACGCGCTCACCCGCTCCCGCAAGGCGGAGGCGGCCAATTATCCGTTCTGCACCATCGACCCCAACGTCGGCGTCGTCACCGTGCCGGATGAACGCGCCTACGTCCTCCAAAAAATCGCCAAGACCCAAGTCGTCATCCCCGCCGCCATCGAAATGGTGGACATCGCCGGCCTCGTCAAAGGCGCGAGCAAGGGCGAAGGTCTCGGCAACCAGTTCCTCGCCAACATCCGCGAAGTGGACGCCATCGTGCAGGTCGTCCGCTGCTTTGAGGACAGCGACATCGTGCACACGATGGGCAGCATTGACCCCGTGCGTGACATCGAAGTCATCACCACCGAACTCGTCCTCGCCGATCTCGACTCCGTCCAGAAACGCCTCGAAAAAACCCAGAAAAAAGCCAAGAGCGGCGACAAGGAAGCCCAGGCCGAAGCCGCCCTCTGCGAACGTCTCATCCCCCATCTCGACCAGAACAAACCCGCCAACATCCTTCCCGTGAACGAAGAGGAGGCGCGCCTGTTGAAGTTGTTCCAACTCCTCAGCGCCAAGCCCGTGCTCTACGCCTGCAACGTGGCCGAAGGCGACCTCGCCACCGCCGAGGAAAATCCATTCGTGAAGCAAGTCGCCGAGTTTGTGCGCACGCATCACGACGCCGCCTACGTGCCCATCAGCGCGCGCATCGAATCCGAACTTGTCGAACTCAGTGCCGAGGAAGCGAAGGAGTTTTTGAAGGATCTCGGTGTCGATGACTCCGGCGTTTCGTCATTGATCCGCGCCACTTATGCGCTCCTCGGCCTGCAAACCTATTTCACCGCCGGCGAGAAGGAAGTCCGCGCCTGGACCATCGTGAAAGGCTGGAAAGCCCCGCAGGCCGCCGGCGTGATCCACACGGATTTCGAGAAAGGTTTCATCAAGGCCGAGGTCGTGAGCTACGAAGACCTCGTCCGCCTCGGCAGCACCGCCGCCGCCCGCGAAGCCGGCAAATACCGCCTCGAAGGCAAAGAATACGTCTTCCAGGACGGCGACGTGGCCCTGTTCCGGTTCAACAACTGAGTCCCTTTCGATCCCGCTGCCAGAGCGACAGAACTCACTCGACCGCATCCAGCGACAAACTCCTCTTCACATGGACAACCGTGAGGATGTCGATGTGTTTGGAGTATATGCGGTAGAGCGTGTAGTCACGAGATAAGGTTGACTGTTTTTTTTCGTGATGGAGAATGTCAGCATGGCGAAAGATCAACACCGTCACGACATTTCGGACCGAGTTTGGAGCGTTCTGGAGCCGCTGCTACCTGGAAGGAAAGGAGCGTGGGGAGGGGTGGCGGAGGACAACCGCAAGTTCCTCAACGCGGTTCTGTGGATTTTACGCACTGGTGCGCCTTGGAGGGATCTTCCAGAGGATTACGGAGGGTGGGGCAACACGCACAGGCGTTTTTGTCGCTGGAGAGACAAGGGGCATTGGGAGCGCCTGTTGTCGGAACTGATGAACGAGCCCGATTTTGAGTGGCTGATGATTGATGCCAGTCATGTCAAAATCCATCCGCATGCGGCGGGAGCCAGAGGTGGAAACGAGGCGATCGGTCTGACAAAAGGGGGCGAAACACCAAACTACATTTGGCCGTGGATGCGCATGGTATGCCGGTGCGAGTCATTGTTACAGCGGGTTCCACGGCTGATTGCACACAGGCTGGCAGGTTGATTGAAGGCATTGCCGCAGACCATCTGATCGCCGACAAGGGATATGACACCAACGCCATCATCGAAATGGCGCAGGCCGCAGGCATCTGCCCGCAGATTCCTCCAAAGACCAATCGCATAGAACAACGCGAATATGACCCTTATCTTTATCGGATCAGGCATCTGGTAGAAAATGCATTCCTACGACTCAAGCAATGGCGCGGCATCGCAACCCGATACGCAAAACGAGCCTCCTCTTTCCTCGCTGCCGTCCAATTCAGGTGTGCCATCCTCTGGGCTTCAATCTCGTGACTACACGCTCTACAAAGCGTTGTCGGCCTACACGGGTTGGATGAGTCAGGCGGGACTCGGGGCGGGAAGCGGCAAACGGATGCCTCCGCCGTTTTTTCCGCGGGAATGGAAACGAGACGAGTTCCTGTATTGGCTGGATCGCTACAAACCGGATGCGTTGGTGATCGCGGAAAACGAACCGGTGGAGTTTTTGCGCGACGCGGGCTGGCGCTTGCCGGAGGACATCGGCGTGGCGCATCTCGATCTGGATACGGGATGGAAGCACCTCGCCGGCATCCGACAGAACAACTTCGAGGCGGGGCAGGCAGCGGCGCACTTGGTGATCGACCAGATCAACCGCAGCGTATTTGGCATGCCGGAACACGCACGGGCGGTGCTCATCACAGGCGACTGGTTCGCCGGGCCGAGTGTGCGGAGCGTCGGTGAAGAGTGAATGTGTCACTGATGTTTACGGAGGGCGGGTTTTTATTGCCAATCCCCGCCAGACGTGGCGTAGCCGCGTCTTCCGGATGGGCGGTGCTTCGCACCGTCGGCGGGTCGGGAGACCCGCCCTCCCTTCACTTGTTCACGGCTCCCGGTTTTACCCGAGGAGGTTTTTCAGGGCGGCGAGATATTTTTGCTGCGTGGCGCGGATGACGTCCGGCGGGAGGGCGGGGGCGGGCGGGGTTTGGTCCCACTTGATGGCAAGGAGGTGGTCGCGCACGTATTGCTTGTCGTAACTGGGCGGAGATTGGTCGGGGGCGTATTGGCCGGCGGGCCAGTAACGGGAACTGTCGGGGGTGAGGATTTCGTCGATGAGGACGAGGTTGCCGGCGGCGTCGGTGCCAAATTCAAACTTGGTGTCGGCAAGGATCATGCCGGCCCGCGCGGCTTTGTCGTGGCCGAGTGAATACAGGGCAAGGCTGGCGGCCTTGACTTGTTCGTAGAGGGCGGGGCCGACAATGGCGGCGCCCTGGGCGTCGTTGATGGGGGCGTCGTGTTCGCCTTTGGGGGCTTTGGTCGTGGGCGTGAAGAGGGGGGCGGGGAGGCGGTCGGCCTGACGGAGTCCGGCGGGGAGGCGGTGACCGCAGACTTCACCGGTTTTCTGGTAGGAACTCCAGCCGCTGCCGACGAGGTAGCCGCGAACGATGCACTCGATGGCAAGGGGCTTGAGTTTGCGGACGATCATCGAGCGGAGTTGGATGTCGCGGTCGGTGATGCCGCGGCGGGCGAATTCGCCGGCTTGGTCGGGGAGGAGATGGTTTGGAAGACTGATGCCGGCGCGTTCGGCCTGGGCGAACCACCAGTTGCTGATTTGGGTGAGAATGATGCCTTTGCCGGGGATGCCGTCGGGGAGGATGACGTCGAAGGCGGAGAGGCGGTCGGTGGCGGCGATGAGGAGGGCGTCGCCAAGATCGAAGTTTTCACGGACTTTGCCGGTGGCGATCTTGGGGAAGGGAAGGCCGTCGATCGAGGTGACAGCGCGGGCGGGCAGGGCGGCGGAGATTTCAGCGGAGGTCATGAGTGAATGGAAAATGGAGAGGAAAGGGGATTGGGCGATTTTTGCCAGCGGTTCAGGTGTTTTTCAGGACGTTGCGGATGATTTCGACGCTGCGGGCGAGTTCTTCGGGCGTGGCGTTGAGCGGCGGGAGGAGGCGGAAGACGTTGTTGCCCGAAAGCGGAACGAGGAGGCCGGCTTCGCGCAGGGCGGCGGCGAAGGGGGCGGGGTCGCTCGTAAGTTGCACTCCGACGAGGTAGCCGCGTCCGCGGATGGAGGCGACTTTTTGGGGGAAGTCGGTGACGAGTTGGCGGAGGGCGGCGTGCCAGGGGGGGGACTGGCGGTTGATGGCATCGAGGAGTTTTTCGTTTTCGATGACGTCGAGCACGGCGAGGGCGGCGGCGCAGGCAAGGGGGGTGCCGCCAAAGGTGGTGCCGTGCATGCCGGGTTTGATGAGGTCGGCGTGTTTTTCGCCGATCCAGACGGCTCCGATGGGGAAGCCGCCGCCGAGGCCCTTGGCCATGCCAATGGCGTCGGGGCGGATGTTGGCGTGTTCGAAGGCGTAGAAGGCACCGGTGCGTCCGATGCCGCATTGGACTTCGTCGAGGAGGAGGAGGAGGTCGTGGCGGTCGCAGAGGGCGCGCAGGCCGCGAAGGAATTCCGTAGTGGCAGAGTTGATACCGCTCTCGCCCTGGATGGTCTCGACAAAGATGGCGGCGGTCTGGTCGTCGATGAGGCGTTCGAAGGAGGCGAGGTTGTTGAGTTCGCCGAAGAGGAAGCCGGGGACGAGGGGACGGAAGCCTTTTTGGATTTTCTCCTGCGGGGTGGCGCTCATGCCGCCGAAGGTGCGGCCGTGAAAGGCGTTTTGGGCGCAGATGATTTTGTGGATTTTGCCTTCTTCGCCGCCGGCTTTTTTCATGCCGTGGAGGCGCGAGAGTTTGATGAGTCCTTCGTTGGCTTCGGCTCCGCTGTTGCAGAAAAAGACGCGGCCGGGTCCGGCGTAGCCGACGAGGCGGCGGGCGAGTTCGCCTTGGTTGGCGTTGCGGAACAGGTTGCTGACGTGAATGAGTTCGGCGGCCTGGCGCTGCACGGCGGCGACCCAGTGCGGGTGGCAGTGGCCGAGGGAGTTGACGGCGATGCCGGAGGTGAAATCGAGGTATTCGCGTCCGGTGTCGTCCCACACACGCGTGCCGTGTCCACGGGCGAGCGTGAGGGGGGGGGGCCGTAGTTTTTCAGGACGTGTGCGGCGTAGTTTTCGACGGTGGTGGACATGATGCGGGGGGTGGGGGGGGGAGGTTCAGTGACGGAATCGGAAAACACTTAACGCTTAACGCTTAACATTAAACATTAAATGTCGGAACCGGTGGTGCGGTGTTGATTCGGGTTCATGGGAGTTTCGGTGTCCGGTGTTTAATGTTAAATGTTCAGCGTTTAATGTTGAATGTTGGTTTGGAGAATGGCCGCAGATGCGGCAGCGGGGGGGGGAGGTTAACCGTGGACGATTTCGGTGCCGATGCCGCGGTCGGTGAAGATTTCGAGCAGCAGGGAATGCGGCAGGCGGCCGTCGATGAAGTGGACGCGGTGCACGCCTTCGGTGAGGGCACGAACGGCGCTCATGACTTTGGGGCGCATGCCTTTGTCGATGACGCCCTTGCGCTTGAGTTCATCGACCTGGCCGACTTTGAGCGTGGAGATGAGGGAGTCGGGATCGGAGGGGTTGGCGAGGAGGCCGGGAACGTCGCTCATGTAAACGAGGCGGCGGGCGCGCATGGCGGCTGCGACGCGACCGGCGACGAGGTCGGCGTTGACGTTGTAGGGCTTGCCGTCGAGTCCCTCGGCAACGGGCGAGATGATGGGGACGAAGCCGTCGGCGATTTCTTTTTTGATGAGTTTGACTTTCACCTCGGTGACTTCGCCGACGTAGCCGAGTTCGATGGGGTTGCCGTCGTCGTCGGTGGTGAGTTTTTCGCACACGAGCACGGTGTCGCCGGGCAGGCCCTTGGGGCGCGCCTTGGCGAGGGCGATGGCGTCGCAAACGTCCTTGTTGACGACTTCGTCGAGGGTGCGCTTGACGATGGCGATGGTGGCCTCGTCGGTGATGCGCATGCCGTTGCGGGCAAACTGGGCCTGGATGCCGGAGCCGGCCATGGCCTTGGTGATGGCTTTGCCGCCGCCGTGCACGACGACGACGTTGATGCCGCAGGCGGCGAGGAGGGCGATGTCGTGCGCCACGCGGTTGCGCACGGTGGGATCGGGATCGTCCATGAAGCTGCCGCCGTATTTGACTACGAAGGTGGAGCCTCGGAAATTTTGGATGTAGGGAAGGGCTTCGAGGAGCACCTTCGCCTTGGCGGTGATTTCAGCGACGTTCATCAGGTCAGGAAAAGCTGGGAAAGGGGGGGGGAGGGGGGGGGGCAACGCGGGCACAGGGTGACGCCGATGGCAGCAGAGCTGGGCTTCGTGGCTGGAGGATGTTCGGCGAAAAAGGAAACGCTCACGTTTCAGGAAAAAAGTCGGTCAATGGCTAAAGCGGTCGCGCCGGGTTTTTCCATCTTATATTTCGAACTGTTTTTGGCCAAGGGGCCGGGGTCCAAATGCCAGTCATCTGTATTTTTGGATAGATTTGAACCATTGCTTGACTCTAGGCGAGTAAGTAGCCCCATTTACTAAAGATTCCGGATATACCGGTTCGTTTCCCTCTCATCTCAGTCCAATCCAACTGCGGACGAGCAAGGCGGTCCACCGCTTAAGCGTCCTTCTTCAGAATTCAGATCATGAAACGAATCATCCTTTTCGGGTTCAGCTTTGCAGCCCTGTTTGCTGCATCCACCACGCATGCCCAGCAGGCGTTGAAAAAAATCACCATCGGTCACACCGGGTCCTCGTGCCAGGCACCGGTTTATGTCGCCAAGGAAAAAGGCTTCTTCGCGGAAGAGGGGCTTGATGTGGATTTCGTCGTTGGCGACTGGAACTTCCTGCGCGAGGGGCTGGCTTTTGGAAAAATCCAGGCGGCTCAGGGACTCGTCATGAATTTTCTCAAGCCCATTGAGCAGGGGCTGGACGTGCGTTTCACGGCGGGCATTCACCAGGGCTGCATTTACATTTTCGCGCCCAAGGATTCGCCGCTCAAAAGCGTGGCGGAGTTGAAGGGCAAACGCATCGGCGTGCCGGGCATCGGCAGCGCGCCGTGGATTCTGGCCACGCGCGCCGTGGCGGCGGAGGGGATCGACGTGAAGAGCGGCGTGGAGTGGCGCGCGTATCCGCCCGGCGAATTGAAGCTGGCGCTCGATCGCGGTGACGTGGACGTGATTGCCACGCTTGATCCGGCGGCACGCGTGATCCTCAACACCGGCACCGTGAAAACGATCCTCGACCAGGGCAAAACCGAGCCGTTCAAGGACGAGTATTGCTGCGTGGTGGTGGTCAACGGCAAGGTGGCCCGCGACGATCAGGACACGGCGGCGCGTCTCACCCGCGCGATCCTCAAAGCGTCGAAATGGGTGGCCGCCAACCCGCAGGAGGCCGCCATCGTGTCGGTGGAGCGCAAACACGTGGGTGCGTCGGTGGAGGTCAATTCGCAGGTGTTCACGCACCTCAACTACATCCCGTCCGTGCAGGGCGGGGCCGACGCCGTGGAGACGGCCGCGCTCGCCATGCAGCAGGCGGGTATTCTGTTGCCCACTACGAATGTCAAAAAGCTCCTCGACAAAACGTTCCTCCATCTGCCCGGAGTCACGGATGCGTGGCTGAACGGCGTGAGCGTGGAAAAGGTGGCCGCGCTGCCGCCCGCACAACTCCGCTCCTATCTCGCCACGCTCGGGATCACGCCCGACCAGGCGGGGCCCGCGGTGGACCTGTGCGGCGTGCCCGACACCGGCGCGCTGGGCCCGGACTACCAGCGGATCACCGCTGCGACGGCGCAGGGTGGCGCGACGGTGGCGGAGGTGAACTCGCGCTGACGAGCACGCACTCGAAACACGTTTCGTCTCAATGTGTCATTGATTTTTAATTACCATTTTCTCCGCCAGGAGTCCGTCGGTCTGACGATGCCGGGGCTCAAGGGGTTTCCGGATCGATTTTCGCAGGATGGATCCGGTTTGGTTAAAACCCGGCCCGTCTGACAAGGGCTCTTGGCGGCGTCTTTTTTTGTCCAATCCAACTCCGTCCCAATCCGGGGCGACACACATGTCCGTCACCATCACACTTCTCATCGAAAACACCGTGCAGAGGCGCGGGCTTCTGGCCGAGCACGGGCTGGCCTACGGCATCGACTTCAATGGTCACAAAATACTCTTCGACACCGGGCAGAGCTCCGCGGTGCTGGAGCGCAACGCGCAGGTGCTGGGCTGGGACTTGTCGGCGATCGAGGCCGTGGTGCTCAGCCACGGGCACTTTGACCACACGGGAGGATTGCCCGCCGTGCTTGCGGCGGCTCCGGCGGCGCGCATCCTGGCGCATCCGAGGGCGTTCGATCAAAAATTTCAACGACTCGAAGGTCGTATCGGAAACTACAGCACGCCGGATGCGAGCCTTGAGGTGGTGCGCCGTCATGCCGCCAATGTCGTGCCGACGACGGGCGTGACGGAGATCGTCCCCGGTCTTTTCGCCAACGGCGAGGTGCCGCGCACCAACGACTACGAGACGACGGGAGGCGCGTTTTTCCTCGATGCGGACGGCCTCACGGTGGACCCGATTATCGATGACCAGTCGCTGTTCTTTCGGGCGGCGGAGGGCGTGGTTGTCCTGCTCGGCTGCTCACATGCGGGCGTGGTCAACACGGTGGATTACATCGCGTCGCGGTTTCCGGGCGAACCTGTCGCGGCGATTGTCGGCGGCATGCACCTGTGGAGGACGAGCGCGTCGCACCGGCGTCTCGTCGGCGAAAAACTCCTGGCGCGGCGCCCGCGTTTGCTTGCGGGGTGCCATTGCACGGGGCCGTTGCACGAATTGCTGCCGCCGGGCGTGGAGCATGTGAAAGTGGAGCAGGCGTTTGTCGGTTCGACCTACCGGTGGGAGTTGCCGGAAAACGCGCAAAAATCATGAGCACGCAGATACAGGCACGGAGCGGCGATCTCATTCAGTCCGCCGGACGACGCGAGGCGTCGCAAGTTGGGGCGTTACGGCGGGCGGCGCGTGAAAATGGCGGGACACAAAGCACCTCGTCCGGCGGATTGGAGGCGGCCGCCGTTCCGGCGCAAGCGTGGTTGCGCGCGGCATTGTTCCCGGCGGCCCTCGGCGTGGCGCTGGCGGTGCATTTTCTATGGGAGACCGATGGATTCACCGATCCCGATCCGCTCTACGGACGGCTGCTGTTCGCGGCATTGCTGGCGTGGGGCGGCGCCCTGGCGGCGGGTGTTTTGGTCGCGGGAGTGAAGTCATGGGTTTCTCACTACGGTCCGTTGTTTTCGGCGGGCGCGCTGCTCGTGGTCATCTGGGAAATTCTCACGGCCAAGGCGGGGGTGTTACCCATGCCGTATTTCCCGGGGCCCGATCGCATTCTTTCCACGTTTCGTGATGATTTGCCTTTGATCGGGTTGAGCGCGGGGCATTCGTTTCGCCTGCTCGTAATCGGCTACGTGGCCGGCGCGCTCAGTGGCTTCCTCGCGGGGCTCTCGCTCGGATGGAGCAGGCACGTGCGTTACTGGGGGCAACCGGTCTTGAAAACGCTGGGACCGATCCCGGCCACGGCCTGGATTCCGCTGGCGATGGTGCTCTTCCCGACGAGCTTCACGGCGGGTGCGTTTCTCGTGGCGCTGGCGAGTTTTTTCCCGATGACGGTGTTGACGAGTTCGGGCATCGCCAGTGTGCGGCAGAGTCATCTCGACGTGGCCCGGATGCTCGGAGCAACGCAACGGCAGCTCATCTGGCGCATTGCGATTCCGTCCGCGTTGCCGACGATTTTTGTCGGACTTTTCATGGGGTTGTCGGCGTCGTTTCTCACGCTCGTCGTGGCCGAGATGGTCGGGGTGAAGGCGGGGCTGGGATGGTATATCACCTGGGCGCAAAATTACATGGAGTATTACAAGGTCTATGCGGCGCTCGTCATCATGTCGTTGTTTTTTTCGGGTATCATGACGGCACTCTTTAAATTCCGCGACCGCGTGCTCCGCTGGCAGCAAGGATTGATCAAATGGTAGCTGTAATCGAAAATAAAATACAGGCGACGGAGGCCGCGCCCGCGGGAGTGGCGGGAGCGGCGATCGAAATTAGCGGCGTGGGCAAGGTGTTCCCGGCGTTCGACGGCGGGCGCACGGTGGCGTTGCACGCGGCGGATGTGTCGGTGAGGCCGGGCGAATTTGTGTCGCTCGTCGGTCCGAGCGGTTGCGGCAAATCGACGTTGCTGCGCATCGTGGCCGGGCTGGAGCGCGCGACTTCGGGCAGCGTGCGGCTGGGAGAGCGCGAGGTCACGGGGCCGGATACGCGCGTGGGTTTTGTGTTTCAGGACCCGAATCTTTTTCCGTGGTTGAGCGTGCGCGACAACATTGGTTTTGGCCCCAGTCTGCGCACGGGGCGGCGGCATTTGCCGGAGGCGGTGGACGATCTGATCGAGCGTGTGGGGCTGGCCCGGTTCGCCCATGCGCTGCCGCATCATCTTTCCGGCGGCATGGCGCAGCGCGTGGCGCTGGCGCGGGCGCTGGTGAACAGTCCCGAGGTGCTTCTGCTCGACGAGCCGCTGGGGGCGCTGGATGCGTTCACGCGCATGGCGATGCAGGATGAGTTGCTGGGCTTGGTGAAGCAGCGCGGCGCGACTGTGCTGCTGGTGACACACGATATCGACGAGGCGTTGTATCTGAGCGACCGCATTCTGGTGTTTTCACCGAGGCCGGGCCGGATCGAGCATGTGTTTCCGGTCAACTGGTCGCATCCGCGCAGCCGCACCGCGCCGGATTTCACGACGCTGCGGTCGCGCGTGCTGGAGTTGCTGCACTTCGCGCCGTCGCAGGTGGAGGACCGCGATCCGTCGATCTGAGAGTGCGTCACCAGTTTACCACTACATCCTGGCCGGTAAGCTGGGCGCTTTGAGGGGTGTATTGCTGAAACTCGACGCCGAGTCCGCTGGGGTCGGTGATCCAGAATTGGGGCGAGTGGTCGGAGCCGGTTTTGATGTCGCGGGGCTTGAGGCCGCGGTCGAGGAGGCGGCGGTGGAGGGCGGCAAGGTCGTCGGTTTCGAGGCAGAGGTGGTGGATGGGTTGCTTGCCGAGCGGCTCGATGGCGTCGGACAAAAATACTTCGATGAAGGTGCGGTTGCCAGCGCGCAGGTAGTAGCCGACGGGGACGCCGTTGCGGATGAAATCAAATTGTTTTTCGAGACCGAGGGCGTCGCAGTAAAACGCGCGGGTGCGTTCGAGGTCGGTGGTCTTGAGGCAGACGTGGGCGAGGGTGGTAATGGGCATGGTGGCTCGATTTAGTGATGATGTCGGTGGCGTTGGCGAAACTTGTTTCGCGGGGCGGTGGCTGTGGCGGTGTGTNTGGGGGGGGGGGGGAGGGGCGCGCTGCGCGCGAACATCGAACATCCAACACTGAACATCGAACATCCAATGTCAG
>NZ_ABEA03000041.1 GCF_000171235.2 Geminisphaera colitermitum TAV2 | reverse complement strand
CCGCCCTCCAATTTCGTTACCGGTTAGCTTTGCTTCTCGGCAGTCTCGACGACGGCTTCGGGGGCAGGCGCAGCGGCGGGGGCTTCCGGAGTGGCGGGAGCGGCGGCTTGCGCCTGTTGCTGGGCTTCGAGGTCTTTCATCGCGGCGCGGCGGGAGAGACGGACTTTGTTGCTGCGCTCGTCGATGCCAATGCACTTGACGGTGATCGAGTCGCCAACCTTGACGACGTCCTCAGTGCGACGCACGCGGAAGTCGGCGAGTTCGCTGATGTGACAGAGACCTTCCTTGCCGGGGAGGCATTCAACAAAAGCGCCGAATTCCTTCACGCCACTGACGCGTCCGGTGTAGATTTTGCCCACTTCGATTTGCGCACCGCCGCCGCTGCCACCGCAGAGGCCGTCGATTTCGCTGATGGCGCGGTTCATCGCGTCGGCGTTGTTGGAATAGATAAACACCTTGCCCGAATCGTCGTCGGCAATGTCGATCTGCGCGCCAGTCGTTTCGACAATGCGGCGGATGGTTTTGCCGCCGGGGCCGATGAGGAGGCCGATCTTTTCCGGGTCGATCTGGATGGTCTGGATGCGGGGAGCATAGGTGCTGAGGGCTTTGCGGGGAGCCGGGATGGCGCCGAGCATGGCCTTCAGGATTTCGACGCGGGCGTCGCGGGCTTGGAAGATGGCGGTGCGGGCAATCTCAATGGGCAGGCCCTTGATCTTGAGATCGAGTTGGAAGCCGGTGATGCCAGAGGTGGTGCCAGCGAGTTTGAAGTCCATGTCGCCGAAGTGGTCTTCTTCGCCGAGGATGTCGGTGATGGTGACCCATTTGTCGATGGAGCCGTCGTCTTTGTTGCTGGTCATGAGGCCGCAGGAAATACCGGCGACGGGAGCGATGATGGGCACGCCGGCGTCCATGAGAGCGAGACAGCCGCCGCAGATGGAGGCCATGGAGGTGGAGCCGTTGGACGCCATGATGTCGGAGACGAGGCGGATGGTGTAGGGGAACACGTCTTCGGGAGGGAGGACGGGAACGAGGGAGCGTTCAGCGAGGGCTCCGTGGCCGATTTCGCGGCGTCCGGGGTTGCCGAAGCGGCCGGTTTCACCAACCGAGTAGGGAGGGAAGTTGTAGTGGAGAATGAATGACTTCGAGGTGGCGCCGCCAGTGAGTCCGTCCATGTCTTGCGCTTCCTTGGTGGGGCCGAGGGTGGCGGTGACGAGGGTCTGGGTGTCACCGCGTTGGAAGAGCGCGGAGCCGTGGACGCGGGGGAGGGTGCCGACTTCGGAGGCGAGGGGGCGGATGGTTTTGGCGTCGCGTTTGTCGGCGCGGAGGCCGCGTTCGAGGACGGTGGCGCGATAGGCTTTGTACTGGAGGTCTTCGAAGACGATGGAGATGTCGTGCGGGGCGTAGTTGCCTTCGCCGAGTTCGGCTTTGAGGGCGGCTTCGGCTTCGACTTTGAGAGCGTTGACGTTGGCGCCGCGGACTTGTTTTTCGAAGCCGAAGATGGCTTCGGAGACGCGGGCAATGGGGACAACGCGTTCAATGATGGCGCGGGCTTCGGGCTTGGCGGTGACGAGGGCGAATTGGGCCTTGGGTTTGCCGACTTTGGCGGCGAGTTCCTTGATCGCAGCGATGATGGGCTGGATGGCTTGGTGGGCAAATTCGAGGGCTTCGACGAAGCGGTCTTCGGGGATTTGGTCCGCAGAGCCTTCGATCATGAGCATGTCTTTCTCGGTGCCGACGTAGATGAGGTCGAGAGAGGAGCTGAACATTTGCTCGATGGTGGGGTTGGCGACGAACTGGCCGTCGATCTGGGCAACGCGAACGGCTCCGATGGGGCCGGCCCAAGGGATGTCGGAGATGGCGAGGGCGGCAGAGGCGCCGTTGACCATGGCGATGTCGGCTTCGTGGAGTTGGTCGGCGGAGAGGAGGAGGCCGACGACTTGGACTTCGTTAAGGAAGCCTTCGGGGAAGAGGGGGCGGCAGGGGCGGTCGCAGAGGCGGGAGGTGAGGATTTCTTTTTCGGAGGGTTTGCCTTCGCGTTTGAAGTAGCCACCGGGGAAACGGCCTGCGGCGGAGTACTTTTCGCGGTAATCGACGGTCAGGGGGAAAAAGTCCTGGCCGGGTTTGATGGTGGTGGCGGCGGTGGCGGCAACGAAGACGTTGGTCTCGCCGATGGAGACGGTGACGGCGCCGTTGGCGAATTTGGCCATGTCACCGGTGGTGAACTTGATGTTGGTGCCGGGGACTTCGACGGTTTGTTTGTTATTCATTATCTTAGCTTTTTCTTGGATTTCGTTATTTCTAACGGTGTTTGTTTTTCGTTCGGACGGGGTGCGGTCCCTTTGCGTGTAAGATGCGTTTGGAGAAACCGCGCGGTCTGTCTGTTCGGTAGGAGGTGCGCGCAAGGTGTGCGCGCGGTGGGTTTATTTTTGGTGTGAAGGCGGATGGGAACCGGAATGGTCCTCGTCCGCATGGTTGCTCCGCAGCCGGCGCGTGGCCGGACCAGGGAGAAAGTGTGTGTGGGTTAAACTGAAATCAGGAACGGGTGGCCCGTTTCACAATTCTCGGGAGCTTCGAGAGATTTCTGGTTGCCGCCTCCCGCCGGAGGGGGGGGGGGGGGGGGGAGGCGGCAATCAGAAATGTCCCGGAAGTCTCTGGCGCGAGCGTTTTGCCGTGTGGGGGGGCAAAGACAACGGGCGACATCCGCGGATCGGGTCGCCCGTCTTGTGGGAAAGGCTTTGTGGCTTTTTACTTACGGAGGCTGAGCTTTTGGAGGAGCTCGTTGTATTTGGCGAGGTCGTGGCGCTTGACGTAGTCAAGCAGCTTGCGACGGCGGGAGGCCATTTGGAGCAGACCGCGGCGGCTGTGGAAGTCTTTCCGATGCGTGCGCAGATGCTCGGTGAGGTGGTTGATGCGGGCGGTCAGGAGCGCGATTTGGACATCGGAGGAGCCGGTGTCTTTGTCGTGCGTCTTGAATTGAGTGATGATCTCGGGCTTGGCGATTGTTGACATTTTGTTGGTTGTTAGGTGGTTAACACGTCTGTAGGGAGTTCTTGCGAGCTCCGTGCCATCCGCTGCCGGGGGGGGGGGGGCTGGTTGTGCCAGCCGATCCGTCCCGGTTGCCGATGTCACCGTTCCAAATCCGGCGGAGAGCCAGACCAGACATGGTCAAGATCCGTAACCGGACGGGTCTTGACTGACGCAAGGAGCGAAGTTCCTGAAACATCACGGGCGGCGCAAGCAGTTTTTTTTCAGTGAACAGTGAACAGTGAACAGTGAACAATGAAGCAGTGAACAGTGCGGCAGTGAACCGTCTTGAATCCTCTCCCCCCCCCCCCCCCGCTGTTCACTGCTTCACTGTTCACTGCTCATTGTTCACTGCTTTCGTGCTTGTTTTGGCGGAGGGGGCGGCTACGCATCTCCTTTTCACTATGGCTACTGCACTCTTGTTTGCCGGTCAGGGCGCCCAGAAAGTGGGCATGGGCAAGTCCCTTTACGATAACTCAGCCGTTGCGCGCGCTCTCTACGATGAGGCGAACAGCGTGCTCGGCTGGGACATCGCCAAGATTTCGTTTGAAGGTCCGGATGCCGAACTCACCCAGACCAAGGTCTGTCAGCCCGCGCTGTTCGTGCATGGTCTGGCGCTCCACGCGATCCTCAAGGAGCAAAGCAAGCTCGACGGCGTGAAGATCGCCCTCGGGCTCAGCCTCGGTGAAATCACCGCGCTGACGGCGGCGGGGGTGTTTGATTTTGCAACGGGCCTGAAAGTCGTGGCCGAACGCGGACGCCTCATGCAGATGGCGTGCGAGGCGACCGTCGGCGGCATGGCGGCGGTGGTCGGCGAGGAGCGCGAGAAGGTCGCCGAGCTTTGCCGCGATTTCGACATCGAGGCGGCCAATTTCAACGCTCCGGGCCAGATCATCATTTCGGGCGAGAAGGGCAAAGTGGAGGCCGCCGTGGCCGCCGGCAAGGACCGGGGCATGAAGCGCGTGATCCCGCTCAACGTCGCGGGCGCCTACCACAGCCGTCTCATGGAACCGGCGCGCGCGGAGTTCGCGGCGTTTCTGGCGGGTGTGAAGTTCAACGCGCCTCAACTCACCGTCCTCACCAACACCACGGGCCAGACGATCTCCGCGCCGGAGGACATCCGGGCGGCGTTGGTGAAGCAGGTCGTGTCGTCCGTGCTTTGGGAAGACTGCATGCGCAATGCCGTGGCCGCCGGTGCCACTGACTTCATCGAGCTGGGCATGGGCGGCGTGCTCGCCGGTCTCGCCAAGCGCACCGACAAGGCGTGGGCCGTGAAGAGTCTGGCCGAGTGGGCGGACTTGACGGCCTGAGCGATGACGCGACGGCGCGCTGGACGGTATTCGTTGCCGGGCGGGGGGGCTTGACGACTTTGCTAGGTTCTCCGTTCGTCATCGTTCTCTGTTCGTCTTCACAACTCTATTAATGAACAACACCGCTCTCGTTACCGTGGCCGCCACTGGATTCAGCGTGGCCTTTTTTCATGCGGTGATCCCCACGCATTGGCTGCCTTTTGTGCTGGTGTCGCGGGCACGCGGCTGGAGCCGGACAAAAACCTTGGGCGTGGCGGCGTTCGCTGGTCTCGGGCACGTGTTGCTGACGAGTTTGCTGGGGCTGGCGATCGCGTGGTTTGGGTTTCAGCTCAATCATCGTCTCGGCCATATGTTCCCGTGGCTGGTGGGCGGGTTTTTATTCGCCGTGGGGTTGTATTATGCGTGGCGGCAACTGCGCGGGCGTGGGGTGTGTCATCATCATCCGCCGGGCGGGCAACATCAGCCGGGGCCGGAGTGCGGTCACGAGGACGAGTTTGCGGACGGCGAGGACGCGGACGGGAGCAATGCGCATGTGGAGGGACATGGAACGCAGGCGGGCGAGAGTCACTGGGAACACGAACTCAAGGAGAGTCCGCTCGCCGGACCGGAACGGGTTCACACGAGTGATTGGGCGGCGGCGGGTGGGTTGTTCGTGATGCTCACGTTGTCGCCGTGCGAGACGTTTTTGCCGGTTTATCTGTCGGGTTCGCAATTCGGGTGGATGGGCTTTTTTGTGCTCAGTGTCATTCTGGCGGTCGGGGCGCTGGGCGGCATGTTGTTGTTTACCTGGCTGACGCTCATGGGGCTGGAGCGGGTGAACCTGCGCCGTTTCGAGCGCATGGAGTCGGGGCTGCTGGCGGTGCTGTTTATGATACTGGGAGTGCTGGTCGTGATCGTGGAGCGGGGGCACGGGCATTGAGGGCGACAATGAACATCGAACATCGAACATCGAACGTCGAACATCCAATGCACCAAGCCACGGCAGGGGGGGGGATGGTTGGCACGGCGTTCTCGTTGCGAGAGGTGCTGGCGGGGTATGCGCCTTTGTTGCTGATTGATAGTTCGTCGTCGGTTGTGTTTGTCGGCGTGTGGCGGACGCCGGGCGAGTCGCCGGTTTGGGAGCGTTGCGAGGAGGAGGCGGGTTCGGGTGTGTTTCGCGGCGTGGAGCGGGCGCTGGCGAAGGCGGGCGGGTTGACGCTGGCGGAGGTGAGGGGGTTTGCGTTTGGCGAGGGACCGGGTTCGGTGCTTGGCATTCGCACGGCGGCGGCGGCGATTCGCACATGGCGGGCCGTGAATCCGGGTGTATCGGTTTTTTCATTTCAAGGTTTGTCCATCGTGACGGAGGCTCTGGCCCGTCCGGGGATGGCGCTCATCGTGGATGCGCGTCGCGATTCATGGCATGTGGCGCGCGCGGGACAGCCGCTGGCGCGCATGGCGAGTGCGGATTTGGCTGCGCTGGCGGGAGGGGGGGGGGGGGAGGGGCTGGCATTGCCGGAGGGTTTTCGCCACTGGACGCCCGCGCCAGCGGGGGCGGTGAGCATTCCCTATGATTTGCCGGAGGCGCTGACGGCGATGGCAGACCGGCCGTTTTTCCGCCCAACGACGGAGCCCGAGGCGTTCTTGTATGATGTTCCCCAATACGCGCTCTGGACGCCAAAGGTGCATCAGGCGCCTGACGTCAAATAATCCCGGTGCGTCGTAATCTGGCGAGCAGACGGGCGCGGTTTTTGCGGGCGAGTTCGTGTTCCCAGATACGCAACACGCGCCATCCGCGCGCCCGCAATGTTCGCGTGACGAGTTGGTCACGGGTTTGATTGCGGGCGATTTTGGCGAGCCAGAATTCCGCGTTGTTTTTGGGCTGCGTGCCGTGGAGCGGACAGCCATGCCAGAAGCAGCCGTCAACAAACACGGCGAGGCGTTTCATTCCTGAATGCGGTTTGCGAAACACAAAATCAGGTTTCCCGAGCACCGTTTGTTTGCGCCGCCAGCCGGTGATGCCGTTCTCCCGGAAAATCGCGATCAAGCGCAATTCGGTATCCTTGTTCCCACTACCGCGAATGCGCGCCATGACGGCGGAGCGTTTGGCCTTGGTGAAAACGTCGGACATGGGGATGCGTGTGCCTGCTAGACAGAGGGAAAAAGGGGGGCTGTCACGTCGCTAGATCAAGGGGCAGGTCGGCAATGTCGCGCAGGCGGCGTCCTTTTATCAGAACCTGCAATTCATCATCATCCCCTGATGCTAAGCAGGCGGCAAGCAGTTCGGGCAGTGCTATATGATAAATACAATCCAGATCGCCGGTACCGTAGGCGATGGAGCCGATTCGACTGGGCAGTGGTTCTGCAATTACCGCAACGGCGTGAGGAACGGTCCCCTTGCGGTTTCGCATCAGATTCAGTGCTTCTGTACGGGTGTTTTGACTTCGGTCACTTCTGATTGTCCATTTGCAGGAAATGCTGGCGTGCAAAATGGGGTGTCCGTTGTTCAGGCGACGGAGTGGCGAGTGGGCGGGGAAATCTGCGGATACAACCTGCCTGCCATCGCCATTCAAGACTTCATCAGGTTCGGGAGAGCGGGCGATCACTATGTCCGGTTTGATGAGATAATCTCCACCAAGTGAAGATTTGACCTCCGGATGTTTTTTTACCAAGGCCAGCAAATCCTCAAGATGTCTGTATTGCTCGAACTGGGTGATAGCACCGGGATTGGTGATGACATTCCATGAACCGGGACGTAAATGTTTGAGGTGCAGGAACGTCTCCTCGACAAATTGTTTGACTATTTTCTCAAACAAGCCGCCCGCAGTTTGCCCGGCGTGTTTTTTATCGACTGTCCGGGTGGCACCCATGCGCTTCAACATGCCGCTTGCGATGGATATGCTCTTGTCGTTGTCCTTGTCGGCAACGGCAGGCACATCATTTGTAATAGTGAGAGGCCCTTCGAGGAGTCTTTTATGAAAGAGTTGCCTGGATTGCTTTAGCAGACCTTCGTTTACGTTTTTTATCATGATAAGAAGCGTGATTTTTAGTGTCGGCTTTTGTGACTGACCTGCGGGACGTTTCTTTTTTCGTATTTTTTTCCATAAACACAAGCTGCGTCCCTTGGTGGGAATCGTAGCTAGTGGTGGCAGCAGCGGAAAATGCATCGATGATTTTGCTTCCAACAAACCGGGATACCGGGGGAGGCAAAGCATTTCCAACCTGCCGGTATGCCGCTGTTTTTCGTCCGTGAAACAGCCAGTTGTCGGGGAATCCTTGAATCCGTGCGGCCATGCGCACCGTGAGGCGCGGATTGGCATCTTGTGGAAAATTTGCCTCTGGTGCGGAATCGGCGATTCCCATTCCGTCAACACCCAAGGCGGCCCACTGGCGTTTTGCGCGTGTTGGACCCAGATCAGGGCCTCCATGCTTTTTGGAACCGCCTACAAGGGTCGGGGCAATGTCATTGGCGCGGCTGGACCATGCATGGGCGCCTGCCCAGCCATTCTGCATCATTAGATCAAGCAATGTGGCCCCTACTGTAGGAGCTGTGATCACTTTGAAATTCATTGAAAAACGAAGATAATCGTCCTTGCGTAGTCCAACTATGATATAACGGGGACGGAGTTGCGGTACGCCCAGTTCACTCGCCTGAATCAGACGTGCCGACGGGGTGTACCCCATGTCCATCAGGTCATCGAATATATGGCGGCGATAGGCAGAAAATTTTTGCGAGGCGAATCCGCCTACATTTTCGAGCATGACCGCCCTTGGCTTGATCTCTCTTACAAGCCGCAACGCTTCAGGGAAAAGGTCTCGTTCATCATTTTTCCCCAACTGCTTTCCTGCTGTCGAAAATGGAGGGCAGGGAACCCCGCCAGCGAGCAAGTCAACCCCGGCAAAATCGCGTCCGCGTATTTCCCGGACATCGCATTCAAACACATTCCAGTCCGGGCGGTTTAAACGAAGCGTTTTGCAGGCATCAGAATCAATTTCAACCGCGCCTGCGGATGCAAAGCCCGCTTGATGCAACCCCAACGCTTGCCCGCCGGCTCCGGCACAAATCTCGAATACTGAAAATTGCCTGCTCATTTTTTACTTGTCCTGACTAGCCAGTGCCATCGGTTCACGTTCAGCCAGTAAAATCTCCGTGCCCAAGGGCACGGAGACAAGTTTCTGCCTGGAGGGCGGGACTGCGCGAGTCCCCGGCAATGGTTACTTTTTCTTCTTCGTCTTCGTAGTTGATGCTTTCTTCGCGGCGGCGAGCGATTCCTCGACGGCGGCTTGGGCAGCGGCGAGGCGGGCGACGGGGACGCGATACGGCGAGCAACTCACGTAGGCCAAACCGATGCGATGGCAGAATTTCACCGAGTCGGGGTCGCCGCCGTGTTCACCGCAGATGCCGAGTTTGATGTCGGGGCGCGTGGCGCGGCCTTTGGCGATGGCGATTTCCATGAGCTGTCCAACGCCCGTCTGGTCGATCGAGGCGAAGGGGTTTTTCTTGATGATCTCGTGCTCCTGATACGCGCCGAGGAAACTGCCGGAGTCGTCGCGGCTCATGCCGAGCGTGGTCTGCGTGAGATCGTTGGTGCCGAAACTGAAAAACTCAGCCGTCCGCGCAATCTCGTCGGCGGTGAGCGCGCCGCGCGGGACTTCGATCATCGTGCCAACCGAATAAGTCAGCTTCACCTTCTTCTCCTTCTGCACGGCGGCGGCGGCTTCGTGAACGATGGCGACTTGCTGGTCGAGTTCGCGTTTGAATCCGACGAGCGGAATCATGATTTCAGGCTTGGCCTTGATGCCTTTTTTGAGGGCGTCGGCGGCAGCCTCGAACACGGCGCGGGCCTGCATGCGGGGGATTTCCGGATATTTTACTCCCAAACGGCAGCCGCGGAATCCGAGCATCGGGTTGAACTCGTGGAGTTCGTGCACGCGGGTCATGATTTTCTCGACCGGGATCTCGAGTTTGCGGGCGAGGTCCATCTGCTGCTCCTTGGTCTGGGGGAGAAATTCGTGCAGCGGGGGATCAAGGAAGCGGATCGTGGCGGGATAGCCTTTGAGCGCCTTGAAGATTCCGAAGAAGTCGTCGCGCTGGTAGGGCAACAGTTTGGCGAGCGCGGCTTCGCGGGCTTCAACGGTGTCGGCGAGGATCATCTCGCGCATGGCGTCGATGCGGTCGCCTTCGAAGAACATGTGCTCAGTGCGGGTGAGTCCGATACCGGTCGCGCCGAAAGCGATGGCGTTGGCGGCCTGCTCGGGCGTGTCGGCGTTGGTGCGGACTTGCAGTTTGGTGGCCTTGGCGCACCAGGACATGAGTTGCGCGTAGTCCTTGTATTTTTGGGTCTTTTGCGCGGCTTTGTCGCCGTGGAGCAGGCCCGCGATGATCTCGGAGGGAGCGGTCTTGATCTGGCCCGCGTAAACGGTGCCGGCAGTGCCGTCGATCGAGAGGTAATCGCCTTCGCTGAAATGTTGTCCGGCAACGATTGCGACTTTTTTGTCGTAGTCGATTTGGACGGCAGCGGCACCGCAAACGCAGACTTTGCCCATCTGGCGGGCAACGAGCGCGGCGTGCGAGGAGACGCCTCCGCGGGCGGTGAGGATGCCTTCGGCGGCGATCATGCCGCGAAGGTCTTCGGGCGAGGTTTCGACGCGAACGAGGAGAACTTTTTCGCCCTTCTCGTGAGCGGCAACGGCGCGCTCGGCGTTGAAGTAGATTTTGCCAGTGGCGGCGCCGGGGCCGGCGGGGAGGCCGGTGGCGATGACTTTGGCTTTCTTGACTTCGGAGAGGTCGAAGATGGGGGCGAGGAGTTGTTCGAGTTGGTCAGCCGGGTTGCGGAGGATGGCGGTCTCCCAGTTGATGAGTTTTTCCTTCACCATATCGATGGAGAACTTGAGCGCGGCGGCGGCGGTGCGCTTGCCGTTGCGCGTCTGGAGCATGAACAGCTTGCCTTCCTGAATGGTGAATTCGATGTCCTGCACGTCCTTGAAATGTTTTTCGAGGATGGCGCGAACTTTCAAAAGTTCGGCGTAGGACTTGGGCATTTCCTTCTTGAGGTTGGCAACGGGTTCGGGGGTGCGAACGCCGGCAACGACGTCTTCGCCTTGGGCGTTGATCAAAAATTCGCCGTAAAATTCGTTGGTGCCGTTGGCGGGGTTGCGCGTGAAGGCAACGCCGGAGCCGGAGGTGTCGCCTGTGTTGCCAAAGACCATGGCCTGCACGTTGACGGCGGTGCCCCATTCGGTGGGGATGTTATACTTGCGGCGATAGACGATGGCGCGGTCGTTCATCCAAGAACCGAATACAGCACCGGCGGCTCCGCGGAGTTGGTCCCAGGGGTCGTTGGGGAACACTTTTCCGGTGCGTTCTTTGACGAGGGCTTTGAAGCGTTTGACGAGTTCCTGCTGGTCGGCAGCGGTGAGTTTGGAGTCTTCGATGTCGGCGTTGTAGACTTCGTGTTTGTAAGCGTGGATGACGGTTTCGAAGGGTTCGTGGTCTTCGTTTTCGCGTTTCTGCACGCCGAGAACGACGTCGCCGTACATCTGGATGAAGCGGCGGTAGCAGTCCCAGGCAAAGCGGGGATTCTTGGTGGCTTTTTCGAGGGAGACGACGGTCTGGTCGTTGAGGCCGAGGTTGAGGATGGTGTCCATCATGCCGGGCATGGAGTCGCGCGCGCCGGAGCGGACGGCCACAAGCAGCGGGAAGCCTTGGGAGTCGCCAAACTTGGTGCCCATGATGCGTTCCATGTTTTTGACGCCGGCTTCCATCTGGGCCTGAAGGGAGGCGGGGTAGGTGCGTTTGTTGGCGTAGTAGTAGGTGCAGACTTCGGTGGTAACAGTGAAGCCGGGAGGAACGGGAAGGCCGATGCGGGTCATTTCGGCGAGGTTGGCACCTTTGCCGCCGAGGAGGGGTTTCATGCCGCCGTTGCCGTCGGCTTTGCCAGCGCCCCAAGTGTAAACGTATTTGACGTTTTTGGTGCCTTTTGAGGCGGCTTTGGGAGTGGACTTGGCGGCGGTTTTGGAGGCCGCGGCTTTATTGGTTTTCTTGATGACTGACATGGTTGATGTGGGTGTGGTACGGAAAAAAAGTTTTGCCGCCGTCCCTGCACGCGGGAGGGTGCGCGGGCGCGGAAAGAGTGAGACGCAAGGCCCGACCGCGCAGGGTGTCAACGGCGGAGGAGCTTTGCTTATACGTTTGTAAAACTTTGCAAATAGGGGGGTGGCGGGAGGCCCGCGCCAGATTCAGCGTGCGCGCTGGATGAGTTCCACTTCGTAGCCTTCGGGGGCGTCGATGAAGGCGATGATGGAGCCGTCGCCGACGGGCGTGGGGCCATCACTGAGGGCGTAGCCTTTGGCGGCGAGGTCGGCGGCGAAGGTTTCGAGGTTTTCCACTTCGAAGGCGAGGTGCATGAGGTCGGGTTGCACTTGCACGGAAGGGGCTCCGGAGGAGGCGGGCATCTGGCAAAGTTCAATCTGCTCTTCGCTGCCGGGCGTGTTGAGGTAAACGAGTTGGGCTCCGCGTGGTGACTCCATGCGAAGGGCGACGGCAAGGCCAAGCGCTTCTTCGTAAAACTTAACACTGCGGGCGAGGTCGTTGACCCTCATGCGGGTGTGGAGGAGTTTGGTGACGGCAGGCATGGGCAATGGACGATGGGACGGAGGGGGGGGGGAGGGGCACTCCTTGGGAATTTACACAAATTCGAAATCGGCGACGATGGCGTGGTGGTCGCTCGCGGGGGTCGTGATGACTTCGTGACTCACGCAACGCAGTTCGTTGTTATAAAAAATGTGGTCGAGCACGTAGGGCTGGCGCTTCCAGGTGGGCTTCTCGTATTGCACGGTGGTGAAGCCTTCGCGCTTGAACTGCGCCCGCAGGGATTCGTGGTTGCGCACGTTGAAATCGCCGCTCAGGAGGGTGGGGCCGCGCGCGCCTTGCAGGTGCGTGGCAATGCGTTGGCGTTGCTCAGGGTGCTCGATGCTCGTGGTGTTGAGCATGAAGAACGCGAGGAGGTGCGTGTTGAGCAACGAGAGGGTGTGACCGCCGATCTTGGTCGTGGCACCGATCAGGAGCCGGTCGGTCGGGGTGGTGGTCTGGTTGTCGAAAACGAATTCCACGGGCGGGGAGGGCAGGTCTTCGCGGAAGCAGTCGTGCAGCCGGGTGCGCGAGAAGATGGCCAGGCCGATGCCGAAGGGGAGTTCGCGGGGATCGGGGCGCGGGTAGGAGAAGCAACTGTCGTAGCCGGAGAGTGCGGCGCGAAGGCGGGTGTAGTTGGGCGGGGGTTCGGGATGCACACCGCCGACGCCGACCTGCTCGACTTCCTGGAGGTGGATGACGTCGGGCGAGAGACGGCGGATCGTCTCAATGGTCGATTCCAGATCGCATGGTGCGTGATCGGGAGAGGATTCGTTCCAATTTTGTCCGTACTGGATGTTAAACTGCAACAATCGGAGGGGCTTCATGGCAGCGGGCTGACGAAGAAATTAAGAATTAAGGGAGGTTCTGAAAATTGCACAGAAGGTAACGAAGGAAACGAAGATAATCAATTGAAGTGGAATTTTTGTTTTTTAATAAAATATTGGAAATAAATAACTTAGAACAAATTATGCTCCCTGTCTTCATCTTCGTTTTCTTGGTTATCTTCTGTGCAAAAATGAATTTTCAGAACCTCCCTTAATTTCCGCGAAGCGGATCCCCGGCGGGCGTCACCGTGATTTTGTCGCTTGCAGGGATGCCGTTGCGGCGGAAAGCGAAGCGGTTGATGGTGTCGAGCGAGGCACGTTTTTCGATGTAGGGTTCGCTTGTCTTGGTGAGGGGAACGGCGTCCTTGATGTAGGATTGGAAGCGGTTGGTTTTGCGGGTGGTGTCGAAGAGGTCGGAGGTTTGGATGCGGGAGCGTTTGCCGTCGTAGAGGGATTTTTCGGGAGTGCGCTTTTCGACGGTGATCTCTTTTTTGTCGCGGACGTTTTTCTCGCGGGTCTCCTTGAGTTCGATATTGGAGCGTTTGTCGGCGGCGGGGGCTGGTTTTTTTTCCCGGACCTGGCGGCTGCGGGGGTCTTGAAAGCGTTTGGACTGGAGGCGGGCGGCGGTCTTTTTGTCCTTCACCTCGGGGGTCACGGTGGCTTCGGGGATGAATTGCGCGTTCGTCCGGGTGGCGTCAACGGGGGTGGTCGCATTGCTCTGGGCGGACGCCGTCGCCATCCCCAAACCGAGGAGGATTGCAACAATAAGGGGCGAGGCGTGTTTCATGCAGAGCAATGGCATCCATGCGGGGCGGGGAGTCGCAAGTTAATTCTGCCGTCGTTGGAGGGGAGGGGGGGGGGTGTTGCCAATCCCCCGCCAGACGCGGAGCAAGCCGCGCCCACCCGGAATCGGAAGGGCGGTGCTGCGCACCGTCGGCGGGTCGGGAGACCCGCCCTCCAGATTTATTCCAAGTGGAGGCGGAGGCCGTCGTGGGCGAGGGCGATGCCGGGGGGAAGGGTGGCGCTGACGGTGGGGTGGTCCACGGTGTGAGCCATGTGGGTGAGGTAGGTTTGCGGGGCGGCGATGGCGCGCGCGGCTTCGAGGGCTTCGGTGATGTTCATGTGCGTGGGGTGTTCTTGCGGGCGGAGGCCGTCGAGCACCACGGCATCGGAACCGGCAGCCAGGGCGACAGCGGCGGCGGGCACGCGCTTGCAGTCGGTGTAGTAGGTGAATTTGCATCCGGTGCTGCGCTCTTCAAAGACGAGGCCGAGGGTGTTGACGCCGCCGTGGGGGAGCAGGGTGGACGAGATCGTGCCTTGGGGGAACGTCAGGACGGGGGGCATGACGGTGAGTTGAAAGGCGGCGTAGCCCTGCGTGACGGGGCGTTCGATGATGGCGTAGGGGTAGATCGCCAGTACGCGGCTGAGGCCTTCGTCGGTCGAATAGACGGGGAGGGCGGTGCCTTCGCGGCGGTCGCAAAAGCGTCGGAGGTCATCCATGCCGACGATGTGATCGGCGTGGCCGTGGGTGAGGATGAAGAGGTCGATGTCGGTGATTTTTTCGCGCACGCATTGAAGGCGAAATTCGGGGGCGGCATCGATCTGGATGCGCAGGCCGTCCATAATGACATGAACGGAGGAGCGGGTGCGGTGATTGCGCGGGTCGGTCGAGGTGCACACCGGGCACTCGCAGGCAATCATGGGGATGCCATGAGAGGTGCCGGTGCCTAAAAAAATGATGTCCACGGGGAGTTCCGTCCTCCCTGCGGGTTACTTTTTGATCGAGGTAAAGGCTTTGATGATGGCCTTGTTTTTGGTGGCGTCGGGATCGGCGCGAACTTTGACCTCGGAGGAGCTCAGGGCGCCGTAGATGCCGTTGACGGTCTGTTTTTGGGCGAGCTCAACGAGTTTTTCGACGATCTCCTTCTGGTCGATGTCCTTGCCGGCGTCGCCGAGCGCGGAGACGATTTGCGAGAGGCGTTTGTCGAGCTTGGCAGCAGGAACGATTTGCTCGGCGAAGGGTTTTAGTTGGGCGTTGAGGCGTTCGGTGGTCGCTTCGCGGAAGGCGTCCGTGAGCGAGGTGTTTTTGCCGGCGAGGAGGGTGACGATGTCTTCGCCTTTGATCTCGTTGAGCATGCCTTTGAGGATGGCGACGGCGCGGGGAACAGAGGCGTCGGCGATTTGGGTGACGCTGTCGTTGAGTTGTTTGAGGGCGTCTTTCTGTCCGGCTTTTTCGAGGGCTTTCTGAAACTTGGTGAGATCGCCGGGGAGCTTGGTTTTGGGAGCAAAATCACGGCCTGCGGCATCGAGGCCGGTCGTGAAAAATTGGGTGACGCCTTCCATTAGTTCGACCTGGCCGAGTCCGCTGGAGGCGGTGCCGGCGGCTTTTTTGGCGGCTTGGAGCGCCTTGGCATAGACGCCTTGCGCGTGCGTGGTGGCGGCGAGGCTGAGCAGGGCGGCGAGATAGAGGGGGATGAGTCGTTTCATGATGGCGGGAGGGTGTCGGGGGGCGGGGAATTTAGGAAGTAGAAATTAGGGGTGGTTCTAAAAATCAGAAATTACACAGAGATCACAGAGAAGGCACAGAGTTTAGGGAGGACAAAACGACTTTACTCCTTTTTCCGTAAAAAATATTATTTTATTTATAATAAATGAATTACAGAGACATTCATTCGCGAGGAAAATGTCCTTCCACCGGACAGGCTTCCCCAAACTCTGTGCCTCCTCTGTGTAATTTTTAGGAGTTCCCTTAGGAATTAGAAAAACAAACCCGCGCCACGGATCGTTTCGCGTCCCATCAGTTTTTTTTAGTAGCCTTTTTGGCGGAGGGCTTCGTCGAGTTTTTGCATGAAGGCTTGCGCGTCTTCCTTGGTGGGGCGGTAGCCTTCGCGGCTGACTTGCGTGAAGCCGGGCCGGCCTTGCTGGTCCACGATCCATTTGCCGGTGACGCCGTCGCTAAAGGTGACGGAACCGCTGACGATGGCACCGGGAATGAGCGTCACGTTGTCCACGTCGATCCGGACGTTGCCAGCGGTGCCGTCGGGCGGAGTGGCGGGCAACGTTTCGTCGATGTCGTCGTCCTCGTCCGGCGAATTGGTGGCACCGGGGGGGGGGGGGGGGGACTTGGATACGTCGGAGGCGTCGGCCTTGGCCACGGGGTCCTTGAGCGTGAGGTCGAGGTCATCGACGAGGAAGCGCACGTCCATGTAGGTCATGGAAACTTGGAACTCCTCGTTGAGGCGTTTCTGGATGGCGGAGAGGTTGTCGCCAGCGGCCACCCAAGTGGCGACAGCGGCTTTTTGTTCGGGTGTGAGGGTCGTCATGATGATGCGTTTTCGGAAAATGAGTTAACGACAGAGACACAAAGGCACGGAGAATCACAGATTTTTCTGCCTACTAAAGAGTTCAGTCCGGGTCTTTTTTTAGACAGAATTAACAGAATTTTCAGAATAGATGGAATTGAGGACGAGTTACCTCAGAGCATTTGGGTAATTTTGAGAATTCTGTTAATTCTGTCTAAAAACATCTGGGCCATTTTTTTAGATATGGATGGCCTCGCCCATGGAGGAGGCGGCGGCTTCCATGATGGCTTCGCTGAGCGTCGGGTGGGCGTGGATGGTCTGGTGAATTTCTTCGACAGAGGCTTCCAGTTCGATGGCCAGGCCGTACTCGGCGATGAGTTCGGTGGCTTCGTTGCCGATGATGTGCGCGCCGTAAATCTCGCCGGTCTTGGCGTCGGTGACGACTTTCACAAATCCTTCGCTCTCGGCCGATGCGACGGCTTTGCCAGAGGCGGTGAAGGGGAATTTGCCGATCTTGATGTCGAGTTTTTTATCTCTGGCGGCTTTTTCGGTGAGGCCGATGGAGGCGACCTGGGGCTGGCAGTAGGTGCAGCCGGGGAAGTTTTTATCCCCGATCCGCTTGGGCGTGCCGTGGCCAAACAGGCCGTTGACGGCGTTGACGGCTTCGAAGGTGGCGATGTGCGCGAGCCAGGGCGGGCCGATGATGTCGCCGGCGGCATAGATGCCGGGCGTGGTGGTCTGGTAGTCGGGGCCGACTTTGAGGTAGTTGCGGTCGAGTTCGGCTTTGATCGATTTGCCGAGGACGCCGTCGATGTTGGCCACGACGCCGATGGCGGAGAGGAGCAACTCGGCTTCGACTTCCTGCTTTTTGTCGCCGGTAACGAGGTCGACTTTGACGGTGTTTTTGCCGACGCGGAAGTTTTCGCACTTGGTGTCCACGAGCGTGGTGATGCCTTGTTTGTCGAAGGCGCGGTGGAGGGTTTTGGCGATTTCCTGATCCTCCACGGGAAGAATTTGCGGGAGCATCTCGACGAGGGTGACTTTGGTGCCGAGGGCGTTGAAGAAGTAGGCAAACTCCACGCCAATGGCACCGGCGCCGACGATGATGATGGATTCGGGGAGCTTGGTGTTGGCGAGGGCTTCGCGCGAGGTCATGACGCGCACGCCGTCGTAATCGAGGCCGGGGATGCGGCGCATTTTGCAGCCGGTGGCGATGAGGATGTTTTTGGTTTTGAAGAACTTTCCTTTGTGTTCGCCTTCGGTGATTTCGACCATGCCGGCGGCGGGGACGTGGCCTTTGCCAACGAAGTAATCGACTTTGTTTTTCTTGAAGAGGAATTCGATGCCTTTGGCCATCTGCGCGGACACGTCGCGCGAGCGGCTCATGACTTTGGCGAAGTCGAAGGTGACGTCTTTGGCGGTGATGCCGTAAACGTCGCTCTTTTTCATTTTTTGGTAGAGTTCGGCGCTTTTGAGGAGGGCTTTTGTTGGGATGCAGCCCCAGTTGAGGCAGGTGCCGCCGGCGCGTTCGAGTTCGATGCAGGCGACTTTTTTGCCGAGTTGTCCGGCGCGGATCGCGCCTGCGTAGCCTGCGGGCCCGCCGCCAATGACAATAAGATCGTATTCCGTGGATGCAGCCATGTGTGGTGGTGTGTGGGAGAGAGTGTGAAGGTTGCCGGTCTGGTCAAAAGGGCAAACGCATGATCACAAAATCTATCGGAAGTTATGAGGCGGCGGAGCGGGGGGGGGGGGAGGGGTGGGTTTGCGGGCGAATTTCTTTTTCAGCCAGCGTTTGAATTTGCTGAGTGGATAGCCGCGCAGAATCCAGAGTTTTCTTATGCGATTGGCGCGCCGCAGGAAGGCTTCGCGTTCGGGGTCGAGGGGGTCGGTGCCGCGTCGCGCCCAGCTTTTGTAGATGCCGGAGCGGTCGGCGTTGCAAAGGACGCGGCGCAACCATTTGGGCGTCCAGCGGGGAAGGCGAAAGGCGGACTGAAAATCGATGAGGTGGGGATGTCCGTCGTCGCTGCACAGGATGTTGCCCAGGTTGCGCAGGTCGAGGTGCACCATGCCGCGCGCGTGCATGGCTTCCACAATGGTTTCCATTTCCAGAAAAAATGTCTTGGGCACGCTGTTCTTGGGCAGGCTGGCCAGAGAGGTGCCTTGGACGTAGGGGTAGATGACGGTGAGGGGGGAGAGGCGGTGGACTTCCGACGCGATGCCGGGGAGGCCCTGAAGGTGGGAGAGGGCGCGGTATTCTTGTTTGATGAAAAAACGGGCGAAGGTGAGGCGCATCCACCACGGGGAGTGGTGAAAGTCCTTGATGATCCAGTCAACGGCAGCGGCGGAGTCGCGGTAGCGGTAAACGACGGCGTTGCCAAAGCGCCCGCGTTTGAGGGCGACGAGGGCGGCGGGGGCGAAGGTGCGTCCGTCAAAGTAGGCGGCCAGCAGGTCTAGAATGTGAGTGCTGTGGGCCATGGGCGAAGATGGATAGTGGCAGGATCCGCGGGCATGCAGGTGGTCTGGTCTGATTAAATGGCGTGCTGGAAAATGGTGTGCGAGAAATTCAGGTTTGGCAGGGGGCGTCGATGGCAAAGCACTGGCGGTGTGACAAGGGGGGGGAATGGCAGGGCGGACGGATGATGTCTTCTCATCTGCACAAAACATGAGGCAGGATCAGTTTTGTGCTAAGGGAGGGGATTTTGGTTTTTGATTCACCCCGGGTTTCCTGTCCTTGATTCGGGAGCCTCAGGGCATGGGTTGGCGGCCGGGTCAGGTTGCCTCACCTTTGACGTTTCTTTCCGCAACACCCGACACCCTTTTTTCCCAAGACTATCACAACTCGTCCACTCCCCGTCATTCCATGAGCAACCCGTCCAATCCCCCCCCCCCCCCCCCCGCCGCCAACTCCACGCCCGCCTCTGCCGCCGCGCCTAGGCCGGGCAGTGAGGCGTCCTACATTCACGTGGATCCGGCCACGGGGAAAAAAAGTTGGACGGTGGGCACGCTGACTTACACGACCAGCGGCATCATCGTGCTTTTTCTATGGCTGCTGTGGGGGGATTTTTCGTGGTCGATGCGCGACCGCTCGGTGGGGACGATGGCGCAGTGGTATCTCACGCAGATGAATGTGTCGCAGTGGACGTTCGCGTTGCTGACGGCTTCGTTTCCGGCCGCGCTCCACTTCATTCTTGGTCCTATCATCAGCATGAAGTCCGACCGGCATCGTGGCAAATATGGGCGACGTATTCCTTTTTTGCTGGTCACAACGCCCTTCGCGGCTGTCGGCATGTTGGGGCTGGCGGCGACGCCGATTATTGCGCGCTGGCTCCACGCCGTGCTTGCCAAGGAGCATGTTTTCGGCGGCTGGCTCCACGGCTTGCTCGATGGCTCGGTGCCTGGCGCGTGGCTCATCGGACACCTCCAGGACCCGATTTCGGTTTCGATTGCCTGCTTCGGCGTTTTTTGGGCGGCTTTTGAGTTTGCAACCATCATCGGTGGCTCGGTCTTCGGCGGCCTTATCAACGATGTAGTTCCAAAACCACTACTCGGACGTTTTTACGGGCTGTTCCGTGCGATCAGCCTGATTGATGGCATCATTTTCAATTTCTGGCTCGTGGGCATGTTGGACAAGGACAAGGGGACGGGGACGTTTTTTTACTTTTCGCTGCTCCTGTCCGTGATCGGCGTCTTTTACGGCGTGGCCTTCATGTGGGTCTGTTACAAGGTGAAGGAGGGCAACTATCCCCCCCCCCCCCCCGTGCCGCCGCGCAAGATCAGGAATCCGATTGGAAATTGGTGCGTCAATTTTGCGCGCAATGTCTGGACGTATTGCCGTGAGTGTTACTTTAGCCGCTACTATTTTACCTTTTTCCTGTTCACGATGATGGCGGGTCTGTGTTTCAACCCGATCAATGTGTTCGCGATCCGTTATCGGGAATCGCTTGGGATTGATATGACGCGATACGGTCACGCATTGGCGCTCACGTATACGTGTTCGTTGTGTTTGTCGTGGTTTCTGGGTTGGATGGCGGATCGGTTTCACCCGCTGCGCATGGGCATGTGTTTCCTTTTTCTTTACGCTGTCGCCATGGCGTGGGGCGCTTGTTACGCGGACACTCCGAGCACATTCCTGACGGCGTGGGTATTTCACGGCATCATCAGCGGCTGTTACTTCACGAGCGCAGCGTCGCTCGGGATGAAGCTTTTGCCGCATCAGCGTTATGCGCAGTTTGCCTCGGCGGGCGGGCTGCTTGGCTCGATCGGCGGCATGGCGTTCGCGCCGGCAATGGGAATGATTATTGACGGCAACAATCGCGTGGGGGCGTTCGTCGCCGACATTTTTGAGCGCATCCCGTTCACGCGCGACTGGGGCATCACGGCCGGCGTGCAAAACTACCGGCTCACTTTTGTCACCGCCTGCATCCTTGCGCTAATCGCGCTCGCGTCGTCGTGGCTTCTATACCGCCAGTTCATGCGGCTGGGTGGCCCGCGCGACTACGTGGCACCGGAGAAGTGAGCGCACGGCGCGGCGGGGGGCGTGGTGCGGGGATGTGCGGGGGGCAAATGGTTGCGCGGTGTTAACGGCGGATGTTGCGCAGGAGGATCTCGAATGACGGCGGTGTGCCGTCGGCCAGCGTGGTTTTGGCGAGCGTGCGCATACTGCCGTCGGAGCGGCGGACCGTGCCGACAGTGGGGACGATAATGGCGGCAAGTATCCCAATTATCGCTACAACCGCATTATTGACGGGGTTCGAGATGAATCGTGACGAGTTTTACCGGTGGTTCGACCAGACCGGGCCGGACGCGATCATCGGCATGAGTCGTGATGTGTTACTCGACTGGCTTGGCTGTCGCGGCATCGCGGTGCCGACGCAGGTGAGCTACGCGTGCCTGGATGTGCTTAATGGCGGGGCGCGCCCAATGGCGGGCATCCGGCAGTCGTGGGGGGAGATTTTTTCGACGGCAGTGGAATTGCTGGCAGGCCAGCTTTCGCGCAACGAGACCGGATTGCCCGCCGTGCCCAAGGTGACGTTGATCGACGGTGTGTGGTGCGATGGTCCAACCGTGGCCGGAAAATGAATACGGAGTGAAGGCGCGCCGCGCCGGTTCGTGGTGGACGTTGCGTGGGCGCCGGTCAGAGGAATTTTACGGCATAATGATCGTGACGCTTTGCGGCGGGAAACTCATGGGGAAGCCGTCATCCAGATTTATTGTCGTTGTGGCAACGGGCACGGGGAAGCCGTCTGCATCCACCCTGGCGGCTTGTCTGGCGTAGGTGTAAACGGCGGTCTGTTGCGCGGTGACGCCGGGAACTCGCACGCGGATGCGCGAGTGTTTTTCGCCATTGTTCACAATCAGGATGGACCACGCGTTGTTGTCGGCGTTTGGCGCTTTGGTGGCGTCAGGTAGTTTGGCTGCAAGTATCCGTAGGTTGGCATAAACGGGAGGTGAATATACTTTCTGAAATTTACTGCCCGCTGGAAACGCACCGGTTAAGAGTGACCAAGTGTAAAACCACGGGCGCAGCTTCATGCCGTCCGCCTTCGAAGTCCACATGCCCCAGTTGAAACCATGGTGTGAATTGTCGTCGAGCATCCAGGCTAGCACGCTCCATGTGCCGACCTCGATCGACTGGATGGCGTATTCGGCCATGAATACACCATAGGCCCATGGATTCTCGCGGTCCCAGGCATTGTTGGCCGCGCCGGTCTTGGTTTCCTTCGTCGGTCCCCACTTCCACATGCCGGCTTCGCTGATGATAAGCGGTTTTGTCGGGATCACCCTGTCGGACCTGACGCCATGCTTCCTTGTAAAGATCTTTTAGTCCGCCTTGGCGCATGTCCTCCAAAACGATGTAGGTGTGAAATTGATACGCGCCGATATCTGTGGATGACTGCTTTTGCAGGGGAGGGAGCCAGGATTTTTGATCAAACGTGGACAGCAATGGCGAAAAACAGTGAAGCGGTTTCATCCCCATCGATTTTGGATTGGGCATCTTCAAACTTCAAATTCGGCAATGGAGCCGGAGAGAAACTTTTCAATCAGCAAGCTGGCGTCGTCGGCCAGTTTGCGTTCCAGCACGTCGGCCCGCGCGCGCTCGGCGGCGGATTCCTCAGCCAGGTCGGCGATGGCGTTTTCCTCACGGGAGGGGAGACGGACGATTTCGAGCAAAAGTAAATCGGCAGCGTCGATATGCGGAATACTTGAGCCATAGGCGAGAGACTTGACGAGCGGGCGACCAAGCAGCGGATGCGAAAGCGCGACGAACAGATAGCCGGCTCGCATTTTTGATTCTTTATTGGGGGCAATACGGAGCAAGTCATCGGAAACCGCTCGGTTTTCGTGCGCGACAGTCGCAAAGGCGACGTTGCCGTTAATGCCATAGGTCTGGCCTGAACGCGCCATCAAAAGCCAACCGGCCTTCACTCGTCCATTGAAGGCGTCACCAAAATCGCCGTCGGCAATGCGTTTGTTGTGGTCTGGATTGGTTTCAAAAACAGCGGAGCTGTCCACTAACTCAATTCCGTCCTCGGCTGGAATGCGTTTGAAACGGCTTGGCAACCAAACGTCGAAACCTGCGCGAGCTACGGTAAAAAGTCCCTTTCCGTTTTTCGCCAAATGGCGGCGGATGGTGGCGACGCCGGGGTTATGAGGAGTGGCTTCAAGACGGCGACGATCACCGAAGAGAAGGGACGCCCGAATGTCGAAACCAGCTTCGCCCCAGTCCTTCACTTTTAATGGGCCGAGTGTCTGCTCAAACCGTTCTTCCGCTTCGAGTGTGAGGCGATGGGCACGGTTGCGGGAGTCGAGAATGGCTTGCGTGCGTTTTTGGAAATCGGCGGCAATGCCCTTGCGCACGACGGGCACGGGCAGGGCGTTGAGGTGCTCGCATTCGAGATGCTTGATGATATGGCCGTATTGCGCGCCGGTCATCATCGCCCGTGCCTGCGGCGAGCGAAGATAGGCGTAAAGCCATCCCCATTGCTCCGGTTCCCGCGCTTCGACGCGAAGGAGGTCATCAGAACAAAGAATTTCTTTTATCGTATCAGTCGTCAAAGTTGATCGCCCGACATTACCCGAACGGGTAACAAGAATCGTTCCTTCTGATATAAAAAGAGACCGAGCATTATTAATCCTGTCGACCGCCAGCCATTTTCGAGGCACTGGGCGAATATCAAAAACCTGTGTTGCAGCAAGGAAGGGTGTTCCCTTCTCTGACGACACTAGAATTCCCTTTGTGCGTCCTGGCATTGTCACTCGGGCAAGTTGTTCAAATTTTTTCCAGCCCACGGCACGCTCCCGCAACGCGACGGCGAGGCCGTAACCGCTGGACAGCCACGTTTCTCCTTCCATGCGGCGGTCGCCTTGCCAAAGAAGATGCGCGGGGACCGCCGTCCACTTAGGCGCGATTTCGGGCAGCGGATCGGGCGCGGGGGGAGGCGGGGCGACTAGTCTTGCTCGGATAGCCATTGGCGGAATTGGTGCGCGATTTGTTGAGTGTTGTCATCCACTTCTTTCATCTGCACGCGCTGGGATTTATAGACCGGGATGCCATTTTCATATTCCAGCACGGAGCGAACGAGCTCCCGGACGAGTTCGCTGCCGTCCTTGTTGCGAACGTAGGTTTTGTTGCCGCGTTTATCGTGTCCGATGTGATTGGCGACGGCCATGAAGACGCAGTAGTCGTTGAGCTTTCCCGCCGCCTGCTCAATGGCGACAAGTTGCTGGTCTTTGCGCTCCAGCACGAGAACACTGGTCTGGATGCTGACAAGCGGTTGGAAGGTGTCGGGATGAAGGTCGATGCTGGCAAGAATTCTGGCATGGCGGAGAATCCATTCACGCACATAGCCGAGGCCGGGCGAGCCGAGAATACCATCGGGCAGGACAATTGCACAACGTCCGCCGGAGCGGAGAAATTTCACGCAGCGTTCGATGAAAAGGATTTCCGGAGGCTGGGATTTCACGGTGCCCGCCTGCATCATCCAGCGGTCGGAGGTCTTGTCGTAACTCCAAGCGTGGCCAAGGTCGTATTGTTCAAGAATGGCGGGATCGGTGATGGGAATTTTCGAGCCGAAGGGGGGATTGGTAAAGAGGAGGTCCACCTTGCCCATAAGGTTGCGAGCGCGGAGATCGGACGACCAGACGGCGGGATTTTCGAGGGAATTGGCCTGAAAGAGCCCGCCCGCGCCATCATTGTTCATCACCATGTTCATCTTGGAGGCTTTTACGAGTTCGGGGTTAAAATCGATGCCAGCGATAAATTTGGAGGCGAATTTCTGAATGCGGGCGCGGATAGGCTCAAGAGCGCGTTCGGGTTTGCCCTTCCACTTCTTTACCTCTGCGTCACGGATTTTTTCGATGACGTGGTTCATCGCCGTGATGAGGAATCCACCCGTGCCGCAGCAGGGGTCAAGGATGAGCTGGTGCTCGCCGGGATCAAGCATGGCAATGGCCATTTGGCAGATGTTGCGCGGGGTGAAAAATTCGCCGCGGTCACCTCGGAGATTGGAGCCGACGATTTCCTCATAGGCGCGGCCCTTCACATCCACGTCGCTTTCCAGCAGGGAATACATCTGGAGTTGGGAGACAAGATAGGCGAGGACACGCGGCTCCAAGCCGATGCCTTCGGCCGGGCTGAAGATGGCACCATAGTCGCTTTTGACTTCCGTCCACAGAGTCTCAATGCGCTCCTTGACCTTGAGGTGACCATTCACGCTCTGGCGTTCAGTGGCTCCGGCATAGAACTGCACTTCCTCGTTGTGGCGTTCATCATGGATTTTGCAGAAGATGAGTTTGAGCAGTTCCCAGAATGCCTGGGGTTTTTGCAGCCCTTGGTTGCCGGCGATGTAGTTGTGGCAACGGCGGAAGGCGAAGAGCAGGGCGTCGCTGGTGGCAGGCTTGAGCTGGTCGAAGAGCGGACGCTCGGCATCCTCTTCGTCGCGGCCAAACGTGGGCAGATCGGGAATCTCGGCGACGGTGCGTTCGCCTTTTCTCACGACGACACGGTAGCAGATGCGTTCCAGTCCATTCGTCCACATGCCAAATTTTGCGTTGGGGCAGGCGGCGAGGTAGCTTTCGAGTTGGGCCACACCATCCTTTTTGTCGGCGGGCTTCACATCCTGCCGTTTGCACTCGACGATCATGAGCGCGTTTTCCTGTGAGTGCCCACTTCCCGATGGGAATATCACGAGGTCGGCGCGTTTCGAGGAGCTGCCGAGCTTCACCTTGAATTCGACCGCAATATCCTGTTTGCCGTAGCCGTATTCGCGCACAAGCGACTTGGCGATTTCCTGCCGGACGTATTCCTCGGGAGTTTCGTCGCGCTGAGTGATGCCGTCGATGAAGTCGAGTAGCTTGCCCTGTGCGATGATGATGGCGGTTGGCGAGGCTTGAGACGATGACATGGGCGATGCTGCGCGAAATGGTTTATGATCTGGTTGTTAGTTCCCGAGTAATTGAGAAAACAAAGTGAGGTTGATGTGCATGGTTAAGGGCGAGAGCGAGAGTTTTTTGGTATAGGATATATGCAGGGGGCGAGGCTTAGCCGGAGGCCAGCAGGCGGCGGAGGGTTTTGTCCACTTCGGCGGGGTTGGCTTTGCCGCGGCTGGCTTTCATCACGGGGCCTTTGAGGCCGTTGATGGCGCTTTCTTTGCCAGCTCGGAATTCGGTCGCGGCCTTCTCGTTGGCGGCGATGGCGTCGCGGCACCATTGTTCAAGCTCGCCTGTGTCGGTAGGAACGGACTTCAGGCCGCGGCGGTCGGCGATGGTTTCGGGGGAGTCGCCGGTGGCGAACATTTCGGCAAAAACTTCCTTCGCGGTGTTGTTCGTGAGAAGGCCGTCGGCAATCAGGCGGACGAGGGCGACGAGGTTGGCCGGGGGGATTTTCGCGGCGGCTTCGTCAAAGGTGGCGTGCGTTGCGCCGAGTTCGCGGAGGAGGTCGTTGGTGATCCAGTTGCCGAGGGGTTGGGCGAGCGTGGCGGCGGCGGGGCCGGCGAGTTTTATGGCGGTGTCGTAGTAGTCGGCGAGGGGTTTGTCCCAGATGAGGACGGAGGTGATGGTGTAGGGGAGTTTGTAGTCGGCCATGAGGCGGCGCTGGCGGTCGAAGGGGCGTTCGGGAAGCGTGGCAGCGATGGATGATTTCCAGGTTTCATCGACGCGGACGGGCATGAGGTCGGGGTCGGGAAAATAACGGTAGTCGTGCGCGTCTTCCTTGGTGCGGAGGGATTGCGAGGCGCCGGTGAGGCCGTCGTAGTCACGGGTTTCCTGCACGACCTGGCCACCGGATTGGACGAGGGCGATCTGGCGTTTGATTTCGTGGGCAATGCCGTCGCGGACGTAGGAGATGGAGTTGAGGTTCTTCATCTCAACTTTGGTGCCGAGTGTGGTGCAGCCTACGGGTCGGATGGAGACGTTGGCGTCGCAGCGCATCTGGCCTTTTTCCATGTCGCAGTCGGAGACGCCGCCCTGGACCATGATGGCGCGGAGGGAGGTGAGGAAGGCGTAGGCTTCGTCGGCAGTGTGTAGTGCCGGTTCGGTGACAAGCTCCATGAGGGGGGTGCCGGCGCGGTTGTAATCGACAAGGGAGCCGGTGGCGTGGTGGTTGAGTTTGCCGACGTCTTCTTCGAGGTGGATGTGATTGAGGGGGATTTTTTTGTGTTCGCCCTGAATGTTGCGCGCGGGGCCGGGGAGTTCGATTTCGACTTCGCCGCCGAGGCAGATGGGGTGGGCTTGCTGGGTGAGCTGGTAGTTTTTGGGGGAGTCGGGATAGAAGTAGTTTTTGCGGTCCCAGCGGCATTCGTCAGCAATGCGGCAGCCTACGAGGAGACCGGCTTTGATGATTTGATCGATGGCGGCCTTGTTGAGGACAGGTAGCGCACCGGGCAGGGCGAGAACAACGGGGTCGGTAAGGGTGTTGGGTTCGTGTCCGTAGCCTGCAGGGGCGCGGGTGAACATTTTGGTCTGGGTCTTGAGCTGGATGTGGACCTCTAGTCCGATGACGGCTTCGTAGTTCATGGAGGAAGTAGTGAGTGGTGAGTGTTTTTCTGAAAGTTACACAGAGGGCACAGAGGAGGCACAGAGGTTGGGGGGGGCCGTCCGGCGAAAGGGGAGGTTCATTGGCGAGGTGTTTTTTTTGTTTTTGGAAACATTGATTTGTCGGAGTCGTTTGGGCCTCCCAAAACTCTGTGTTTTCTCCGTGTCCTCTGTGTAATTTTCAGAGATTTGGGCGGCGGGTGGACCAGTCGTGCGCCGCGTCGTAGTCGTGGGCGATGGTGAAGAGGTCGGTTTCTTTGAGGGGTTGGCCGAGGAGTTGCAGGCCAATGGGGAGGCCGGCTTTGCTGAATCCGCAGGGGATGCTGATGCCGGGGATGCCTGCGAGGTTGGCTCCGATAGTGTAGATGTCGGAGAGATACATGGCCATGAGGTTTTCGGAGCGTTCGCCTTTGCGGAAGGCGGGGGTGGGGCTCGTAGGGGTGACAATGGCATCGACTTGCTCGAAGGCTTTTTGGAAGTCCTGGCGGATCAGCGTGCGGACTTTTTGCGCGCGCAGGTAATAGGCGTCGTAAAAGCCGCTGCTGAGGACGTAGGTGCCGAGGATGACGCGGCGTTTGACCTCGGGGCCAAATCCCTCGGCGCGGGTTTTGCTGTAAATGTCAACGGCGTCGGTGGCGTTGGGCGAGCGGTAGCCGTAGCGGATGCCGTCGAGTCGGGCGAGGTTGGAGGAGCACTCGGCGGTGGAAATGATGTAATAAACGCTGAGGCAGTGTTCGGTGTGGGGCAGGGATACGTCGCGGATTTCGTAGCCGAGTTTTTTGTAGTGCGCGATGGCTTGTTCGACGGCGGCGCCGACTTCGGGGTCGAGGCCGTCACCGAAATATTCCTTGGGAATGCCCAGGCGACGGGGGGGGGGGGGGGGGACGGCGTGGAAATTGTGTTTGGCGTGGAGGGCGGCGCGGTAATCGGGGATGGCGACCTGGCAGGAGGTGGAGTCGTGCGGGTCGTGTCCGGCGATGGTTTGCAGGAGGATGGCGGCGTCTTCGACGGTGCGGGCAAAGGGGCCGATCTGATCGAGTGAACTGGCAAAGGCGGCGAGGCCGTAGCGGGAAACGAGGCCGTAGGTGGGTTTCATGCCGACGACGTTGCAGAGGGCGGCGGGCTGGCGGATGGAACCGCCGGTGTCGGAACCGAGCGTGGCAATGGCCTCGCCAGCGGCGACGGCGGCGGCGCTGCCTCCTGAGGAGCCGCCGGGGACGCAGTCGAGGTTGTAGGGGTTGCTGGTGGTCTTGAAGGCGGAGTTCTCCGTGGACGAGCCCATGGCGAGTTCGTCGAGGTTGAGGCGGCCCCAGATGACGGCTCCGGCGTGGCGAAGTTTTTGGATGACGGTGGCGTCGTAGGGGGAGATGTAGTTGGCGAGGATTTTGCTCGATGCGGTGAGGGGTTGGTCTTTGACGGCAATGACGTCTTTGATGGCGATGGGGATGCCGTCGAGGGGGCCGCGGGCGTGGCCGGAGGCGCGGCGGGCGTCGGAGGCGGCGGCTTGCGCGAGGGCGTCGGAGGGGTCGGTGGAGTTGAAGGCGTTGACTTTGGGTTCAACTGCGTTGGTGCGGTCGATCACGGCCTGGGTGAGTTCGACGGAGGAGATTTGCTTCGCGGCAAGGGCGGCGGAGAGTGCGGTGATGGTTTTGAAAATCATAAGGGTTGAAAATCGGAAGTGTTACACAGAGGACACAGAGGAGGCACAGAGGTTGGGGAGGTCTGTCTTGCTGAATGAGGCTTTTTTTCGCGAATGAATGTTTCTGTGAATCATTTACTTAAGTTAAATAGTTTTTACTAACGGAAGAAGACGCGAAGTCGTGTAGGCCTCCCCAAACTTTGTGTTTTCTCTGTGTTCTCTGTGTAATGATTTGGGAAAAGCACGGGGATTATTCCACGACTTTGGGGACGGAGATCATGTTGTCGCGTTGGGCGGGGGCGTTGCGGAGGGCTTCGGGGGGGGGAGGGTGGGGCCGGGTTCGTCGGCTTGCCAGACGTTGTAAATGGGGAAGCCGTGCGCAGTGGGTTCTACGTGCGTGACGTCAATTTGTTTGAGTTTGTCGATGTGCTTGAGGACGTCGCCGAGTTGGGCAGCAAAGGTGGTTTTTTCTTCGGGGGTGAGGTCGATGCGGGCTAGGCGGGCGACGTGTTCTATGTTGAGATCGGTGGCTGTTGGCATGGCAGTAGTGTGATTGTGGTATCGTTGAGGGGGGGGGGAGGGAGGGCGATTTTTTTTTGTGAAGATCAGGCGGGTTTTTGGAGGAGGACGATGCGGTTGGTGTTGGTGCCGGCAGTGTTGTTTTTAATGCCCCAGATGTTGGCGGTTTTGGTGAAGGTTTGGGTGTTGATGAGGATTTTTTCGCAGCGGAATCCGGCGGCGGCGGCGGCGGGGACGACGGTTTCTTCGAGGCGGATTTTGCCTTTGCGGATTTCGCCGACTTCAAAGGCAACGTGGCCGCCGGGACGTGTGACGCGGTGGAGTTCAACAAATACGTCGCGAATGAAATCGGCCCAGATGTGGAGGGTGCGGGTCATGGTGATGCGGGGGGTGATGGCCGCAGTGTCGATGTGGTTGAACCAGCAGCGGAGCCAGTTGTCGTCGTCGTATTGTACGATGTCGAGAAAGGGGGGGGAGGTGATGGTGAGGGCAACGCTGGCGTCGGGGAGGACAGGGGTGTGGGTCGCGGGGGTTTCGGAATAGAGGGCGTGGGGGGCAGCGGAGCGGAGGGCAGTGGTTTGCGCAGGGGTGAGGTCGGAGAGGAGTTGGCGGGTTTTTTTGGCGATGAGTTTTTTGACGTCGCGGTAGGGGGGGACTTGTTTGCGTTTTTGGTTGATGAGGATTTGGCGTTTGGCGCTGGTGGCTTGGTTGGGGGGGAGGGTGTAAACGGAGAAGAAGCCGGGGGAGTGGCCGGTGAGGCGGTTGGTGGCTACCATGCGGAGCCAGCGGTCAATGGGGTCTTCGGTGTGAGTGGTGCGGCGTTGGTGGAGGTAGTGGCGGAGGGCGCAGATTTCTTTCAGGGTCCGCGCTTCGTAAAACATGCTGAGGTCGGGTTCGGGTGTGGCTCCGGGGGGGGGGAGGGGAGGGGAGTTGAGATCGAGTGAGTCGAGGCGGGCTTGGATGGCGTCGGGGTCGGGGAGTTCGAGGCGGGGTTGGGTGAGGATGCGGGCGAGGGGGTTGATGTCGTTGGTGGCTACGCGGCGTCCGTGGAGCGCGGCTTCAATGGCGGTGGTGCCGCGTCCGGCAAAGGGGTCGTAAACGGTGTCGCCGGGTTGTGTGTATTTGGAAATAAAATACGCAGGGAGCTGGGGTTTGAAGCAGGCGCGGTAGGAGATTTCGTGAATGGAGGAGGCTTGGCGTTGGCGGGAGGTCCAGAGTTCGCCTGTCTCAATGGGGATGAGCGGGAAATCGGTCTGGACGGCGGGTGTGGTCATGGGTCAGCGGGTAGTAGCGAGTAGTGAGTAGCGGGTAGCGAGTAGGTTTTCAGTAGCGGCTACTCGCTACTCTCCATCCGCTACTTTCGGATTTGCCAGGCGGGGGTTTTGGCAATCTCGGCTTGGAGTTGGTTGAAGGCGGCGTTGACTTCGTCGTCGGTGAGGGTGCGGTCGGGTGCCCGGAAGGTGAGGGAGAGGGCGAGGCTTTTTTTGCCTTCGGGTAGGTTTTTTCCCGCGGAGCCGATGTATTGGTCGAAGACGTTGACGGTTTCGATGGCGAAGGTTTTGCCGACGATTTTGGCAGCAGTGGTTTTGAGTTTGTCAGCGATTTCGCCCGCCGGTGTCGCAACATCTACGATGAGGGCGAGGTCGCGGGTGGTGGGGGGAAATACGCTGAAGGGTTGGAAGCGGACGCGTTTGGCGTCGGTGGCAAAGACTTGGCGGGTGAGGAGGAGTTCGCCGGCAATAATGGTGTGGTTTTTGATGTCTCGGGCGCGGGCGGTCTTGGCGTCGATGAGGCCGCAGGTGAGTTCGACTTGGCGGGCGCGGTCCGTGGTCTGCGCGGAGTGGTTGCGTTGCCAGAGCGCAGCGGGCGGGGGGGGGGGGGGGGGGGGAGGATTTCGCTGTGGTCGCAGGGGCGTCGGTGATGAGGTGGAATTGGAGGCGGGGGCCTTGGACGTTGGCGAGCGTGGCGAGGTCGAGGGCGATTTTTTTCGCGTGATAGAAGTCGGCTGGGTCGCGTTTGAGCCAGGTGCGTATGGTGGGTTCGGCCAGGATGACGAAGGATATGGCGGTGAGTTCGCGGAGGGCGCCGTCGGGCGCGGGGCGGAAGACGCGTCCGATTTCAAAGAGGCGGCGGGGGGCGTTGTGCGCTGCGAGGTTGAGGGCGAGGGCGTCGAGGAGGCCGGGGATGAGGGAGGGGCGGATGTGACCGAGTTCGCTGGTGAGGGGGTTGGCTAGGGCGAGGGCGTCGGCAGTGGGTTGTCCGTAGTGGGCGGCAATGTCGCGTCCGTCGCAGAGGGTGTAGTGGACGCATTCGGCAAAACCTTGGCCGGTGAGGTGCGCGGTGGCGCGTCGGGTGTAGGTGGCGAGGGGGTCGTCGTTTTCGATGTCGCCGGGCGCGGGGGCAGGGATGGGGGCGGAGGGGATGGTAGTGGTGCCGTGAATACGAACGAATTCTTCAACGAGGTCGATGGGGCGGTCGATGTCGGAGCGGTAGCTGGGGACAGTGACGCGCCATGTCGTGGAGGGGGGGGGGGGGGGGGGGACGGGGCTTCGCCCCGAACGTCCAACATCCAACATCGAACATCCAACATCGAAGTGGGGCGCTGTCGCGCCAGTGGGAGGGAGGTGTGGCGGGAGGGCGGGCGGGACGCCCGCGCCACTTTGCGGGCGGGACGTCTGCGCCACTTCGTCAACGGTGAAGCCGAGGCGGCGGTAGGTGTTGGCAATGGTGTTGGCGTCGATTTCGAAGCCGCAGCGGGCGCGGACGTAGTTGGCGGTGAGTTCGATGGTGCGGTCTGTGCGCGGTGGTGCGCCGACAATGACGCGGGGGCCGACGAGGGTGCCGCCTGCGTGTTCGAGTATGAGGGCGGTGGCGCGGCGGGCAGCAAGGAGGACGGCGGCGGGGTCGGCGTCGCGGGTGTAGCGTTGGGCGCTGTCGGTCGGGAGGGCGAGGCGGCGGCTGGTTTTGCGGATGGGACCGGGGCGGAACCAGGCGGCTTCGAGGACGATGTTGGTGGTGGCGGGGGTGACGCCGCTGTTTTCTCCGCCCATGATGCCGCCGATAGCCATGGCTTTGGCGGCGTCGGCAATGACGCAGTCGGTGGTATCGAGTTCTACGATACGGCCTTGGTCGAGGAGGGTGATTTTTTCGCCGGGGGCGGCGGGGCGGATGTTTATCTGGTGTCCGCCGATGTTGGCGGCGTCGAAGGCGTGGAGGGGTTGGCCGGTTTCGAGCATGACCCAGTTGGTGATGTCCACGATGTTGTTGATGGGGCGCAGTCCAACGGCTTCGAGGTCGCGGGCTAGCCAGTCGGGCGAGGGGGCGACGCGGACGTTGCGGATGGCGGTGGCGGTGTAGTAGGGGCAGGTGTCGATGGTGGTCGTTACAGTGGTGAGGAGGTCAGCGGCGTCGGCGGAGGGGGCAGGCGCAGAGGGGGGGGGGGGGGGGAGGTCGGGGAGGCGGAGGGGGCGTTGGAACCAGGCTGCGAGGTCGCGGGCTACGCCGATGTGGCCGAGGCAGTCGCTGCGGTTGGCGGTGATGCTGAGGTCGAGGACGGTGTCGGGGGCGGGGAAGTGGTCGTTGATGGAGGTGCCGAGGGGGAGCTTGCGCGAGGTGAGGATGAGGAGTCCTTCGTGGTTCTGGCCGAGGCCGAGTTCGCGGGCGGAGCACATCATGCCTTGGGATTCGATGTCGCGGAGTTTGCTGATTTTGATTTCGAAGTTGCCGGGGAGGATGGCTCCGGGGAGGGCGACGGGAACGATGTCGTTGGCGACGAAATTTTTTGCGCCGCAGACGATTTGGTGCGGGCCGGTGGGGGCTCCGGTGTCAACGCGGCAGACTGAGAGTTTGTCGGCTTTGGGGTGTTTTTCGTAGGAGAGGATTTTGCCGATGACGACGTTTTTGAGGGGTTGGAGTCCGGCAGTGGTGACGTCTTCGACTTCGAGACCGAGCATGGGGAGCGCGTCAGTGATTTGCGCGAGGGTGAGGTCGGTGAGGTCAATGTAGCGGGAGAGCCAGGAGAGTGAGATTTTCATGAGTGGAAGTTTTGCACAGAAGTTAACGAAGATAACGAAGGTCGGAGGGAAGGCGGGCTAGAGGAGGTTGGCACCGGGGAGAATGAGGCGGTGCATGTCGTCTTTCAGGATGGTGGTGTTGTAGTTGAAAAGAATGCCGAGGGGGATGTTGAGGAGTTTCATGTAACTCATGAGTTGTGCCTTGTGGATGGGGAGGATTTTTTCGACGCACTTGCCCTCAAGGAGGAGGCATTCATCAACAAGGATGTCGAAGCGAAGATTGTCCTCAAAAGTGAAATCTTTATAGGTGATGCGGACGGAACCTTGGTTGCGCACCGGCAATTTTCGCAGGGAGAGTTCGTGAACCAGACAACGCTCGTAAATGGACTCGATGAGGCCGGGACCTTTGTCGCGATGAACCTCAATTGCCGCGCCAATGACAGTGTTGGAAATGGCGTCAGCCTTTTGGCAAAGCGGGTGCATGGTGTCTCGCGGTTTGGAGCTTCGTTCCCTTCGTTATCTTCTGTGCAAGATTTCTGTCCGGATTTTTTTAGGCGAATTGGCGGAGGAAGCGGAGGTCGTTGGCGTAGAAATGGCGGATGTCGTCGATGCCGTGGATCAGCATCGCAATGCGTTCGATGCCCATGCCGAAGGCGAGGCCGGTCCATTGGGCGGGGTCGATGTCCACGTTGGTGAAGACTTTGGGGTCAACGAGGCCGCAGCCCATGATTTCCAGCCAGCGGTCACTGAGGCGTCCGAGGTTGGGGGCTTTGATATCCATTTCAAAGCTGGGTTCGGTGAAGGGGAAGAAGCTGGGACGAAGGCGGGTTTGGGCAGTGGTGCCGAAGATTTCACGGACGAAGCTGTCGAGGATGCTTTTGAGGTCGCGGATGGTGACGTTGCGGTCAACCCAGAGGCCTTCGACTTGGTGGAAGTTGGCAGAGTGGGTGGCGTCAACGGTGTCGCGGCGGAAGCAGCGTCCGGGGGCAATGATGCGGATGGGGGGCTTGCGGGCGAGCATGGTCCTTATTTGCACGGAGCTAGTGTGGGTGCGCAGGACGTAGGCTTCGTCGGCTTTTTTGCTGGCGTCGGCGGCGCGGGTCGCGGGGGGGAAAAAGAGGGTGTCCTGCATGTCGCGGGCAGGGTGGTCGTCGGGGGTGTTGAGGGCGTCGAAGCAGAACCATTCGCTTTCGAGTTCGGGGCCTTCGGCGATGACGAAGCCGAGTTTGCGGAAGGTGGCGGCAATGAGGTCGCGGGCTTGGGTGAGGGGGTGGCGGAGTCCTTCGTTGTCGTCGGGGGGGGGGGGGGGGGGGTCCATGGGGGGGCCGAGTTGGGCGTCGAGTTCGGCGGTTTCGATGCGGGCAAGGGCGGCGTCGAGCGCAGCGGCGAGGGTGGTTTTGGCTTCGTTGATGAGTTTGCCGACGAGGGGTTTTTGGTCTTTGGGGAGCGCGCCCATTTGCTTCATGCAGGCGGTGAGGGCTCCGTTGGGGCCAACGTAGCGGGCCTTGGCGGCTTCAAACTCAGGGCGCGTTTTCAGCGCAGGGAGTTCGGCGCGGGCTTGGTCGAGAAGGGTGGCGAGTGTTTGTTGCATGTGCTTTTTGAGAAGGCGTTTTTTTTAGACAGAATTAACCGAATTTTCGGAATTAAACGGAATTTTCTGAGGACGGGATGAGGTGATTATTGGTGAGGGTGTTTGCGGTATTTTTTCTTAAACTCCAAGCTGTCGCCGCCGAAATTGAGGAGCAGACCTTCGTCAATGCGCGTGGCTGTCAGGTAGTTGACGAGTTGGACTTCATGGGCCGGGTTTAGTTTTGAAACTGCCTTGTTTTCAACGATTAGGGTTTTATCGACGATCATGTCTGCGTCGAAGGTGCCGATCACGATGGCATCGTAGAAAACATTAAGTCGCACTTCAGTTTCGACATGGAATCCGTTTTTACGGAGTTCGTGGGCGAGGGCGTTTTGATAGACCGATTCCAGAAAGCCTGCGCCGAGGGTGGAATGAACTTTCATGGCGCATCCGATGACTCGCCCAGCAAGGTCGTAGGGCGTTGGATTGTCGTTTTCCTGGTTCATTCCGTGAATTCCGAAAATTTTGTTAATTCTGTCTAAAAACAAAAAAGAGGACGGCACCTCGAACTTGGTCGAGGCCCGTCCTCCGTGAAAGGTGAACTGGAGGCGAGCCGCTCTGTGCGCAGGGGCTCGCGTTTGGGAGAGTTTAGGCTTTCGCAGCAGCGGCGGCCTTGGTCTTCAACGCGTCCTGGGCTTTTTTGACCAGGCCGTTAAAGGCAACTTCATCGCGGATGGCCAAGTCGGACAGAACCTTGCGGTCGAGTTCGATGTTGGCGGCCTTGAGGCCTTCAATGAAGCGGCTGTAGCTGATACCGGCGGCGCGGGTGGCGGCGTTGAGACGCACGATCCAGAGACCGCGGAATTCGCCCTTCTTTTTCTTGCGGTCGCGGTAGGCGTATTGCCACGCGTGATGGACAGCGTCCTTGGCGTAGCGGAAGAGCTTCGACTTGCTGGCGTAGTAGCCCTTCGCGTTGTTGAGCATCCGCTTGCGCCTGCGGCGGGAAGCGGGGGAGTTTGTTGCACGAGCCATGTTGGTTTATTCCTTTATGTTATGTCTCCGGCGGGTCGGTTCGTTGGTGCGGTCACCCGCCTGGAGAAGTTTTGGTTATTGCAGTGCGGCTTCTTTTGTCGGTTAGAGGCCGAACGGCAGACAGCGCTTCAGCGGCGCGGCGTGGCCTTCGGCAACGAGCTTGTCCTGCGAGGCACGGCGTTTCTGCTTGGTGCTCTTCGAGGCAAGCAAGTGACGGAAGCCGGGCGTGCGACGGACAAGCTTGCCCTTGGCGGTCAGCTTGAAGCGCTTGGCGACGGACTTTTTGGTCTTTTGCATGAGAAGAATGGACGAAAACAGGGAGCACACACCGGCTTGGCAAGGTTTGTTTTTAAAAATTTGGCAGTCGCTTCGAGAAACGCGCAAAAGATTTGGTTGCCAAGCCCGGTCCGGCCCGGTTCCATCCAACCTTTTTCCACTACGCCTGCCTCCAATCACGGAGAGACAGGGGGAACGAAAACCATGAGCACTACACAACATATCCTCAACGTTGCGCCCCGCGCGCAGACCGGCCGCTCGGCATCCCGCCGGGTCCGCAAGGCCAACCAGATCCCTGCGATCCTCTACGGAAAGCATACCAAGCCCGAAACGCTCGCCGTTGACGCGCCCGAATTCGCCAAGCTCCTCAAAGCCGTGGCCGGACGCTCCCTCATCATTGAGCTCCATCGCAAGGACAAGGCGACCGACAATAAAGCCCTTTCCTTCCTTCAGGAAGTCCAGCGCGACCCCATCACCGACCGCTTCCTCCACGTCGATCTCCAAGAAGTGAAGGCCGACGAAAAGATGGACATCAACGTCCCCGTCTCCCTCGTGGGCGAGTCGTTCGGCGTCAAGAACCAGAACGGCGTGCTCGATATCAACGCCCACACCCTGCGCATCCGCTGCTTGCCCAAGGATCTGCCGCCCCACATCGAAGTGGACGTCACCGAACTCAAGGCCGGCGAATCCATCAAAGTCGGCTCCATCAAGGCCCCCGCCGGCGTCGAACTGCGTGACCTCCCCGGCCACCCGATCGTCTCCTGCCAGATCGTCGAGGAAGAAGCCGTCGCCACGCCTGCCGCCGGTGCTGCCGCGCCCGCCGCTGGTGCCGCCGCGCCCGCCGCTGGTGCTGCTGCGCCCGCCGCCGGTGCCAAGCCCGCTGCCGCCGCCGCACCTGCCGCTGGTGCCAAGCCCGCCGCTGCTCCCGCTGCCGCGAAGCCCGCCGCCAAGAAATAAACAAAATCCCGCCGCGACGCGACCGGTGCTCAACCACCAGTCGCCCCGCGACGATGTTCTTTGAATCATGTCCATCACGCTCGTCGCCGGTCTGGGAAACCCAGGCCGGGAATACGAATACACCCGCCACAACATCGGGTGGATCGTCGTCGAAGCGCTCGCCCGCCAACTCGGCCTCTCGTGGGAGACGCGCCGCTCGGCCGCGGCGGATGTTGCCCGCTGGGACCCCGCGCCCGGCCAGACCATCCTCCTCGCCAAGCCGCTCACCTACATGAACGACAGCGGTCGCGCCGTGCAGGCGCTCACGGGATTTTACAAAATCCCCGCCAGCGCCGTCATCGCCGTGTATGACGACCTCACGATCGACCTCGGTCTGATCAAGGTCAGCATCACCGGCAGCGCCGGGGGCCACAACGGAGTGGCCAGCCTGATCCAGTGTCTCGGCGGCGGCTTCATCCGCTACCGCCTCGGCATCGGACCCAAGCAACCCCGCGAGATCGACCTGCGCGACTACGTCCTGGGCAGATTCACACCTGAACAATACACCCTCCTCGAACAAAATTTAGAACGCTACGTCTCCGGCCTCCGGCTCCTCATCAACGACGGACCCGACAAGGCCATGAACCTCTTAAACCGCAGAGCCACATGAGCACCACAAACCGCAACTACCGCGCGACCTTCATCATCGATAACAGCGGCAAGGAAGACACCATCGAGCAAATCCTCGAAGGCGTCAAAAACGACATCACCGCCGTCGAGGCCCAAGTCACCGCCGTCGAAGACGTCGGACGCAAGGACTTCGTCCGCGTGACCAATCCCAAACGCGTGGCCGGGCACTACGTCCACGTCACCTTCAGCGGCCCCGCCAGCGCCCCCGCCGCGCTCAAGGAACGCCTCCGTCTCAACCACAGCGTTTATCGCACTTTTGTAGAATCCATCTAAACCAGACGCGCTTTCGTTCGCGAACGCCGTCCCCGCACCACCATGGCCAACCTCAACAAAGTTTTTCTCATCGGCAACCTCACGCGCGATCCCGAACTCCGGGTCACGCCTCGGGGCACGCCCATCTGTCAATTTGGTCTGGCGATCAGCCGCCAGTTCAAGGACGAGTCCGGCCAGACCCGCGAAGAAGCAACCTTCGTCGATGTCGAAGCTTGGGGAAAACAAGGGGAAACCATCTCGAAGTACGTCACCAAAGGTCGTCCGCTCTTTGTTGAAGGCCGCCTCAAGTTTGACCAGTGGGAGGATAAAACCACCCAGCAAAAACGCAGCAAACTCAAGGTGGTGTTGGAAAACTTCCAGTTCCTCGGCGGCCGCGAAGGCGGCCCCGGTGGACCCGCTGGCGGTGCTCCCGGTGCCGGCGCCGGTGCGGAAGACTACGGAGTGGACCAAACGGTGGAGCGTCATTCGCCTCCGCCGCGCACGCCCACCCGCTCCGCCGCTCCCGCCACGCCGCTTCCGCCGGCTGACATCGCTGACGACGACGTTCCGTTCTAAACGAACCGCAAGATTCCGCATCGTTATTTCAAACCAAACAACATCCTAGAAAGACACACTCATCATGGCTTCCACAGAAGTATTGCTCCTCAAGCCCGTCGAAAACCTCGGCGCTGAAGGCGACCAGGTTAAAGTCCGCGCCGGCTACGCCCGCAATTTCCTGCTCCCGCAGAAATACGCCGTCGCCCTCAATCTCGCCAACCGCAAGCGCGTCGAGGCTCTCCGCAAACGCCGCGCCGAACGCGAGGCCAACGAACTCGCTGGCGCCAACGAACTCGCCAAGAAGCTCGAAAAGACCGCCATCGCCTTTGCCGTCAAGACCGGCGAAGGAGGCAAGATGTTCGGCGCCATCACGGCCGCCGACCTCCATGCCAAGATCACCGAGGCGGGCATCGAACTCGACCGCAAGAAGATCCACCTCTTCACCCCTGTGAAGACCCTCGGCAAGCACGAGGTGAAGATCAAACTGCACCACGACGTGACCGTCGAACTCGCTTTCGACGTCGTATCGGAAAACCCGATCGTCGAAGAACAGCCCGCCGAAGAAGCTCCCAAGCCCAAGCGCGTGAGCAAGGCCAAGAAAGCCGCTGGCGCAGAATAAAACACCAACACCGTCAGCATGGAGCCCTCCATTTTTACCGGAGGGTTCCCCCCCCCCCCCCCCGGGGCTGCTCAAAAAGCTAGGTCTTTTTTTTTTAGGATTTTGTGGTCCGCACAAAACCTCATGGGCCTCCTATTCCTGACGAAATGCCGCCTGTTGCCTGACCTGGTAGGGAGGCCTCTCCGAGGCCTCCGCCGTGCGTGGTTTTTGGATACCGAAACTCATAAGTAGTCGGAGCGTGGTTTCGGAGGCCTCGGAGAGGCCTCCCTACCAGGTCAAGCAAGCGAATGTCCTCCGCGTCTTCGCATGAGATGTTTCCGAATGAGAACGGGCTTATCACACACCGGCGTTTTTCAGCCAGGCGTCTGCGATGAGCGCGTGACCGGCTGTGCTGGGATGCACACCATCCGGCAGCCAGTAGGGGGCGGGGACGCGCGTCGCCACCGAAGCAAAAAGACCGTCGAGCGGGATCAAGTCGGCGCCAAACTCCACGGCAAGATTGCGCACGGCAGTGATGCGCGGATCAAGATCCTCGCGCCAGGCCCGGCGATCCTCAGGCGTGGGCAGCAGGAACGGCTCCATGACAACCAGACGAGGCGCGGGCGTGAGCTCGCTGGTAATGCGATCCAAGATACGATGGAAGGACGCGTAAAATTCGGGGGCGGGGGACATCAACTTGCTGTCGTAACGACGCCAGGTGTCGTTGATGCCGATGAGGAAGGTGACGACCGTGGGCTTGTGCGCCAGCAGGTCGGCTTCGAGGCGCTGCTCAAGGTCGTAGATGCGGTTGCCGCTGATGCCGGTGTTGATCACGCGGCGGGTGGCGGAAGGCTGGCGGTGGCCGAGCTGGGCGTTGATGTAGTTGACATAACCTCCTCCGAGATTGGCGAGGTTGGAGCGATCACGACCGCAGTCGGTGATGCTGTCCCCATAGAAGAGAAGGGTGTCGTTGGGTTGAAGGATGAGTGGCATGACGATGTTCACGCAAGGTCCGCTCCGGGCGTGAGGGCAACTGTTTTCCGTATCGAATATGTCACCCGGTCGCCTTGAAATCGTAACAAGTCCGGGCTAGAATCGGGGCAGCGTGGTTGATGAAAATGACAGCTCTATTCCCTACCTGCACAGTTACGCCTCGGGCGACACGGTGTGGATCACCCGTTTTTTCATTCCGCCCACGCTTCGCGGCCAGCATCTGGGCCGGATGATTGTCGAGAAATGGGAGAAAAGTCTGCCGGCTCACATCCGCGTGATCCGTCTCCGCGCACCGGATACAGACAGCGCGCGTCCCTGCCTGTTCTGGAGCAAGCTCGGGTTTCGCTACACGCAGTCCGACGAGACGCCCATTTACAGCGAGTTTGAAATCACGCGGCACACCGAGATGGAAAAAGTGCTGGCCGAACCGGTGGAAGCGCAGGCGTCGTGACGCAATCTGCGTCGGGCGTATTTTCACGCCCCCGGGATCGTCTTCTTGATGAATTCCAGCAGCGAGGGAATTGCCTCCACCATCTCGTCGCGGCAGGCTTCGTAGAGCGCCAGCGGTCCGCCAAAGGGGTCGCCAATCTCCTTGTCCACGTTGCCCGGCATGAACTCGCGGAAGAGATGCACGTTGTCCGGCGGTGGCGTGAACATGTGCCGGATCATGGCGCGGTGGCTTTCCGTCATGCAGATGATCAGTGTGGCCTTCTTGATGAGTTCCTTCGTGAGCGGCTGGCTGGTGTGGTTGCCAAGTTCGATGCCCGCTTTCTTGAGCGCCACGCGGGAGTTCTCCGAGACGTGGTCGCCTTTGGCCGCCGCGACTCCGGCGGAGACGACGCGGATGTTTTTCCACGGTTCGGGTTGCGCGGCCAGGGCATGGCGCAACAAGGCCTCCGCCATCGGACTGCGGCAGATGTTGGCAGTGCAAACAGTGAGAATGAGCGGTGTGTTGGGCATGTGGAAAAATTAAGGGTTAATTCTATGAAGCTGGCGGGCGCCGATGTCGCGGCGGTAATGCGCGCCGTCCCACTGGATCGTGGCGCAGGCGGCGTAGGCTTGCGCGGCGGCGGCGGGCAGGGTGTCGGCCACGGCGGTGACTCCGAGCACGCGGCCACCGGCGGTGACGATCTGGCCGGCGGCGTTGCGCGCGGTGCCGGCGTGGATGATTTGCACGCCGGGGGGGGGGGGGGAGGGTGATGACGTCGCCTTTGGGATATGTGTCGGGGTAGCCTTTGGCGGACATGACGACGCAGAGGGCGTGGTTGTTTTTGATGCCAATCCGACCTTTCACGTCCTTGAGCGTGCCGCAGGCGGCGGCCCAGAGGAGGGCGAGCACGTCGCCGTCCACGCGCGGGAGCACGACTTGCGTCTCGGGGTCGCCGAAGCGGGTGTTGTATTCGAGCACCTGCGGCACGGGTTCGGCGCTGCCGGGGGGGGGGGGCGTGAGCATGATGCCGATGAAGAGCGTGCCGCGAAACTCGATGCCTTCGTCCGCGATGGCGTTGACGGAGGGGCGGACGATCTCGCGGTCGATGCGTTCGAGGAGGGAGGGCGTCACCACGTCGGCGGGTGAGTAGGTGCCCATGCCGCCGGTGTTGGGACCGGTATCGCCGTCGCCAATACGCTTGTGGTCCTGCGAGGTGGGGAGGATGAAGTAGTCGCGCCCGGAGACGACGACGAGGATGGAGGTCTCTTCGCCGGTGAGGCAGTCTTCGACGAGGATCTGGCTGCCGGCGGCGCCAAATTTGCCGCCCGCAAGCATGTCGCGCACGGCGGTCTCGGCTTCGGGCAGGGTTTGGGCGACGATGACGCCTTTGCCGGCGGCAAGGCCGTCGGCTTTGATGACGATGGGCGCGCCGCGCTGGCGGACGTAGGCGAGGGCGGCGTCGAGTTGCGAGTTGTTCGACGTAAAAATGCCGGCGGGGGCGGTGGGGATTTTGTATTTTTGGAGGATTTGCTTGGTGAAGATTTTGGAGGCTTCGAGGCGGGCTCCGTCGGCCTTGGGGCCGTAGGCGGGGATGCCGGCGGCGGCGAGGGCGTCAACGAGGCCGAGCGAGAGCGGCACTTCGGGGCCGACGATGACGAAGTCAACGTGTTCGCGTTGCGCGAGGGCGACGAGGCCGGGAATGTCTTCGACGGCGACGGGGAAACAGGCGGCATCCTCGGCGATGCCGGCGTTGCCGGGAGCGCAGAGCACGCGGCGGGGCGCAGCAGGGGGGGGGGGGGGGGGGGCGGCGAGGATGGCTTTGACGAGCGCGTGTTCGCGTCCGCCGGAGCCTACGATGAGGATGGTGCGGGGGAGTGTGGGTGTCACGGTGTGGAAAATTAAGAATTAAGAATTGGTTTAGCGGACTTGCAGGGTGCTGCCGTCGTATTCGAGTTCCAATGACGGGATGAGGACGGCCTTGCGGTGGCCTTCCTTGCGCACGCGGCCGGCGAGCCAGGCATCGTAGCCGGAGGCCTTGGCTGCGGCGAGGGCGGCGGCGGCGTCTTCCGGGGCGACGTAAGCGGCAAATCCGATGCCTTGGTTAAACGTTGCGTAGGCTTCGCGCAGGTCGATGGGGCCGGCTTCGCGGAGGAACTTGAACAGGGCGGGTTCGACGCCGGGGTTGATGATTTCGTAAACGAAGGGTTCGTCGAGTCGCATCAGTTTGCGCCAGCCGTGGCCGGTGACGTGGGCAACGTAGTTGAGTTTGATGCCGCGTCGTTGGCATTCGCGCACGAAGGCTACGTAGATGACAGAGGGGGCGAGCAGGGCTTCGCCGTAAGTCCGCGTGTCGCCGTGGCCGATGGGCGTTTCGTAGCCTTGCGGCAGGCGGTCGGCGATCTGGCGGCAGAGGGTGAGGCCGTTGGTCTGAACGCCGGAGGAGGCGAGGAAGATGATCGAGTCGCCGTCGCGCACGTCACCGGTGATGCGGAGTTTTTTGGGCGAGATTTTGCCGATGGCGGAGCCTGCGAGGACGATGGTGTCGGGGTTGACGATGCCGCGGAGGGTGGGGGTTTCGCCGCCGCCCCACACGCCGCCGGCCAGGCGGCAGCCTTCCGCCCAGCCTTCGACGAGGGCGTTCATGCGTGTTTCGTTGGCGAACCATGCCGAGTCGCCCACGGCGGCGTGCATGGCGATGGAGATGGGCAGGGCGCCGCAGGTGGCGAGGTCGTTGACGATGGTGGCGACGGTGTCGATGGCGACTTCGCGGTAGAAGCATTTGCCGGTGCTTTTGAGGACGGCGTCGGCGACGAGGTTTTTGGTGCCCAGGCCTTCCTCGACGTGGGCAAGATAGTGGTCGGCAGCCTCGATCAGGTAGGCGCTTTCTCCGCGGGTGGAGGCGGGCTCGGTGTAGCCATGCGAGGCTAGGAGCGGAGCGGTGGTGCGCGCAGCCTTCTGGCAGGCGCGTTTGAAGGCGTCGAGCTGGTCGTAGTTTACTCCGGAAGATTCGTAGCTGAGTGACATGAAGCCTCTACTGAGCCTTAACCCTCGCCGGGATGAAAGCCGAATTTACACTGGCGCGCCCGGCGGGACTCGAACCCACGACCATCCGCTTAGAAGGCGGATGCTCTATCCAACTGAGCTACGAGCGCGTTGTGTGTGCCTGTGGAATTGCTACTACGCATGTCTTTCTTGCGTCGGCAAGCCCTGTGACGCTTCGCTCCGTCATTCGTGCGGACGGTCAAAGAAGCCGGGGGCGAGCGGCGGGTTGGCTTCGATGTGCTCGTTGACAACGGTGTAAATAACATTGCCGCCGTGTTTTTGCGTGATGCGGGTGGGGAGCATGACGCCGTTCACGGGTTTGTAGTCGGCAAAATAGTTCTCAACGGCAAGGTTGGTGCGCTTGGAAACGAGGTCGCGGCGGATGATGTGATAGGTGGCGCGGTCAACGTAGATGGTGGAAATCTCGGTGAGGTTCTGGGTGGCAAGGAGCCTGGCCACGGGACGGCCGTCCACGGTGCTTTCGCCCGCATAATCGAGAATGACGTTGTCGCGCCCAAGACTGGACACCAGAACGTCGTCAAACTCGGCGTCGGCGATGAAGGGGCGCACGGCATCGGGGGCCATGTCCACGGCTTTGTTGGTGGTGGAGTCGAGCATCCAAGGGGTGTCTTTACCGTTGTAGGCTTCGGTAAGCGTGCGGTCCTTGAGTTTGGTCTGGATGCGCACGCGGTTGGGCCGGGCGGACCACATCTGAAATTCGAGTTGGTGTTTGTCGGCGAGTTTGATGGTGCCTTTGACGAGGATTGACCGGAGGGCGAGGATGGAGTCGATGCCGCCGAGGGTGACGACGTGGCGGCGGACGATTTCAAGAACGTCGTCTTCGGTCGTTGGAGGAGGCAGGGCGGTGCGGGGAATGAAACGAATGGAAAGGTTGGGGGGGGAACTCGTGGTTGCGGCGGGGCTGGGGCTGGATGTGGAGGGCGTCGCCCCTGGGAAGGAGATGCCTGAGCTGCCGGTTGCGGGCGCGGGGGCCGGTTGCGGGGAGGCGTCGGAGGTATCGTAGGAGGGAAATGCCGGGAATGGGGGGAGCCCGGTTGTCGCTGGCCGGGGTTGGTCGGACGTGGTTTGCGCGGATGCATTCGCCCACCCGCCCAAGAGAGCGACAACCATCAGGCCGAGAGTAGAAAAGATCCGGATTGTAAACACAGCCGCCACTTGATGGCGTTTTTTGTCAAAGGACAAGCCTTGGCGCTTGCCGGCGAAAAGCCCACCGCGATGAGGGCGGGCTAATATCTAATATCGTAATTCCACCATGGCGTGGGCGGTAAATTCGGGGAGGGTGAAGGTTACCGTGCCGCCATCGCTGGTCTGTGTGGTGAGGGGCAGGTCAATGCCTTCGGGCACGAGGCGGGCGGTTTTGACTTTGCGCGGCAGGCGCAGGGTGACGCTGACATTGCGCAAAGGGATGAGGTCTTCGATGACTTCGACCTGACGCGATATGCCGCCGGTACCGGGACGGGAGAGTCCGCCGCGCACGGATTTGGGGGCATAGAGGAGGTGCGCGATGTAACGGCGTTCGCGGGTTTGTTCGAGGACGTTGACGCGGCCATCGGTCGGCAGCGTGGTGCGCACGGGGCGGCGGTCTTTGCCTTCCGCTCCGTCGCTGAGGAGGTGGTCGATGGCGGCGAGCACGAAGTCGCGGTAGAGGGGCTGTCCGTAGTGGCGGTAACGGGTAAAAATGTCGTGCGCGAACCAGGCGATGTTGCCGTCTTGGTTGACGATGGCGGCGGGGCTGGCGAGGGCGGGCGCGTCGGGGGCGTGCTGGTGCGAGCAGAAGTGGTCCCAGGTGCGGTTGAAGTAGGGTGTGCGGCGTTCGACGAGCGTGCGGGTGCCGCGGGCGGGTTTGATCTCCCAAGCGCCGCCGTGGATGACGATGGGCGTGGTGACGGGCACGCGGGGCGTGAGGGCGGTGGCGAGGAGGTAGTCGGGGTCGCTGGGGGAGCGTCCGACGAGCGTGGCGCCGGGGTCGATGGCAAATGCGGTGCGCCCGGTATCGAGCAGGGCACTACCAGCCGCCAGCACTTTGCCGCCGCGGGCGAGGTACTTCTTGATTTTGGCTTCGGTGGCGGGGGTGAGGAGGGTGGTGTCGGGAAGGATAACGAGGTCGAGATCGAGGCCGAGGGCGCGGTCGTCCCACCTGGCGTTTTCGTCGAGGACGACAAAGGGCAGGTGGGTTTCGAGGAGCATGCGCGCGGCACCTTCGTCGGCGTGGCTGGTGTCGGCGTGGCCGCGTGCGCGTGGCTGGTTGGTCTCGGCGCTGACAATGGCGATGCGGGCAACGGGGCGGACGTGGTCGCACCAGGGCTCGCAGGCTTCAACGCGGGCGTAGGCCTCGCCGATAAGGCGGTAGGTGTCGGGGTTCATCTCGCCGTTGGGATGGAGTTGGTCGCCGATGGAGCACTTGGCGCCGTAGGCGAGCATGCCGCCGCATTCATAGACGAGGGCGGCGGGGCGTTTGAAGCCGCCAAATTCACCCCAGGTGGTGTGGAATTTGCCGGTCATGCCGAGGTAGTCGCGGGGTTGCGTGGCGGCGTAGCGGGCGGAGAAAGCGAAGTGGTCGTAGCCCCAGCCACCGGTGGGCAGGGATTCGAGTTCGAAGTGGGAGTTGAAGAGGTTGAATCCTTTTGAGCCGACGGGGATGTGGCCGCCGTTGTGGAAGACGGGCGTATCGGCGCGCACACTACGGACGGCGGCGTTGGTGCGTTCGTAGTAGCGCAGGAGGACGAGTTGGGCGTGTTCTTCGACGTCGGCGGGGTTGGCGGGGTCGAGTTGGAGTGACTTCATTTCGCGGAGCGAATGCTCGGAGTAGTCGTGCGGGGCGCCGATGATGTCCAAAAAAATGCCGTCGTTGTCGGGCCAGCGTTGCACGACTTCCTCGATCTGGGCGCAGAGGTAGTCGAGGTAGGGGGAATTGAAGTTGAGCCGTTTGAATCCGACGTGGTCAATGGGGGCGTAGGTGACGCCGTCGCGGCGTTTGACGAGCCATTCGGGATGCGTGGTGGCAGCGACTTCGTCGAGGCCTGCGCTGATGTAGATGGGACAGCGGACGCCGATTTCGCGGCAGGCTTCGATTTGGCGGGCGAGGAGGTCGAATTTGAGGTTGGGGTGCAGGCGTCCGATTTTGGTCGGGTGGTAACTGTATCCGTGGTGGCACTTCGAGAAGAGGGTGATGGAGTCGATATGGCCGGTCTTGAGGGCGTCTTGGAATTGACGTTTGGAGAATTTTTCTCCGATGCCGGGGATGTCTCCGTGGGTGTGGAAATCGAGGTGAACTTGGCGGAAGCGCAGGTGATGCATGGCGGGTGTTGAGAGAGTGTGTGTATGGGAAAAAGAGGGAGGCTTGCGTGGCGGTGGCTTGCGGACCAGCCAGTTATCCTCGAATGTCCATAATACTCCATGCCACCCGTCGTCGCCAATGCATCGAAGTCGCCTGATTGTGTGCAAAAGTCACCCGCCGGGATGGCCGGGGCCGGCGTGTCTCCAGGGGGGGAGGGGGCGTCGCAGGTGTCGCAGGCGTTGCGAGTGCCGGATGTGCAGATGCGGCTGGAACACCACAATCCGGGGGACTTGCAACCGCGTCTGCTGCACTGCGTGACGGCGTGGTTGCAACGTTGGCGTTACGCGGACCTGACCGCGCCTTACTGGCGGCTCTACGTGCTCTCGGGTCGCGGAGCGGTGGTGCGCCATGGTGGGCGGACAATCGCGCTGGACCCGCGCAGCGCGTGGTTGATCGCGCCCGACACGCCGTTTGGCGCGGATTTGACGGGTTCGGGCGTGCGGCAGTGTTACGTACATTTTACGCTGGCACCGGGTTTCTCGGCGTCGCCGGGCGTGTATCCGGTGCGGCTGGACGCGACTTTGCGGGCGCTGCACCGCCGGGCGTCGGGTGCTGCGGCGCCGGGAGTTGCGGGAGGGGGGGGGGATGGCGGGGCGGCGCAGGTGGTGGCATGGCACGCGTTGGTGTTGCTGGCTCTGGCAGGGTTGCCGGCGGGCGTGCTGCGCGAGCATTCGGTGGACGCGCGGGTGCAGCGTGTGCTGGAGCACATCGAGCGCGATCCCGGAGGGCCGCACACACTGGCGGAACTGGCGCATGTGGCGGGGATGCACGCGCGGGCGTTGATCCGGTTGTTTCGTAGTGAAACGGGAACTACGCCGATGTCGTGTCTGCGGGTGCGGCGCATCGCGCTGGCGTGTGACTTGCTCCATCACAGCGATCGTTCGATTGACGATATCGCGGCGTTGTCCGGGTTTTGCGACCGCTATCATTTCACGAAAACGTTCACGCGCCTGCGCCGGGTGTCGCCGGGGGCGTTTCGTGTGCGGCAGAATGTCGTTGGGGTGGCGTAGCGGAGGGGCAATGGGATGGGGACAAAGGGCGGCAAGGAGGTTTCGACTTTTTATAGGAAGGCTGTAATCTTTGGGGCTTTGTTAGTTTCCTCTGTCTTCAAGATGATTTCGTTCCGCAGTTTTCGTTCTCGCGTGCTTATGCTTGTTGTTGGACTCGTCGCCTTGGTCCAAGGAGGGACTTATTGGGCGGTCGTTCACGCCAATCGCAAAAATGCCAGCGCGCGAATCGAACAGAATATGGATGATGGGGTGCTGCATTTTAAGGAGCTTATGGCAACGCGTCAGCGCACGCTTCTCGCAGGGGCGGGGTTGATCGGTGAGGATCTCGCGCTTCGCGATGCCATCGCACGTGATGACCGGCGCGCAATGCGTCACGTGCTCGATCACTACGTGCGGCGTCTCAATATCGCTGGCATGGCCTTGTTGTCGGCTGGCGGTGAATTCCTGTCTGCCTCGCCTGAACTTCCCAATGAGGCAGTTCGCACACTGCTCTCCTCGCTCGTTCGCAATTATTCGGAGGGGGGGGGGGGGGGGGAGGGAGGGGCGGCGGCGCCGGTTTGGGTGCTTGCGGGCAACGAACTGTTGGCCGTCCTTGTTGTATCCGTGGATTCACCACAGACGCAGGTTCCGAAAAACATCCGCCTTGTTGTCGCGCATCGCATTGACCGTTCCATCATCGGACAAGTGGAGCAGTTGACCCGCCTGACGCTCTCAATGCGTTTGCCCAACTCAACCTTGACCACTGGCGCGTACGAAAATGCTTCGTCCGGCCCGCTCCTTACCCGGACCTTGAGCATTCCGTTGCTCAACTCGCCCGCAGCCACGCTGCTCCTGCAACGTTCGCTTGATGAGGAACTCGAACCCGTGCGCTGGCTCGAACATCTGCTTGCCGTCACCTTCGCCACTTCGGTTGGCGCTGCGGTGTTGCTGGCGGTGTTGCTGGCCCGGTCCGTGAGTCGTCCGGTGCAGGCACTGGCCCGCCACACCCGCGTCATCGCAAGCGGCGACTACGCCACCCGCATTCCGTGGAAACGCGCCGACGAACTCGGCCACCTTGCCGACGCGCTCAATGCCATGAGCGACGGTCTTGCCGAACGCGACCAGGTGCGCGATCTGCTCAACAAAAACGTGTCGCCCGAAGTCGCCTCGCGTCTCCTCCGCGACGGAGCGGTGCTGCGCGGCGAGGAACGCACGGTCACAATCATGTTCGTGGACCTGCGCGGCTTCACGACGCTCAGCGAGAGCCTCGCCCCCGCCGCGCTCTTCGATCTGCTCAACCGTTTTCTCGACACCATGAGCGCCGAGATCGAGGTCCGGGGCGGCATCATCGACAAATACATCGGCGACGAAATCATGGCGCTTTTCGGCGCACCGCTCGACATGCCCGATGCGCCCGACCGTGCCGTGCAGGCCGCCCTGGCCATGCACGCCGCGCTCCCCGCACTCAATGCCGCGCTTGCCGCCGAGGGGCGTCCCACGCTCGATTTTGGCGTGGGCATCTGCACCGCGCGCGTTCTGGCCGGCAACGTTGGCACGCACCGGCGGCTCAACTACTCCGTCATCGGCGACGGCGTCAATCAGGCCGCCCGCCTCCAGTCGCTCACCCGCCGCGAGGACTGGCACGCATCGATTTTGATTAGCGAAGCCACCCGCGACGCCCTCGCCCAGAATGGTTCTGATGCGCCAATTGCTTACCGCCTGCGCGAACTCGGCGAAGTGCCGCTCAAGGGCAGGACGGAACCGGTGCACGTTTATGCGGTGGATGGGATAGGGCGATGAGGGAATTGTAGCCGCACCTTCCGGATGGGCGGTGCTTCGCACCGTCGGCGGGTCAGGAGACCCGCCCTCCACTCTTGTTGAGTGTTGAATGTTTGGCCCGAATCTTCTCCTTTTCCGACTCATGTTTCCGGACCGACTCCGCCTTCACCTTCGTCACATTACGTCGGCGTTCATCTCTGCCGCCGCCCTCCTCCTCACCGTCGTCCACACGGGCTGCCAGCCCCGCCAGACGCTGGTCGAAGCCGCCCGCGAAACCCAGACGCTCCACATCGGCAACGGCGCCGAACCCCAGGACCTCGATCCGCAGACCACCATCGTTTACACCGACTACAACATCCTCATCGCCCTCTTCGAAGGTCTCACCGTCATCGATGAAGCCACCTCGGAACCCATCCCCGGCACCGCCTCGCATTGGGATATTTCTGACGACGGACTGCGCTACACCTTTCACATTCGCCCCACCGCCCGCTGGTCCAATGGCGACCCCGTCACCGCGCAGGATTTTGTATTTTCTTTCCAACGCATTCTCAGTCCCGCCCTCGGCGCCGAATACGCTTACATGCTCTACGCGATCAAAAACGCTGAGGACTACAACACCGGCGCGCTCACCGATTTCGCGCAAGTCGGAGTGCGTGCCACCGCTCCGCTCGCGCTCGAAATCACGCTCTCCCAACCCACCCCCCAACTCCTCTCGCTCGCCGCGCATCAAGCCTGGTTTCCCGTCCATCCGCCCACGATTCTCGCCCACGGACGTATTGACCAACGCGATACACGCTGGACCGTCCCCGGCAAACTCACCTGCAACGGACCCTACACCCTCAAAGAGTGGCTCCCCAACCAGCGCATCGTCGTTACCCGCAATCCGCTCTACTGGGACGCTGCGCTCACCGAAAACGGGAACATCCGTGAAGTCGTTTTTTATCCGACCGACAACATTGCCGCCGACGAAGCCGCCTTCCGCACCGGACGCCTGCACCTCACCTATGACATCCTGCCCGACCGCATGGAGCACTACCGCCGCACCGCGCCCGGCCAGCTCCGTATCGACCCGCTCCTCGAAACCCTCTTCGTTCGCTTCAACACCAAACTAAAACCCCTCGACGACATCCGTGTGCGTCGCGCCCTTGCCCTCGCCATCGACCGCGAATCCATCGCGCAACAACTCCTCCTCGGCAGCCGCCTGCCCGCGCACCACTACACCCCGCCCAATACCGCGGGTTACACGGCGGACGCCCGCCAGCCCCACGATCCCGACGCGGCACGCCGCCTGCTTGCCGAGGCCGGTTTCCCCGATGGCAAAGGCTTCCCGAAATTCGAAATCCAGATGAACACCGACGCCCTCAACTCGCGCATTTTTGAGGCCATCCAGGCCATGTGGAAACGCGAACTCGGCATCGAAACCACGCTCGTCTCGCTCGATTTCCGCGCCTACCTCGAAAACCAACGCACCATCGCTTACCAGATCACCCGCTCCCGCTGGGTGGGCGATTACAACGATCCCAACACGTTCCTCGACATGTTCATCACCGGCGGCGGCAACAATCAGACCGCATGGAGCAATCCAGCCTACGACCGCGCCATTGCCGAGGCCGCTTCGGCCACTGAGCGCGCCCCCCGCTTCGCCGCCTTTCAGCGCGCCGAAAAAATCCTCCTCGACGACGCGCCCATTGCCCCCGTTGTTTTCGGAGCCCGCACCTACCTCATCTCGCCCGACGTGCAAGGCTGGCCTCCTTCGCTGCTTGGCATCCACCGCTACCAGACCGTGCGCCTTGCGAAGACAGTGAGCAGTGAACAATGAACAGTGAGCAGTGAACAATGCTGCCAACTGTTCACTGCCAACTGTTCACTGTTCACTGAAAGAGCCTTCCCATCTGGCCTATTATTTGCGTAGTTAACGCCTTTTTCCAGAATGTCCGAGCTCGATACCAACCCGCCACCCGCCAACAATTCCGCCTCCGCTGGCGACGACGACGCCAAGATTCGTGCCGACCTGCGGCGTTGTTCTCCAGCCACCATCGAAGCCGCCCTTGCCTGGCGCAACACCGCTGACGCCAGCCACTTGCCGGCCATTGTGATCGGTATCGTCCAGCGGTTTTCCGACCCCGACCTCCGCCCCAAGCTCGACGCCCCCGACGCCGACAATCTTCGCCTCATCGACGACCTCGGCATCGATTCCCTCACCATGATGGAGATCGTCATGCTCGTGGAGGAAGTCACCCGGATGTCGATCAGCAACGAAGAGCTTCGCTACCTGCGGAGCATCGGCGACATCAAGACCTTCATCGATTGCAAAGCCCGCGGCCTCCCCCCCCCCCCCCCCCCATGCGACACCTCGACGCAGACCAACTCCGGGCCTTGATGCCGATTCAGCCGCCGTTTCTCTTTCTCGACCAAGCCACTTTGCCTGACGACGCGCCAGTGACCGCGTCCGCCGCCACAACCGCCGCCGCCGCCACGGCGCGTTACCGGATCACGGGAGACGAATTTTTCCTGCGCGGACATTTTAAGGGCAATCCTGTGTTGCCCGCCTCCATCATGCTGGAAGCCTTGGGCCAGCTTGGCGTCCTTTACCTGCTCACCACGTTCACCGCGCCCGACGCCCCCCCCCCCCCACCCCGCGTGCGGACTGACTCGATCTATTTTGCATCGTCCGACGGCATCCGTTGCCACCGCGTCTGCCGGCCCGGCGACGAACTCCTGCTCACCCTGAAACCTCGTCGCGTCCGCGCGCCTCTGGCCACTTTTGGCGGGGCAATCCACGTCGGCACGGAGAAAGCCGTCACTGCCGAGGAAATCACGCTGACCTTTGCCCTTACTCCGTGACCCGCCGGTAGCGCACCAAAACGGCGAGCGAACCGCGCCCGGTGGCGAAGGTGGAGGGACGCCCCGCGTTTTCCTCCGCGTGGTAGCACAACTGGAGCAAGTTGCCCCGGCACCGCAGGATGGCGCGCAGTGTCCGGCCCGCGCCCGCCCCTGTTTCGCATACGATGTCCGCCTCGTGCGCCATGGTCCCTGCCATGATGTCGATCCGTCCCTCATCGCGCGACCCATCGGCATGCGTTACCGCGTAGCGCCCGGCGGCGATGTGCATCCGGTGCTCGGGCGCAGGCACGGCCTGACCGCTGAATTCTGCTCCCTGTGGTTCCCATACTCCATCAAACATACCCTCACATGCCCGCCCGGTTATGCGTCAGATTGCAATCCGTTTCCAAAATGCCAACGGCTTGCTCTTTCCCAAGAGACCTGCTCATTGTGCCCCTGCAACCACACCATCCTTATGGCTCAAAAATCCTCGTTTCTCAAAAAACTGATTATTGCGTTTTGCCTCCTCGTGGCGCTTGGCATCGTCGGCCTCGTCGTGCTCAGCATGTACCTCGGCCCGATCTTGAAGAAGGGCGTTAACACCATTGGTCCCAAGATCACTGGCACTCGGGTCGAACTCGCCTCGGCCTCCGTTTCACCTTTTGCGGGAGGGGCGACGCTCAAGGGCCTTTTTGTTGGCAATCCCTCCGGATGGAAGTCCGACAAGGCGTTTTATCTTGGTGAGATCAAGGTGAAGCTGAAATCCATGTCGTTGCTGGGCGACGCCATTGATGTGGAGGAAATCAGCATCAAGGAACCTCACTTCGTCTTCGAAAAAGGCCTCACCAGTTCCAATATTAACGACCTCCTCAAGCAGATCGATGCCAACATGGGCGGCGGCAAGACCGCGCAGTCCAAGCCAAACGAGCCGGCGTCGGACAAAACTTCAGCGCAAAAGATCATCGTAAGAAAATTCCAACTGAGCGACGCGCAGGTGACGCTTGGTCTTGGCGCAATGGCGAGCACGATTCCCATGCCGGCGATCACGATGACCGACATTGGCGTGGCGGAGGGCGGAGTGACGGCCGATCAACTGGCCACTGTTATCTTGAAGCGTGTGCTGGCCGATGTGACGGCCGCCGGAGTCAAGGGAGCGGCATCCGCGCTTCAAGGGGCGGGGCAGGGAGCGGGTGGCGCGGCCGGTGCAGTCAAGGACGCAGCCAAGGGCGCCGGAGATGCCGTGAAGGGGCTTTTTAAGTCGAACCAAGACAAGTAAACCAGCGGCGTGGCGGGGGGGGGGGGGATGATTTGGTTGCTGCTACGGTTGCTGCCACGCCCCGATTTTGTCGTAGCGGAATGTCATTTTGATGGGGTCGTAGTCTTTGAACGTCGCCACGTGACCGTCGGCAAAAAGGATGGCTTGGGTGCCGTCGGAGAGGAGGGTGCCATCGGCTGCGTTCACGCAGTTTTGGGTGTAGTCGTCCTTGTCGTAGTCTGGCTCGCTGAATCTGGGATAGTTGGTCTCGCCGGCGAGGACGAACTGGGAGGGAAACTCGATGCGGGAACGAACCACCGCCGACGCATTTGGCTTGCTCTCCATATACGCAGCGTTGGCTCCCAAAAAATATGCGCTGCCGTTGCGTTCAAAACGCGGAGTGATGAAAAACTCGCGGCTGTTGATATAAGGGGAGAGTTGCTGGGTCCAGCTCATGCCATCCGTCACGCTGGTGGCCTCATAGTCCCAGTCCACCTTGCCGCTCGCCGTCGGGAACTTTTCTTTGTTTTCGTCCGCGTGCATTGAGAGCGCGAGGAAGATCTGGCGGAGGTTGGAGATGCTGCTTGAGGCGCGAGCCTTGTTGCGCACGAGACCGACGACAGGGATCAGGATGCCGGCGAGCACGCCGATGATGGCAATGACGGTGAGCAATTCGATGAGCGTGAACGCTGCGGAGGGGGGGGAGGGGAGGGGGGCGGAACCGGAGCGGCGGGAATATCGCATGTGCATGACAAAACCCTCCAGACGCCCGAGCAGCAAGGCGGGTTTCATACCCTTTCCCTGTCAAAAATATCTTCGGGGAACTTCTAAAAATTACACAGAGGACACAGAGGAGGCACAGAGTTTGGGGAGGCCTGTCCGGTGGAAGGACATTTCCCTCGCGAATGAATGTCTCTGTAATTCATTTATTATAAATAAAATAATATTTTTTACGGAAAAAGGAGCAAAGTCGTTTTGTCCTCCCTAAACTCTGTGCCTTCTCTGTGATCTCTGTGTAATTTCTGATTTTTAGAACCACCCTCAACTGAAAATGCTCTAAAATGCCCTATCCGAGTCCGCAGTCGCGGTAGAGCGTGGCGAGGCGGGCGGCGTTTTGGCGGGCGTCGAAATGGAGTTCCACCCAAGCGCGGGCGTTGGCGCGGAGGGGGTGGGCAAGGGCGTCGTCCGTGGCGAGGCGGCGGAGCGCTGTCACCCAGGCGGCGGTGTCTTCGGGCGGGGCGACAAGCCCGGTTTGCTCGTGGGCGATGGCTTCGGTGGTTGCGGCTGCCGGGGAGGTTACGACGAGGACGCCGGCGGACATGGCCTCGGGTATGACGTTGGGCAGGCCATCGCGGTCACCATCAGCGGCAATGACGCCCGTGTGCAACATGACGTCCGCCCACTCAAGTAACGCGGCAATCCCGGCCTGCGGGAGATGTCCGAGCAAGGTCACGTGCGCGGTGAGTCCGAGCGCGGCGACCTGCCCGGTGAGCGAGGCGTGGAGCGGACCTTCGCCGGCAATGCGGGCTTCGAATGCGACTCCGGCGTCGCGCAAGGCGGCGTAGATGCGGAGTTGATGGTCGAGTCCTTTTTTGGGAACGAGCCGGGCAACGCAAAGCAGGCGCAGCGGCAGTCGGGGAGCGGGGCGGAGCGATTTGAGCGGCGGGAGTGTGGTGAGTCCGCGGCGGATGAGGTGAATGCGTTTTTGTTGGATGCCGCGGGCGAGGAGCGTCTGGCGGCCCATGTCGGTGGAGGTGTGGACGAAGAGAGCGGGTTGGAGTTTTTCGGCGAGCCACCAGTCGCCGCCGTCGCGGTAGAGGTCGTAGGCGTGGCCGGCTGCGCTGTAGGGGTGTCCGTCGAGCCGCCAGAGGAGCCAGGCCGCGGTGGAGGGGCCGCCGCCCCAGACGGCGTGGATGTGTGCGGGATGGAGTCGGCGGAAGTGGCGGGCGTGGACGACGGCGAAGGCGGCGCCGAGCATGTTTTCCCAGAAGTTGAGCCACGAGGGCGCGCGGCGGGTGAGCACTCCGCGTATCATCTGGGCGAATACGCCGGGACGGCGGAGCACGGCGGGCGGGAGCGTCCAGAGGAGCGCGAGCAATTTCCATTTGGGGAACGTGTTCACGGGCAGGCCTTCGAAGGTGCCGCCGCCGCCATGCATCGAGTAGAGGCGGGGGCGGAGTCCGTTGGCGAGGAGCCCGGAGACTTCGCGCTGGATGAAGGTCTCCGTGGACTTGGGAAACGTTGTGAAAATGTAGGCGAGGACGGGCTGTTCCGGTATGCTCAAGGTGAGAGGGATAAATTTAAGGGAGGTTCTAAAAATCAGAAATTACACAGAGATCACAGAGAAGGCACAGAGTTTAGGGAGGACAAAACGACTTTGCTCCTTTTTCCGTAAAAATATTATTTTATTTATAATAAATGAATTACAGAGACATTCATTCGCGAGGAAAATGTCCTTCCACCGGACAGGCCTCCCCAAACTCTGTGCCTCCTCTGTGTCCTCTGTGTAATTTTTAGGAGTTCCCTTAACCACAGGTTGGGTGCCTTTCAGCGTGGCGTCCGTTGCGCCGTGGCGGGAAACCAGATGCTTTTGCGCACGATTTTTCGGGATAGCTTTGCGAATGAAGACAGAGACAGTGGAGCCCTTGGGTTTTATTCGCGTTCATTCGCGTCCATTCGCGGTTGGCTTGTCTGCCTTCGTGTTTCAATTGAGATCGAAGTAGCGGGCTTGCACGGCGTGACGGATGCGCCACCAGCCGAGGCGGGCGAGGAGGGGGGCGAGGCGGGCTTGGAAAAAAGAGCCGCTGCGCACCATGCCACTGCGCCGCTTTTGCAGGGCGCGGCGCAGGTCGCGCGCGGCCACGGAGGGGAGGGGGGCGGTGGCGTGCATGGCCTCGAAGCGACGCCACACTCGCTGCCACGCGGGCGACAAACCGGCGGGATGCGCGGCGGCTTGATTGAAGGAGGTGCGGAAATCGCCGGGACGAAAATCGATGATGCGCACGCCGCCGCCGCTGCGGGCGGGGCGGGAGGCGCGCAGTTCGTAGGCAATGCTTTCGCTCCAGGCGGAGAGGCCGGCTTTGGCGGCGTTGTAGGCGCTCATGCCGGGGATGGGAAATTCGGCGGCGAGGGAACTGATGTTGACGATGGTGCCGTCGCCGCGTCCGTCGTTGCGCGCCAGCATGTCGCGGAGCGCGGCGTGGGCGAGGGCAAGGGTGTTGGTGAGGAGTGAATCGATCTGGGTGCGCCAAGGGGTGAAGTCGGTGGAGGTGCTTTCGCCAAAAACGCCATAGCCGGCGTTGTTGATGAGCAGATCGACAGGGGGGAGGGGGGGGGGGAGGTTGACGGTTTGCCAGGCGGAGGCGACGGAGGCCGGGTCGGCGAGGTCGAGGGCGAGGGGGAAAAAACGTCCGGGATGCGCGGCGGCGAGGTCGGCGAGGCGGGCGGGGTCGCGCGCGGTGCCCCAGACGACGAGCCCTTCCGACAAAAGCATTTCGGCAAAGGCGCGACCGAGTCCGCTGCTGGCTCCGGTGACGAGGGCGGCGCGGTGGTGTTGATTAAGCATAGAGCAGTTTCATTTAAGCTGTAGCCATTTGATACCTGGTAGGGAGGCCTCTCCGAGGCCTCCGCCGTGCGTAGTGTGGGAATGCGAAATCCATAGGTAGATGGAGCGTGGTTTCGGAGGCCTCGGAGAGGCCTCCCTACCGTTAAGATAGCGGCTACGGTTTTGAATAAAATGCTCTAGTAGCGAGTAGTCGGAGTTTCAGCGGATGTGGATTGGTGGTTCGGAATACTCGTTACCCACCTGCTCACTACTTCAGCGTTTCAGCACCACGCTGACGTTGGCGCCGCCGAATCCGCTGCTGTTGCTAATCACCGTGCGAGGTGCGTCGGGCTGGGTGGTGCGGGGGATGTTGAGGTCGGCGCAGGCCGGGTCGATCCGGCTGATATGGGCGGAGCCGGGGATGAATCCGCGGCGAATGGCGAGGGCGCAGAAACCGGTTTCCATGGCGCTGGCGAGCGAGAGGCCGTGGCCGGTGAGGGCTTTGGTGCTGCTGATCGGGATGCGGGTGGCGTCAGGCCCGAAGACGGCGCGGATGGCTTTGATTTCGGAGAGGTCGCCAATGGGCGTGGAGGTGGCGTGGGCGTTGATGTAGGTGACGTCACCGGGGGCGAGTCCGGCGGAGCGGAGCGCGTGGCGCATGGCGGTGGCGAGGCCTTCGCCTTCGGGGTGGGAAATGGCGACGTTGTGGCCGTCGGAGGCCTGACCCCAGCCCGCGACTTCGCAGTAGGGTGTGATGCCGCGGCGGGCGACTTCGTCCTCGCTTTCCAAGACGAGAACGGCGGCGCCTCCGGTGCCGACAAAGCCGTCGCGCGCGGCGTCGAAGGGACGCGAGGCGGTGTCGGGATCGGGGTTGGTGGAGAGGGCGCGCATGGCGGCGAAGGGCAGGATGGTCTCCAGGTTGCCGTCCTCGGCTCCGACGACGAACATGCGTTTCTGACGGCCGAGAGCGATCTCATCGCGCGCGAAGCCGAGGGCGTGGCCGGAACTGGCGCAGGCGGAGGAGAAACCGGTGGAGGCACCCTTGATCTTGAAGTTGGCAACGAGGTTAAACTGGACGGTGCCCGCGATGGCGGCGACGACGCCGAGCGGAGGGCAGCGCATCACGCCTTGTTGGTGGATGCGGTTGATTTGCCGGGTGAGGTAAGCGGGGGAGCCGGCGGAGGCTGCGTAGAGGCCGGTGTCGGGGTTGGAGATGTCGGCGGGGTTGTCAAGACGGGCATCGGCAATGGCTTGCTGGAGGGCGCAGGTGGCGAAGAGGGAGTTGGGGCTGAGGCTGCGCAAATGTTCGCGTCGCAGACGGTAGGGGGGGGGGAGGGTCCAGTCCTCCGGGTCTTCGGCGTCAGTGACGAAGCCGCGCACGGGGGCGGCAACTTTCACGGGGATGTTGGGCGCGTCGAAGGGCGGGTAACGCACCATGCCGTGGCGGAGTTCGCGGAGGCTGGCTTCGACGGTGGTAGAGTCGTTGCCGATGCTGGTGATGAAACCGAGGCCGGTGATGAAGACGCGCATAGAGGAAGAGGGTCTGGGTCTGGAAGACGAACGGGGGACAAGCTGAATGCAAAAACGAGAGGGGCGGAAAGACTTAATTAGGGCTTGTCCGGAGGTCTGGAGAGGCGGGGGGAGGGGGGGGAGCAAAGGCGGCGGCTTTGGGGCAACGTTTGGCGTTGAGCGTTTGGCGTTGAGCGTTGAGCGTTGTCCACGCGTCCATGCTCCACCACCGCCATCATCGCAAAGTTCTAGTCCTGTTCGCTGGCATCATCCTCGGTGGATGTTTTATCCTCGGCATCAGCGGCTGTCTGGCCTTGCGAACGCCGCTGCCACAGACGCGCCAGGAGGCCGCCACACTCGTTGCTCAAGGCCAGCAACTGGCGGCGCAGGACAACCACGCCGGGGCCATCGCCTCCTACGACCGTGCGCTCAAGCTCCTGCCCCGGGCTGCCGACGCCCTCTACGCACGCGGCCTTTCAAGACTCGCCCTCGGCGACACAGCGGGGGCGGAGGCGGATTTTACCAGCGTCATCACGCAGACCTCCGCTTCTGCCGGCAACAACGCTTCGCTGCTCACGGCATCCGCCGATGTTTCCACCGCCTCGCTCCTCGCCCACGCCTGCGTCTCGCGCGGCATGACCCGCGTGGCGTCGGGCCGGCTGGACGAGGCGCTGGCCGACTTTACCTCTGCCATCCGAACCGACGCGCAGATCACCGAAGCCTGGGCGGAACGCGGCCAGGTTTACCTTGCCCGTGGCAAGATGGACGAGGCACTGGCCGACTTTGATCAGGCCGTGATTCTCTCGCCCAAACTCGCCGCCGCCCACCTCGGACGCGGCCGGGTGCTGCAAGCGCGCAAGGACTGGCAGGGCGCCCTTGAGGCTTGGTCGCGGGCCATTGCGGCCGATCCCTTGCAAGCCGACGCCTTTCGCGGACGCATTACCGCGTTGCTGGAGTTAAAGCGTTTTGGCGACGCCGCGCGCGACATTGATTCCGCCCTCGTCCTTGCCCCTGACGACGCCGACCTCTGGCTGGCGCGGGGACGCATCTGGCGCGCCACGGGTTTCCCCGCCAACGCGCTTGGGGACATCAACCGCGCCATCGAACTCTCTGTCTCCGCCGGCTCTCCTCCCCCTGCCGCCGCCCTCATCGAGCAGGCTCTGGCCAAGGAGGAAACCGGCGACATCACCGGGGCTTTGGACACCCTCGCCGCCGCGCGTCAGGCCGCGCCCGACCGCAACATGGCCTGGCTGCAAACCGCGCGCATCCTCGGCAAACAGCAACGCATCGCCGAGATTCCCCCTCTGCTTACGCCCTTTATCGACGCCCACCCGCAGGATGCCGACGTCATCGCCACCCGGGGCAGCGCCGAACTCGATCTCGGACAACTGGAGCCCGCGATGCGTGATTTCCACGCCGCGCTTGCCATCAACCCTGACCTGCACTGGGCGCGTTATCTGCTCAGCTTCGGCTGGCTCAAGCAGCACCGCACGGGCGAGGCGCTGGTCGTCGCGGAGGACTTGATCCAGCGGGCTCCCGACCTCGCGCTTGGCTATCAGGCGCGGGCCTCGGTGGAAAAGGAACGCAAGGACCTCAATGCCGCCGTAGCGGACTTTGGCCGCGCCATCGAGCGCAATCCCGACGCACCCTTTCCCCGGATTGAGCGCGCCTACATCCTGCTCGCGCGCGGGGCGGCTGCCGAAGCCTTGGTCGATCTCGACGTGGCGGTCCGCACGTCCACCGACCCGGTGGTGCAACTCAACCGCGCCGACGCCTTGCACCGCCTCGGACGACTTGAAGAAGCGATCGCCGCCTGCCGTCAGGCCGTGCAACTCAACCCCGCGCTGCCCGATGCGCACAAGGACCTCGGCCTGGTTTTGTTGGAAAACGATCAACTGGATGAGGCCGACGCCGCCTTTGTCCGTGCCGGCGAACTCGCGCCGGGCAATGGCGACGCCGTCAACTTGCGCGGCATCGTCTGCCTTATCCGCGGGGACTACGCGGGTGCGATTGCCCGTTTTCAAGATGCGATTGAGTTATATGGGGGGGCGCAGAGTTACGCGCATCTCTCGTTGCATCTGGCGCACCGGCTCACGGGTTTGTCGGACCCGGGTTTCGCCGGTCAGATCGCTGCGTGGCAAAATCCCTGGTTGAAACAACTCGGCCAGCTTCTGTTGGGCCGCGTGACCGAGGAAGAGGTCTTGAAGACGGTGGTCGATGGACGACTTGGCGGCAACGATTTGCCCCCCGCGCCCCGCGAGCGATATCTGAGCGAGGCGCGTTTTTATCTAGGCATGGCGCAGCTGCTCCAAAACCGTCCCGACCGTGCCCGCGGGCAATTGGAGCAGGCGGCGAAGTCCACGGAGTTTCGTTTGTATTCCCGCGCCACCGCCGCCGCCTGGCTGCGTCACGGACTGCCCTCCGAGACCGTGCCCATCCCCTAAACTTTCGCCGTGGATTCGCGCACTACGCGCCTCGCGCGCCGCGCATGTTTGCGCCTGCGCTTGCACAGCGCCGATGAATCCGCTGTTTTCATGCCCGCATGATCATCAGCCCCGCCGAACTCAAATCGTTCCTCGACGCCACCAACGCACAGCCCCACTCGTTCTTGGGCATGCATCCGGCGAAAAAAGGCAGGACCGCGGGCCTTGTCGTCCGTGCCTTCATCAAAGATGCCGTCCGCTGCGAAGTCGTGGAACTGGACGCCGTCCCCTCTCCCCCCCCCCCCCCCCCGCCCGCCGCTGGCAAACCCGCCCGCGCCAAGTCCGCTGCAAAAGGCAAAACGGCGAAGTCTGCCGTTGCTGCTCCCATCTCCCCCGCCATCGCTCCGACCTCCGCCCAGCCCGTTGCGCACGACATGGAGCAGATCGCCAAGGAAGGTTTTTTTGAACTCTTCCTCCCTAAGCGCACCGACTTCTTCCGCTACCAACTCCGTGCCACCTACCCCGGCGGCCAGATCCTGCAAATTTTTGACCCCTATTCATTCGCTCCCACGCTCGGCGACCAGGACCTCTACCTCTTCAACGAAGGAACCGAACACCGCATTTACGAAAAACTCGGCGCACACCTTCGCGTCATCAACGGCGTGCCCGGCGTCGCCTTTGCGGTGTGGGCACCCTCGGCCCGGCGCGTCTCGGTCGTGGGCAACTTCAACCAGTGGGACGGTCGCATGTGTCCCATGCGCTCGCTCGGCGCCTCCGGCGTGTGGGAACTGTTCCTGCCCGGCCTCGGTGAAGGCGAACTCTACAAATTCGAAATCTTCGATCAGACCAGCCGCATCCGCATCAAGACCGACCCCTACGGCGCCTACTTCGAGGCCCCCCCCGGCAACGCCGCCATCGTTTGCAACCCGCGCAAACACGAGTGGCGCGACTCCGCCTGGATCGCCCGCCGCGCCGGACAAGCCGGGCAACCCGACCGCCCCGTATCCATCTACGAAGTCCACCTCGGCTCCTGGAAACGCAAAATCGAGGACGGCGGACGCGTCTTCACCTACCGCGAACTCGCCCCGCAACTCGCTGACTACGCCGTGGAAATGGGCTTCACCCACATCGAAGTCATGCCCGTGGCCGAGCACCCCTTCGACGGCTCGTGGGGCTATCAAGTCACCGGCTTCTACGCGCCCACGCAGCGCTTCGGCACTCCGCAGGACTTTGCCTTCTTCGTCGATCACCTGCACCAGCGCGGCCTCGGTGTCATTGTGGATTGGGTACCGGCCCATTTCCCGCGCGACAGCTTTGCGCTCGCCGAGTTCGACGGCACCCACCTCTACGAACACGCCGACCCGCGCCAGGGCGCGCACATGGACTGGGGCACGCTCATCTTCAACTACAGCCGCCACGAAGTCCGCTGCTTCCTCACGGCCAACGCCCTGTCATGGTTTGACCGATACCACATCGACGGCCTCCGCGTGGACGCCGTCGCCTCCATGCTCTACCTCGACTACTCGCGCAAGGACGGCGAATGGATCCCCAACAAATTTGGCGGGCGCGAAAACCTCGACGCCATCGACTTCCTCCGCGAGACCAACCGCCTCGTCCACGACTATTATCCCGGCGCGCTCATGATCGCCGAGGAATCCACCGCCTTTGCCGGCATCTCCAAGCCCGTGGCCGAGGGCGGCATCGGCTTCGATTTCAAGTGGAACATGGGCTGGATGCACGACACCCTGAGCTTTTTCCAAAAAGACCCGCTGTATCGGAAATGGCATCACAACGAGCTGACCTTCGGCGCGCTCTACCAGTATTCGGAAAAATTCGTCACCGTCTTTTCGCACGACGAAGTCGTCCACGGCAAAGGCTCGCTCCTCATGAAGATGGGCGCGGGACACATCCCGGAAAAAGCCGCCAATCTCCGCGCCCTCTACGGCCATATGTGGACCTGGCCCGGCAAAAAACTGCTCTTCATGGGCGGCGAGTTCGGCCAGAGCAGCGAGTGGGCCTATGCGCGCCAGCTTGACTGGCACCTGCTGCAATACCTCGACCACGAGGGAATCCGCCTGCTCGTGCGCGACCTCAACCGCCTCTACCAATCCGAACCCGCGCTCAGCTCCACTGATTTCACGCCGCAAGGTTTTCGCTGGATCGCCGGCGACGACGCCGCGGCGAGCGTCATCGCCTTCCTGCGCATCGCGCCCGACGAACGCACGCAATTTGCCGTGGTCGGCCACTTCACGCCGCTCACCCGCGAAGGCTACCGCATCGGCGTGCCGCGCGCCGGATGGTGGCAGGAAGTCGTCAACACCAACAGTGCCTACTACGGCGGCACCGGCACGGGCAACGACGGCGGACGCCAGACGGACCCCGTCCCGGCGCATGGTTTTGAGCAAAGCCTGCTGCTCAGACTTCCGCCCATGAGCACAACTGTCTTTCGCTGGCGGTCGTAGCAAGCCGGATGGATTGAAGTGGCGCGGGCGTCCCGCCCGCAACGTGCATCCCGTAGCGCAGGCGTCTCGCCTGCAATCCATAGGTTGCGCGAAGCGCGGTGCTCTCTTCTGCTTTTTGCTGATTCTGTTATTTGGGAAGGCGGCGCTTCGCGCAATAGACTGACTTGCAGGCGTCCCGCCTGCAATCGAGTCTATAGCGCGAAGCGCGGTGACTCTCATGGAGTGTGGCGCTTCGCGCAGTAGATTGGACGGCAGGCAAGATGCCTGCGCTACATCGGAATGCGGGCGTTTGGTTTGGCATAAAAAGCCCGCGCCACTCGCCGATCAACCCCGCCGCGATTCGGTCGCCAACTGTCCGCAACCGGCGCCGATGTCGATGCCGCGGCGCTGGCGAATCGTGCTTGGCAGACCGTGCTCCGCCAGCACCGCTTGGAACCGCTTCGCCGCATCCGCCCGTCCGGGTTCGCCGGCGTATCCGGAAGTTGGATTCAAAGGAATCAGGTTCACCTGCGCCTGCATCCCGCGCAGCAACCGGCCCACGGCGCGGGCCTGATCGGGACCATCGTTTTTGCCTTCGATGAGCGTCCACTCGAAAAAAATCCGCCGCTGCTGTTTCTGCACATAGTAGCGGCAGGCCTCCATGAGCGCGTCAAGTGGCCAGGCGCGGGCGGCGGGGACGAGCGCGGCGCGCTCCGCCTGCGTGGCTCCATGCAGGGAAACGGCGAGGTGGACGGGATTGTGCTCGTCGGCCAGCCGGATGATGCCCGGCACGACGCCAACGGTGGACAGGGTGATCTTGCGCGCGCCGAGGGCGAGGCCGTTGCCGTCGCGCAGGATGTCGATCGCGCGCATCACCGCGTCGTAATTGTGCAGGGGTTCGCCCATGCCCATGAGCACGATGTTGCGCAGGCGCTCGTGACGGTGGTGGGGCGAGGCGTTGCCGGGCTCGGCGAGAGCGGGGGCGTCGTCCGCAGTGCGGCGCAGCACGCGGTCCACGTGCAAGGCTTGCGCCACGATTTCGCCAGCCGTCAGGTGGCGGGTAAACCCCATCTGTCCGGTGGCGCAAAACACGCAGCCCATGGCACAACCGACCTGCGAACTCACGCAAGCGGTCACGCGGCCTTTGTAGCGCATGAGCACCGTCTCGATCTCGCGTCCATCGGAGAGGGCGAGCAGGTATTTGCGCGTAAAACCATCCGACGAATGCGTTTCGCACGCCACGGGCAGGCGTGCCGCGGAAGTCTCGGCGAGCAGCCGGTCGCGCATCCGCGCCGGGAGGTCAGACATGGCGCGGATGTCGTCGGTGTCCTCAAGATAAAGATACGCCCAGAGCCGCGCCGCATGAACGGGGCTCAATCCCCACGACGCAACGAGCGCGGTGAGATCGACGCGCGGGAGGTCATGGAGATGGATCGGCGAAGGCGTCATGCGGCACCGGGGATAGCGGGGGAGGGGAACGGGGAAAAGCTGAAAGGCCGGACTGCCCCTAAATGACGCAAAAAAGCGGGCCACGTGAGCGGCCCGCTATGAAGGTAATAACAACTCCCTTTGATTAGTAACGATTGCGTGACTGGAAGGGCTTGCGGTCCGGGCCGAAGTTGCGACTGCCGCCCCCTCCCGTCGCTTCTTTCGGCCTGGCTTCATTCACGGTGATCGCGCGTCCACCGAGATCGGTGCCGTTCAATTTTTCCGTGGCCAGTTGGCTTTCCTCGGCAGTGTCAAACGTCACAAAAGCGAAACCGCGCGGACGTCCGGTTTCACGATCGGTGGCGAGAAAAACATCAGTTAGCGTGCCGCAGGTGCTGAAAGCGGTGCGGAGATCCGCTTCGCTGGTATTGAAGGACAAATTTCCAACGTAGAGTTTGGAATTCATAGTGATTTTTTGCGTAGGCTTCGTGGCTGTCAGAGTGTTCCCGAAAATCGGATTTCGAATCGTCCACTTGAACCAAAAGCTCACCTGAAGACCCACCAATCACTGGCATCTAAACGTCGTATACGACGCGTTGAAGTTCTCCGCATGTGGAGAATACGCAAGCGTTGATTCTTTTTTGACAGACGGCCTCGTCGAAAAGGAACTGCTTTGACGTCTCCTATCCCCCCTTCGGCAGGAGGAAGAGCAATACGGCAAGAAAATGACAGGTGCTGCCGCCAAGCACGCAGGTATGCCAGACCGCATGGTGATAACGCAGTTGTCTCCAGAAGTAGAAAATCAGTCCGCCCGTGTAACACAGACCCCCGGCGAGCAGCAGCCAGAGACCACCGCCCGGCACGGCATCAAGCATAGGCTTGATCGCCAGCACGATCAGCCAGCCGAGAATCAGATAGGCGATCGTCGAGGCCCGGCGAAACCATCCGCCGAAGAAAAACTGAAACACCGCTCCGCCCACGCACAGGCCCCAGACCACGCCAAACAGCGACCATCCCCATGGCCCGCGCAGGCTCGTCAGCAGAAAGGGCGTGTAGGTGCCCGCAATGAGCAGAAAAATCGCCGCATGGTCCATGCGCATGAGCAGCGCCTTGCCGCGTCCTCCGGTCCGCCATGCGTGATAGAATGTCGAAGCCGTATAGAGCAGGAGTAATGTTAATCCGAATACGGTAAAACTTGTCACGTGCCACGCATCGCCGCGCAGGCTGGCGAAGATGATCAGCAGCGTCAGCCCCACGATGCTCAGCCCGAGGCCGATGCCGTGCGTGATCCAGTTGGCCAGTTCCTCGCCATGGCTGAAATCCGGCGACTTTGCCATGGAGGGTTTTGCAGCGGCTTGAACGCGCTCGCGGCGTCGCCGTCGCTGGACCGCGCGATCGGCAATCGCGTCCAGCCAGCGGATGAAGCCGACGGGGCGCGGACTCTCGAACTTGCCGGGCTGCCAGTCCTCGCCCTGCGCGTAAACGGTTTGCGGGATCACGCAGGTGCGAAACGTCCAGTCGGCCAGCGGCAGACCGAAGAAGCCGGAAATGGACTCGTTGCAATCCGTCACGGCGTGGTGCCGCAGATGGAATCCGTAAACCGGCATCCAGAACCGGCTCCAACGCGGATGACGGACAAGCGGTTCCCAACGTTCAAACGGCCAGTGGTTGATCGCGTGCAGCACCTCGTAAAGCGTCAGCGAGCTGGCAAGCGCGACGAAACCGGCTGCAAACCATGGGAACGAGGGAAACAGCATATGCAGCACCACGAGCACAGGCGTCATAATCACGGCAAAGATGGCGAAGGAATACCACGGGAAAAACGACGCTTCGTGCTGCTCCAGTTCCACGATGGGATACTTGTTTTCGATAAACAGCACGCCTGTTCCATCATGCGTGCGCCGCCGGGCGATGCGGGTGAGTCCGTGGTGCAGCGTGTGCTGCCGGTAAAAATAGCGAAGCAATGGCAGGGCGGGTTTGTGCAGGACGTAGCGATGAAAAAAATACTCCACAAAACAGTTCAGCAGACTGATGCCGAGGAATGCCGCCACCCCTTTCCAGAGCGGCGCGGCAAGCTGGGCGTCCCAGATTGATGGGAAGAAAAACCACAGGACGGCGAACAGGCCGCCGAGGGTGAGCGCAATCGTCAGGATGAACAATGGCAGCGAAAATTCTTCGTGCGCGTGGTGGTGATGAGTGTGCGCACCAGACGAATGATTGTGACTGTCATCCGAGGTGGGATCGGAATGGGAAGGCGGAGCGGACATAAAAGGCGGCGTTCTGAACAGGAGAGCTTCCACAGCGCGTCGCGCAGAGGTGCGGGCCGCTTTGAACCGAAGAATCTGACTTAAGGATGGCATCCTTGTCTCTCCGGCGCGAACGACATGCCCGGTTTGTTCCCGCGCAACCCTGCGGCTGCGCAGTTTCTGGCGTATTACAGCTCATACAACCTGACTGGCTGTATGAGTGCTTGGCTTTCTTTCTGGGGTTCGGTGGTCTCGCAGGTCATACAATTGCCATGAAGCGGACTGAACGTCCGCGCCACTTTTACGATCCGCATGTCCGACTTAATGCCACATTCACCGTTTGCCGTAACCGTTCGCCGGATTCATTGCCGGGACCGTGTGCTCATGCTCGATGGACGGGTCAAAATCATGGGCATCGTCAATGTGACGGCGGATTCGTTTTCTGACGGCGGCCGTTTTCTCGCGCCCGCCGATGCACTTGCCCATGCGCGGCGACTCGTGGCGGAGGGCGCTGATGTGCTCGATATTGGGGGCCAGTCAACGCGCCCGGGTTACATTGAAATCAGCGACGAGGAGGAAATCGCGCGGGTGACGCCGCTTATTCGCATGCTTGTATCCGAAACGCCGCTACCGCTGTCGGTTGACACCTACAAGCCGGCGGTGGCGCGTGCGGCGCTGGCGGCTGGGGCGCATGTGCTCAACGACATCCACGGCCTGCAACGCGCCCCGGAACTGGCCGCGCTGGCGGCGGAGCATGGGGCGGCGGTGGTGGCGATGCACAATGATCCGGCGTTTCGTGAATTGCCGGCGTCCTCCGGGCATGGGCGGGCGGGGGGGGGGGGGGGGACTGATGTGATTGCTGAGATGCTGCGTTATTTCGAAAAGAGCCTGACCATCGCGGAGCGGGCGGGGTTGGCGCGCGGGCAGGTGATTCTCGATCCGGGAATCGGTTTTGGAAAAACGCAGGAGCAAAACCTTGAATTGATCGCCCGCGTGGGTGAGTTGCGTGTATTGGGTTGCCCGGTACTGCTGGCGGCGTCGCGCAAGTCGGTTATCGACCATGTGCTGCATTTGCCGCCAAACGAACGCGAAGAAGGCACATTGACCACGACGGTGCTGGCGGCGTGGCAGCGGATCGACTTGGTACGCGTGCACGATGTCCGCGCCAACCTGCGCGCCGCCCGCATGACCGAGGCATTGCGCGAGGCGGGCGCGGGTCGGTGACGGAGTGTCGGGAAATCGACCCGATCAACCGAGTCCGAGGGCGGCGCGGAGTTTTACGCTGATCGGTGCGCGGCGCAGATAGGAAACGCGCCCGGCAATGCGAAGGATGGAGGACTTGCGAACAACGAGAACAATGCCGCAGTCAATCTCAGTGGGGAATTCGAGCCCATCCGCTCCGTTGAGAAGAACTTGATGGGATTTGGTTCGGGATGCCGGGACTTTTTTTGAGCCCATGAGCACGTTGATGCGAAGTTGTTTGGGGTCATTTCTTAAGCGTGAAGAGGTATACTTCGCGTGGTGCCAGGGTGAAGGAGTCTGAAGCGGTTTCCAGTGAATGAAGCGTTTCCGAATGGAGCTTCCAGCCATCGGGAAGTTCGAGACGCGTTTTCTGGGCACGATATGCCGTATTGATGGCAATGAGGTAGCGGATGTCCGGGTTTTTGTAGTCTTCGCGAAGTCCGGTGATGATGGCACTGAGGGTAATGCCCGTGGACTGACTGACAAAACGTGCTTCCTGACGCAGTCCAATGATTTCGCGTGTGATGCCTTCAACAAGGCTGCGCATGGCCGCGTTGTTCTCCGAGTTGAACGCTGAATAGATGACACGTCCGCCGATGGATGTTTGCAGGATGCTTGGATAACTGTCGGTGTTCCACGCGAGCACCTTGCCAGTCGTGGATGTCAGCACCTCGGCGCCGGGCAGGATGCTTCTGGCATCGCCGATCACAGTCGAAACCATTTCCACTCCGTTGATCGGAGTGTCGCCATCGAACCATGTTTCGAGTTGCGGGGCGACTTTGCTGATTTGCTGGGTGCGGCGGTTTCCAATCGGGTTTTTGCGATCTTTGATTCCGAGAAATTGTGGAGGAGGTTGTGCGGCCCACAGTTCATCGCGGGAAAGGCTTCCGGCAAAGGCCCAAATGTGACCGCCATCGTTCAAGTAGGCCGCCAAGGCATCTGTTTCGCGTGGTTTGAGAACGCAAGCGGTCGGGAGGACGACGAGATCGTAACGTTTCAGGTAGTCGGCGTTGCAGCGTTCTTCGGGAATAAAATCCGTCTGATAATGGCTGTTGCGAAAGAGGCCAAAGGCCGCGGATGCGTGGCGCGGAACAAGGTCTCCCGTGGACTGGAGGGCTGCTGTAGTTGAGTAAACAATACCGATGCGGCCTGCGACGCGCGGTGAACCGAGTTCGCGTTGATGCACGGATATCTGGCTGACAAGTTCGCTGTACGCCGCCCGGCCTTCATCGCTGCTGCCTTTGGCGCTTAGGATTCCGTGTTCGTGTGGTTTTGAAAGGAAGGCGAAGATGAACATCCCGCGCGCGCCGCCTGCAATGGGAGCCCACAGGGCGGTGCGGATGGTGTCGGGCGTGCGGGCTGCGGCACCGGGGGGCATTGAGTTGATTTCGAAAATCATGACTGGTTTGCCATCGGCATAACTGGCGGCGGCGTCGAGACGGTCGCGTGTGCCGAATGGCGAACCGGAATAGAGATTGATGCCGAAGATGTCTTCGCTGCGCCCGAGCAGATCCCAGTTGGTGCCGGAAGAGGCAGTGGAGCTATCCCAAGGGTTAGTCTGTTTCTTATTGGTCAGGAGGAGCGCAGGGGCGGTTTCCTTGATGATGCTGCGTTCCCATGTGAAGAAGTCGGCGAAGGATTGCTGGCCGAATTCCATCCAGTCGAGCCAGGCGCGGCGATTGAAACCGGAGTCATCGGGTTTGCGCGGGGGTTGCACGTCGTCCCATGTGGCGAATGCGGTGGCGTGGGCTTGGTTCACAGCGGAGAGCGTTTCGTAGCGGGTCCGCAGGTGTTCACGCCAGACGGCGACGGCCCATTGCGAATATTCGGCAAACTGGTCGCCTTTGTTCCATGTGCCTCCGTAACAGGGTTCGTTCCAGAAACAGATGGCAGGGACGTTGGGCTCGGCGGCGGCCATGCGTGCGGCGGCACGCCAGAAATGGGGGATGTGTTCGCGGAGCGCGGGTGAGTGCAGGCTGTAAGGTGTCCAACTGCCGGTGGGTTTCCCGTCGCTACCAATCGGTTGGTGCCCGGATTTTGGATACGTTTTGGAAAACCAGCCGGGGACGTAGTGACCGGTCAAAAGAGGGATCGCCGCCATGTCCCATTCCGCGGCGCGGCGGATTATGTCGCGCTGTTTTTCAAAGGCGGAATCCGGCACTTTGCCGGGAGCCGTGCTTACTCTCCAGCCTATGTCAAAATGAACGGCGTTGGCTCCCATCGCCCGGGCTTGTGCGAGTTCTGTGTCGCTGGTTCCGAATACGAATCCGATGGGGAAAAAGGGTTGTCCGTCCTTGAGCAGCGTGCCGTTGGCGCAAGAGATTTGGGCTCGCCACGGTGTCTTTTGCTCGGGGGTAAACGGTGCAGGTAGTCCACCGGCGAGAGGTTCAGGTTGCGGTGGCGTCGCTGTTGTTGGGATGGGGAAATGGCAGAGCGTGAGGGCAACTATCAGCGGCAAGATTGATGAGCGGCGGAGAGCGAAAAAACGTATCACGGTTTTATGGATACACTGGACTGATTGGCGCATGAATGAAGGTTGGTCGGGGGGGGGGGGGGGGGAGCGGTTTACTGCGCGATTTCTTTGGAGAGAGCTGCGACTTCGCTTGCGCTGAGGGACGTGTTGTAGATGCGCAGGCTCTCAATATATTGGGGGGTTTTGTTGTAGTTTTCGTAATGGAATCCACCTTCGCCGGTGTCCAATGCAGCGTCGGGAACGGGATGTTGCCCGCTGACAGCACCATCGGTGTAGATAGCGAGTTTTCCGCCGGGGGTGAAAGTGACCACGTAATCATGCCATTGGTCAGGCGTTCCCGGCGAGGCACTGACGGTTGTCCTTTTGCCGTCAATCATAACGATGACCGTGAGAATATCTTTGGGCGGCGTTGCTTTTTTATCGGTGAGGAAACGGATTTCCATGCTGTCTTTTCGTCCGATGCGGAGGTCTCCGCCCGATGTGTAAAAGAGACGGAGGAAAATCGTGAACGGGCCTTGAGTCAGCTTGAGGCGACCTTGTGCACCGGAACCAAAATCATGTCCATGCGACATACCCAGCATGATGGCTCGTCCATCGGCGGGCGCGCCCAGCTTGGGATTGTTGGGAACAGGAATGCCCGTCTGGGTTTGATTCGTCCAGCGAGGCCAGTTGATTCTTTTGATTGCGTCGGATGGTGGGTCGCCTGCCGTATCAAGAACCTGGCCCGCTTCGGCAGTTCCTTTGTCTGCATGGTTCAGGGGATAAGCGGCAATCGGATCGGCGGCGTGCGCTTGCCATGACGTGGCGAGGAGGGCGGCGATGACAAACAGCAAGGCCGCGGCGTTGAGGTGGCGTGTTTTCATGTGACAGGTGTTGGGGCGATCAGGGTTTTTTGTAGTCCTTATCCAATACATTCCATGCCCAGGCATTTTTGGGCCATGCCAGGGTTACTTTTTCCGGTGACATCACTTCGACGTGTCCGTCGAGAAAGAGGATGTTGGGGCGGTTGGCGTGGGCGGCGGGATTGCTGCAAGCGACCTGTGCTCTCATGGACGGAGATGCAATGTCGCTGATGCGCAGGGGCGTGGCGTTGGGGTTATCGGGAACGATCTGACCGTTTTCCTCCTTCATTCTATTGCTGCGTACATCAGTCATGAAAGTGGACTGATTTCCTCCCGCGATGTATTGGCTGGTGAGTTCCAGTCCGGGACACATGTAAATTCCCCGGTCAGTGGCTTTGCCAATGGGATAAGAGGTGAACATTTTGGGGACTGGAGGCAGATAGCCCCCTTCGATGACGACAGTGATGATGTTGGCGGGCTTTTGGCTCCAAGTGTAGAGTGCCCGCGAATCGTTGCCAATCATGCCAGGCAGAATGCCGGTTTTCGAGTCAACCATGTAGGCTGCGAGTCCAATGCCGATTTGGCGGAGGTTGCTTTTGCATTGGGCTGAGCGAGCACTTTGACGAACTTTGGCCACGGTTGGGATGAGGATGGCGGAGAGGATGCCAATGATGGCGACAACTGTGAGCAGTTCGATGAGCGTGAAGGCGGTACGCCGAGTTTTATGAGTTTGAAAAGGACGAGGTATGCGCGAGTTCATGAGCGGGATATTGCGGGCTACGGTGAAAGATTTTGGGATTAAGAACGGCAGGAAGAATGGAAAACAGAATAATGCGATGCGAGCCTCGTAAGAGTTATGATTTTCTGTGTTTGATGATGCTGGCGGCAACCACGCAGCCCGCCAGAATGAGGAGTGCGGCGTTTGCTGGTTCGGGAATGGGGGTGGTGGTGAGGATTACTGAAAAGGTGTTTGTGGCAGTCGGCGCCGAGCGGTTCCATTGGAAATTATTGGCCGAGAATGTGCTTCCGACGGCAGAGGTGAATTCCACTTTGTAAAAAATCTTCGTTGTGCTTGGGGCGATAGTGATTTCAGGGTCTGTATGCGATGCTACTTGTCGCTTGGTGGTGGTCGTGTTCAGCACAGTCCAATCTCCGCTGTCTCCCAAACGGTAGGAGGTCGTGATGGTTCCAGCATCGTTGAGATAGATCACATCTTGGATGTAGAGGCTGGTTGCTGAGTGGGCGGTCAGGCCGGAGAGGTCGAATTCGTAGATGAACCATGCGCTTTCCTTGCCGCCTGTCGCTCGCAGAAAATGACGCTCGCCTGAGCCTGAACCAGTCACGCCAGCTTCGATGTTTGAGTAATCGGCCATGTCATGTAACAGGCTGGAGAGATTTGCCGGAGTTGTTTCGGAAAATGTGACATCGTAGATATATTTCCCGTCGATATTAAGACCGTCATCGGTGATGGCGATAGCCGCCGCTGAAGCTGCGCAGAGCGAAAGAAGGCTCGTCGCAGCAAGAACGAAAGCAGTTCGGAGTGTTTTGGATGTGTTCATGATGTGTTGAATTTGTATCGGGTTGTATTGGTTTTTTGATTACGGACGGGAGAGCTGAGCAAGGCGGGGCTTGTGGGCATGGGTGGCAGCGGAGGGGACGCACACGTAAACGCCTTTGCCTTGGACGCCGTGGAGGAGTCCTTCGTCGATGAGGGTTTTGATGGCGCGGCGGACGGTGGGTTCGCTGATGTCGTTGCAGAGGCGGGCGATGTCGCGTGTGGTGGGGATGAGGTCGCCGGGGGCGTATTCGCCAGTGCGCAGCCAAGTGCGCAAGAGCGCGTCCACTTGCTGGCGGGGCGAGAGGGCCGGGAGTGTGTCAGTGATGGCAACGTCGGCGGGCATTGGAGTTGCCGGCACGCTGCTCAGGGACGTGGAAAAAGAAAAGCATCGTGATGCTAGACACGTCCAGCAATCGTGCAGGACACAGAGGAAACCTAGCGTGTGCTTTTGGTGTTCATCCGCGCCGGGGCGCGGTGGCACCTTCGCTCCATGCGGCGTCCATGAGGAGGAGTTGGGGGTTTTGTGGGATGCCGTGTTCGTTGCGGTTGAGGCCGGCAACGACGAGATCAACAGCAGCGGCTCCAACAGCGGCGACGTTTTGTAGTGCTCCGGCCACTTCACCGGTTTTTGTGGCATCGAGGTCAAGGCTGGCGTAGCTGGTGCGGGCAGGCACGCGCACGCCTTCCTCACGCATCCAGAGCAAGGGGTTGTCGGGCAGGATGCCAAGGACGGCGTCGGGTTTGTTGGCGCGATACCATTTCATGAAACGCTTTTTCTCAGCGGGGCAATCGTGCCAGTCGTCGTGCCAGAGGACGGGCAGGGGGTCGCCGCCGTGGATTTGTTGACTGGTGTAGTAGCCGGCCATCCAGAAGTGATGCACGCGATCGTCGGATTCGCGGGGGATGGCCAGGCCGATGCGGCGGTGGCCGAGTCGGCGGAGGTTTTCGTAGCAGGCGAGGATGATGTTAAATTGGTTGTGGTTGACGCGGTGCAGCGTCTGCTGACCGAAGGAGTACCCGATGGCGACGGTGAACTGGCGGTCCCAGTCGAGTTGGAGGACTTCGAGGTCGAGGGGGACGGGGGCAATGATGGCGCCGCGCACGGCTCGGGCGCGGAGGATGCGGGCAATGCGGCGGGAGTCGCAGCCGAGGTGGCCTAGCCAGTAGTGCTCCAGCCGATACCCGAGGCGTTCGGCCTGCGCGCTCGCACCTTCGAAGGTGCCGACGAAGGGGGTGCGTTTGCGCCACTCGTCCTTGGTCTGGTAGGCGGTGAGAAAGGCGATGGTCTCGCCGCTGCGTTTCACGCGACGGGTGCGGATTTGCGCCATGAGGGCGGTGACCATGGCGTTGGGACGGTAGCCGAGGCGGGCTGCCTCGGTCTGCACGCGTTGTCGTGTGGCGGCGGATACACGGGGATGGTTGCGCAGGGCCATCGAGACAGCGGAACGGCTGATGCCAAGCCGGGCTGCAAGGTCGCGGATGGAAAGGGTGGGGGAGGGCTTGGCAGCGGTGTTGCTCATTTGCTCAGCGTCGAAGGTCTGAAGGTCGAAGGTCTGAAGGTCGAGTCTGTGCTTCGCGCTCTTTTTAACCGATGGGATTCGGAGCGTCGTGGCGCGGGCGTCTCGCCCGCTGTAGGGGCGTCGCTTGCGACGCCCGCGCCCGCCATTCGATGCCACGTCCTGCATACGCGGGCTTCGCAAGCGAAGCCCCTACAACGGAGTGGCGCGGGCGTCTCGCCCGCATCTGGGGGGCGGAGCTTCTCATCCCTTGTTTCAGGGCGGCGCTTCGCGCCGTCTGCAGGCGGGACGCCTGCGCCACTTTCCGAGCGACGGACAAATGTGACGCAGGCTTGGCAAATGGTTGGCGTTGTTCATGGTCTCGGCACTCCATGATTACCAATGCTTCACCCGCCACCTCTTCTTCGTTAACCGCCAGTGTGACTCCGCTTCGTTGGGGCATTCTCGGCGCCGGTCGTATTTCGGGTATTTTTGCCCGGGGTGTGACGGCATCACGGCTGGGCCGACTGGCGGCGGTGGGGAGCCGGTCGGTGGAGACGGCGGCGCGGTTTGCGGCGGGACATGCGATCCCGGCGGAACATGCGCATGGGAGTTACGAGGCGTTGCTGGCGGACGCGGAGGTGGATGCCATCTACATCGGCACGCCGCATCCGCAGCACGCCGAGTGGGCGATTCGCGCAGCGGAGGCGGGCAAGCATGTGCTGTGCGAAAAACCGCTGGGACTCAATCACGCCGAGGGAATGGCAATGGTGCAGGCGGCACGCGAAAACGGGGTCGTGCTCATGGAGGCGTTTATGTACCGCTGCCATCCGCAGACGGCGCGCATTGTGGAATTGATCCGCGAAGGCGTGCTGGGGGATGTGCGCGTGGTGCAGGCAACGTTTAGCTTCAGGAAGCCGTTTGATGCCGACTCGCGTTTGTGGTCCAACGCGGCGGGTGGCGGCGGCATTCTCGACGTGGGATGTTATCCGGTGTCGTTTGCCCGGCTCATCGCGGGAGCCGTTTGTGGAAAGCCGTTTCTCAATCCGGTGAAAATCACGGGTGGCGCGCGTCTGCATCCGCAAACCGGGGTGGACGAATACGCGGCGGCAACGCTTGAGTTTCCCAATGGGGTCCTTGCTCAAGTCGCGTCGGGCGTGGGCGTGGCTCAGGACAACGCCGCGCGCATCTACGGCAGCGCCGGCTGGCTTCATGTGCCCGCGCCGTGGGGCGGGGTGCGCGAGGGCGGTGTATCCAAGATGTATCTACACCGGGCAGGCGCGGCGGAGGCGGAGGAACTGGCCGTCGAGGCCGGGCCGGCCTATGCGCTGGAGGCGGATGCGTTTGCCGAGGCGGTGCGGGCAACGGCTTCAACGGGCGTGCGGGACGGGCGGGAGGTGCCGGCGATGACTCTGGATGACTCGCTGGGAAACTTGGAGGCGCTCGACCAGTGGCGCGCTGCCATCGGGCTGGTTTACGAACAGGAGAAGCCGGAGAACCTTTCGCACACGGTCGCACGGCGTCCGCTCCAAGTGCGTGCGGCGGAACCCATCCCGCGCGCGCCGTTGCCGGGCGTGGACAAACCGGTGTCGCTGATCGTGATGTGCGGTGACCAGCGTCGTGCCATGCCCCATGCGGCTGCGATGTGGGACGATTTTTTCGAGCGTGGCGGCAACGCCTTCGACACGGCGCATCTTCATGCGGACGGCGTCACGGAACGGCTCCTCGGCCAGTGGATTCGCCATCGGGGCGTGCGTGATCAGGTGGTGGTCGTTGGCAAAAGCGGCCATTCGGCGGCTTGCACGCCGGAGGATGTCTCGCGCAATTTGTTCCAATCGCTCGACCGGCTGGGCACCAATCGCATCGACGTGTATTTGATCCATCGTGACAATCCGGCGGTGCCGGTGGGCGAATTTGTTGACGTGCTCAACCAGCACATCCGCGCCGGGCACATCCGGGTGTTTGGTGGTTTTAACTGGCGACGCGAACGGATCGAGGCGGCCAACGAATACGCCCGCACGCGGCGTCTTCAGGGCATAGGCGTGTGGAGCAATCAGTTTTCGCTGGCCCGCATGATGGAGCCGCTTTGGGAGGGTTGCCTGAGTGTGAGCGACCGGGCTTCGCGCCAGTGGCTGACGAGCACGCCGATCCCGTTGTTTGCGTGGTCGAGCCAGGCGCGCGGGTTTTTCACCGACAGGGCCGGGCGCGAGAAACGCACCGATGCGGACTTGGTGCGCTGCTGGTATTCGGATGACAACTTCGCACGCCGCGAGCGTGCCGCGGAATTGGCGAAGAAAAAGGGCGTGTCGTTGCTTGCCATCGCGGGCGCATACGTGCTGGAGCAGCCGTTCCCGAGTTTTACGTTTATCCGTCCGCAGACGATTGCCGAGACGGCTGCCGCGCTGGAGTGCCTGAAAGTGAAGCTTTCGGCAGATGAGCTTGCGTGGCTCAACTTGGAACAGGACTGATGGCTCTACCTTTGCGCAAGCAGAAGTATCTCACGCAGAGACGCAGAGGAAGCTCAGGCATCTGGCGCGGGGGGGATGAGGAAGGCGACCGGGTCTTTGATGCCGGTGTCAAAGGTCGCCAGTTGCAGGCCGTGGGCGGTGGCGAGCTGGCAGAGGTAGGCGTCGGTGGTTCTGGCCGCTGTCGTGGCCCAGAGGGGGAGGGCAGGGGAGGGGCAGTCAGCGATGTAGCCGCCAGTCAGTTTGCGAATGTCGGCAAGGGCTTTGCGGGCGTCGGCGAGGGTGAGCTGGTAGTGGCTCATCGAAATTCTCAAAAATCCCAATTCAACGATGGCGCATGTTCCCATGTGCTTGAAACCAGTCCGCACGGCCCATGCATGGAGGGAAACATGTTTGGGATGCTGGGTGTGACGCCAGGCAATAAGGCCGTTTACGTCGAGGAGGTATTTCACGGGAAGTCGGCGAGCGCGGCTTTGATTTGTTCTTCTGTCACGATGGGGCCTGGTGTGTAATCACAGAGTGCGCCGCTGATCGGGTTTTTTTTGATGATGCGTTTCACGGGGCGTGCAGGCGCGGGGAAGGCGGAGCGTCGCAGGTAATCGGATACAGTCATTTTTTTGAGGCGGGCTTTGCGACGGAGTTCCTGGGCCTCTTCGTCGGTTACTTTGAAGGTGATCGTTGGCATGATGTAATACAGGTAATACGCAGTCCATTTGAGTCAAGCGGACTGCCGGGGGGGGGGGGGGGAGGGACGAGGACGGATGGAGGATCTTGCTCGCGTGCCGGTTCAGTGAAGTGCCGGGAAGGGCGCAGGTTTGAGGCTGGCGGCGAGTTCAAGGGGGATGCCACTTGCCGTGCTATGGAGGTGGACGGTGCGTTTGTCTTCGGAGAGCGTGGCGTGGAGAGAGGGAATTGCAGGCGCGTGCGTGGCCGCGGTGCCGGTGTGCAGCAACTCAAGATGGAATCCGATGGCGGCGGCATTGAGCGCAGACGGGGTGAGTTTGAAACGATCACCGTGGTTGATGAGCGCGCGGGCGGAAACAGTGACATCACCGCCGGGAACGGGAGCGGAGGTGGCAGTTTCCCACTTTATAGGGAGATCGCCAAACAGGGCGAAGGCGGGGCGCACGCGAACGCTGCCGTCGCCAGCGGCGAGGGTGAAGGTGGAATTATCGGAACTGCTTTCGGTTACGGTTGCGCCGGGTGCGGTGACTTCGATGGAGAGGGCGAGTTGTCCGACTTCGAAGGTGCCGTTGGCGGGACGGTCGAGGTGGTCGTGGTAATCACCTTTGTTGGTGGTGAGCGTGGCGAGGCAGAGGAGTTGGTTGTCGTGCTGGCGCGTTTGCAACATGCCGGAGGCAAAGTCGCGTCCGTCGTGGGTGAAGCGGACGCGCACCACGGCGACGGCGCCGTCCACTGGCTGCGTGAGCCAGTAGCCGAGGACGGGGCGTTGCTGCACCCAGAATGTCCCGGTATTCATTGATCCGATACAGGCGGATGGCGCATGCCAGACGGTCGAGATGCGGCACTCTTCTTCGCGGGGCGAACGTATGAAGTGTTGGCGGCGCAGCACGGGTTCGCAGGCGGCTTGGGCGATGGTGTCGCGGACATCGGGCGGGGCGGGATGGCGCGGGATGAGGAGTTCGGCGACGGGGTCACCCGCGGCGAAGTCGCGTTTTTGCGCGACGGGGTGGTTGGCCGGATGGAAGACGGCGAGACCGGTTTCGGCTTCGAGAATGCGGGCGAAGGCGGTGGGTAGCAGGTCTTGGTAGGCGCGGCTTTGCGGGCCGCAGAGTTGTCCGGTGCCGGGATGGAAGGTGCGGGCGAATTGCCGCCAGGTGAAGGCGTGGAGTTCGCTGATGTGCGCGCGTGCGTCGGCGTCGCGGATGAGGAGCAGGCCGCGTTCGAGTTCGGTGAGAACGAGATGCCCGTAGTTGGGGCTGTTGTACTCGTTAAAACCTTCGTGATGGAGCGAGTAGGCGATGATGCGTTCGAACCGGGTGCGCCCGTAGTGAATGAGAAAGGGGTCGTCCAACAACTCGCCTGCCGCCACGCAAACGACCGCGCCTTTGATGGCGATGTTGGTGTAACCGGGGCCGACGTTGCGGCGGAAGATTGAGCGCGCGGCGTGGGCGAGCGCAGCCTCCATTTGAGGCACCAACGAGGGCGCATGCGCAGCGAGCGGCGCGTGATAGCACGCGAGGATGTGGGCGAGGCGCACGCCGCAAAAGTCGGCCCAATTCCAGTCGGGCGGACGCATTTCGGAGAGCGGCTCTTCCTGCAACCACGGCCAGATGCCATAGGTGGGTGCGCAGGGATCGGTTTCCTGCAAGGGTAGTGTCGCTGCAACTACAGCAGCGGCGCGGGCGACGGAGGTGGCGGAGCCTTCAGCGAGGAGGAGCAGGGCGTAACTGAGTGTTTTGCGAGTTTCGTGGACGAGGGTGCCGTTGGGCACGCGCGAGTGGTAGCCGGGCCCGGCCCACACGGAGCGGAGCATGCAGATGGCGGGCGTGTAGTTGGTTTCCTCGGCATCAAGATGGGCGCGGAGCTTTTCGAGCGCGGCGGGGGAGAGTGCAGGTGTGGTCATGGAGCGTTAAACAGGATCGCTAGTCCCGCCCATAGTTCACCAGGGCTTGTGTTTTTCAACAGTGCCGTTGCCCGTTTCGTCGATTTAAGGGAGGGGCCGGGGGGGGGGGGGGGCGTTTACTTGGACGCAGCTTTGATTTCGAGCCAGGCGGCGCGGGCGGTCACATGTAATGGGATTCGCAATACGTTTTCTTTTTGCGTCCATCCCGTGCTGCGCGGGCGGTCTTCATGCAAGTCGTGCAGTTGCACGTTCGCTACCGAGAGTCCGGCTGGCAGCGTCAGGCGGAGTTCGCTGTCGAAATCGGCATCTTTTTTCATGAGCTGATTCATCCGCCAAAATGGAACGATGAGCGCGCCGTCGCTCGTTCGCCGCCAGATGTAGTTTTTGATGAGATCGGGTCCGTTGCTGAATTGCGGAGGAGTTGCGTCCGCAGGCTGGTTGAAGTCGGCGGTGTTGGCGAAAAATTCGTTGACCCGGCGCATCGCAAGCCATGCGGGACGCGGACGGCTCGTATTGGGAGCCACAATACCAAAATTACTTTCGTAGTGGCTGTCCGGCATCTCGTCCTGTTTGAGGTCGTACCAGAATACGGCTTCGAGTGGCACGCCATCGAGTTTTACGCCGAGAAGGACAAGCATGAGGCGGCTTATGTAGTCGGCCTGACGGGACTCGGTCGGGACGTTGGTGTAACCTTGGGCAGATACGGAATAGCCGATTTCGGTGATGTAAAAGGGGAGGCGTTTGCCGCCGGGTGTGTGCTTGGCGGCGAGGTCGAGCCAGTTACGGATTTCCTTGGCAAAACCGTCGGGGTCGGTGGGCGATTCGAGGACTTCGCCTCCTTCGGGCGCGGAGTGTCCGCGATAGGGGTGCGCGCTGATGGCGTCGGCAAATTCGAGTAGTCCTAGTTTGAATACTTCCTCGGCGTAACGGGTGGCAATTTCACGCGGGCCGGGCAGGAGTTCCTTCAGGTCGTCGTGTTGCCAGGCACCGCCCCAGCCAGCAAAGGAACCTGCGATGATGGGGACTTGTGGGGCCGTTGCTTTGACTCTGGCGGTGAAGGCGCGGGCTGTATCCACAAAGTCCTGCGGAGTGCTTTTCCAAAATCCTTTTAGATTGGGTTCGTTGTGGAGTTCCACGGCGCGCACGGCAGGGAAGCGGCGGGCGAGTTGGGCGATCCAATCGGCGGTGTCCTCAAAGCCTTCGATTTGTCCGCCGCCAAACATGGGGCAGAGGAGCACTTTGAGGCCGCGGTCTTGATAGCGTTGCAGGTAGTTTTCAACGCGTGCGCGGTTGGCGGTTCCGGTTGCGTGCGAGGCTCCTTTGCCGGTGGTGCGAAACATGCTCAGGTAGAGGGCTTCGCGAATCCAGTTGAAGTTTCCTTCAACGAGCCAGGGCAGGGTGTGGGAGGGACGCCAGTGGTTGTTGAAGCGCGGGTTGTTGCCCGGATAAAAGGCGTTGGTGTGCAGGAAGTGACCGCATACGCCGAAAATGGAGTCGCCCGATACTCGGGCGTCGGGGGCGAGTGGGCGGGGGAGCCAGACAACAGGGGAAAATGTTTCGGGTTGTGTGGCGATGCGGGCTTGTTGGGCTCGGGCGGCAACTTCAGGCGTGACGGGTTCGGTTTCAAAAGAGACTTCCGAGAGGACGACTTGGTGGCGTCCGGCAATAAAGGTGGTGCGCAGGCGGTCGGCCACGATTCCGCTGTCGGGGAACGTGATTCGCACTTCTTGAAGCGCTCCGGTTTCGAATGGGATGTCGCGGGAGAAATCCGGTTCGGTCAAAAAATCACCCGGGCCTGCGAGTGCGTGTATCCGTACTGCGGATGCGTGGGAATTGTCGCTTTGGGGGCTGGGGTGGACGATGACGGCTCGCATCGTCTTGACGCGGACGGGAGTCGCGAATGTCCAGTCGATGAGCATTTCGCGTCCTCCCCATTTTCCCCAGACAGCGGAGGGGCCGCTGGTGCCTGTTCTTCTGTCAGTGAGGAGGCTGCGTTGCGGGTCGGTTTTGGTAATGTGTTCGAGACCGGATTGGGGTGGGTAATCGTAGGCGACGTGGAGGTGTTGGGTGTCCTCAGCAGCGATTGTCAGGGAGATTGCCGCAAGAAATGAAAAAATGAATACAAGATATTGGCGTTGGTTGGGCATGGTGAGGATGGGAGAAAAAGGCGGGCGGGGGGGGGGGGGCAATGGGTCACCATTGCGCACCGGTAGTCCAAGCCAACCAGCCCCAAGTGTAGCCGGGTGGGTTCACGGGATTAACGTAGGTTTCGACCGTTTGTCGTGAAAAAATGGTTACATGGCCGTCGCAGAGCAGGATGTTGCTGGTGTCGCCGGGATGCCAGTAGGGGCGGGCGCGGTTGTTGGGTTCGCCGTTTCGCACGGTTTCATCAAAGGCAAGGATGGTGCGTGAGGGTTGGTCGAGTTGGGAGTAAATGCCGGGGATGGCGAGTTTCCCTCCACTGGCTTCGCGGGGAAGCACGCCGCGTTCTCCAGAGTTGGCGGTGCAATAGCTGTTGCCGGAATCGAGGTGAAACACGCCTTTGGAGCCGAAGCCTTTGTCGGCAGGGCATTGGAAGATTTTGGTGTCCGGAGACAGATAGGGATAAAGCGGACGGCTTTCTTTTGAGGGGCCGCCCCATGCACCGGGTTTGCCTCCCCATTTATACATTGTGAGGGCGCTTGTGTTATCAGGCGCGTAGAAGGGCGGGAATACTCCTTTGTTGTCGTTGAGGTAGAGGTGAAACGCTGTGCCTATTTGCCGCAGGTTGCTGGTGCAGGTGGACTGGCGGGCCTTGGCTCGCACGATTCCAGTGACGGGGATGATGATGGCTGCAAGGATGCCGATGATGGCAATGACGGTGAGGAGTTCGATGAGCGTGAAGGCCCGGTGGCATGAAGCGGGGCAGGGATGCATGGTGGCGCGAGGGGGGGGGGGGGGGGGGGGAGGGAAATCAAGAACGTGAGCGGTGGCGCAGAAACGCCAGACCGAGGAATGTCGCTCCGATGAGGAGTGCGCAGGCGGCGGGTTCGGGGACCGATGGCGCGGGGACATTGTCGCCCCAAATGGCGACTTCGCCGATGGCTAGTTGATTGTAGAGGCGCGAGGTGAGCGCGGGGTTCCAGTTGGTGAGGAAAATCTTTACGTAACGGGCCTCGGCAAGCGTAGTGGCGGTGATGCTGAGTTCCGTGTTGCGGCCTGGGTTCGTGCTTTCGGCTCCATCAATCATGTTCTTGGAGCCGTCCCATATGCCAAGCGCGGTGAAGGTGTTGTTGTCAGTGCTGACGAAAACCTGGTAGTCGCCGACACCTTGGTTGCCATTGTGCCCGACCGAGACGGCAACTTTGCTGATGAGGTAGTTTTGATTGAGGTCAAAGAGGATGGTCGCGCCCACGCTGTTCTGCCAGCTTGAGTTGGAAGCATTGTTGCCGCCGCCACGTTCAGAATAGCCGTCGAGGAGTTCACGTTTTATTCCGGCATAGTAGTTGTCGGTGCTGATGATGCTGGCATCGGTGTCGCCGACGCCTTTGTTGGCGGAGTTGGCTGCGTCGGTCAGGTAGGAGTAGGTCACGCCTGTGACGATGCGGTTTGCGGCGGTGACGGGACCCGGATAGGCGGCGACGCTAGCACTGCGGTCGGTATTGTCCGAGAGCAGGAACTCTGCGGCGTGCGCGGCGGTGGCGGCGGTCATGGCGATGGTGGCGATCGCGAAGTTGCGGAGGAGGTTTTTGGTTTTCATCGGATGTGTGTAGTTGGATTTTGGTGACAGATGGGAAAGGGATGCTCCTCCGGAAAAAAAAAGGGGGGGGGGGACGGAGGCTCAGGTTTTGCGCGGGAGGGCGCAGGAGCGGCGGACAATGAGGTCGCCGTGGATAACTTTTTGCGGGAGGAGCTTGAGTTTATTTTTGAGTTTCAGGTCCACCCACTGCGCGGCTTCCGCGCCCATGTCGCGAAGGGACTGGCGGGTGGTGGTGAGGGGGGGATTGTAAAACTTGCTCGTGGGGTTGTCGTCGTAACCAACCACGGAAATGTCCTCGGGCACACGCAGGCCGAGTTCGGCGCAGGCACTGATCGCGCCGTAGGCCATCGAGTCGTTGTTGGCAAAGATGGCCGTGATTTCGGGGTGTTTTTCGAGGAGCTGGCGCGTCTGGTCGTAACCGGCTTGCTCGGTGACAGGGGTGGGTGTGTGCGAGATAATCCAGCCGGGCTTCGGGACAATGCCGGCGGAGTCCATCGCCTGCTTGTAGGCGGCGAGGCGTTCCTGATGGTCGATCACACCTTCGAGATGGCCGCAGAGAAAGCCGATGTTGCGGTGCCCGAGACGGAGCAGGTATTCGGTTTGCTCAAGCGCGCCGCGGTGACAGTCGCAATCGATGTAGCCGATGCCGGCGAGCGGGGTGCGGTTGGCGACGAGAACGGTCGGGATGCGCGCGGCGAGCAGGGCGCGGCCTTCGTCGGGATCAAGCGGCGAGAGGATGATGGCGCCGTTACAGCGTTTCTTTCGTAACAATTCGGTGAGAGTTTGCGCCTCGTCGCCGCGTTCGAAGTCGCGTCCGCCTGGGGTGTGGTAAAGGAGCGTGGTCTCGACACCGTGCTCCAAGGCGTAGGTTGAAACGCCAGTGAAGACTTGCGCGAAGAAGTTTTCAAAGGAGGGCGCATCGGCCTGCACGACCATCGCAATGCGCGTGCCGCGACGGATGTTTTCGCGAGGACGGTAGCCTTTGCCCTCGATGACTGCCAGCGTCTTGCGTCGCAGTTCCTCACTCACACCACTCTCGTTGTTGATGACGCGGGAGACGGTGGCGACGGAAACGCCGGAGGCTTTGGCTATGGATGAGATGTTCATCGCGGCAGTGAAGAGAGGCAGGCGGGCGCGGGCTATTTCAGAATGAGCGGGTGTGGGGAAAAATGATGATTCGCTATAAAAGTTACGAAACTTTCATCGACATATTTTGAAAACATGCAATAAAAATCTCCTAAATTTATTGCTCATTTTTCCAACACTTTGTCTTTCAACGAAAATCAACGGAGAAAATCATCATGAATCCCGCCTCACATCATGTTTCCCTGAAACTCGCCGCCGCGCCGTCGCACCAGATGCGGAGCGGCGTCGGTGCCTCGTGGCACTCGATCCTTAATGCGCCCGTCGGCCACGGCGGGAGCGCGTTTGGCGGGCAGCCGCCGGTGCTGGCGGTTCACGAACCGCTCTGGAAATCCATCGAGGCGCACGCCACTCGGCTGCGGTTGCGCTTCATCCGGCTGGAGTTCGAGTGGCGGCAGTTTGAGCCGCGTCGAGGTGAGTTTACCTGGGACTCGCCGGAGATGCGGATTCTCGACCGCATCTGCGCGTGGGCGGAGCAGGCGGGCGCGGATGTGATGTTGCAGCAACAGTGGGGAGGGGCGGCGTGGAATTGTTTTCCGGAGTTTCGCGGTGATCCGGCGATGGAGACTTACTCGGCTCCGGCGGACTTGAACGCGTTTGCCGACGGGTGGATGAGCTTGCTGGACGAGTTGTATGTGAAGCGCGGATACCGGTGCATCAAGTGGATCAACCCGATCAACGAGCCGGGTTATTGGTGGTGGCACTTGCCGGAGTCATACCGGTTGTTGCGCGTGGAGGGCGACCGCGAGGGGTCGCGACGTTTGCAGCTTAACTATCTGGCGGAGGCGTGCGCGATTTTGCGGCGGCGGTTGCGGGCCGGGCATCCGGGTGTGCGGTTGATGGGACCGGATGAGACGGACATGCCGGCTTACGAGCGGCTGGCGGCGGAGCCGTGGTTCGCGGCGGTGGATGACGTGGATTTTCACAGTTACAATTCGGTGTTCGATCACGAGTTGCTGCCGAAGGCTTGGAGCTATCACATCGGCGACCGGATCGATTCGCTGGTGCGGCGTTACAGCGCGGAGTCGCACGCGGCGGGCAAGGGTTTTTATCTCACGGAGGTCGGCAGCATGGTTTACGGTTACGGGGCGGATAATCCGGCTCCGGGCTGCCATCTATCGTCATTGAAGGACGTGGAGGTTTTGGTGCGTTCGCTGGCGGCGGGCGTGGATGGTTTCAGCCACTGGAGTTTCACGAACCGGGGCGACATCGACGGGCAGTGGCAGTTGATCGACACATGGAACATTGAACACAAAAACTGGCTGCTGGAGGCGCGCCCGCATCGTCCGGCGTATGATATATTGGGTCGCGCGACACGGCATGTGCCGAAGTGTGCACAGATTTTCCCAGTCGAGGTGACGGACGGCGGATGCATCGGTGAGGTGCGCGAGCAGTCGCGTCAGGGCCGGGCGTCATTGAATGAACACTACCAGCGGGTATGGGCGGTGGGTGTTCAGAATCCGGATACAAACGAAATGAGAATCCTGGCGGTGAACAATTCGGAGGAACCGTTTGAGTTCACGCTGGAGTTGCCGGAGTGCGGAGGTGGGGAGTGGTCGGTGCTCGATCCGTGGACAGACGCGCCTGTGGCGTTGGAGCGGAGTTTGCGCGGCTCCCATTGCCTGAATGGGGTATTGCCTCCGCAACAATTGACGGTTCTGACCACGTGAGCGGAGAGTGGGCCGCCTTACGAAAACCTTATGCCTTCGAGGTGATCGGGATGGATTTTCACGAGGTCGGCATTTTCCAAGAGCAGTTCGATTTTGGGCCATGTTTCCATCAGAAATCGCTCCAAGTTTCGTCGTCCCATGTTGCCCAGGCCATAGAGCGTTTTCAGTTGAATTGTGTCCGTTGTCTTGCGGTAGGGAGGCCTCTCCGAGGCCTCCGTTGTGCGTGGTGAGAGGATGCGAAACTCATAGGTGGTTGGAGCGTGATTTCGGAGGCCTCGGAGAGGCCTCCCTACCAGGTATCAAATGGCTACAGTTTAAATGAAAATGCTCTAGAGCGTGTAGTCACGAGATTGAAGCCCAGAGGATGGCACACCTGAATTGGACGGCAGCGAGGAAAGAGGAGGCTCGTTTTGCGTATCGGGTTGCGATGCCGCGCCATTGCTTGAGTCGTAGGAATGCATTTTCTACCAGATGCCTGATCCGATAAAGATAAGGGTCATATTCGCGTTGTTCTATGCGATTGGTCTTTGGAGGAATCTGCGGGCAGATGCCTGCGGCCTGCGCCATTTCGATGATGGCGTTGGTGTCATATCCCTTGTCGGCGATCAGATGGTCTGCGGCAATGCCTTCAATCAACCTGCCAGCCTGTGTGCAATCAGCCGTGGAACCCGCTGTAACAATGACTCGCACCGGCATACCATGCGCATCCACGGCCAAATGTAGTTTGGTGTTTCGCCCCCTTTTGTCAGACCGATCGCCTCGTTTCCACCTCTGGCTCCCGCCGCATGCGGATGGATTTTGACATGACTGGCATCAATCATCAGCCACTCGAAATCGGGCTCGTTCATCAGTTCCGACAACAGGCGCTCCCAATGCCCCTTGTCTCTCCAGCGACAAAAACGCCTGTGCGTGTTGCTCCACCCTCCGTAATCCTCTGGAAGATCCCTCCAAGGCGCACCAGTGCGTAAAATCCACAGAACCGCGTTGAGGAACTTGCGGTTGTCCTCCGCCACCCCTCCCCACGCTCCTTTCCTTCCAGGTAGCAGCGGCTCCAGAACGCTCCAAACTCGGTCCGAAATGTCGTGACGGTGTTGATCTTTCGCCATGCTGACATTCTCCATCACAAAAAAACTCAGTCAATCTTATCTCGTGACTACACGCTCTAGTCCAAAGTTCGTCATCGGTGGGGCGAATACCCAGAGCGGATGCATGGGTGCGCTGACAGGGCAGACTGCGTTTGAGTCCGTGGGGTAGGTTCTCGTCGATGAGGAGCCGGAGCATGGCTCAGGCGACGAGTTCGACCGTCGTGTGGAGTTCGCTCAGACGATGTGCATAGGCGAGGCAGGCCAGCACGTCTTCTCGGGTAAGCCGGGGATGGGCTTCCAGCACATCTTCAATCGTGTCACCGGCGCTCAAATACGACAAGACCGTGTCAACCGATATTCTGGTTCCTTGGACGACAGGTTTTCCGTTGCAGACATCACGATTGATTTCGATGCGGTTCATCTTGGTACGGGACGAAACAGAATGCGAATTGGGTCAAAGGGCAAGGCTGCCGTGGGCGGAAAACAGTCGCGGTGCCGTTCAGCGCGGTCGCGCCTGGCCCGCGCCGGGACTTGTCAACATGGCAGGGGCTGGCAGGCTTGCGATTCATCATGAACGACGCCAGCCACTCCGAATCATCCGCAGTCTCCTCCATTTCCGCCGCTCCTGGCACGGGTGCCGCGGTGTATGTCCCCGAGCACACGGAGCAAATCGTGTCTCATATCGAGAAACATGCCGGCGTGCCGGCGCGGGTGCTGCACGCGGTCGATTCAGCGGATCAGGCGGCGGTGGACATCCATGTGGTGGAGCCGAGCGAGGCACGTCCGTTTCGCACATTCGTCACGGCGGGCATGAGCGACTTTGCCATGGTGCCGCCCAAGATGTATTCGGATTGGAAATACGCGGAGCTTTTCCTGTGTCTGCCGACGTCGTGGCGGATTGACTACGACAACTGGCAGAAGGACGAGAACGCATGGCCGTTGCGCATTCTGGCCAACATTGCCCGTCTGCCGCACCGCCATGCGACGTGGATTTGGTACGGGCAGACGCTGCCCAACGGCAATCCGCCCACACCGCTCGCGCCGTCGGTTGGTTTCACATCGCTGGTGTTGCTGACGCCGGTGCGGCTGCCGGAGGATTTTCTGGAGTTGCCGATCGACGGGAAGACCGACGCCGACAAAAAGACTCTCCACTTTTTCTCGCTGGTTCCGATTTACGCTGATGAAGAGAAGCTGAAAACGCAGCAGGGCATCGAGGCGCTGGAGAAGGCGTTGCAGGCGGGCGGATGCACGGAATTGCTCAAGGCCGACCGGGCGAGCGTGGTCGTGAAGACGCCGAAAAAAAGTTTCTGGGGCAGGCTGTTTGGGTGACTCTAAAATTTAAACTGTAGCCATTTGATACCTGGTAGGGAGGCCTTTGTGCCCTCTGCCGAGGGCAGCCCTTTGGGCCATCGCCTTCGGCGATGCCATCTCCACGCTGCTGCGCTCCGTCCGAGGCCTCCGCCGTGCGTAGTGTGAAGGAGGATACGAAGCTCATAGGTGGATGGAGCGTGGTTGCGGAGGCCTCGGAGAGGCCTCCCTACCGTTAAGACGACGGCTACCTCTCAACTGTAAATGCTCTAATTTTTCAGAACCGCCCTTCATTGGATGCGGACGAAGGCGCGGCGGACAAGGGCGCGCGGGTCGTGACGGAAGGGCGCGGCGGCAGCGTGGATGGGCTGGCCAATCGCGCGGCGGGCGCGGGCCACGACAAGGTGGAGTTGCCAGGTGTGGTCTTGCAATGTGTCGGCTCCGCGGTCGTTGCCGAGTTTTTGCTGGGGTTCGCCGTGAACGGCGGGCCAGTTGGACCGCCACATGGGCTGAATGCCGTCGGTGATCTCGTGCGTGACAAGGGCGTCGAGCGCCTGGCGGAGTTCGGGCGAGTCGCCGAGTCGGAGGGCGAGGCGTTCGAGCGTGCAGGCGATGATGGTGCGCAGGCAGAGCGGCACGCTCGGTCGGTCGGCGGCGTCGCGGAGGGCGGGCAGGCAACGCGAGGTGCCGACGCGGCGTAGCGAGGTGATGGCGAGCGCCCAGAAGGGAAGGTCGATTATTTGTCCAAACGCGCCGGGCACGCGGTGCTCGTCGGGTGTGGGACCGGTTTCGCGGTCGGTGAGGGCGCGGATGAGACGGGCTTCGACGGCAGCGGCGACTTGCGGGGGGAGGGGGGGGGGGGGGATGTCGGACGCGGCGAGGATGGCGGCGGCGTAGAAGGAAACGCGTGTATTGGAGGATTCAATACGGCGGACAATTTCGTCACGGTGTTGCGCGATGTTTTTTGCGAGTTGCCAGAGGTGCTTGCCGGGCAGTCCGGTGTCGAGGGCGGCAAGGAGGACGGAGGCGTCGGTGTCGGAGGGGGGGGGGGGGGGAGTGTTGGTTTTGGCTCCTGTGGCTTCGAGCGCGGTTTGCAGGGCGCGGATGTCGATGGCGCGGGCGTCGGCGGGCGTCGGGCGTTTTTGATTATTGCCAACGGCGAGGGCGGCGGCGAGTCCGGCGGCTTCGGCGAGGCGTTGCAGATCGCGTTGCATGCGCATGCCGTAGGCGGCTTCGATCGTGACGCCGGTGGCGCGACTGGGCACCCAGACGTTGGCGAGATCGCGGGGCAGGAGCATGCCGTAGGGGAGTTCGCAGCGTTGCTGGGTGCGGAAGAGACGGCAGACCCAATAATAGAATACGCAGTCGTCGTTCTCGAATTCGAAGTTGACGGAGTGGGTGTCGCCGACGGTGTCCGTCTCGCCGATTGAGTCGTCGAAACGAGCGTGGTGAATCATGTCGGACTGGGTGAGCTGGCGGTCGGCGACGATGTGGCGCGATTGGCGCAGGCCAAGGAGTGGCGCGAAAGCCACGGGGTTGACCTTGCCAGCGAGGACGGGGGCAAGGTGTTGCGAGATGCCGAGAAGGCGGGCGCGGGTGATGTCCTCGGGGTCAACGGGGTCGCACCATCCGGCGTCGAAATTGCATGAAACAACCTGGGCGCGGCCCTCAGCACTGAGGTTGGCGCTGAAAATGGACTGGCTGTAAGCGAGGGTGCGTCCGTCGCCGGGGCGGCCTTCGATGAACCGGGCTCCGGCGCGGATGGCGAGATCGGCGTCACCCGTGCCGTCGATGAAGGCGGCGGCAGGGATGCGCTCGGGGCGTCCGTTAATGACGGCGAGAGCGGCGGTGACGGCTTTGCGAGGGCTGGTCGGGGCGGCAGCGGGAGAGGAGGCGGCGTCCGTGGTTTCGACGGACCAGAGGAGGGCGTCGCCGATGAAGGTAACGCCAGACTCGGCAAACATTTCGAGGAGCACGTATCTTTTCGCCTCGTAGTTCCAGCCACGTATTTTTTCCACGGGTACACCGGTGAGGAGCGAGGTCATTTCCGCGGTGCGGCGGTTGATCTCCTCCTGGAGTCCGCCGGGGTGGCCGTGGAAGTAGCCGCAGATGCCGCCGCCGGTGCCGATGCCGCCGGGATAGGTGGTGTGGTCGAGGGCGAGCGTGCGGGCTCCGCCGCGCGCGGCGGCGATGGCGGCGTGTGCGCCGGCAGTGCCGGTGCCGGCGACAACGACATCGTAACCGGTGTGCGTGGCGGCGGCAGGGGGGGGGGGGAGAGGGGGCGGCGCTTCGCGCCGAACGTCCAACGTCCAACGTCCAACGTCCAACGTCGAGGTGGCGCAGGTGGCGGCGAGGGGGGGGGGGAGGGAGGTTGTATCGGGAATTGTGATACTGTTGCCAATGGCAGCGCGGTCGGCGGGCGTGGCGATGGCGTCGTGGCGGAAGGCGGGGCTGAGAAGGGTGAGGTTGGCGGGGGCGTTGCCTAAGCTTTGAGCTGACGCCGTTGTCGCGTCGTAAACAGGGTAGTCGATCAACGAGGTGTGACTGAGGGTGAAGTGGACGTCGGCTGGGACGCTGGCGCGGAGGTCGCGGATGAGGGCAACGTAATCCGTGTGCGCGGGGGTGTCGCCGGAGACAGCCCAGCGGAGGCGGCGTTCGGTGGCGAGGTAGGTGGCGCTCCAGGTGATTTCCGGGTGGCGCTGGCGGAAGGTGGCGGCGGCTTCGTCGAGCCGGGCGGCGTCGGCGGATTGGAGGAAGAGGTTGCGGTAGCGGCGGGCGGGCGCGCGCATGGCGGATTGCAGAGCCGGGGCGGCGAGGCGGGCGAGCGCACCGTTTTCGGTGGCGTCGATCCAGTGGGCGGCGCGGACGGTGCGCGGTCCGCTTTTGGTGGCAAGGGTGAGGGCGGCGATACGTCCGTCGGCGGCAAGGGCGACGGAGAGCGGGGCGGAATAGAGGAGGGGGCGGAGTTGGGGAAGTTCGTTGTGGACGAGGGCGTGGGCGGCGGTGATCTCAAGTCCGGCGGCGCCGGGGAGCCTGGAGTCGCTGGCGGCGGAGCCGGCGTCCTCGAAGGCGCGGGTGGTCTCCCAGAGCAGGTCGCCGGAGGTTTCGACGAGGAGCACGCTGCGTCCGGCGGCGGCGAGTTTGCGGGCGGCGGTATGGCCGATGAAACCGGCGCCGGTTACGACGACGTCGAAGGTGCACTCAAAAACGGAGGTGAAAGCAGGGGCGGCAGATGCGGTGGATGCGGTGTTTGGCATGGTGCGATGAGTGTAGCTGAGGGACGGGAGTGTGGCTAGTGGGGGAAACGGTCAAAAAAATGTAGTTTTCGGCTGTTTTTAGTGTTTAATGACAAGGCAATGAGAGCGAAATGGCAGACAGCGGACGGAATTGGAGGGAGGGTCTCACGACCCGCCAAACGCGACAACACCTCGTTTTCCGACGCCAGAAGTGCGAGCCTCGCGCCCGCTCGTCTCGTCGGCGGGTCGGAAGACCCTTCCTCCAGTGAAATCGTCGAGGCGTTGGAGGCGTTTCAAAAGGCGACGGGGCTGTCGGTTTGCGTCAAGCTGCTGCCGGTGTCACATGCTCAGGGGACGGTGCTGGGTGAGGTGGTTGCACAGCCGAGGTTTTGTCTGCATTTGTCGCGGTTTTGCCTGCACGTGAAAGAGGTCTTGAAGCATAACCTGCGGTGCCGGGATTGCGACTTGCGGGAGGTGCCGGAGCGGTGCGATCGCGAGCGTAAGATTTTTGTGAATACATGCCACGCGGGCGCTGACGAGGTCATTGTGCCGTTGTTCACGGACGAGGGACTGGCGGGGGTGGCGTTCGTGGGGCAATTTCGCACGCGGGCGGATCAGCCGGAGGGGCTGCCGTTTTTGCATGCGCCGGCGCGGCGGCGCGCGGTGGGGCTGGCGCGGATGCTGGGGGCGTTTTTGGGTGAACATTTGCGGAGGCCGCGTTTCAGCAGCGAGACGTCACGCGGGTTTCGACGCGGGGCGATTCAGGCGTTTTTGGAAAAAAATGCGCGGACGAATCCATCGCTTGGCGACTTGGCGAAGCATTTGGGGTTGTCGCCTACGCGGACAACGCACGCGGTGCGGGAGGCGACGGGGATGTCGTTCGTGGAGTTGCGCGACGCGTTGCGGTTGGAGCGGGCGCGGGGGTTGTTGCAGGGGACGTATTACAAGGTGTCGCACATCGCGGCGGAGTGCGGGTTCAGTTCGCCGCAGTATTTTCACCGTTTTTTCCAGCAAAAGGCGGGCATGACACCGCTCGCCTGGCGCAGACGGCACCGAACGGAGGTGTGAGTGGGAGGGAAAAATACGGACTCAGGTGTCGCTTTGGCTTTGCGGCCATGAGGCGATGTCACCGCGTCACGAGGCGGAGGGGGTATCCATTACTGCATGACGTACCAAAGTTTCATGTTGGGGTCGGATACAGAATTCACAACGACTTCGTCACGGGAGAGGCGGCGAACGTGGGCGTCCCAGTAAGCGACGTTGAGTTTGCTGCTGTGTCGGTAGGCAACGGCTTTGGTTTTTTTGGTAGTGGGATCAGATTCGTCATAATAGCTGGTGTGAGGTGGTTCCCAGTCGATCAACCAGTCCACGGCATCGGCCCAAGCAAGACTGGTGCTGGGGCGCACGACTTCGCTGATAGTGAATCCGCGGACACCAGTGGGGGGTTTCTGGGTAACATTATAGCCATAGGAATAGCCGGGATAATTGTCAGGACTGGCTTCAGGCGTGTTGCCTGCCGCCACACTGGTCGGACATAAAAATTGAACGGGCCATTTGCTCGTCCCCGTTGTTTTTACCTTTGTTAAATAGCCTTGTAGTTCTTTATTTAGCAGCCACTTGCGTTCTGGGTCGTCGCCAGTGCCGTCACCGATGGCAGCGGGAGCATATTTGCCGTTATTATCCTGAGCGTAGAGGATGTTGGCGAGTTGGATTTGGCGGAGGTTGCTGGCGCATTGGGCGGCGCGGGCGGACTCGCGGACTTTGCCAACGGTGGGGATGATGATCGCAGCAAGGATGCCGATGATGGCGATGACCGTAAGAAGTTCGATCAAGGTGAATGCCCGGGGACTGCAAAAGTGATGTTTCATTGGCGCGGGGGGGGGGGATTGGGATTATGGCGTGGCGGTTTTTTGGATACGATGGCGGAGTTGCGCTTCGTAGAGGTTTTCTGGATACGGGACGCGTCCTATGTCTTCGATGCGGCAGGCGGATTGATCGCCTGCGGGAACTTGGTCGGATTTCTCACCGGGTTTGCGAGTCCATGTGGGTTGCGAGCCTTGCAGGCCGACAATGGCTCCGGCGGGTGTGAGGTCGGCCCAGCCTACCATGTAGTTGTTGTCGGCAGGGGTGCGGATGTTCCAGTTGACGAAGCGGGCTCCCATGATGGGGCCGCCGTTGCCGCCGTGCGTGCCGTCGTTGGCAAGGAGGGTGACGTCGGAGCGGAGGTTTTCAAAGGGTTCGCGTCGGTGGGAATCGAATACGCCGTGTTCAAGGATGCCGCGGGTCCAGACGTTGCCGGTGCTTTGGGACTCGATGTTGAGGCCGTGGAGCGGACGGCTTTCGATGCGAAAATCGCTGATGAGGTTGTCGTGGCTGCTGGAGCGGGTGAGGGTGCCGTGGTGGTGGTCAAGGGTTTCAGGGCGGCTGGCTTTGAGGGTGAAGCGGGTGAGGGTGTTGTTTTTTGAGCAGGTGAGGTTGGGGCCGTTGTCGGCGTCGATCATGGTGACGTCGCGCAGCCAGCAGTGGATGGCGTTGTTGAAGTAGGGAGCATTCCAGCCTTCCTCGCTGTGGTGCATTTTTTTGTCCCACGTGTAGGCGCGGTTGTAGCGGAGGGTGAGGTTTTCGATGCCGCTTTCGCGCAGGAGCGGACCCATGCGTTGGAGGGTGGCTTGCCATTCGGGGCGGATGTCAAAGCGGAGGGGTTGACGAAGTGTAACGGTGTTGGTTGTCGAATCGTAGGCAGTGATTTCGACGGGCCAGCGGAGAGGTTCGGGTTTTTTCCACGCCATGCCCCAGCGTGCGTTGGGAGCGCCGTTCCATGGGTAGGATTCTGCCCAAGGGCCGTCACCGGCGAGGTGTTTGGCGAGGGAATGGTCGGTGGGGTGCGTTAACAGGAGGAGGAGCATGTCGCCGGGGTGGAGCGGGGCATCAGGCGAGGGGGCGGGAGCGAAGGTGAGGGTGCGGTCGCCGCGTCGTGCTGGTTTGGATACGTTGAAGGTGTCGCCTGTCACGAGCCAGTGAAAACGGTAGTTTTTGCGGTCAACGGGGGAATCGAGTGCGGTGCCGGCGGGACGCCAGGTGGTGCCGCGTTCTTTGGGCGCAAACCAGATGAGGCCGCCTTCGTAGCTCCAGCGGGTGATGGGTGTTCCATTGGTGACGAGGTCAAAGGTGCCGTAGGCGCGGTTGAGGGGTTGGGTGAAGATGATTTCGGTGCCGTTCTGGCTTTCGCCGCGAAGGACGGTGCGGTTGGTGTGTACGAAGAGGGCTTGGCTGACGCTGTATTTGCCTTTGGGGAAATACACGATGCCGCCGGTGGCAGGATCGACGGACTGGAGGGCGGCGCGGATGGCTGCGGTGTCGTCGGTGTGGCCGTCGCCTTTGGCTCCGTGGCGGGTGACGTCGTGGCGGGGGAGTGCGTCCAGTTCGGCGGGGGAGGGGAGTTTCTTCTCGCCGTAGTGGTATCCTGAATACGAGCAGTTGGGGATATTGGGATGGGTGTCGGGGGATTGGGTGTATTCGGTCCAGAGCGTGGCGGGCGTGGGCGTGGCCGCGAGTGCGAGTGTCGCGGGGAGGAGGAGTAGGAGGCTGGACAGGCGGCGCTTCATGATCGGCAGGAGAGGCGGGGGGGGGGGGGGGGGGGAGGCGACTTAGACCGATGTTAATGGGTCCAAGTCGTTTTTTACTGGGAGGAGGTCAATGGCGGCGGCGGTGCAGGAGGGCGAGCGTCAGAACGAGGCTACCGATGATTGCGGTCCAGGTGGAGGGTTCGGGAATGGTGTTGGCAACAAAGGAGAGGACGCCGTTGTTGCCAAGGCTGGCGGTGTAGTTGGCTGTGTCGTAATTGATGATCTGGAGGTTGGCGACGGAACCGGAGTCGAAGTCTTTGAAGAGGGTGTACGTCACGCTGTAGTCGGCGATACTGTTGTTGAGGTCAAGGATGCCGCCGGTGATGTTGAAGGTGGAGCCTGTGCCGGCGTCGGTGGTGATCTGGTCGTGGCTGGTGGCGTTGGCGAAGGAGAAGCTGAGGGTGCCCGCGCTCATGGTGAAGGTTTTGCCTGCTTTGACTGAGAGGGTGCCGGTGCTGCCTTCCTTGATGGTGAGCACGCCGCCTTCGAGTGCGACGTTGCCCGCGCCGAGTGCGCCGCCGTGGTTGGCGTTTACGGTGCCGGCGGCGATGGTAAAGGTTTTGCTGGCTCCGAAGCTTCCCCAGGATGTGCCAATGGTGAGCGTGCCGAGTCCGGTTTTGGTGAGTGCAAAATCACCCTGATAAGAGTCGGCGCTTATGACGAGTGTCGCGTTTGCGTTTTTGACGTTGATGTTACCGTCGCGACCGATGCTCAGGCGCAGGTGATAGGAGCCGTTGTTTTCGCCGGAGATGGTGAGTGTGCCGTTTGTGACATTGTCGCCGAGCACGATCAAGTCACCTGCAGCCCCGCCCGCAGCAATCGCCGCCGTGCTGCCGGATGTTCCGCTGCCAATGGAGAGGACTCTGTTGGAGCTTTGGCCCGATGCAATGGCCAGCGTGCCTGATGTGTTCGTGTTCCAAACGAGGTCGCCCCAATTCAGGTTATTGCCTGTCGTCAAAATGGGATTGGGAACTGTCGCAAAGAGAACTTCATCCGCCGATGTCGGAGTGCTGGCCCCCGTCCAATTATTGGCTCCACCGAGGTTGACCGAACTGGGGGCGATCCACTCTTTCGTCGCGGCTTGAGCTGTCGGCTGTAATGCCAGGCAGATTATGCCGATCAGGGCTGTAGTTGTGATTTTGATGATGTGCGGAAAACCCGAGGCAGGCGTGGTGGATACGGGGAGTGATGAATTGGGTGATTTCATGGTGACCAACCGTATGCCCCGGGAATTCTGTCGGGCAATGTCCACGCAATTCAAATTGTTGAGCAAAGCGTGAGATTTTACAGATGAGTCGGCTATTTTGTTTTTCGAGGTGTTTTGCGGAGGGTTTCTCCTTCGTGAAATTCGCCGGAAATCATGTAGTGGCGCGGGGTGTCGAGGATGCCGCAGGCTTGTTCGTGAATGAGGGAGACAAGGAAGTGAATGGTGTTGGCGGCAAGGACTTCGGCCTTGGTGTTGAATCCGGAAAATTGCACGTGGGGCTCGGCGTGGTAGCTTTTGCGCGTGAGCAGGGAGAAACCGATGTCGCGGGGGAAACGCCAGCCGCGCGCAGTGAGAATGTCGTATTGTTCCAGATACGCGACGATGATGTCGATGTGGTTGGATCGTATCCATTTTTCCAAGACGTCCGGGTTTTCGAGGTCGTGGTTGAGGACGAGCGGGGTGGGAATGGAGTCGGTGGGGTGCAGGGCGTAGTGATCGTAGAGCCAGGCGGCGTGGATGCGGCCGGCGGTGTGCCGTTCGATGCTCGGAAGGAGGCAGAAACCAATGCGCGAATAACCCTTGGAACGCAGGACGTTGAGGTGGCTCAGGGTGTTTTGAAAATGATCCAGCACGGCGCGGTTGAAGGCAGGTTCGGGCACGGAGTGGCCGTAGGCGACGACGGGCCATTTCTCCCAAGTGACTTCGGTGAGCGGGTCGGGATTGAGAAAGGGGCCAATCATGATGCCGCGCACACCGCGATTCCACCAGATGGATTGCAGGCGGCGGAGGTCGGGCGTGCCGCCGGTAAGGAGATATTTTTGGAGATTGTAGCCAAGGAGCGTGGCTTGGTTGCGGGCGTATTGGTAGGTGATGTTGGCAAAGGTGTCGTCGGGGTCGTCGCGGTCGGTGAGATAGGCGAGTTCGCTGTGGACGGGGTGGGGACGGCGGGAATTGCGGTAGGCGGCCAGGGCGCTGAGGGCGGCGTCGGGAATGTAGCCCATCTTGGCGGCGAGCGTTTTGATTTTTTTGCGCGTGGCGACGGGGAGGCGCGGGTCGTCGCGAAGGGCGAGCGAGACGGAGGAGTAGTGCAGGCCGGCGCGGGCGGCGATTTCCCGGATGGTGATCCGTTTTTCCATGTTCAACTTGTTGAGCGTGGCGGCGTGTGGCGTCAAGGTGCCGCGGGGCGCAGGGTGCTGCCTTCGCGCCATTCGCCGTTGATGAGGGTCAGGCGGGGACGGCGGGGGAGGCCGTATTCGTTGCGGTGCATCTGCGCAACAAGCAGCTCGATTGTGGTTGAACCGATCATTGCGTGGTCTTCTTCGATGCCCGAGACGCGGGTCTTGCCGGGGCGGTTGACGCAGGCATGGCCGATGTCGGATGGGGTGCGCAGTCCGAGGCGGCGCAACCAGGTTTCTTCCCAACCGGTGAGCGTTACGAGCGCGTCGGGTTTGTGTTTTTCAAGCCAGCGGGCAAAGGAGGGAAGTGTGGCCGCGTTCTGCTGGCCGACGAAGAGGGAAATGCGGCGGCGGGCGGGGAGTCGTTGGTTCATGACGAGTACGCTGGAGAGCCAGTTTTGGTCAACGGCTTCGACTTCGTGGGGTTGCAGGCTCAGGCCGATGCGCCGGTAGCCGCGTGCGTGCAGTTGGTGCAGCACGGTGTCCATGTTGTGCCGGTGGTGCGACGAAATGCGGTCCACCGGGGGCCAGTCCCAGGTGTAGGAAATGGTGGCGCAGGCGTAGTCTTGCCAGCGCATGGCGGAGAGGTCGATGGGGCTGCGTTTTGGTCCGGCGAGCACGAGGCTGCGAATGCCGCGGGCGTGCAGGATGTTGTCGAGTCGCGCGACGGTCATGCCTTGGGCGCGCAAGAAAAAGGGTTCGGCGCGAAAGCCGAGTTCGGCGGCGCGGGCAGTCATGCCGTCGTATTGGCGTTGGCAATACTCGCGGTCGAGCCAGCCAGCTTGGTTTGCCGCATCGACGACGAGGGCAATGCAATCGCCGATGGTTTCGGAGCGACGGTTGCGGCGGATTTGCGCCATGAGGCTGGCGACGTTGGGGTTGGTCCGGTAACCTTGCGACTCGGCGAGTTGTTGGATGCGCTGGCGCGTGGCGGCGGGGATCGATGGGTGGTTGCGCAGCGCGAGCGAAACCGCCGTCTGGCTGACGCCAGCGTGGCGGGCTAGGGTGCGTTGATTGAGCGGCATCGTTACTAATCATGAAAAGTAAGGGGCTCGTTGCAAGGATGGGATGCGGGCGGTTTGGGTGGACGGGTAATCACATCCCTCCCCCCCCCCCCTTCTTTTTATGAATCCGATCATCTCAAAAAACGTATCCGAAAAGACGATTCTCTCGCTGCCGCTGGCCAAGAAAGTGGGTCAGGTTTGCAGTCCGATTTTTCAGGCCAGCGCAGTGCCGGATTATCTGCGGGATTTTGTGTGCGAGTATGGCATTGGTTTTGTCCGCTATTGCATCAACGCGTCCTACGACAACCAGAGCAAGCTGGTGGACCGGCCCAATCCTTACCTGACGCCTGAGAGTAACGCGGCATTGCTCAATGAGCTGCAAATGTTGTCGATTGAACGAGGCAGTGGTTTGCCGCTCGTCATCGGCGTCGATCAAGAGGGCGGCACGCGCAACGATCTCAACCGCTACGGCGCGCTCGTGTTTGGCAGTCACATGAGTTTCGGATGCGCGGATGATGTGGCGCTCACGGAGGAGGCGGCGTTCTTGACGGGACGCCAGATGCGCGCAATCGGGATCAATTTGGTGCAGGCTCCGATCACGGATGTGTTTTCCTACGAGGGACGCACGACGATGAAGGCGGCTTCGTTTGGTGAAGATCCGGCGCTGGTCACGCGTCATGCGTTGGCGATGATGCGCGGTTATCATCGCGCAGGGCTTGCGGTGATGATCAAGCATTTCCCCGGTTACGGCGCCACGGCGGTCGATGCGCACAAGAGCATGGCCGAGGTTGTCAAGTCGCTGGAGGCGCTCGAAGCGCACGACAATATTCCGATCCGCGAATTGCTGGCGGCGGGCGCGGACGCGGTGATGACGGGTCACGTGATCGTGGGAGCAATGGACCCGGGGCGTGCGCCCGCAACGGTATCCAGAGCGATAATACACGGGTATCTGCGCAAGCGGCTTGGTTTTGAAGGGATCGTGGAGACGGATGCGATGCGGATGAACGCGATCCAGGAAAAATATGGCACCGCCCGGGCGAGCGTGATGGCGCTTCAGGCGGGTTGCGATGTGCTATTGTTGCGCGGCGACGCGAATCATTTTTTGGACGGATATCGCGCGGTTTACGACGCGGTGAAGTCGGGCGCGCTGGCGGAGTCGGCGCTTGATGTCGCGGTGTTGCGCATTCACCGCCTGCGCCAGCGGATCAAACTTTACGAGAATGCTCTCGTGCCCGAGCAGGGCGCGGGCGAGGCGTTTGCGGCGGGAGCAGCGCGGCGTTGCGTGCAGGCAATCGCGGATCGTTCGGTGGTCGTGTTGCGCGACGAGGCGAAGCGTTTGCCCTTGCGTCTGGCGGCGGGCGCGAGGCTGGCCGTGATTAGTCCGAAGCCACAAAAACTCGACGGTGCGGACGACCCGATCCAGAGCGAGGACATGTTGGTGCAGGCGGTGCGCGAACGGTTCCCGGATGCGGTGGCTTTGCTCACCGAGTTGACGCCGACGGATGCCAATTTGGCGGATGCGCGGGCGGTTTGCGAAGGGGCGGATTGCGTGATCGTGGGGAGCATCAATGCGATCAATTTTGCGCGTCAGCCGGAGTTGGTCGCGGCCTGTCTCGAATCGGGCAAGCCGGTGATCGTGGTGGCGATGGAGTCGCCTTACGATTTGGGAGTTTATCCGCAGGCGCAGACTTGCATTTGCACGCTCGGGGCGGGTCGCGACGCGATGCGCAGTGCAGTCAAAATCATCACGGGCGAGTTGCAGCCGAGCGGCAGGTTGCCGATTACGCTGAAGCTCTGAGAGAGAGGATTTGAACAGGGGATGACGAATGTAATTTTTACCTGGTAGGGAGGCCTCTCCGAGGCCTCCGAAACCACGCTTCAATACCTATGAGTTCAGCAACCTAATGCTACGCACGGCGGAGGCCTCGGAGAGGCCTCCCTACCAGGTAAGACAAGAAGCATGGGAAAATGGATACAGTTTTTAAAAAATATGAATAACAGAGAGATTTCCTACACCAGTCGTCATGCGCGCATGGTTGCGTGCGATAGCGATGGCTGCGTTTTCGATGTGATGGACTTGAAACACAAAGAGTGTTTTTGCCCGGCATTCATCAAACATTTCCGGCTGCAACGTTGCGCACGGCAGGCGCGTGAGGTTTGGGAATTCGTTAATCTCTACAGTCGCACGCGGGGCAGCAATCGCTTCAAGGCTGCGGGTCTGGCGCTTGAGTTGCTGGCTGCGCATCCCGATGTGGTCGCGCTCGGAATTGGTGGCGCGCAGGGGGGGGGGGGGGGAGGAGGGGGCGGCTTCGCCGCAACGTCCAACATCCAACGTCGAACGTCCAACATCCAATGTGGATTACGGAGTGGGGGAGGCATGGAATTTGGGAAATTGCAGGATTTTCTGGCAACGACCGATGCGTTGGGTGAACCGGCGTTGGCTCGGGCGGTTGAGGAATCGGGTGATCCTGCTTTGCAGGCGATGTTGGCGTGGACGCGCGAGGTGAATGTCGCTGTTGCCGCGATGTGTCATGGGTTGGGGCCGTTTGTCGGCGTGGCCGAGGGATTGCGTCTTGCGTCTCAAAATGCGGACGTGGTCGTGGTCAGTCAGGCACCGCGCGAGACCTTGGTCAGCGAGTGGGGTCATGCGGGGTTGAGCGGCGAAACGGCGTTTATTGCCGGGCAGGAATTTGGCGGCAAGGCGTCGCAGATCCGGCAGGCGATGGAGGGACGTTATGCGGCGGATCAGGTTTTGGTTTTGGGCGATGCGCCCGGCGATCAGGAGGCGGCGGAAGAGGTCGGCGCGAAGTTTTTTCCGATCACTCCGGGCAATGAAATGGCGAGTTGGCGGCGTTTTGTTGAGGAGGGTTTTGTTCGATTCATGCGCGGTGAATTTGATGACGCTTATCAGGCCGGGTTGAATGCGGGGTTCAACGCTGCGTTGCCGTCAACACCACCGTGGTCGCGGTGAGTTTTGTCATGCGGCGGGGGGGGAAGGGAGGGCTGAGTGAGATTTGCTCAACTTGTTGAATGTGGCGTTGCGTGACGCAGACTTGCGAGTTTGCGAGAGATTGGAGCGCGGCGTCGTGCGGTTGCTTGTGCGGCTCGCTTTTGCTCAACATGAATTTCTCCAAACCTCACGCTTCAGGTGTTTCGTCCACAGTCGCTTCACGTTTAGTGGCGAATGATGTTTCCGATTCCGTGTTCGGGCGGGTGTTTGATGTCGTTGTGTTCGGTGCCGGTTACATCGGCGCGGGAGCGGTGCGGCGGTTTCTGGCGCGGGGGCTGAGCGTGTTGGTAGTGGAACCGTCAGGACAATTGTTGTGGGAATCGAGTAGGGCTTTGGAAAATCGTGTTGGCGTATCGGCGGCGGGGGGAGGGGGGGGAAGGGAATGGGAGCGTTGGGTGGCCGAAATGGCAGAGCATGGAGCGGTGAGTAATGGTTGTGTGGATACTGCGTTTGCGGAGATCGCGCTGGCTCGTGAGTGGTTGGCGGCTGTCCGTGATGGGCGCTTGGGAGTATTGTTTTATGCGTTGCCGGTGGCGGTGTCAGGGGGAAAGGAGGGCGGCTTCGCCGCAACGTCGAACATCCAACGTCGAACATCCAACATCCAATGCGGAATGCGGGATGTTGCTGGAGAGGGGGAGGATGGTGAGCAAGAAATGGAAGTGGTGATGTTGGCGACGAAGAGTGGGGTGCGGGAGGTGCGTGCGCGGTGGTGTTTGGATGCGTCGGAGGAGGGTGTGTTGGCTGCGAGGTGTGGTGTGCAGGGGGGGGGGAGGGGATGCGTCGGGAGTTGTTTTATGGCGTGGCGTTGCAGTCGTCGGCATGGGCGCAGCATGAGGGGGCGGTGAGGGCATTTTGCGCAGCGCGAGGTGGGGAGTTGCGGGCGGCGGCTCGTGAAAGTGAGCGGCGCGTGTTTTGGCGAACAGGCGTTGGGGGAGGGGCGGGAGGATGGCATCGGGAGGTGCTTGAGTGGATGACGGCGTTGCGCGGGGAGTTGGAGATCGGGACTGATTTGGTGGTGAGTCATTGCGCGATGGAGGCGTTTCCTGTGTGGCGCGCGGATGCGGGTGAAACGACGGTGATGGGGGGGGAGAGAGGAAATTTTTGCGTGGCGAGTCCGGCAGTGTGTGGGGTGGGGCTGGCGTCGATTGGGGAACGGTTCGCGTGGGGAGTCGCGTGTGCAGAGGTTGTGTGTGAGCGGTTTTTTGGGGGGAATGGGCGACGCTGCGCGTCGTCTGCCGGCAGGATGCCGGCGGTCCCAGGCGCTGGCGCGTTTTCGGAGCGCACTCATGTGTGCGATGTGCTTGTGGCCGGAGCTGGGACGGCTGGGGCCTTGGCAGCAATTGCGGCGGCGAAAGAGGGGGCGAGGGTTTGTGTGGTGGATTTGGCGACGTTTCCTGGTGGCGTGGGGACGGGTGCGGCAATCAGTGGGTATTTTCACGGTGCGGAGGGCGGCGGGTTGTTGGCGGAGACGGATGCGCGTGTGGCGGAATTGAATGCGCTATTGGAGGGCGAACGGGGGGCGGCGCGGCGTTGGCATCATGATGGGAAAAAGATCGCGTTGCTGGAGTTTTTTGAGCGGGAGGGCGTGGAGTTTTTAGGCGGGGCTTTGGTGTGCGGCGTGGAGCGGGAGGGGACGGGGCGTGTTGTGGCTGTCATGGTGGCAACACTACACGGTGTGGAGCGGATCGAGGCGCGGGCGTTCATCGATAGCACGGGGGATGGTGATTTGTGCGCGTTGGCGGGTGCGGAGTTTTTTTGCGGGAGGCCGGGGGATGGGCGTTCGCTGGCGTTTTCTCAGTCGGCGTTGGTGTTGAAAGGTGGTTCAGGCGGGGACGAAAAGCTGGAGGTGTTTGCGCGGAATTTTGACGCGGGTTGGGTTGATGCGAGCGATGCGGAGGATTTGTCTCAGGCGCGTTTGCTTGGCGTGGCGCAGCATTGGCAGCCGGAGTGGTCGGCGGCGGATCGTCCGCTGGCAGTGGCGGCGTTGCCGGGGATCAGGCAATCGCGGTCGGTGGTCACGGACTACATGCTGACGCTGGCGGATTTGGTGGAGCGGAGGGGTTTTGAGGACGGTGTTTGCAGGGTGCAGTCAATCGCGGATACGCATTCGGTGGACTTTGAATTCGAGACGGACGAGGCGGCGTTTTATTTTTGGGCGTGTCGGTTGGCGCGGCATCCGCTGGTCACGTCGTTGCCTTACCGGGTGATGTTGCCGCGTGGTTTGTCCAATGTGTGGGTTGCGTGCCGGGCGGCAGGCATGGACGCGACGGCGTCTTATGCGGCGCGGATGCAGCGTGACATGCAGCGGCTTGGTGAGGTGGCGGGCGTGGCAGCGGCGATGGCCGCGCGGATGGGTTGTGATTCGCGTTGTGTATCGGTTGTTCAACTACGCGAGAAGCTGGGGGCGGGGGTGACTGGCGGAGAAATGCAGGGGGGAGGGATGGGCGGTGAAATTGAGGTGTCTGAGGCGGCGCGTTTGCTGGCGGCGGGGCGGCCAGGGGCGCATTTGTGGCGGATTTTCAGCAGGCCGGATTGTTATCGTGGTTTGGTGGAGGCGGCGTTGCAGGCGGGGGATGCGGCGGTGTCTTTTTACGCGGCGGCGGTGTTGGCGATGTGGGGTGAGGAGGCGGCGGAGTCGCGTTTGATTGAGGCGGTGGAGGGGCGCGAGGTGGGGTGGGCGGCGTCTCAGGAAAATGCGGGGGCTTACGGACAGGAGATTGATGTTCCGTTTTGGTTGCTGGCGGTGGTGTTGCTGCGGCGTTGCGGGACGGTGCGTTGCGTGGAGGCGCTGAGGCGGCTGGCTGACGGGGAGGAGGCGGGGCGGGTGTTGAATGTGCGGACGGCAGTGGCGTTGACGGTGGAGCGGTTGGCTGGGGAGGGGGCAATTGGGGCGGGGGATGCTGTGGTGATCATGGAGCGGCTTTTGCGTCGGGCCTTGCCGGATGAGTCACGATGGCTGGCGCCGTCGCGTTCGATCTGGCGGGCGATTCGCGGCGAGCCACAGTTGCGGTTGCGCAATGATTGCGGGGTGGATACGCGGGTGGATCACGCGTGGCAGTTGGGAATGGTGGCGGGACGGATTGGAGCGGTTGTGCCGCCTTCGCCACATTCGACTTGGCGGCGGTGAGTGGCGTTGGGCGGGAGGGCGGGCCGTTGAAACGGCCCGTCAAAGGCGGCGATGAATCGCCGCACTCCATAAGGACGGGCGAGTCAACTAATCGGTATCCGTTCTGAAAGGACAGGCAGGGAATCCGGCGGCGTTGTAGAGGTTGCAGGTGGGGTTGGAGAACCACGCGTAGCGGACGGCTTGCGGCTTGGGGACTTCGGGCGAGGATACGAGGACGGTGTTGGTGGCCGGGTCAATGGTGGCGCTGGCCCAGTGCCATTTTGCTCCCGATCCCGATCCGGTGGCGCCGCGAATGATGAAGCCTTCGAGTTGGCTGTCAGGGATGGGGCGCATGATGGGTTTGGTGACGCGGTTCGGGACGGATTGCCAGAGGTGTTCGGATGGGACTGGTTTTGCAACGAGCGCGGTGGCGGCGGTGTTGGTATTTTTGAAGTGGATACGGATGGCGGAGCCTTCGTTGCTCATGCGGTCGTAGGCGGGGCCGGTGGCGATGGTGGCGGTTTTTCCGTAGTCGTTGGCGAGCGCAAGTGCGGCGAGGCGGGCTCCGGCTTCGCGTTTGCTCTTGGGGTGAACGTCGCCGCCTTCACCGACGTCGATGAGCACGGCCTGGCCGGTGCGGGGAAGGGAGAGGGTACGTGTCTGGGATTCGCGGATACCAGCCCAGCCGGGTGAGGCGTTGGGGGTCTCGGGTTTGGCTTGGTAGTTGGGGAGTTGGCACCAGTAGAAGGAGAGTGGCGTGGCGGTGGTTGCCAGTCCCGAGTTGTTCCAGCGGGCGCGCCAGTCGTTGATGAGTTGGGGGAAGGATTCGGCGTAACGGATCGGGTTGCCAGCGTCGTTCTCGCCTTGATACCAGATGAAGCCGCGCAGGGCGTAGGGAACAAGGGCGTCGATCATGCCGTTGTAGAGCGAGGCAGGGACGTTCCAGGGGCGGAGCGGAGCCTTGAGCGATCCGGGGTTGGTGGCGCGGGCGGCGGCGGTGAGGGCCGGGAAGGCGTGTTCGGTTTTGAGGAGCCAGTTGCCGGAGAGGGGTTGCGAGCCAGCGGTGAAGTATCCGGCGTTGATGGCGGATTCGCCGAGGGGGGCGTAGATGCGGATGGCTAGGGTGTGTGTGCCAGCAGTGACGTCGGCGGAGGGCACGCGGTATTGGCGGCGGGCGTTGAGGCGTCCGCGTCCGTCGCCGTCATAGGTGTCGAGGGTGCGACCGCCGATTTTTTTGCCGTCGAGGTAAACGGTGTCGATGCCGACGATTTCGTCGATGTCGATGGTGAGGGGTTTGCCTGCGGCGGATTGCGGGACGGTGATGTCGCGGCGGATCCAGAGGATGCGTTCACCGGGGAGTTTGCCGGGGAGGCGGACAGTGGTCCATCCGTCGGTGCCTGCAGTGGCGGGGGCTGTGGTGTAGGGGGCAAGTGTGGCGGGGGGAGGGGGGGGGAGGTCTTCGCGTTGGTTGGCGGCGAGCCAGGGTTTTAGTTTGGCGAGCCATGCGGTTTTTTCGGCAGGGAAAGCGGCGAAGGCTTCGATGTTTTTGAGCGCTTGGGGTGCGAGTGTGGGGTTGTTGGCAAGGGCGGTTTGGCTGGTCCAGGCTTCGACGGGGGTGCCGCCCCAGCTTGAGTGGATGATGCCAAAGGGGGTGTTGAGTTCGGCTTGGAGTTGGCGGGCAAAGTAGTAGGCAACGGCAGAGAAGGCGGGGGTGGTGTCGGGCGCGGCGATAGTCCATTTTCCGGATACGTCAGCAAGAGGGGTGGGCGAGGCTTTGCGGGCGGCGGTGAAGAAGCGAATTTGGGTGTTGGTGGAGGCGGCGATTTCGTCCTTGGAGGCGCTGGCACTCATGGTGCGGGCCATGTTGGACTGACCGGAGGCGAGCCAGACTTCGCCGATCAGGACGTCGGGGATGGTGAGGGTGTTGTTGGCGCGGAGGGTGAGTTGGTGGGGACCAGCGGGGAGGCGGGTGGTGTCGGAGAGGTCGAGGTCGATGCGCCAGCGTCCGTTGGCGTCGGCAGTGGTGGTGCGGGTGAGTTGGGGTGTGAGGGTGAGGGTGATTTTCTCGCCGGGTTCGGCGCGTCCCCAAATGGGTGTGGCGGCGGAGCGTTGGAGCACCATGTGTTCGGAAAACACGGAGGGGAGGACGACGTCGGCGCGTGTAGCGGTGGTGCTGAGGCCGATGGCCGCGAGTGTGGCGATGGCGATTAGGAGGAAGACTGGGGAGGCGAGGCGGTGTGGGAGGCGCATGGGTGAGAGGTTAGGCAGAGATGCGGCGAGAGGGGGAGTAGAAAACGGGTGGGAACGATTTCAGGTGTGTGTTATATCGCCCGAGTACCGGGGCTGCGGCTCTATAGTTTGCCGCGGCGTTCCTCAAGGATGCGGCGGATTTCGCGGGCGCGTGCCTCGGTGATGGGGAACCACCAGAGTAGTGCCAGGGCAATGACAGCGGAGGCGGAGGGGATGATGTAAAACCACCAGCGCATGGCATCGATCACTCCGGCGGACTGTTCCGCTCCGGATGCAGACTGATAGCCAGTGACGGCAAGCACGAAGCCGGCGAGCACAGCCGTGGCGGAGATTGAAAGTTTGCTGATCCAGGAGAAGACGGCGCTGATGGCGCCTTCGCGGCGAAGTCCGGTCGTGAGTTCATCGTGGTCGCAGATGTCGGCATTGATGGAGGTGATAAGGAGCCAGAAGCCGGTGACGGAGGGGACGGTGAAGAGCAGGACGATGAGACTGAGCCAGGGATTGCCAGGGACGTAAAAGAGCCACTTCGCAAGGCCGCTGAGAATGAGCAGAATGAGGCAGACTGCGAGTGTCTTGCGTTTTCCGATACGGAGAGAAAGGCGGTTGAGGAGAAAAACCGAACAGAGGCCGATAACGAAAGCGACGTTGCCGCCGACTCCGGCGAGGATGCCTTGTTTCATCTTGTCGCCTCCGAAGAGGTAATAGAGGCCGATGTAAAAGCCGAGGTGGTTGACGGTGCGGCCTCCGAGCGTGTTGAAAAAGGTGATGGCCACCATCATCATGAAGGGGCCGTTTTTGAGCGTCATGCCGATGGAACGTAGAATGGAGATTTTCTGTTGCTGCCCGGCTTTTTTGTAAAAGCGCTCGGCCAGGAAAATGACAGGGAGGAGGCCGGAAATAATGAGGATGATGCCGATAATAACTCCCATCCAGCGCGCGCCAACCATGGTGTTGCCTCCCCAGATCGGGAGTTGGGTGAAGGCGTAGGTCCAGGGGCAGATGAGGCCGACGGCTTTGCCCATGTAGGCCCGCATTTCCATGAGGCGGGTGCGTTCATTGTAGTCGGGCGTAAGTTCGGAGCCGAGTGCGTGCCAGGGAACCGTGAAGAAGGTCTGGCAGGTGAAGAAGAGAATAGCGAAAATGGTGAACCAGAGAAAGACATTGAAGGAGGAGAGTCCGCCGGGGACGAACCAGATCAAGGGGAAGGTGAGCCCGGCGCTGATGGCTCCAAAAAACATGAAGGGGCGGCGGCGTCCCCAGCGGGTGCGGGCGTTGTCGGAGAGGGCGCCAATGATGGGGTCAGTGATGGCGTCCCACAGGCGTATGATGGCAAGGGCCACGCCGAGCAGGCGCGGGTCCATGTGGAGCGTGATGTTGAAGATGGGGTTCGCATTACCCATCAACGTGTCCGTTCCCATGTGGTCGGTGAAGTTGCCTATGCCGAAGGCAAAACGTTTGGGCACGCTTACCTTATCTTCGGGGGCGGTGGGCTGGACCTTGTGGAAGAGTTTTTTGCTCACGAAGTATAAAGGATTGAGGAGTGGCGGAGCCGAGGGACGGGAACGCGGACGATGGGCGAAGGGACAGGTACAATAAGATTCAAGGAGGCTGCACGCTGATGGTTTTCAGCCTTCAGTCCTTCTGGTCGTTGAAATTTTAGGGCGTTTCGGCGCGAGGTTGGGGGCCGACTGCAAGGGTGAACGGCTCGGCTCCGGGAGTCGGACGCAAGGGAAGTTCGTTCGGCGGAGGAGGGGGAAGCGGCGCGGCGGCAACAGCAAGGGTGGCGCGGTCGATGCCGATGCCGCGCAGCGAGCTGTCGGGCGCGAGAGGAGTGAACGCGTTGCTTTCGTCGAGCGGGAGGCGCAGCCCGGAGGTGTCATCGTCTGTGGCGAGGGCGCGTCCGTGCGGGCCGGCGGCGGTGGCCGCAAGGGCGGGAACGGTGGTGACGGCAAGGACGGAGGGGAAGCCTCCCTCGAAACGGGCGATGTTGCCATCGTAATGAATGCCGCTGGCGTTGGCGCGCGGCGCGAGGGTATGGGCAATGAGGATGTTGTTGATGAGATAAAAATCGCGAAGCAGGTGCTGCGGTGAATTGAGTTGGGAGAGAATGCGTCCTGAAGGAATGAATACAGTGTTGTGCGCGGCCCAGAAACCGCCGGGGGCGGGGGCCTCATTCTGTGTCTTATGCTCCCCATTTTTCCACCAAGGGTCGTCCTTGTTGATGCCGAGTTTGAAGGCGGCGCCCGTGTTGGCCGTGAGCATGGCGCGGGTGCGCGGAGTCTGCAAAATGACGTTGTCGTAAATGAGGATGGGACCGGGGAGCCCCGCTGCTCCCGCTCGTCCTTGGGGTTGCCAGGAAATGGGTTCGAAGGTGTCGATGATGAGGTTGTGGTGGATGTGGAGGTTGCGAGCGCGGGGTTCGGCTTCGATGGCGTTGTCGCAGATGCGCTCGAAGCGGTTGTGATGGATGACGGTGTTGGTGCTGTGACCGACGCCACCGAGGGCCTCGAACATGTCGTAAAAGTGGTTGTGGCGGATTTCCCAGGCGTCGCCGACGCCGCGGAGGGCGCCGACTTCGTAGCTGTAAGGATAGCCGACGGTCTGATTGGGATGGGGGCGGGTGCCTTTGCGTTGCCAGTGAATGATCCGGTGCCAGCGTTCGGGGCGGGAGCGCTGGTCGGCGGCCTCGGCGGGCGTGATGTCTTCGATGTCGGTGAAAGCGGGGAATTGGGTGAAATAATTGTTTTCAACCAGAACGCGGTCGGCACGGGGTTTGTTGCGGTTGCCGGGTTCGTCGTCGCGAGGAGCGGCAATGCCGACGCGGCAGCCGTAAAACCAGTTGTTGCGGAGAACAAGGTCGGAGGCATCGGTACGGATGCCGGCAATGCCCGGGGTCTCGAAGGTGAAGCCGTCGATCACGATATGCGCGGGGCCGGAGAAACGGAGGGCTAGGTTGTAGTTGTCGGGGCGTTTTGTCGGGTCGGTGCCGAAGCGTCCCGCGCCGGTGGGCGGGGAAACAGCCAAGGTGATGTCGGCGGCGTTGGGATCGGTGGGACCGTAACGTCCGTCGGAGCGAAGGCGGACATAGAGGTGGTTGGTTGCCGGGTCGTGGGCGAAACCGTGTTTGTGGCCGAGGTAGTCGTCGGCGAGAAAACGGAAGGCGCGCAGGTCGGCGAGCGTGGGATAGGCGAGGAGATCGGCGCGGTTGGCTAGGACGCGGGCGGGACGGTAGTCGAGTGGCACACGATACAGCCTGAGTTCGCGGTCAACGAGTTCCCAGGTGACGTCCTTCTGGCGGATGTTGCGTTGCGCGCCGGAAATGATCACGCGATCGCGTTCGACGCGGTCGGCCATGATACGAATGGGAGCGTCCGCTGTGCCGCCTCGGCGGATGTTGATATATTCGTAGTAGATTCCTGGATACGCGACGACGATGTCGCCGGGCTGCGCGGCATCGATGGCGCGCTGGAGGGTGGCGAAGGCGGCGGCGCGGCTGGCTCCCGTATTGGCATCGTTACCTGTTTGGACGTCAGCGTGCCAGGTGGCTGCGCCAAGGTTGGTTGCGTGAATGGAGGCAACCATTGCAACAATGGAAAACAATTTGATCGGATTCATAATAAAAGCAGGAGGGAGGGGGGAGGGGGGGGGAGACGCTGGCGACTCAGGGAGTGCGATTGCTCTCGGCGAGGGAGAAGGAGCGCACGTGTCCGTCGAAGTAGGCCACATGGCGGCGGTTGCCGTGAAGAGGTTTGGGCGGACAGCGTTTGTAGGCGTCACTGGTGATGGATACCCATTGGGCCTCTTTATCGGCTTCGCGGATCATATCGGCGCGGGTCGGGTTTTCCACGGTGTGCAGAGGTTTGGGCTGGGTGGGCGGAGTGTCACCGCTGTAGCCGAATGGTTTGGCGCCGCTGACAACGACGGTAAAGTAATAGGCCTGACCGTTGGCATGCGCCTCCGGGGTCTGGTCGTAGGCGCGCTGGGCGGAGGTTTGAAATTGCTTGGCCTGTAAATAACCTTGCGGACTGGAGGGGGCGGCGAGGCTGAGGTAAGGGCCGATGTAGGAGAGAATCTGACTTTGGCGGTTATTACCGGATTTGGAAGGATCGAAACCGGGGCCGTTGTAGTCGAAGTTCTGTCCTGTAGTCAGGGGGCCGGGGAGGGTGCCGTTTCGCTGGTCGGCACAGTAGTTCATGACGGCAACACTGAGCTGCCGCATCTGGCTGAGCGCCTCGGCGGCCTTGGCTTTGCCGCGGACGGCGCCGACGACCGGGATGAGGATGCCGGCCAGAATTCCAATGATGGCAATGACGGTGAGTAATTCGATCAGGGTAAACGCAACAGTGCGGGCGGGGCGGCAGGCTTCATATGAAGCCTTTGCCGGAGTCTCCGTTTCGTTCCGGCTCCAGCAAACAAAAGATGGTTGTGGCATTTTGTTCGTCATGGGGAGAGGGAGGCGCGTGAGGGGGCGCAATTGATTGGGTGTAATGTTGGGAAACATGGCCAAACTATTTCCATGCGGGCGGCGGGGTGCAATCAGGGCCAGTTTTAACTCGTTAAAAAGCAGGGTGTCCTTTTATCTTTCTCCTCAGCATTCTGATGCCACCACCCGACACACCTATCACCCTGCAAACCATCGCCGACCGCGCGGGTGTGACGCGCGCGCTGGTGTCGATGGCGCTGCGCGATTCGCCCAAGGTCGCGGCGGCGACACGCGAGCGATTGCAGCGTATGGCGCGTGAACTCGGCTACCGGCCCAACCCGATGGTGCGGGCGCTCATGACCAGCCTGCGCGCACGGCGCGAGGCGACATGCAGCGCGGCACTCGGATTCATCACCGCTTTTCGCACGCGCGATCATTGGAAAACCCTCCGGACGTATCCTGAGTATTTTGAGGGGGCGGCAAAGCGGGGGATGGAGTTGGGTTACCGGTTGGAGCATTTCTGGCTGGGCGATTACGCGAGCCATCCCAGTCGGCTGGAGCAGGTGTTGCTGGCGCGCGGCATCCGGGGCGTGCTTGTGCCGCCGTTGTCGCAAGACCGGACGGTGACGTGGGCGCAGGTGTTGAATAACATGAGCTTCAAGGATTTTAGTGTAGTGGCTTTTGGATACTCGCTGGCGAAGCCGAATCTGCCGCGCGTCTGCAACTATCACATCCAGACGGTGGAGACAGCCATGCGCCAGCTCTCGCAACGCGGTTACCGCCGGATCGGGGCCGTCATCAGCGAAAACGAAACACGGCAGGTCAACATGCTCTGGTCGGCGGGGCTGGAAGTGGCTCGGAGGCAGATGCCGGAACTGAAGATCATGGAATTCTCGAAGCAGGCGGAAGGCGGGTGGTCGGAGAAAGCGTTTCGTGCTTGGTTAGTCCGCCGAAAGCCCGAGGTGATCGTCGGATTGACGGAAGTCTGGAATTGGGTGAGGAACTTGGACAAACGCATGCCGGACGAACTGGGCTTTTTGCACTTGGACCGCCCGCGCGACGCGATTTTTTCCGGTATGTACCAGAACACGACAAAGCTCGGCATCGCCGCGGTGGAGTGGCTGGCGAATCTGGTGGAGGGTAATGTGCAGTGCGAGAAGGCGGAGCCCCGTGTGCTCCTAATCGCGAGCGATTTCGTGGAGGGCGCGACGTTGCGAAAAATTCCAAACGAGGAATAAGGCTGGACGAGGGACGGGTGGTGCTGGCGATTGCCGGGATTTGATTTTAACGAGTTAAAAGCCGGGTAGCTTGTGCCGGATACACCGGGGGTTGAGAGACTGCGGGCAAACAACGGCGTCTTCGCTGCTTCGTTCATGCAAACACCAGCCCTAAATCTTCTCATTACCATGAATTCATCATCCATTCCGTCACCCATCCGGTCTGTTATCCATCCCCTCATTTCTACGTCCGCCCGTTGCGGTGCGGTTGGGCTCGCCGCGCTGCTGCTGGCGGCGTCCACGCAAGCGGCGTTGATATGGGAGGCGGATTTCGAGAGTTACAACACGTCGTCGGGCGCGGTGGCGCTCACTATCGCCAGCACGGGCGCAAATGATACGTTCACGGCGGCACTACCCAATGCGAATCTTGGTTCGGCGGTGAGCGAAGTGCGCAACGTCGGCGTGCCCTCGTTCATGTCGGGCAACGCGCTCTACATTGGAGGCACCAGCTTGGCCTCCTCCGGCGTCAGCTTCGCCCTGCAGCAAAACAAGATCGCCTCGGTTGGGGCTTCCGGAGTCTTGGTGGCGAGCTTCGATCTTTACAACGTCAGCGTCTCAGGGGTGAACACGACCGGCGAGGCCCGCACCAGCGCCGGACGTTCCGGCAGCACGATGCTCAGCACGAGCACGCCGGTGGACACGGCCATCCGCGTCACCATCGTGATCAACAAGACTGGATCTGACGTCACCTTGCCCGGCACGCTCGGGTCGCTTGCTTCCGGCTCGGCCACGATTTACCGTTTCGATGGCACGACCTTCGAAGGCCGTGCCACCACCACGAGCATCGGGGACAACGTGACGGGCTTCGCCACTGGTTTTTCGCTCAGCTCTTCGGTTGTAGGCTCCTCCACCTATGGCCTGTGGCTCGATAACTTTAGCGTTTGGAATTCGCTGACGGACACGGTCAATGGCACGAGCATCCTCTCCCTCCCGCCTTCGAACATTCCCGAGCCCTCCACGGTGGCCTTGCTGGCGGGGCTCGCAGCGCTCGCAGGCGCGGCCGGTATCCGTCGGCTGCGCGTCTAGGTGAGCGCGGCCGCGTCGCAAAAATGCGGCTGACAAAACAGTGGCGGTGGAGCACATGATGGCTGCGATGCATCTCTCTCAAATTCTCCTCCCACGTTCATTTTTGCGAATGATCCCCGCCCTTTGCGCTGCGGTTGCGGCGGCCTTGCCCGCGTCCGCCCAAGAACAAACGCCCCCCCCCCCCCCCTCCGCGCCCCCCGCGCCCGCGCCTTCCGTGACCCCGCCGGCGGCGGACCGTTTTGATCTCTATCTGCTCGTCGGCCAGTCCAACATGGCTGGTCGCGGCAAGCTCACGCCTGCCGACCGCGCGCCCGATCCGCGCGTGCTCGTCCTCGGCAAAGACGACCAGTGGGTGCGTCAGGGGGAACCCCTTCATTTCGACAAAAAGGAGGCCGGCGTGGGGCTCGGTTTCACGTTTGCCAAACGGATGGCCGACCGCTCGCCCGGCGTCGTGATCGGGCTGATACCGTGCGCCGTCGGCGGCACGCCGCAGAGTCGCTGGATGCCGGGCACAGACGGGAAAGCTGGCGGCGACTTGTATGAGGCGGCGGTGCGCCGTGCGAAAATCGCGCAGCAGGCGGGTCGGCTTAAAGGGATTCTCTGGCATCAGGGCGAGAGCGAGTGTGGGAGCCTCACGAAGGCTCAAGCGTATGCGGAAGGTCTGGCATTGATCGTGGCGGGTTTCCGGCGCGATTTGAACGTGCCGGATGCGCCGTTTGTGGCAGGTGAATTGGGCGAGTTTCTTTACACGCGCTCAGGCGGAAAATCGCCTTATGCAAAGATCGTGAATGAGCAGATCGACCGTTTGCCCACGCTTGTGCCGGGAACCGCGGTTGTGTCGTCGGCGGGTCTGGCGCACAAGGGCGACGAACTCCATTTTGACGCCGACGCGCAACGCGAATTTGGCCGGCGTTATTTTGAGGCGATGGCGGAGTTGCAGAAGAAGGCGGGCAAATAACCTGTGCGCGCGCCCGGCGGGACTGGGCGGATTGTCCTGCTGGTGCCCGCGCCCGATCCGCCTTCGCCCGGATTTGCAATCGGTGCGTTTCCGGAGTTAGTAATCATGCTGATCCACGCCCGTTCTTTCGCGCACACGTCAGTCAGCCAGTCAAACGTTCGCCAATGTCCGATCTCACCGAACTCTACCAAGCCGTCATTCTCGACCACAACAAGCGTCCTCGAAACCGCGGCAAACTCCCTTCCGCCAACCGCGTCGCCACCGGTGACAATCCGACTTGTGGTGACAACTGCACGGTTTACCTGCGCGTTGAAACGTCCGCCCCGGTGGACGCGCGGGGGGGGGGGGGGGGAGGGGCGGAAGCGGAACGCATTGCGGAAATCAGCTTCGAGGGCGCGGGCTGCGCCATCTCGCAGGCCAGCGCCTCGCTCATGACCACGCAGCTCAAGGGGCGCACGACGGCGGAGGCGGAGGCCTTGTATCAACAATTTCACGACATCGTATCCACCGGGCGCGCACCCGGCGATGACGATCCGCTGGCGTTCAACGAACTCGCGGCCTTTGCCGGCGTCCACGCCTATCCGGCCCGCATCAAGTGCGCCACGCTCGCCTGGCACGCCGCGCTTGAGGCGATCAAACGCGGCGCGCCGCCCGCCGCCTGATTCCACCACCATAATAATCGTCACCTTCATTCCGGCTCTCAGCGTTTTAGCGTTTCAGCTTTTCCATCTCATGTCCGCACTCTCGACCAACCTTCGCATTGATTTTCCCACGCTCGACCAGCACGTCGGCGGCAAGCCGCTTGTCTATCTCGACAACGCCGCCACCACGCAAAAACCCCGCTCCGTCATCGACGCGCTCGCCCGCTACTACGAACGCGACAACTCCAACGTTCACCGCGGCCTGCACGCCCTCTCCATGCGCGCGACCGACGGCTACGAAGCCGCCCGCGCCCGCGCCGCCCGCTTCATCAACGCCGCCGACCCCGCCGAAATCGTCTTCACGCGCGGCACTACCGAATCCATCAACCTCGTCGCGCAGACCTGGGCCATCGCAAATCTCAAACCCGGCGACGTCGTCCTCACGACCGAGATGGAGCACCACTCCAACCTCGTGCCCTGGCAACTCGCCGCACAGCGCACCGGCGCCACGCTCCGCTACGTGCCCGTGGCGGGCGCCGACGCCGAGCACGGCCTTGACCTCGACGCGCTCGACCGCCTCCTTACGCCGCAGGTCAAGCTCTTCGCCTTCACGCATCTCTCCAACACCCTCGGCACGATCAACCCGATCTCCGACCTCTGCGCCAAGGCCCGCGCCGTCGGAGCCGTCACGGTGATCGACGCCGCGCAATCCATCGGACACGAACCCATCGACGTGCGTGCGCTCGACTGCGACTTTCTGGCCTTCAGCGGCCACAAAATGGCGGGCCCCACCGGCATCGGTGTGCTCTACGGCAAGCGAGCCCTCCTCGACGCGATGCCCCCCTGGCAGACCGGCGGCGGCATGGTGGACAGCGTCACCTACGAAGGCGCGAAATGGAAACCTGCTCCCGAGCGCTTCGAAGCCGGCACGCCCAACGTTGCCGACGCCATCGCGTTGCATGCCGCCTTCGACTACCTCGACGCGCTCGACCGCGCGCGCATCGCCGCGCACGACTACGCGCTCGGAGCCCGCGCCGCCGCCGCGCTTGCGGAACTGCCCGGCCTGCGCCTGCTCGGTCCGCGCGCCGGACAACCGCGCGGCGGCGTGGTGAGCTTCGCGCTTGCCGACGTGCACGCGCACGACGTGGTGACCTTCGCCGACCAGGACGGCGTCGCGTTGCGCGGCGGACATCATTGCAACCAGCCGCTCATGAAAAAGCTCGGTTTGCCCAGCAGCGCGCGCGCCAGTTTTTACGTATACAACACCGAGGCCGAGATCGACGTGCTCGTCGCCTCACTGCGCCGGACGATCAAATTTTTCAGCATGTAACTTGCAACTCCAGGCTGGAGAACCCTCCCCCCCCCCCCTCCCGCCACCAAACCAACGTCGAACATTTAACGCTTAACATTTAACACCCAACCCACGTTGACGCCACATCATCGCCACATCCATTTAATGTTAAATGTTAAGCGTTAAACGTTAAATGTTCGACGGCGCAGCCGCCCCCCCCCCGCCCGTCCGCCTTCCTCTCGCCGTCTCCCTTTCCCATTCCGATGCCCTCTTCATTCTTCCGAAAACCCGCCGCGCCCGCCGTCCTCGTCCTGTCGTTGGCCGGCCTGATGCTGGCGTTGCTCTCCGGTTGCGCCTCCATCGGTCCGTCAACGATCCCGCGTGACCGCTTTGGCTACAGTTCGGCCGTCACGGAGTCGTGGAAACGCCAGACACTGCTCAACATCGTCAAGCTGCGTTACCTCGACCCGCCGATTTACGTGGACGTTGGGCAGATCGTGGCCGGTTACCAGATCGAGATGTTTGGCGGACTCGGCACGGAAATCCACGGACCCGGCGGCAGTGGCGACAGCTTTGGCAGCGCCCAGTTGCAGGGCCGTTACATCGACCGGCCCACGATCACCTACACTCCCATGACGGGCAGCAAGTTCATGGCGGGTTTCGTGGCGCCGTTTTCGCCGGCGGCGCTTTTTTCCACGATCCAGATCGGCTGGCCGGCGGATGCCATGCTGCTGCTCGGTGTCAGTGCCATCAACGGCCTGCGCAACGAGGAGGCAACGCGTCGCGCTGACGACGATTTCATACGCGTGGCCACGCTCATGCACCAGTTGCAGGTATCGGGCGACATGACGATTCGCATCATTTCCAAAAAGGACTCAACCCACGACACCTTGATCACGCTGCGTTCGCGCAAGGTCTCCGAGGAAACGCTTGCGCGGGCCGCCGAACTTCGCCGCCTGCTTGGGCTCAATCCCACCGCCGTCGAATTTCACCTCGTGCATGGCATCCATGCGGCCTCCGACACCGAGATCGCGATTCAAACACGTTCGCTGCTTCATATCACCGGTGCGCTCGCCCTGCATGCCGACATTCCAGGCGAGGACATCAAATCCGGGCGTGCCACACGCGGCGTGGAATACGACCCTGCTCCAGTTCCCGATTTCGCGTCCACGCCTGTTGACTCCGGCGGCGCGGAGGCGGAGACGGCGCAGCTTTCGCGCAAGGGCTTTCACATTCTCAGCGGCCCGCGCGAACCCAGTCCGCGCGACGTGCTCGTGGCCGTGCCTTATCGCGGGCACTGGTTTTGGGTGGCCGACAACGACCTGCGCACCAAGCGCGCCTTCTCCCTGTTGATGTTGCTCTTTACCATGTCCGACACGAGCGGCGACGGACGCCCGCCGATCCTCACGATTTCGACCAATTGAGCCGCCTGCCATTTCTCCACGCTTGCCCGTCCCGCCTGCGGGGAGTTTGCTGGCCGCTTTCATTTTTCCCATGAAGCCGACGACCGCCAAGACCAAGCCTGCCACAGCCGCCAAGACCGCCAACGCCACGCGCCAGTTCTCCTCCATCGTGCACGACGGAGCCGACCGCGCCCCCAATCGCTCCATGCTCCGCGCCGTCGGATTCGGCGATGCGGATTTCAAGAAAACCGTCGTCGGCGTCGCCTCCACCTGGTCGATGCTCACCCCGTGCAACATGCACATCAACAAGCTCGCCGAATACGCCGAGCAGGGCGCCAACGAAGCCGGCGGCAAGGGCATCATCTTCGGCACCATCACCATCGCCGACGGCATCAGCATGGGAACGCCCGGCATGCGCTACTCGCTCGTGTCCCGCGAAGTCATTGCCGACTCCATCGAAACCGTGGTTGGCGGCGAAGGTTTTGACGGCCTTGTCGCCATCGGCGGCTGCGACAAAAACATGCCCGGCTGCGTTATGGCCATGGCCCGTCTCAACCGCCCCAGCGTTTTCGTTTACGGCGGCACCATTCTTCCCGGCATCCACCCGGAAACCAAAAAGGACCTCGACATCGTTTCCGTCTTCGAAGCCGTCGGCCAGCACGCCGCGGGCAAGATCAACGACGCTGCGCTCAAGGTTGTTGAGGAATGCTCCATCCCCGGTCCCGGTTCCTGCGGCGGTATGTATACCGCCAATACAATGGCCAACGCCATCGAAGCCCTCGGCCTCTCGCTGCCCAATTCCTCCGCGCAAATCGCCATCTCCAAGGAAAAACAAGAAGACTGTCGCCGCGCCGGAGCCGCTGTCGTTGAACTCGCAAAAAAGGGGATTCGTCCGCGTGACATTTTAACCAAAAAAGCCTTTGAAAACGCCATCACTGTAGTGATCGCCCTCGGTGGCTCAACCAATGCCGTCCTGCACCTCCTCGCCATCGCGCACACTGCCGGCGTGAAGCTCACCATCGACGACTTCACCCGCATCGGCAAACGCGTGCCCGTGCTCGCCGATCTCAAACCTTCGGGCAAATACGGCATGGTGCATCTCTCTCGCATCGGCGGCGTGCCTCCGCTCATGAAGACCTTGCTCGACCGCGGTCTCATCCACGGCGACTGCCTCACCGTCACCGGCAAGACCGTGGCGGAAAACCTCAAGGACGTGCAGCCGTATCCAGAAAATCAGGACGTGATCCGTCCCTTTGACCAACCGATCAAGCCCGACAGCCACCTGCGCATTCTCTACGGCAACCTCGCCGCCGAGGGTTCCGTGGCCAAGATCTCCGGCAAGGAAGGCTTAAAGTTTTCCGGCAAAGCCATCGTGTTCGAGGGAGAGGAGGCCGCGTTGTCTGCCATCCTCGACGGACGCGTGAAGTCCGGCCACGTCGTCGTGATCCGCAATGAGGGTCCCGTGGGCGGCCCCGGCATGAGGGAGATGCTCGCCCCCACCAGCGCCATCATGGGCAAGGGACTCGGCAAGGAAGTCGCGCTCATCACCGACGGACGTTTTTCGGGCGGTTCGCACGGATTTGTGGTCGGCCACATCACACCCGAGGCGGCGATTGGCGGCACCATCGGCGTCGTGAAAAACGGCGACCCGATCACCATCGACGCCGTAAAAAACCAGATCACGCTCGACATTCCCGCGAAGGAAATCGCCGCGCGCAAAAAGACCTGGAAGCCACGCAAGCCCTACACCAATCGCGGTGTGTTGGCGAAGTATGCCAAACTCGTCAGCACCGCCAGCGAAGGCGCGGTGACGGACAAGTATTTGTAATACATGATGTTCGCGGAACGTCGTGGTGCGGGCGTCCCGCCTGCTGTAGGGGCGTCGCTTGCGACGCCCGCGTATGCAGGACGTGGCATCGAATGGCGTGCGCGCATGGTGCGGGCGTGTCCCGCCCGCTGACGCGGCGTAGCCGCGCCTCATTCCGGATGGGCGGCGCTTCGCGCCGTCGGCGGGTCAGGAGACCCGCCCTCCCGGTGGCTGTACGCGCTCACGGCAGCAGACGGTCGGCCCACTCCGGCGGCGGCCGGGGCAACGGTCTGGGCGCTCCCCGGATTTTTTTGCGAAGGCGCGCTACGACCCGATAACCCGCGTCGCGCCAAGGCGCGGGCAACCAGGCCAGCATCGTGCTGGCTATCCGCCAGCCGGGACCGAACAGACGCGTCAGAGCCACCACGCCGTCGGTGCGCAAGGCGTGGCCCGCCTCTGGATGGTGCAGGTCGCGGATGAAGACCAGAGAATCGAAATTCTCGGTCGGCAACCCGGCGCGTAGGCACAAGGCCTGTGCCGATGGCCCCTGCAACGGAGCGGCATGCAAGCGTGCACCGCCGGACGTTTGTGCCAGGGCAAATCGGGCCAGCGTCGTGCATAGCCCGCATTCGCCGTCAAATAACAGAACCGGTTCAGGCTCGCCGTGCGTATGTTGCGTCCCGGGAATCCGGCTGGCGGGCGATTCATGAGGCGGGCGTGTCATCGCCATCAACGTGCACCAAGACATGATGCAGGCAAACGCGGCACCGTGGTCGGACGCGATGATATGGGGCCAGTTCGGGTGGGGATGGCGTACCGAACGGAGAAAGGCGTTTCTCCCTTCCATGCGTAACAACAAAACAAAACGCCCGGTCCGTTTTTAGGCGGACCGGGCGTTGTCATTGAAAAGAACTACAAACGCGGCGGGCGTCAGTCTTTCTTGTCGTGGGCGGCGTCGAGGATGTCGCCGAGGTTCATCATGTCGCCGCTGCTGTCGCGGTTGAGAGCCTCGTAGGCGGCGGTCTCGGACGCGAGTTGCTCAGGCGAGTAGTTGGCGGCCTTGATCGAGAGACCGAGGCGGCGCTCGTCGCGGTCGATCTTGATGACGCGGGCGGTGACTTCCTGGCCGGGCTTGAGCACGTCCTTCACCTTCTCGATGCGCTCCTCGCTGATCTGCGAGATGTGCACGAGGCCGTCGATGCCGTCCTTGAGGTCCACGAACGCGCCGAAGGAGGTGATCTTGGTCACGGTGCCTTTGACGACGTCGCCGATCTTGAAGAAGCTGTCGATGTCGCTCCAAGGATCGACGGCGAGCTGCTTCATGCCGAGGCTGATGCGCTGCTGGCTGGGATCCACGTCGAGCACGATGGCGTCCACTTCGTCGCCCTTCTTGAGGACTTCGGAGGGGTGGTTGACCTTGCGGGTCCAGCTCATGTCGGAGACATGCACCATGCCGTCGATGCCTTCTTCGAGTTCGATGAAGGCGCCGTAGGTGGTCATGTTGCGAACCTTGCCGTGAACGCGGGCACCGATCGGGTAGTTGTGGCGAACCATGTCCCAAGGGTTAGGCTCGAGTTGGCGGAGGCCGAGGGAGATTTTTTGGTCTTCCTTCTGGATGCCGAGGACAACGGCGTCGAGTTCCTGGCCGACGCGGAGCATTTCGGAGGGCTTGTTGATGCGCTTGGTCCAAGACATCTCGGTGATGTGGACAAGGCCTTCGACGCCGGGCTCGATCTCGATGAACGCGCCGTAGGGGACGAGGTTGACAACTTTGCCGTGAATCTTGGTGCCGACGGGGAACTTTTGTTCGATCTCGTCCCACGGATTCTTGGTGGTTTGCTTGAGGCCGAGGGAGACGCGTTCTTTGTCGCGGTTGACCTCGATGATCATGACCTGGATTTCTTCGCCCTGTTTGAGCATTTCGCTCGGGTGGGCAATGCGTCCCCAGGACATGTCGGTGATGTGGAGGAGGCCGTCCATGCCGTCGAGGTCAATGAAGGCACCGAAGTCGGTGATGTTCTTGACCACGCCCTTGCGCACCTGGCCGGGCTGGATGGATTCGAGGAGGTTGCGGCGCTTCTCGCTGCGCTGCTGCTCGATGAGTTCGCGGCGGGAGAGAACGATGTTTTTGCGCTCCTGGTTGATCTTGAGAACCTTGAAGTCGTAGGTCTGGCCGACGTACTGGTCGAGGTTCTTGGGGGGCTGGATGTCGATGTGCGAGGCGGGCATGAAGGCATCGACTCCGATGGAGATGATGAGGCCGCCCTTGACCTTGGCTTTGACGCGTCCGACGGCAACAGAGCCTTCGGGGAACTTGGTGAGGATGTTCTCCCAGTTTTTCTTCTGCTCGGCCTTGTCGAAGGAGAGGACGGGGAGTCCGTTTTTGTCTTCGAGCTTCTCGACGTAGACTTCGATGGTGGAACCGATTTGCAGTTCGCCGATGTCGATGAATTCGTTGGCGGGGATGACGCCTTCGGATTTGCCGCCGATATCGACGACAACTTCGTTTTGGCGGATTTCGGTGATGACGCCCGAGACGATCTGGCCTTCCTTCAGTTTGTCGAAGGCGGCGGGTTCCTGGGCGAGCAGTTCTTGCATTACAGAACTCATGGTATGTGACGGCTGGTCTGCATCCGCTCCGTGGATACCGGCCTGCCGGGGATAACCACCCGGTGAGGGGCGGTTTTGGTTGAAGGTTGTGACTGACAATGAACCCGGCCGCGGGAGCATTGCGACGTGCGCCGGCCGGACGTTAGAAAGTGTCGCAAGTGGCCGAAAACACCGGAGTCGTCGGTGCTCTGCAAGTGCAAACTAAGCTGATGCCAATTAGGCCACGTAGGGGCTTCGCTTGCGAAGCCCGCGTCTGCCGGACGGAGCACACTTACCAAGGCATGGGCTTCGCAAGCGAAGCCCCTACATCGAACTGCATCGGAAGGACTTGTATGCTCATTGGAGGTTCTTCGATGTTTTTGGTGGCGCGGAAGCGCCCGTAGCGCAGGCATCTTGCCTGCAAACTAAATTGATTGCGCGAAGCGCGGTGACTTTTGCTGCGTTTATTTTTGGGAAGCGGCGCTTCGCGCTATTGACTGGACGGCAGGCAAGATGCCTGCGCTACAGGCGCTGCCGCGCCACCTCTTGCCAATCCACTGAAAACGTCGGAGAACATCATTGGACTAAGTGAAGGGGGGGGCGTGTGATTTGAGCGTTGAGCATGGGGCAGCGGGGGGTGAGCGTTGGGGACTCGTGTCTTTTTCAACTGATCTTTTTGATTACGAATTGCCTGCCCGGCTGATTGCACAAACGCCTGCGACACGGCGGGATTCGTCGCGTCTGATGGTTGTGAATCGCGCCACGCGGGAGGTGGTTCATGCGCGGTTTTCCGATCTGCCGCGCTGGCTGCGGGCGGGCGACACGCTTTTTCGCAACAATGCCGCCGTGCTCCCGGCCCGCCTGCATGCATGGCGTCCGACGGGGGGCGCGGTGGAGTGTTTCCTGCTGCGGCCCGATCCGGCGCGGGGCGAGGGTGAAAATGGCATAAGCGGCGGCGTCGGGGAGGGCAGGGGAGCGGGAGATGTTTGGTGGTGCCTGGTGCGCCCCGGAAAAAAACTGCCTGTTGGGGCGACATTTGCGCATGGAAGGGAGTTTTGCGGCATGGTGCTGGAAAAGGATGGCGAGGGCGCGGCCTTGGTGCGCTTTACGATGCCGGGCGGCGGCGGTTCCATCACGGAGATCGCCAACCGCTTGGGCGACGTGCCGTTGCCGCCGTACATTGCAAGGGGAGGGGATGCGGAGGGACGGGCGGAGGAGAGGGCGCGTGACATCGAGCGCTACCAGACGGTTTATGCGGACCGTACCCGCCAGGTGGCCGTTGCCGCTCCGACGGCGGGGCTGCATTTCACGCCGGAACTGCTCGCACAACTGGCGGGGCAGGGCGTGGGAACGGCGGACATCACGCTGCATGTGGGCTTGGGGACGTTCAAGCCGATCGCCACGGCAACCATCGAAGAGCATCCGATCCACCGGGAGATTTACGAAATCCCGCCCGCCACGCAGCGCGCGCTGCTGGCCCCCGCCGGACGGCGTATCGCGGTGGGCACTACGACCGTGCGGACGGTGGAGGATTTTCTGGCGCGGCGCGCAGCGGTGCCGGTTACGGAGAGGGCAGGGGAGGGGACTGGAGCGGAAGAGAGGGCGGGGGGGGGGGGGGGGGGACTTGCATATATCGCAGAGGCGGGGATTTATATTTATCCGCCGCGGACGTTTCGCGGAGTGGACGCGCTCGTCACCAATTTCCACCAGCCGCGCTCCACGTTGATGTGCCTGGTATCCGCATTTTTGACACCGGGGAGCACGGATGGCATCGCCTGGCTGCGCGAACTGTATGCGGAGGCGATTGCGCGTGAATATCGATTTTTCAGCTACGGCGACGCGATGCTGATCTTGTGATCTCCAGCCTTTCCCTCCCTCCGCGGGGGTCAGCGCACATCCTGCTGGATGCTGATGACTTTGCCGTCCTTGAAGGTAACGCGGAAGTATTCGCTCGGGGCGCGTCCGGTGTAAATGGGGGCGGCGTAGTAGGGGTAGAGGTTGCCGTAGTAGGAGTGATAGAGACCGCAGTAAAGAGGCGTGCCGTCGGCGGCGGTGTAGCTGGTGTAGCTCCACGATTCGCTGGTGCCGGTCTCGTCGGTGCGCAGCCATTTTTTGTCGGGATTGCCGACGGCGAGGCGGACCATGTCGGGCGTGAAGCCGAGGCCGACTTTGCCCTGTTTGATGAGGTCCTGTTGCTCGACGGTGAGCGTGTTGAAGAGCGCAAGGTTTTGTTCGATGCGGTGGTCGGGGGTGGAGCAACCGACGAAAAAAGTGCAGGCTGCGGCCAGGAGGAGGAGGGGGTGCAAATAGAGGGAAATGCGTGGCGTCATGATGCGGACAATGTTGGCCGCATCCCGGCACTTCGCAAGCGTGGCTTCAATCCCGTTCGTGCCTCCTGCGGAAGGCGCGCGGTGACTCATTCATGTTTTTGGCGAACCAGAACGAAAACTGGCTCAGATGGCGAAAACCCATTTCGAACGCGATTTCCTTGATCGAATGAGCGTCGCCCTGAAGCAGCGCGCATGCGGCTTGCAAGCGTCGCGCGTTCCAGAATTGCGCGGGTGTCGTCGCCAGTTCCTCGCGCCACAACCGGTCAAGCTGCGCAGCGCTCAAACCACACTCCGCCGCCAGCCGCTCGCGTGAAAATCTCTCGCGCAACCCCGCCGCTGCCAGTCGTTGCCGGCTCTCGCGCACACGCCTGTCGCGGATCAATGGCGCGGCGTAACGCATTCCCAGCGGCTCCAGTATGCTCATCAAGCGCCGGAAAAACGCCGCCACGACCTCCTGCAACTCCAGCGCCTCGGCAAACGTCTCCGGCACCCCAAGCGGACAAATCTTCCCGCTTGCTTCCAGCCGACGCAGCACCGCCGAACGTCGCATCCGCCGCACGCAGGCGTCGAGCCCGCTGCTGCGCGTCCTCCCCCCCCCCCCCCCCCCCGCAGTGGCCGCTGCCTCCGCGCCAAACGCCAGCACCGGGCCGCCTTGCCACGACGCCGCATTCCCCGGACTTTCCACCAGCAGGTGGATGGAGATGATGCGCGCGGAATCCGAAAAATCCTGAAACCGTTCCCCCGGATGACAGACCATCCAATCGCCCTTTCGCGCCCGAGCCGTCACGCCGTCTTTTATCAACGTCACCTCGCCCTCCAGGAATTTAAAAACCGTGAAAACCACCCCTTGAAAAACCCCATGTTTCCCGATTGGCGGTCCCTCAAAGAACCGGATCAACGACACCCGCAGCCCATCCCAATACGTCCCCTCCCCCCCCCCCCCCGCCGCAACTGATTCCGTAGTCGTTATTTTTTCCATGCGCACATCTGTTAACTTTTTTCCCACGGATATGAAGCCTTTAGCAATGCCCCTGACGGCCATGAGCACCAGCCTTGCCTCATCAAACCATCCGCCATGTCCACCGCCACTCCTGTCCTCCCCCCCCCCCCCCCCCCCGTTCCTGACGACTCCGTAATCGAAAACCAGGACATCCCCGCCCTCTGCCGCCAGCAACTCCTCGCTCACCCGCTTCCCGGCCTCCCTGAGATCGGCCGCCTCGTCACCCCGCGCACCACCTCCGAGATCCCCAGCTCCCGCATCGGCATCGGCTTCGAAACCCTCGACCGGCACATGTTCGACCCCGAACGCGTTTATCCCCACCTCGAAAAACTCGGTGCCAAATGGGCTCGCGTCCAGACCGGCTGGAGCCGCTGCGAAACCACCCCCGGCGTTTACGATTTCGCCTGGCTCGACACCATCGTGGACCGCCTTCGCACCATCGGGGTGCAACCGTTCTTCTCGGTCAGCTTCGGCAACAAACTCTACATGCCCGACGTTCCCCATGAATCCGCCGTCGGCTACGTCCCCCTCTACTACGGCGACGCCGTCCGCGACGCCTGGACCTCTTACACCCGCGCCCTCGCCGCCCATTTTCGCGGCCGCGTCGCCCACTGGGAAATCTGGAACGAACCCAACATTCCCCAATTCTGGCACCCCTCCAAACCCGACGCCCGTGCCTACGCCGAACTCGTTCGCATCACCGCCGCCGCCATCCGCGAACAAATCCCCGACGCCACGATCATCGGCGGAGCCATGTCCAAGCTCGAACCCGCCTACCTCGAAACCGCGCTCCACGCCGGCATGGCCGACCACATTGACGTGTTTTCCTTTCACCCCTACCAGACCGTCCCCGAGCAAAACCTGCAAAACATGCACGACCTCATCCGTCGCCTGCTCGACCGCCATTCCCCCGCGCGCCGCATCGCCATCTGGCAAGGCGAAAACGGCTGCCCCTCGCAAACCGCCGGGCACAACGACGACTGGCTTGGCCTCTACGACATGGACCAGATCGTGCAGGCCAAATGGATCGCCCGCCGACTCCTCATCGACCTGCGCATCGGCTTCGACCTGCTCCTCTATTTCCACGCCGTTGACCTCATGGACCGCCCCTATCGTCAGGCCGGCGGCAAAGTCAACCGCCCTGTCATGATGGGACTGATACACGGCAAACGTTACACCCCCAAATACTCCTTCGAAGTCATGCGCCGCATCTGCTCGCTCTTCGACAACGACACCCACCGCCGCGAACTCTACACCCGTTTCGCCGAACCCGACCCGCAACACCCGCAGCACAGCGGACTCATGGCCAGCCCCGTTGCCGCCACCTTCACCCGCCACGGCGCGCCGCTCGTTGCGTATTGGAATACCGAGGACGCCCAACAAAAAACCGCCGCCCGCGAAATCGACCTCGTCCTCTGGCACGACTCCGATCTGCGCCTCGAAAAACCCGTCCTCCTCGACTTCCTTACCGGCACGATCCACGACGCCGCCGCCCGCGCTGAAAACTTCGTCCTCGACAACGCCGTCATCGGACGCCGCTTCCGCCTCCCGCTCCCCGACTACCCACTCCTCCTCACCGACGCATCCGTTTTGAGTAGCGAGTAGTGAGTAGCGGGTAGCGAGCATGGTTCCACCGCTCGCACCGCTCGCCTCCTACTTTCTATTCAATCCCTGCGGCGCAGCCGCCGCTGAAATCCTACTCGCTACCCGCTACTCACTATTCGCTACTCTCCCATGAAACTCACCGCGCTCAAAACCTACATCTGCGACGCCTACCGCACCAACTGGTGCTTCGTAAAAATCGAGACCGACTCCGGCCATCACGGCTGGGGCGAAGCCACCCTCGAATACCGCGAACCCACCGTCACCCAGGCCGTCCGCGAACTCGAACGCGGCCTCGTCAACCGCGACCTCCGCAACATCGAAGCCTGGTGGCAGGACGCCTATCGCGACGCCTACTGGCGCGGCGGTCCCGTCCTCATGAGTGCCCTCTCCGCCATTGAAATGGCACTTTGGGACATCAAAGGCAAATCCCTCGGCGTACCCGTACATCAACTACTCGGAGGCCGTGTCCGCGACGCCGTCCCCTGCTACGCCAACGCCTGGTTCGCCAACGCCAAAACCCCCGCCGAATTTGCCGCCGCCGCCACCAAAGCCGTCGCCATGGGCTACCGCGCCCTCAAGTGGGACCCCTTCGGCGCGACCTTCCGCCACCTCTCCGCCGCCCAACTCCGCGATGCCCTCGCCGTGGTCGAAGCCGTCAAAAACGCCGTCGGCACCACCGCCGAATTGTTAATCGAAGGCCACGGACGTTTCGAACTCCCCACTGCCCGCCGCATTGCCCGCGCCCTCGAAGACTACGACATCCAGTGGTTCGAGGAACCCCTCATCCCCGGCAACCTCGAAAACTACGCCCGCCTCCGCCGAGAAACCCGCACGCCCATCTCAATGGGCGAACGCCTCTACACCCGCTGGGAATTCCGCGAAGTTTTTGAAAGCGGTTGCGCCGACTTCATCCAGCCCGACGTCTCGCACGCCGGCGGCATCTGGGAACTCCGCAAAATCGCCACCCTCGCCGAACTCTGGCAAATCCCCTTCTGTCCGCACAACCCCTCCGGCCCCGTTGCAAACGCCGCCACCCTGCAACTCGCCGCCTGCACACCCAACTTTCTCTATCTTGAAACCATGGCGACCGACGTCCCTTGGCGTGCCGAAGTCGCGCAGGAAACCTGTCGCTTCGCCAACGGCGAAATGCACATCAGCGACGCCCCCGGCCTCGGCGTCGAAATTAACGAAGACGCCCTCGCTGCGTACCCCTACCAAGTCCACGACCTCCGCCACTACACCGGCGCCCTCACCGCCATCCGTCCGCCCGACGCCAAAGCCACCTTCTAAACCATGGAGTGCGGCGATTCATCGCCGCTTTCGACGGCGGGATTTATCCCGCCGCGTTCCATTCTCCCCCACCTGCATCCTTCACCCGAAAATTGCCGATAAATCGGCAACAACAAAGCGGCGATGAATCGCCGCACTCCAAACTCATGCAAACCACACAAATCTCTACCGCACCGCTCCCCGACTTCAGCGACCGCACCGTCCTTGTCACCGGTTCCACGCAAAACCTCGGCCACACCATCGCCCTCCTCTTTGCGCAAGCCGGTGCGCGCGTCATCCTCCACGGACGCCGCCTTGCCGACGTCGAAGCCGCCTGCGACCGTATCCGCTTATCAACGACACCCGGTTCCTCCTCCCCCCCCCCCCTCTGCCGCCGACGTTCATGCCACCCACTTCGCCCTCGGCGACTCAGCCGCCATCGAAACCGCTTTTGCCGACCTCGCCCGCCGCAACCTGATGCCCGACATCCTTGTCAACAACGCCGCCCACCTCGGCCTTGGCGACGACACCACATTTCTCGGCCAGACGCCCGCCTTCTTCCGCGAGGTCATCGACGCCAACCTCCACGGCACCTTTCTCTGCTCGCAACTCGCCGCCCGACACCTCCGCGACGCCAGGCGTCCTGGTGCGATTATCAACATCACCTCGCTTGCTGGTGAACGCTCCATTTGGGGCCGCAGCGGATACTGCACCAGCAAGGCCGCGCTCGAAGGACTCACTCGCGCCATGTCGCTCGAACTCGCGCAGCACAACATCCGCGTCAACTGCATCTCTGCCGGTTACATTTGGACACCGCGCTGGAACGACCTTTCGCCCGAGCAAACCGCCCGCCGTCACCAGAACACCCCCGGACGCGCCCCCACGCAGCAGGAGGAAATCGCCCGACTCGCCCTCTTCCTCGCATCGGAGCAAGCCCCGACGCTGATCGGTTCCCGCATCGTGATCGACGGTGGCCTCAACGCCCAGCAAGTCCCCAGCGACGTCGTGGTGTAAGCGTTTGTTTACATGACCCTGTCGGGTATCGTCGGTCCCCCCGCCGCAACCGAAGAAACGAAAATTTCCCGCCACGGCGCAACGGCCGCCACGCTGAGAGGCAACAGGCTGATGGCGTTGCGACCGTTGCGCCGTGGCGGGAAACCCGAAATCCCCTCAGCTAAGGTATTACGCCAGCAGCCAGTCCACGTAGAGTGTGGCGGACCAGCCGTAGTCGTGGATGGTTTGATGCGGGTGGCGTCCGGGAATGTTTTTGAGTTTGCGCAGCAGATGCGGCGGCTCCACTTCGCGGCGGTCATCGAAGTATTCGAAAAAGGTGCCCCAGCGTTCGCAGGTGCGTTCGAGTTCGGCAAGCGTGAGCGCGCGGAGCCGGTCGGCTGCGACGCTCAATCCATAACGACGCAGGCCGCGCGCGACGAGCCAGTTGACGTTGATCCACGTGGGGCCGCGCCACATGTCTTTAGAGTAGTTGGCAGCATCACAGGCGGCGATTGCGGGAATAGGAAAGGCGGTTCCAAAGGTGGCGGGGTTTTCGAGATGCGCGGCGATTTCCATCGCCTGGCATAGATCGGGAGCGCCGCAGAGCAGCGGCAGGAAACCCGCGCTCGACAATATCCCCGTGTGGCGTCCGGTGCTCGGGTCGAGGTCGCAATAAAGCCGGTGCTCGTCGGACCAGAGTTTTTGGTTGATGAGGGCGCAGAGCGCGGCGTGACGGGCGGACCAGCGTGCGGCGTCATCGGGGCGTCCAAGGAGAAGCGCGAAGGCGGCGAGCGTTTCGTATTCGTTGGCCTGATACGCATTGAAATCCGGGGCGTCGAGAGGCACGGCGGCGTCGAAGCGGGGGGAGTTGTCCATGCCGCTTTCACCGCTGCGGCAGTCGTGGGCGTTTTCGATGAACCACTCCAGCAGACCGCCGCCATCGGTGTCGCGGTGGGCGGCATTCCACTCCACGCAGGCGCAGAGTTTCGGGTAGATGGCGGCCAGCCAGGCAAAGTCGCGTGTTTTCTCGAAAATGAGACTGGCTCCAAGCGCGAGAACAGGCGGCTGGGTGATGGCGGAGCGCTGGCGCGGGCTGGCCATGTGCGGCACGAAGCCGTCGGGTGTCTGGACATCGAGCACGGCATCGATCATGTGCTGCGCGAGCGTCGGGTCGATGTGCCGCCAGCCGATGGCGTGGAAGGCGGAATCCCAAAGCCACATGTCGCGGTGCGGCCAACGGTCAGGCGTGGTCCAAGGATGGCGGATGATGCCTTCGGGCGAGCAGAGTTGCCCTTTCATCTGCGAGAGTGCGCGGATGAGAGGATGGCGGGAGGTGGCGGGGACGGAGCGGGGGAGTTGGGGAAGTTGCTGTTTCAACCAATGAAGGCGTGTGCGGGCGATGGCGTCGAAGTCGATATCGACAAGGGCGGGATTGAAACAGACCGAGGAGCCGATGAGCAGGCGACCGTTGCTGGAAAGGGAGGAAAGCGTGTCGGAGGCGGCGTGCATTTCACAAAAACCTTCGATCAGGAGATGATGCGCATCGAGCACCACGCCGCGAATGAGAGAGCCGTCGTCCGCATGCGCCTCGAACCAGTCGCTCGTGATACGGGATTCGCCAATCGGACGGAGAAAGCGCACGTGACCTGATCCGGGAAACTTGAACTCCATCCCTCCGGGAACGGTTCGTGCAACGAGTCCGTTGGCGTAGTCGGTCAGACCGTCGAGGTGTGAAAAGGAGAGCAGGTTGCCGGTATGCCAGCAGCGCGAAAGGGGGACATGCTGGGGAGCGTAGGCGTGAGCGTGCGTGTGCTGACGCAGTGACGGTGCTTCGAGGACGGAGGAGGCCGTATTCATGATTTCGTTGCACCAAGAAAACACCAAGCATCGCACGGTTGCCAGACGGTGGCAGGTGAAGCGTTCAAATGCGCACCCGGCGGCTGGCATTCCGGGCGGCAGTCCGCTCCTAGTATTACCAACTGATGTTACGTGGAGTGTTCGTGGCGCGGGCGTCTCGCCCGCTTCGGCTGGAGGTGCCTGTCAGTCTCGTCTCAGGGCGGCGCTCCACGCCGTCTGCGGGCGAGACGCCCGCGCCACTTTTTCTGCCAATCCTCCGTCGTGTAACTTCAGCTCTTAACCCGGATTCAGGTCCGATGCATGACACCCTGTTTCCCGGATTTTCTGTAACACGTTTCCGGTCGTGTGCGGCGGCTGTCGAGCAAGGATAGCCATGCATCGTAATTCTCCACCCACCGGCCCTCAATGGCGATGATCTGGGGGTGCTCCGGCAGGCCGGTTTCATTGTGCTGGAGGAGGGAGACGAGGTGATTGCAGGCAACACGTCCAACCTCCCAGGAAATCTTGTCGATGCCGCGCGAGCGGGAGTCCGCGTGGCGGATGTTCATGTTCACGTAACGGATGCCATCGGGCGGCGGACGACGATAAACCTTCTCCCAGTCCTGCGGGAAATCTCCCCCGGCGCTGATGATTGCATCGGGACGGTGTTTTTTGACCCATGTATCGAGATTACTGGTACCATCGTCGGAAGCGTTCACGGGGATGCGTCGCGCCCGCGGCAGTGTGTCACTGAAAAGCAGATACGCAGAGCGCCACAGACTCCACACCTTGGCGTCGTCCCCAATTTTTATGTTCAGGCCGATGCGCAGGCATCGTTCCCCGGCGAGGCGGTGCAGGACATCAAGCATTTCCCGGTAGTAGTCGGTCGTGGCGCGATGCAGGAGCGGCGCCGTGAGCGAGTAATCAAACGTCACGGCGGCAAAGTTCTCCCACGCAAGCGGGAGTTGTGCGTCTGGCTGCGGAAACCCTGCGACGAGCAGGCCGCGAATGCCGCGCGCCTCCAGCAGGCCGCTCATGCGCGCGGGCGTCATGCCGGGTTCACCGAGATGAAACACCTCCACGCGGTAGCCGAGTTCGGTGGCGCGTTCCGCCGCGCCCATGTAGTAGTCGTGTTGCGAGAGCCAGTTCCACTCCTCGTAGCGGGTGAAGCTGCTCAGGAAGGCGATGGTCTCGTGATACTCCGTTCCGCTCTGCGTGCGCAGGTGTTGCATGAGTGTGGCGAGCTTCGGATCAGGGTGGTAGCCGAGGCGGCGCGCCACGGCTTGTGCGTGCGTCCGCGTGGCGGCGGCGATGCCCGGATGGTTGCGCAAGGCCATTGAGGTGGCCGCGAGCGACAACCCAGCCTCACGGGCGATGGTCCGCAGGGTGGGACGTTTTTCTGGGGGAGGGCAGGGGGAGGCTTTGGCTGGCATGTGAACGCTTCAGTAGCGATGCGGTTGTCCAACGCACAAGAAAGAAACTTCACTGGTTCCAGCCTTTGAATTACCAAACCCGCCCCCTACCTGCTGCAACACGCATTCCACATCGAAACCAACCCGAACCCCATGAACACCCGGACACACCGTATTCGACATGCCGCCGCCCCCACGCTGAACGAACCGCCGCCGCTACCTGAGCTAGCTCAGGTAACAGGACGAAGTCCTGTTAAGAACCCCTTCCCAGCCTCTTCCGCCTCCCCGCCTGCTTCCGCTTTCACGCTGATCGAACTCCTCACGGTTGTTGCCATCATCGGCATTCTCTCGGCGATCCTTGTCGTCACCATCAGTGCGGCCCGCAAGGCGAGCTACCGGGCCAAATGCGTGTCCAACATGCGCGGCGTGGGGTATGGCATTTTAAACCACGTCAACGACCATCGCGGACGCCTCCCCGGCCCCTTGGGGACAGACCAACACGGGGCCGAATACAAATCCAACAGCAACGGCACAGGCTTCGCCACCAACCATTCGATCGGCTCGGCGCTCGGCGAATACCTCGACCTCAAGCCCCCCCAACCTGGCGGTTCCTCCCAACGCGCGGATGTCCTCGTCTGTCCGGCATGGGACGCCGTCACCCAAAAAAAATCCGGCAACACCACCTACGACAGCGTCCTCTGGCGACTCAACCGCAGGGACGCCTTTGGCGGCGGCACATATCGCAATCGCAACATCAGCGAAGTCGAAACCCTCGTCACCACCCCGGAAGGCCCGGCGAACAATTCCCCATCCAAAATCCGTCTCATGTGGGAACTCGATGCCATCAATCAAGCCGGTTACAAATGTCCACCGCCCGTGCACGGCTCTATCCGCAACATCCTTTATCTCGACGGGCACATTGGCACGCGACCCTCCTCCGAAAAAACCTATTAGCGCCCGTTCCATCCTCCCTTTCCCCCTCCCCTCCCTCCTCCGCATCCGCATGAAACACGACTCCATATTCCACTCCCTGCATCGTGCCCTTGCGATCACCTGTTTGATCGTGACCCCCGCCGCATTCGCCCAAACCAGCATCGCAACCGCCGCCGCCACGCCGCCGAAAAACGTGACCACAGTCGAGAGCTTTGCCGCACTCGCCTTTGACACCAGCCAACGGGGGACGCCGCTGGATCTGAGCAACTATCAGCGGACATTTTTCGACGACTTCGACACAATGAGCATCTCCCCCCCCGGTGGAGAAGAAGCGACATGGTATGGCCCGGTCCACGGAGGCGAAACCCGCACCCGCTGGCTCCCGCCTGGCCCCAATGGCCCCTTCTCAATCAAAGACGGCAACCTCGTCATCACCGCTACAAAACCCACCGCCACCACCCCCTCCGCGAAATGGGACAGCGGCATCATCGAAAGCGTTGACCGCAACGGGCGCGGCTTCGCCCAAAAATACGGTTACTTTGAAATGCGCGCCCAATTTCCCGCTGGTCCCGGCGCCTGGCCCGCCTTCTGGCTCAAAGCCGCCGCCGAACGCACCAACCGCACCATCTCGCGCCCCGAAATAGACATCGTAGAATGGTATGGCGGCGACTCACGCGGCCACCACGCCTCCATCCACCTCTGGTCGTCCACGCGCAACCGCGACCCCGATTACCCGCTCGCCCGCCACGTCTGGCGATCCAACTACTTCGACCTCCGCGAACTCACGCCTCCCGTCCTCACGCCAGCCGAAAACGACCGCTGGGGACACCTCAACGGCTTCCACACCTACGGCGCCGAAGTCACGCCCCGGCACGTCATCTTTTATTTCGACCGCAAAGAAATCTCCCGTTTCCCCACCCTGCCCGAATACCACCAACCCCTCTTCATGCTCGTCTGCCTCAGCATCCTCGCCAAGGAAGCCGACATCGCCGAAAGCCCAAAACAAATGCTCGTTGACTACGTCGCGGCTTGGCAGACGAAAGACCCCAAATAGCCCCCCCCGCCGCCACGCGCGCACACACACCCTTTCCAATGAACATCATAATGAACATCAAACGCAGCCTGGCCCTATTTCTCGCCCTCATTCTCGGAACACTTCCCGCGTTTGCTAAACCAGGGATTACCCTGCAACGCCACGCGCCGAACAACATCTTCGCGCCCGGCGAAATCATCCGCCTCGACGGAAAACTCGACGGTTTCCCCGCCGTTGAATGCGAACTCACCGCCATTCTCCGCGACGAAAAAGGCGACGAAATCACCCGCAAAAACCTCGTCCTTCCCCCCGCCCCCTCCCCAAGAACATTCACGCTCGATTTCGGAAAACAGGAACGCGGTTACCACGAAATTTCCGTCACGGACAAGTACCAGGAAAACCGGATGGGAACGGAAACCATTTCCGCAAGTATCGGAGTCATGGATACGGTCAGCCGTTCCGCCAGCGAAGCGCGCGACGGCAACCACATCTTCGGCCTCAAATGGTGGAACGGCATCCGCCAGCAACGCGAAATCGCCGAAACCATGACCCGCCTTGGCCTCCAATGGACCCGCGTCGGGCAGGCGCAAAACGAAACCACCATCATCACCGACTTCCCCATCAACGCTGTCATCAAGGTCGAACGCTTCCCCAAGGAACTCTACGACGCCGACCGCTACGGTCCCCTCGCCGAATGGGAAACAAAGTTCGGGCGCGGCGCCTGGCTAATCAAGACCCTCCCCAAAAAAATCCCCTACCAAAACTATCTCCGCGACTGGCTCGACACCATCCCCGCGCACCAGAACGTATTCGAAATTTGGAACGAACCCTGGGATAAAATGTCGCCCCAAGACTTCGCCACCCTCAGCCAGTGGATCGCCGACGTCATCCTTGAAAAACGCCCCGACGCCATCATTGGCCCCAACTTCTTTGGCCGCACCGACGACTACGAATACGACGCCCAAGTGATCAAGGCCGGTGGCATGAAACACATGAAAATGGTCGCCCTCCACCCCTACGCCGCCGAGCAAGACCGCGCCTGGCTCCGCGATTATCAAGCGTGGATCAGCCGACAAACCGGACGCGACATCGCCATTTACATCACCGAATGCGGCTCGCATTCCACGCCCGAAGGCCCCGCCCGCCGCTCCGAACTCGAACAAGCCCGCCGCACCGTCCGCCAAGCCATCGAACTCGCCGCCGAAGGCGTCAAAGCCATCACCCCGCACTGGGCCGGACAAAGCGAAAAAAACCGCACCTATATCGAAGACTGGTTCGGCTTCGTTCGCAAAAACGAAGAACCCAAACCCGTTCTCCTCGCCTACGCCAACGCCGCCCGCCTCATCGACGGCTCAAGCCATCTCGGGGACCTCTGGTTCGGCCCCCAAGTCGCCGCCTCGTTGTTTGAAAAAAACAACGCGCGCACACTCGTTCTCTGGACGCTCGACAGCACTCGAACCGGCACGCTCGACCAAACCCAAACCGCACAGGAAAACACCGCCCGCAAAGAAATCCTCATCGAGACCGACGCCCTGGCCATCCGACTCATTGACATGATGGGACGCGAAAAAAATCTCCCCACCGAAAACGGACGCCTCCGCCTGACGCTTGACGAAGCCCCCGTTTATCTCGTCGGCGTCGGGCCAAAACTCGCCGCGCAAGCCACCCGCGACCTCCGCGCCGACCGGTGGCCGCGTCCCGCCAAGCCACCACGCCTCCTTCGCTCCACGAAACAACTCGCCGAACCGCCCACCCTTGACGGCAAGTTTTCCGATTGGCCCGGCGCCGCCCAACTCGCCCTGATCAACCCCCAGGTCAACGGCTGGGATTGCAGCGGCACGGGTTACGTGTCATGGGATTCCCAATACCTCTACATCGGTGCCGACATGCGCGACAACGAAATGCTCAACACCCGCAGTCGCAACAAACTCTATCTCGGCGACAGCATGGAACTTTTTGTCAGCACCGCTCCGCGCGACTCCGGTGGCGGTTACGGCCCGCGCGATTTTCAATTTTTTCTCACCCCGGTATCCGGCGAAGGCAAACCCATCATGGGCAAAGTCACCGACCGCGAAATGGGCACCGTGAGCGACATTGAGGACGCCCGCTTTTTTGCCGGTCGCACCCAAAACCCCGATCCCGGCTGGGCGATTGAAGTGGCGATTCCGTGGAGTGCGCTCGGCGATTTCCGTCCCGCCCCCGGTGCGCGCCTCGCCCTCGAAATGCGCGTCAACGACAACGACAGCACTCATGAACGCTGGAAAATTGACCCCTCCGACGCCGGCATCCTCAACGTCACCGACCCCTCCACATGGTCCCTCCTCGAACTCCAATGAACAAACCGCTCGAACCAACGCTTAACGTCCAAACAAAACCCCAACGACGCAGGAGTGCCCCACTTGGACGTTCGATGTTGGACGTTCGATGTTGGATGTTCGACGTTGAACGTTCGGCGAAGCCGCTCCCCCCTCCCCCCCCCGCCGCAAACTCCCGCCCCCACTTTTGATCACAAACCCACAACACCACACATCGCCCATCATGAAAACACGCACGCTATCATTGCTCGCCCTCCTCGCCTTCGGAACGGGGACCGCCACTCGTGCTGAAACCGTCCTCGAATACAAATTCGATGTCGCCAACCCGCTCAAGGGAGGCGAATTCGTGACCGCCACCACCGTCGTTCCCAAAGGCTCGCCCAACGCCAAACTCATGCCCGGCTCCGCCATTCACGCCGAAGCCACCGGAATCAGCGACAAATGGGTCGGCTTCCTCCAAACCGGCTTCCTTCGCACCGGACTTGGCGCGACCAAAAAACAATTCGGCCTCAAAACCGAACCCACGCCCGACGCCTACAAAGGCCGCAACGCCACTTACAGCGAATACTTCGGATTCAGCGGACTCGGCCTCAAAGAGGGCGGCGATGGCGGCGCCCTTTATCTCGTTTTCAAACCCAACGACACATGGAACAAACCCGCCCGCCGTCGCGGACTCTTCGGCACCGGCCACACGTTTGAGGGCGTCGTCACCCTTCAAGCGAACGAGCAAAAACAACTCATCCTGACCGTCGGGCGTCTGCGACCCGACGACGCCAAAAACGCCGTCACCGCCACCCTCGACATCCCTTGGGAACAAAACGCCTGGTATTTTCTCGCCGCCAGTTGGCAGGAAAACTCCGCCCCCGTTTTATTCGTCAGAAAACTTGCTCCCGAAGGCGCGAAAGCCTCGCCCGCTGGCGTTTCCGGCAAGGCATCCGGCCCCGCGCCAAGTCCAACCGAAGCCCCCCGTTATGACCCGCTGGTCATTGGTGCCTCGTGGCACAATCCTGGCAGCGACCCTTCCACCGTTGACGGTTCCGACTCCGACATCGCTTACGTCCGCATTGACAACACCCACGCGACCGAAGCGGACATCCAGAAAATATTCCTCTCCCTCGCCAACGAGTAAACATCTCCCTCCCTCCCCAAAAATCACCAACCCGCAGCTATCACACACCATGAAAAACACGGCATTCATAACACACATCAAAATCGTTGCGGCCCTTTTATTTGCCGCCAGTGCCTATCCGAACCTTCAGGCGCAGACCGCATGGACCGGCGCTGGCGCCGACAACAACTGGTCCACCGTGGCGAACTGGAGCAGTGGAGTTCCCGGCACATCCAGCAATGTGACGTTTGACAACACCGGCACCACCACAGCCGGAACCGTCAACAGTATCGTTAATTCCAATACAACCATTCAGCAACTGCTCGCCAAAAACACCGGCGCGACCGCCACCGACTGGCATGTCCTGCAAATAAACACCGGCGTGACCTTGAAAACCACACGAGAAGTCCATATTGGGAACATCACAGTAGCGACGGCAACGGAGTCGGTAACCACGCAAATGAAACTAACCGGAAACGGGAAATTTATCATGGATTCCGCGAGCAGGGATTTTATCGTCACCAACAAAAATTCAGTTAACAACGCGACGAACATCTCCTCCGCCACACTGGACGCCTCCGGCTTGGCGCAATTTGAGGTCTGGGCTTCAAACGTGAAAGTAGGAGACGGACAAGGAAGCCTCGGAATACTTTCGCTCGGTCAAACGAGCAAGATTTACGCAGGCACCCTGACCGTTGGTGGAAATGGAAACAACGGGCCAGTGTCCGCCGAGGCGAATGCCGTTCACATGGGCGGCAGCACAACACTTCAGGTAAACACGATCACCATCGGGAAGTATCGGGCCAACGGCGTCCTGGATTTTCAAAGCGGACTTCAGGGCACGCCCACGGTGAGGATTCTCGGACGCAACACCAGCGTGGTTGAGCGGGCGGACATGACTGTGGGTTGGGCGTTGAATCACCAGTTGGACACTCCGCTGGAAGGCACTGTGGACTTCACCGGTGGCACCGTGGACGCCTTCATCAACAATCTGGTTGTCGGAACGGCGGCGCGCGAAAACCGATACAATCCCACTGGCGGCGGCCTTGAGGGAGCTGGCGGCGGCGTGACCGCAATCGTTAGCATGGACGCCGGCACAATTGACGCGAACGCGGTTATTCTGGGTCAAAGCACGAGTGACAAGGGGACGGCACGAGCCGCCCTCGCATCGGGCACGCTCACGGTGAATGGCGGCACCTTTAAAGCAGGCTCAATGACCCTCGGACAAAGTGCCGGGCAGGCGGCCACGGGCATCGTCAACATCGGCGGCACTGGCGCGTCGGTTGAAGTCACCGGAGACATTGAAATGGGCAGTCAGTCCGGTCTGGATACGGCCGCCACCTACGGCGGCACGGTTGTCGGAGTCGGAGCCGCCACCGCCACGATCAACCTCTCATCCGGCACATTGAAAGTTGGTGGAAACATTACGAAGGGAAGCGATGCTTCAGTCGCCGGAAGCGTTGTATCCACCATCAACCTCGGCGGTGGCACGCTAGACCTGACGGACGGCAGCGGAAGCATCACCGTTGACAACTTCAATTTCACCGGCGGCACGCTCAAAAATGTCACAGCATTTTCGGCCACCGGCATGGGCGGACTCGTATTGCAAAACACCGCCACGCTCGCCTTCGACCTGGACGCCGCTTTCACGACGCTGGCTCTGACTGGCGCGCTCGACCTGTCCGACGGCAACGCCAACCTGTCCCTTGCTCTTGCGGACGATTTCGCACCGGTTGCGAACTTCATCCTCATAGCCAACGACGCCTCAGATTCGATCACCGGCACCTTTGCGACGATCAACGGCGGCGCGTTTGGAAGCGGAAACATGTTCACGCTGACCAACAACACCGGCACGTATGAGTTCTCGCTCAACTACGCCGGGGGCGACGGCAACGATCTCGTGTTATCGTTAACCTCCGTCCCCGAACCCGCCCTGTGCGCGATTTTTGCCGGTCTCGGCATGTTGGCCTTTGTCCTCTGGCGTCGTCGTCGCTGACCTCTTCGACGACCTCACCGCCATTGGCCTCGACTGCTTCAATCCCTTTCAGCCCGAAGTCATCGACATCCCCAAAATCCACGCGCAATATCGCGGACGCCTCTCCTTTTTTTGGGGTCTCTCCATGCAAAAAAACCTCCCCTACGGCACAGTTGCCGACGTGGTCAGCGAGAGCCGCGCCCTTCTCGAAATGGGTCGTTCTGGCAATTACATCTTTTCCCTCTCGCACGCTGTCGAGGGTGACACGTCCATGGACAACATCATCGCTTTCATTCGCGAAGCCCGCGCCCAATCCGGCCTCCCCGACGACCTTCGCGACGTTTCAATTTTCTGACCCGCATTTTTCCTCCCCCCGCATTCCATCCCGATTCGACAGGAAAGGGAATTCGATGCTGGCACGGCGAACGCGAGCTTCTCGATGAAGCCCGTCTCCACGGTATTCCTTACCTCCTCCACATTTGCGGCAACACCCGGCTGATTCTCGATAAAATGGCGACCCTCGGCCTTGATGCCGTCGAACTCGATTACGCCACTCCCCTTGACGAAATCGTCACTCATTTTGGTTCTCGCACCACGCTTTTTGGCACCATTGATCCTTCCGGCATTTTCAATTTTGGGACGCCCGACAAAGTGCGCGCCGAGGCTGAAAAGATTTTCACCGCTTACCGCGACAATCCCCGTCTCGTCATCGGTGCCGGTTGCGCGCTCCCGCCCACCACACCCGCTGAAAACATCCACGCCATCGTCAACTTCGCCCATTCCGGAGTATTTTAGGAAGACCACTAAAACTCGCCTGCGCGGAGTTTTTTCAACGCTTCGCCGGGCGTCAGAATCAAAATCCCGAAACCGGGTGCAGGCGCAAAATCACGCGGATTAAGCGTCACGATTATTTTTGATTCGGTTGCCAGCGCCGCCGCCACAAACGGCAAATCATCAACATCAGGCCAGTCCGCCTCCGGCACCGGCAACGGAGTCACTCGAACCCCCGACGAACGCAGCTTCAAAACCACGGCCACGCGTTCCCGCAACTCAATGCCAAACTCTGCGCGCCCCATCACCTCCCCATATTCGGCAATAATGTCACCTGTCCACGCGAGTTTCAGTTGATCGTGGAAAAATGCGTCCACCAACAAACCCGACGCCCCATGCGGTTTCAACAGACCGGCAATCAATGCGCAGGTGTCCAAAACAAGCGGCGGCTTCATGACGAAGGCATTGCACGTTCACGGCGCGCCCTCTTCACAACCTCTACAATGGCCTTGTCGGACATCCGGTTTCGTTTGTTCGCCATGGCGCGTGTCCGGATCGAATCCAAGGCGAGCAAGGCCATCCCATCTATTGCCATCTTTTCCAGTTCCCGGCCAAGACCGGAAACCGGCGTCTGGTTTGCGACTTCCTCCGCCGAGGTCACGAGGTAGCGGTTCAAACTGAGACCGCGCATCTTGGCAGCGCGTGAAAGACTGCGTTTTGTCGCGGGGGTCAGACGTATCGTTGTCGTGATTGTCGCTGGCATTGTGCTACACCTGTAGCACACCGTGCCGGATGGTCAAGCATCGCGCACCCATCATCACCGGCCCCTGTCACAGCGGCATTGCCATCGGGGCGCTTCGTGGTTCGTGTGGAGGGCTAATTCTACCGACTCACATGACCATTTTCCCGGATCGCGCCGCCTTCCTGCAACTTGCCACCCAAGGTAACATCATCCCGGTTTACACCGACTTGATGGCCGACTTCGAAACGCCCGTCTCAGCCTACGCCAAACTCAGGGTCGCGGGTCCGTCCTTTCTCCTCGAATCCATCGAAGGCGGTGAACGCCTCTCGCGTTACAGCTTTATCGGCTGCCGCCCACGCAAGGTCTTCGCCTGCGGCCCCGACACCACCACGATCCGTTCGCATGGGCAGACAGGACAGGGGGGGGGGGGGGGGGACGTCTCGCGCATGTTGAAACCGTCCCCACGCCCACCGATCCGTTGACGTTGATCGAACAGGAAATGAGCGGGTTCAAACCGGTGACGATTCCGGGGTTGCCGCGCTTCACGGGCGGGGCGGTGGGGTTTATCGGTTACGAGTATATCACGCGGATCGAGCCGACCGTCCCGGCGGCGTCGCCGGAAAACGATCTCGGCACGCCGTTGCTCTACTTTGTCATGGCGGATTCACTACTGATCTTCGATCGCGCCAAGCAAACGCTCCGTCTTTGCGTCAATGCGCACATCCACAACGGCGACGCCGACGCCGCCTACGACCACGCGCTGGCGGAGTTGGGCGAATTGGAGGCGTTGCTCCGTCTGCCAAGCACGCTCGCTCCCGCGCCGCTCATCGATCCGGGCGCGGTCACGGTGCCGCCGGGCAACTTCACCAGGGAACACTTCGAGCACACTGTCGAGTCGGCCAAGGAATACATCCGCGCGGGCGACATCATCCAGTTCGTGCCTTCGCAGCGTTTCACCAAGCCGTTTGCGCGCACGCCGCTCGATCTCTACCGGGCGCTGCGCACGGTCAACCCGTCGCCCTACATGTTTATCCTCGACGCGGGCGACTTCGCCATCGTCGGCGCGTCGCCTGAAGTGCACGTGCGGTTGACGGATGGTCTGGTGGAAATTCGCCCCATCGCCGGCACGCGCAAGCGTGGAGTGACGCAGGCCGACGACCTCGCGCTCGAAAAGGATTTGCTCGCCGACCAGAAGGAGCGAGCCGAGCACCTGATGCTCGTGGATCTGGCGCGCAACGACATCGGGCGCGTTTGCGAGTATGGCAGCGTGACGGTGCCGGAGATGATGGTGATCGAGCGGTATTCGCACGTCATGCACATCGTGTCGCAGGTGGAGGGGCGCATCGCGTCAGGGAGAACTGGATACGACTTGATCCGCGCCACGTTTCCGGCGGGCACGGTGAGCGGTGCGCCGAAGATTCGTGCCATGCAGATCATCGCGGACAACGAGCCCAACCAGCGCGGGTTTTACGCCGGGGCGCTCGGTTACATCGGTTATGATGGAAATCTGGATACGTGCATCACGTTGCGCACGTCGTTGATCAAGGATGGCAAGATTCACATTCAGGCGGGCGCGGGCATCGTGGCGGACAGCGATCCGGCGAGCGAATATCAGGAAACGGTCAACAAGGCGTCGGCTCTGTTCAAGGCGGTGGCAATCGCGGAGCGGCTGTAAACACGCTTTGCGGGGGACCGGCTTCAGGAGCGCTCAATCTTCGACCGATTTGCAGCCATCACGCCGGAGGCGTGACAGCCATTAGCCGGGGGTTGAGCGGAGTGCGCAGCACGCAGCGACACCCCCGGAATAGGTTTGTTTTATTTTTGCACCCCGGCAGGGGTGCCAGCCCGCAACGGACTCTGGGGGAAGGAGGACGCTGAGGAGGGTGATCAGGGGGTGGCGGCGGGAGTGGGAGCGGGCGTGGCGGCTTCCTGCGCCATTTGCATGGCGGCTTGTTGCACCTTGGGTATGGCCTTCATCATGCGGGGCATCATGATGGTCTGCATGCGGGCTTGGAGTTCGGGCTGCTTGTCGAGGACGGCGACTCCAGTGGGGGTGTTGTAGAAGCTGGCCATGCCCTGAATCTCGTCCTTGGTGAAAATGTCGGCGTAGGCTTTGGCGACGTCGTCCTTCATGCCTTCGAGGTTCATCTCATCGAGCATGATGTTGATGAGCTTGCTCTGCTGGGCGGCGATCTTGTCGGCTTCGGCACCCTTGATGCCTTGTTGGGCCAGCATTCCGCGCACCATTTTGCCGATGGCCTCGCGTTGCTGATCGACGGTTTTGCGGATCATCTCGGCAAAGCGCATCTGGTCCATGAGGGCGGTGGCGTCGGCGAGCGTGGCTTTGCCGCTGTCGGCAGCGACGTCGGCATTCTTGGCGTCGGCGAGGGTGATCTGGATGGTGTGGCCGTCCTTGGCGAGCGTGAGGGTGCCGGTGGCGGCGTCGTAGGTGTCGAGTTTCCAGCCGTCGAATTTTTTTCCGAGTTCGGCCCAGCGGGCATTGCCGTCGGCGCTCGCGAGCGAGAAGAGGGGGCCGTCGCCGGTCATGAGGACACCGCGGAGGGTGGGGAGTGGCGAGGCGGTTGCAGCAGAGGCGGCGGAGGCCGGCTGGATGGTGGCGAGGGTCCCGCAGGCAAGGAGGACAAGAATGAGGATTTTGTTCATGGGATGCGTTTTTGGGAAAGATGAACCTTCACGGCAAATGTGTTGGAGGGCCATCACAAATATACGACTACAGAGGGTGCGGGGGAGGAAGGGGAGGGGGAGGGACGTTTTGTGCGCTTACTTGGTTTTCGTCGTGTCGGTTGAGGTGGAGCCGGTTTTGGCGGGGGAGGGACGGCGGACGGGCTTGGGAGGAGGCGGCGGGTTGGCCAGGTATTCACGAATAAAGGCGAGGACTTTGTGCGGGCCTTCGTAAACATCGATTTCCTTCGGTGCGGCAGGTGCGGTGGGTGCGGCGTCTTTGGCGGCGGCACTTTGGGCGGGCGGTGCGTCCTTGGGGGTTGCTGGTGAGGGAGGTGTGGGACGAGGAGGGACGGGCGGGGGGGGGGGGGGAGAGGAGGCGTCATTGGGCGCTTCAGGGGGCTTTACTTTCACATAGCTGGAGGCGAGGAGTTTTCCGTGGGCGTTGACGAAAACGAGGTTGGGCACGCCTTTGCTCCGGTGTTTGCGAACGGAGGTGGCGATTTTGATGTTTTCATATCCGACTGCGGGCCACGGCATTTTTTCTTCGGTCATGAAGGCGAGCATTTCGGGTTCCGATTCGTCGGCGCTTACGAAGATGATCTCAAATTCGGGATAGGCGGCTTTGAGCGCGGGGTAGGCGGCGACGAGTTCCGGGGTGAATTTCCTGCTCGCGCCGGACCAGCCCGCGGCGAAGTAGATGCCATAAAATTTTAGCGGTTTCAGGGTGTCGGGAGGCACGGGGACGAAGGCTTTGTCCTTCAGCGTCACGAGCAGTTCGGAGAGGTTGTGGGTGACCGAGGGGAGGCGGGGTGCGTTGCTGGCGGGTTTCGCAGCGTCCTTTGGGTCCGGCGTGGGTTTGGTCTTGGCGGATGGGGGGGCTTGGTCGGTTTTGGGCTGAGCGGGAGCGGCGGGACCGGCGGGACTTGTATCGGCGGCGGGACTACGCCGGCGTTCTTCGCGTTGCGCGGCGAAGCGGAGGGCGGCGGCATGGACGCGTTCCTGGTCGGCGTCGGAGAGCGTGCTGATCAACACCCGGTAGCGCCGGTCGTTTTGCTCTTTGCGGAACTCAGCCCAGTTTCTGTGTTCGTTAACATCGAGTAATTCGGCCTGCATCGTCCGGCCTTGTTGGTCGGTCCATGTTTCCACGTCCGCCAGCACGGGGGAACAGAGGCAGAGGATAAGGAGCAGGAGGCGCGGCGTCATGGCACCAAATGACAGGGGGGGAGCGCGTGGGTGCAACTCAAAGTGGCGTCAGTAGTGTCATCGACTGAAGAGGCGATGGGGCATTTTTGGGGCAGGCGGGCCGTTAAAACGGCCCGTCAAAGCGGCGATGAATCGCCGCACTCCATAACTGGGCATCACTTTGGGACTATGCGTGATATTTTTTTTGGACGCTATCTGGCTGTGTTTTGGCGATGGCAAAAGGCAGCGCGGTCTTGTTGGGGTCCTTTTCCTGCTCTTCGCGGCTGGATTCTTCGTCAGAGCTGGGTGGCTCGGCGCGCAGGGTGCGGCGGAGGAGTTGGCGGAGGCGTCCGGTCGAGATTCGCAGGTCGAGGGAGGCTCTCAAAAAACCAGAATTGGCCGGATGGTGGACGAATTCCGAAACTTCCATCGCGTAGTCCCGGGTGCGCCGCAGCCGTCCGGTGGCGCGGACAAGGTCGAGGTCCGCTTGAAAGTAATTGGAGGACAGGACTCGGATGAGGGGGTAGAGGACTCGTGCCATCGGGTGCAGGGATTCTTTGAGCACTGACTGCGCAAATTTTTCGAGGGGAATCTGATGCTGGGAGCAATAGGCCTCGGCAAATGTCTTGCGAAAACTAGGTTGAGAGGTCGTCGAGTTGTTCATGGGAGTGGAGGGAGGGGATGGTGGTGAAATGGATTATTTTTGCTTGTTTGCGATTAAAATATTCAGCCAGCGGTTCAGAAATCTGGCATTTTTGCGTCTCTGATCCAAAATGACCGGGTGGAAAACCGCGATCCGAAATCGCAGCCAGAATGGCATTGCGGCGGGGTGGGGGGAGTCGCTTCATTGCCCGCTTCTATTCACCCAATCATCCATCAGTTATGGCCAAGTATTCCGTTTTGAAAGAGGCCTTTGAGCGTGCAGGTCAGGGCCACGTTTTTGCGTTTTATGATCGTTTGTCGGCGGACGAACAGCAGCGGTTGATCGCCGATGCCGGGGAAATCGATCTCGCCGAGATCGGGCGTCTCAATCGCACGCTTGTCGCTCAATCGGGCGCGGGTGTGGTGGGCGTTAATATTGAGGGCATCGCCCCGGCTCCGTTTGAACCGTTGCCGGAGAATGGCGGTGACGCCGGTGCCTGGGCGCGGGCCAAGGCCGTGGGCGAGGAGGCGTTGCGCGCGGGTCGCGTGGCGGCGTTCACCGTCGCGGGGGGGCAGGGGACGCGGCTCGGTTACGATGGACCCAAGGGCACTTATCCGGTGACGCCGATCAAACGGAAGTCGTTGTTCCAGGTCTTCGCCGAAAAGATTATTGCCGCCGGCAAACGCTATGGGCGTCCGCTGCACTGGTTTGTCATGACGAGCCACATCAACCACGCGGCTACCGTGGCGTTTTTTGAGCAGCACGCCTTCTTCGGGCTCGACCGGGGGCGGGTTCATTTCTTCCGGCAGGGGCGGATGCCCGCCGTCGGTTTTGACGGCAAGATTTTGCTCGAAACGCAAAGCGCCATCGCCATGTCGCCCGATGGTCACGGCGGCTCCTTGCGCGCGCTCGACCGCAGCGGGGCGCTCGATCTCATGGAGCGCGAGGGCATCGACATGCTGAGCTATTTTCAGGTGGACAATCCGCTGGTGCGTTTCATCGATCCCGCCTTCATCGGCTGGCACCTCATGAGTCGTTCCGAGATGAGTAGCAAGATGATCCCCAAGGCTTACGCGGGGGAAAAGGTCGGCCATTTTTGCACGCAGGGCGGCAAGCTCGTGGTCATCGAGTATTCCGACTTGCCCAAGGACAAGCAGGAGGAGAGGGGCGCCGCCACGGGCCAGCTCCGCTACATCGCCGGCAGCATTGCCATCCACCTGCTCGATCGCGGTTTCATCCGGCGCATGGCGCGTGGGGACGACGCGCTGCCTTTCCACCGCGCCGACAAAAAAATCCCTTGCGTGGACGCCGCTGGCAACGTCGTGAAGCCCGACAGGGCCAATGGCGTGAAGTTCGAGATGTTCGTGTTCGACGCGCTGCCTTTTGCCAAAAACCCGGTCGTCATCGAAACGCGTCGCGCGGACGACTTCTCGCCGGTCAAAAATGCCGAGGGTCTCGATTCGCCCAAGACGTGCGCCGAGGACCAGCGCCGCCAGTTTGCACGCTGGCTGCGCGCCAATGGCGCCACCGTGGAAACGGACGCCACGGGGCTGCCGCCGTTCGAAATCGAGGTGTCGCCGCTTTTTGGATACGACGAGGATTCCTTCGCCGATGCGTGGGCCCGGCTCGCCGGCGCCGGCAGGCAGCCCGCCATTGCTCCGGGGCTTTGTTTGGAGGCCTGAGGAAACCATTACGGCTCCCCCCGGACTTTTTGGGCAACCCATGTATCCACACAACCATCCCTTTGATCCAACCGGCGGATACTCGAAGGAGCAATTGCTCGCGTTGCAGCCCGTGATCGACGAACCGGTCGATTTTGCGGCGTTCTGGCGCGAGACGTTTGAGTGGGCGGCGTCCATGCCGCTCGACTGGAGTATCCGGCCTTCAACTACGCATCCGGGGACTGAGCACACGGAGGTGTTTGATGTGGAGTTCGCCAGCTTGCACGGGCAGGGCAACCGGATCGGTGGCTGGTTGACGTTGCCGAGGGGACGACCCGTGCGTCGCGGCGCGGTGATTTGCCACGGTTACGGAGGGCGCGCCGAGCCAGACCTCAATCCACCGTTCCCCAAAGAGGCGAATGTTGCCGCCATTTTCCCTTGTTGCACCGGCCTTCCTGAACGCAGTCGTCATGCGGACATCCGTCTCGAAGGGGCTGGCCATGTGCTGCACGGCATCGAGCGTCGCGAGACGTACGTGCACCGGTTTTGCGTGGCCGACGTGTGGCGCGCCGCGTCGGTGTTGCAGGCGGCGGTACCGGAAACACGGGAGCGACTCGATTACCTGGGAGGCAGTTTTGGAGGTGGCATTGGCGCGCTCGCTTTGGCGTGGGATGCGCGCTTTGCAAAGGCGCACTTGTCGGTGCCGAGTTTTGGCAATCATCCGTTGCGTCTCGGATTGCCCTGCTGTGGCAGTGGCGAGGCGGTGCGTGTGCATACACAGCGTCACCCGGAGACGCGTGAGGTGTTGAGGTATTTCGACGCGGCCACGGCGGCGCGGCACATCAAAATCCCGGTGCACGTGGAGGCCGCGTTTTTCGACCCTGCGGTGCCTCCGGCGGGGCAGTTCTCGGTTTATCACGCGTTGGGGAATCCGGCGGCAAAACGTCTGTTTGCGTCGGAGACGGGGCACTACGATCACGCGGGCAAAGCGGCGCAGGAGGCCCGGTTGCGCGAGGCCTTGCTCACTTTTTTTGCAAGCTGAGGGGATGCAATGAGGATATCGTTTTGATTTTTGCTTGCGATGCAGCGAAGCCGCCCCCTAGTAACGCCGCTCTGTTTTTCACCGTATTGGTGAGGCAACAAGACGCCAGAGTAGCTCAGTGGTAGAGCAGGGGACTCATAAGCCCTTGGTCGGCAGTTCAATCCTGCCCTCTGGCACCACTTGGAAATCAAGAGATTGCGGGATTTTTAGGGAGGAGAAAATAGGCAGAAGAAAGGCACACTGTGCGTTTACTGTGCACTTTTTGAGCCAATACCCCCACACCACCCGCTCTATTCCGAACAACTCCGCCAGGCTCGGATCCTCCCGCAACGGATCACAACACGTCTCGCGCAGGGTGGCTCACTCAACTCGCAACGCATCTTTCAATTGACCGATAAGCCGGCTGGCCCCCGAGCGCACTTGCCGCACCCGTGGATTCCAGACCAGGGCGAGCTTTCGTTTCAGACGTTTCAGCGTGGGATCGATTACGCTGACGTAAGTGCCGGTTGGCAATTCAGCCAAGGCGAGCGACGGAAGGATGGCCGCAAAGCCTCCCGAGCGGACGGCACTCACCGTCTGAGGAAAGGACTGGCAAGCGAGTGCCGGGCGGAATTCCACTTTGAAGCTGTCGGCGATCTGGCGGACACGTTGCGTGAATTGTCCGTCCGCTGTCTGCGATGCCAGCGGCAGTTGGCCGATGACATCCTTGAGCATTGGAGTCTTGCCGCGACCGATAAGCGCCTTGGGAACGACAGCAACGTAACCGAGTTCCCCCAGCGGGGCCGAGTCGAGTGCGGCGGTCACGGCGTCCTGCCGGATCACTCCGAAATCGGCGCGGACGTCGGAGAGGTATTGCACCACGTCGTTGGTGCGCAGGCCAATGGTCGCGAAACGCACCGGCTGTTTCCCCGCCACGAGTGCGCCGAGCCGCGGAATCACCAGCCAGTGCAGCAGGCTGTCGCCAGCGGCGATCGTGTAGTCCAAACTTTCGGCCGCGCACTCTGCGCGAAAATCTTCCAGCGAGCGAAAATGTTCACGGGTCAGATCGGCCAGCCGTCGTCCCTGCCCGGTGAGCTTGAGCAGCTTGCCCTGCCGCTGCGCCACCTCGCAGCCGAAAAACTCGGATAGTTCCCGAAGCTGCCGGCTGTATTGGCTCTGGCGGATCGGGTCGCCCGGCGCCGCCTGGGCGATGCTGCCGGCGTCGTGCACCTCGACCAATACACGCATGCGATCCAGCGAAAGACCGCGTTCGGAGAAGAGTTTTTCAAACATGATTCCAAAGTCAGGTATCCTGCGCCTTCGCACATGGCAAGCACCGGCTATTCTGGTAGGATGTCGGGACAACGGATTTTGCAGTTTCGCAAGATTGAGAAAGAATTTTCAAAATCCCTCTTGATTTCAGAACCGCCCGATCCGTTGTAATTCTACGAACACCTAATCATTTCAACCTTCTGCCATGAATCGAACCACACGACTTATTCTCACAGCCCTCCATCTATCGGAGCGTCATCGGTCGTGTGCGAATCTGCCGACAAGCCAGACGACCATGCGTAGCGAACCGGTCGGATTCCGACCCGATTACGCAGGCAAACATCGAAGTGGTATCTTTTAACGCCGAGGTATTTTAACAACCTCACATGCGACCACTTCTTTCCCGAAGTGGTTTTTTTGTGCCTCAACTCAGGCCAGCCGCTTCCGGGAATCCGGGTTCACACTCGTTTTCCATATTCCGTAAGCGGCTTCATCGCTGAGCCCAGTCAATCAGCCAAGGCCCGCACAAAATCCTGCGGCCGTCCAAACCGCCCGAACCAATCGGGCGAGAGGGACGATGGTGTGTGTTCTTTTTTGCAATGAAACGCTCAGCGAAACCGCGAGCCTCCATCATTTTTTTTGCGGGTAGAGCGAGTGCTCCATCTGGTCTCATAAGCCACGATGCGTCGGTGCAAGTCCGACACCCGCACCCATCTTTCGGAGCGTAGCCTAGAAGTCAGGTACTCGGCTTGGGACCGAGATCACGCGTGTGCGAATCACGCCGCTCCGACCATTTTTTGTCAGGTGTGTGGCCCAGTCAGCGGGGCACCGGCCCGTGAAGCCGGGGAAGTGGGTGCAAATCCCACCCACCTGACCAATTTTTGCGGTGTCGTCTAACGAGCAGGACAGTGGGCTTTGAATCCGTGAATGGAGGTGCGAATCCTCCCGCCGCAGCCACTAGCGCGTTTTTTCAAAACTATGGCCCTTGCCTTGACGGTAGGGAGGCCTCTCCGAGGCCTCCGCCTCCCGCCCTCCTACCTGTGAATTTCGTATTCACTCTCACACTACGAACAGCGGAGGCCTCGGAGAGGCCTCCCTACCAGGTAGGTGATGACTACAGATTTTTTGAAAATGATCTGATTAAGCATTCCGGCAAAGCGTAGGAAGCGCCGCATCCCGTTGGTATCGGGGAGAGCGGAGCGCAAGTCTCCGTGCCGGCCTTGTAAGCCGGACGAGGCCGGTGCGATTCCGGCGCCGGGCCCCATTTTCCTCCTGTAGTGAAAAAGCCATCACACGGCCGTGCGAAGGCCGAGGTCCAGGTGCAAGTCCTGGCAGGAGGACCCATTTCCTCGCGTGGTGAAAAACATATCATACCGCGCTTCGAACGCGACGTTGCGGGTGGAAGTCCCGCCGCGAGGTCCATTTTTCAAAAAAGAACACACACCATCGTTGGCAAAACCATGCCCGGCGAAAAGCCCACACCATTCACCACCATCACAACTTCCCATGTCTGACATCCTCGACAAACCCATCGTCCTGTCGCTCAACCGCGCCTGGCAAGTCATCGGACACCGCACCGTCAAGCAAGCCCTCGTCGCCCTCAACGGCGGCAACGCCGATCTGCCTCCCGCGCTCGGCCTCGACATCGCGTATCCAAAATTCGACGACGGCGCGTGGAACTTCGACCGACCGCTCTTCCTCAATCCGCTCCCCTGGAGCGAGTGGATCGAACTGCCGGTGCGCGATTTCGATTTCGCCATCACCACGCCAAGACTCCGCATCCGCGTCCCCACCGTCATCGTTGCAACTCAGTTTGCGAAAATGCCGGTGCGCATCCCGCGACTCACGCGCGAAGCCATCTTCGAACGCGACGGCGGCGTCTGCCAATACACCGGCGAACACGTTGGCAAACACGGCGGCAACCTCGATCACGTCGTTCCACGCGACCGCGGCGGACGCGACAGCTTCGAGAACCTCGTGTGGGCCAAGCGGGAAATCAACTCCCTCAAAGCCAACCGACTCCCGCACGAAGCCGGACTCCGCTTGTTGCGCAGGCCCAAGGCACCCGCGCCGCTACCGGCCTCCATGACGATCCGCGAAGCCCGACACCCAGACTGGCGACACTTCCTCACGCCCTGACGGCAACCCGCAGATGAGGACGCGCATTCCCATCCTCCCTCTGCGGGCTGCCGCCCACTCATGACCAGCGTATCCACTTTTCCAATCCACCTCGCCGATTTCCTCGACATCGTTGAAACGGCGCTCGCCACCCTCACCCGACGTTTGCCGGCCAACATCGCGCGCGACGACCTCGCCTCTGTTGGCAAACTCGCGCTCATCGCCGCCCTCGGCCAACGCAACGGCGAACCCGACGACGTGCGCGCCTACTGTTACGTACGTGTGCGCGGCGCCATGCTCGACGAACTCCGCCGCCTCGACCCGCTCAGCCGCCGCCAACGCAACCGGATCAGCTTCATCGCCCGCGCCCGCACCGCACTGACCAAGCGCCTCGGACGCCTTCCAACTCTGGACGAAATCGCATCCGCCACCCAGCTCACGAAAGCCGAGCTAACTTCAGCAATCGATGCCGCCACACAAGCCACCGACACCACTGAAATCGAGTGGGACACGATCCCTGACACGCAACTGCCTTCGCCAGCCGAAGTCGTCGAACTCGACGACATCCGTGCCAGCCTCGGCGTTGCGCTTGACCGCCTGCCTGCCAACCAAGCGCTGGCGCTCCGCCGCTACTATCTGGAAGACGCCACGCTCGACGCGATTGCTGTCGAACTCGGCGTCTCCCGCGAACGAGCCCGCCAAGTCCGTGAAGCCGGCGAGAAAAAACTCCGTGCCGATTTCGTCGTCCTCGCCCTCTGGCAAAGCTTCGTCAACCGCAGCCGGGACTGATGCGCCCTCCCGCAGCCTCCTCCCCCCCCCCCCCCGGCTGCGCTACTCGGCTCTCATTTTTTTTATCCATACAGAAACATGACTAACAAATCAGGTATTCTGCGCGATCTCCTCTACCTTGAATCCTCCGAACACTCTATTCTCTCACTCAACCAAACCAAATAAAACGAACATGAAAACCATCACCCTATCCCATGCCCTGAAGCACAAGAACCGCCTTGCCGGTGAAGTTGCCCGCCTGCGCGAAATCGTGCAGCGCGAAAATTCCCGCAAGGACACCCAACCCGCCCGTGCCGACGTGCGCGCCGCGTTCGACGAGAGCGTCACCCGTTCCCGCGAACTCGCCGCCTTCAAGGGCGCTCTTGCCGCTGCCAACGCTGGCGTGACCGGCCTCGATCACGGCATCTACGGAAAACTCAACCTCCAAGCCGAACTCCGCGGCCTCCTCGCCTTCGTCCAGGCGCTCAACACCAAGGAAGGCACGGAAATCGAACGCGTCGGTTTCCTCAGCCGCGACGAGGCTTCCCGCACCGTTTATGTTGCGGTGATCACTCGCGACGAGGTGGACCGCCTGACTGTCGCCTACCAAACCGAGATCGAACGTCTTCAAGACGAGATCGACGAATTCAACGCGAGCACGCGCATTCCTCTCGCCGTTTAACTTTATTTTCGGGCCCGGCTTGAGCGACGACTGACAGACAACAGGCACATCGGCATCCTCGGGTGCCTCTGGACGACCTTTAAAGTCGTTTCACCAAACGATACCGACCTGATTGTTAACCGTCATCGTTCAACGTTTCAAAAAGCAAACCTCACACCTAAAGGCTCAAACCTTTGCCGCCTATTTCTGTCCGCCATCGCCTCAGGCCGGTGTCCCGATCAACTCTCTTTTATCATGAATATGGAAATCAAAGCCCGCGATTTGCTCGCGGCTGGTTGGCTCGAAGGCCGCCGACTCGGCTCTGCCCTTCGCCGCGCACGTGAACTCGACGCCACTGGCCTCGACCGCGCACTCATCTTTACCCAACTCGAACAGGAGTTTCCCAAACAAGTCCCGCTGATCCAACCGCGCGCCTCCAACGCTCCGCTCGCCGAAGCCGTTGAAACCGAGACCGACGAGGAAACTACCAACGTTGCCTCCGCGCGTCAGCGCATGATGGAACTCCTGCATACGCCTGTCGTCCAACGCGGCGTGCTGATGCCCGACACCTGTCCGACCGGAGGCGGCACCGCAACCATCCCGGTTGGAGGTGCCATCGCCGTGGAGAACGCCATCATTCCCGGCGCACACTCGGCGGACATTTGTTGTTCGATGTTCGCGACCTTCTTCGCCGACAACCATCCGGTCGAAGAACTCATGAACCACCTGCAAAAAGTAACGCACTTCGGTGCCGGTGGACGTCCGCGTGGCCAACAATTCACCTCCGCCGTGCTCAACGAGCCGGTGTGGGACAACCCCTTCCTCTCCGGCCTGCGCAGCCGCGCCCAAGATTTCCTCGGCACCCAAGGCGACGGCAACCACTTCGTCTACGTCGGACGTATCCAGTTCACGGATGCACAACGCGCCGCGCTCGAAACCGCCGGTTACACCGAACTGGCCGAGACGATCACGCGCCGCGACGGCAAGTTCAACGTTCTCGTGACTCACCACGGATCGCGCGGCATCGGCGCCGACCTTTACAAACGCGGCCAGAAAGCCGCCCGCAGTTGGTGCGACGAAAACGCCACAAACATCCCCGACGCCGCCGTGTGGTTACCCGCCGATTCACCGGAAGGCGCAGCCTACTGGGACGCCTTGCAATACATTGCCCGCTGGACGCGCGCCAACCACGCCGTGATTCACGACGCCTTTCTTGGCCGCATCGGACAACGCTCCCTCGCGCAGATCGGCAACGAGCACAATTTTGTGTGGAAACGCGGCAGCACCTTCCTCCACGGCAAAGGAGCCACGCCAGCCTGGCGCGACGAGCAAGGCCGCCCGTTGCTTGGTCTGATCCCGCTCAACATGGCACGCGAAATCCTCCTCGTGCTCGGCGCGGACAACAGCGATTACCTCTCCTTCTGTCCACACGGCGCAGGCCGCAACCTCTCGCGTTCCGCTATGCTGCGTCCCTACAAAGACAGCGACGGCGAGATCGATCCCGCCCGCGTAAAAGAAGTTCTGTCCTCGGTGACGCAAGGAATCGACGTGCGCTGGTTCAACGGTGCGCCCGACCTCTCCGAGTCCCCGCTCGGCTACAAAGACGCGACCAAAGTAAAAGCCCAGATCGCCCGTTTCGGCCTCGCAACCGTGGTCGGCGAAATCCAACCGCAAGGCTGCATCATGGCCGGTGAAGCCCCCGAGCCGCACTGGCAACGTGTCCGCCGCGAAAAGCGCGCCTCGCATAAAAGCGAACGGCGTGAAGGCCTTGCTGAAACCGCAATCTAACCTGCGAGTGCTGCCCTTGCCTCCCTATTGCCCGGAAATCAATCCGATGGAATGCTTCGGCAGTCCTGAAAAAGAAACACCCCGGTAACTTATTCAATTACCGGGGCTTTCAATAAAATGGAGCGGACGAAGAGGTTCGAACTCTCGACGTCCACCTTGGCAAGGTGGTGCTCTACCAACTGAGCTACGTCCGCTTGAGAGATGGGCGAGACAATGAATCCTACACGGCGGGTCAATAGGATTTTCCAGATTTTTTATTGCAATGGCCTCACAGGCTCGCGGCGAAGCGATCCAGACGGGCGCGCACGCGATCTTTGCCGAGGAGTCGGAAGAGACTCGTCAGGCTCGGACCAGCAGGGACCCCCGTCACGGCCAGACGCGAGACGGCCTGGTAGTCGCCAAATCCAAGGCCGCGCGCAGTGGCGAGGTCTTTGATCGCAGTCTCAATGTTCGCGTCACTGGAAAAATCCGCGTCGGACAGGGCAGCGGATAGCTCGGCGAGCCGCGCCTTCGGATCGCCTTTGCCCAAAACTTTGGTCCGGTTTTTTTCGTCCACAGGATAATCGTCGGTGAAAAAATACACCGTGTAGGCGGGCAATTCTTCGACGGATTTGATCTTGGGTTGGGCGAGTAGCATCACGTCGCGGAAATACGCCGGATCAGCCGCCAGCGCGGGTGCGAGGAGGGGGGGGGTATCGGTTGCGGAGGCCTCGGTTTGGCGTTCGAAGTAGACGCGGGCGTGGGCGACGAAGCGCTCGGGCGGCAGTTCGAGCAGGTAGGCCATGTTCATGTGCGCCATTTTTTTGTCGTCGAAACGGGCGTTGCTCTGGTTGACGCCGGGGAAGTCGAAACGCCCGATGATCTCGGCGATGGGCATTTTTTCGCGATCGTCCTTGGGGTTCCAGCCGAGCAGGCAGAGGAAGTTGACCACGGCTTCGGGCAGGTATCCGCGGCGCTGATACTCCTCGACGAGCGCGCCCTGGTCGCGCTTGGACATCTTGCCGGGACCGTTTTGTTTCAGGATGAGCGGGATGTGCGCGAAGGCGGGCACGGGTGCGCCGAAGGCTTGGTAAAGTTCCACGTGCTTGCTCGTGTTGGAGAGGTGGTCCTCGCCGCGGATCACGTGGGTGATCTTCATCGTGATGTCGTCCACCACGTTGACGAAGTGGAAAACGGGATTCCCGTCGGAGCGGAAAATGACAAAATCCTCGTCCTCGGTGCGCTCCACTCGACCGCGGATGCAATCGTCGATGACGACGGGTTTGTTGGCGACCTTGGTGACGGTTTTTTTGCGATGGTCGTCAAACACCTCCGAGCGTTCGCCGAGGAGCTTGAACCAGATGGCGCCGTCCTTCTCGTAGGTGCGTCCGGCGGCGGTGAGTTTTTGGAGGTATTCGCGGTAGATGGCGTCGCGCTCGCTCTGGCGGTAGGGACCGTAATCGCCGCCCACGCCCGGACCCTCATCCCAGTCCATGCCGAGCCAGCGGAGGCTGTCGTAGATGACATTCAAAAACGCTTCGCTGTTGCGGGCGTGGTCGGTGTCCTCAATGCGGAGGACAAAGGTGCCTCCGGTATGGCGGGCGTAGAGCCAGTTGAAGAGGGCGGTGCGGGCGCTTCCGATGTGGAAGAAACCGGTGGGACTGGGAGCGAATCGAACGCGAACTTGGGACATGGATTTGGATAAAAGCCGGAAGTCTAAAGGGTCGAAAGTCTCAAAGTCGAAGGTCTAAAAGTCGGGTTCCGCCAAAGGTCGGGTCCGGTGCGTCAGTCCATCAGTGCGTGGATTCCGGCGGGTGAAACGTACCGGTTTCGGCGGCGCGGATGTAGCCTTCGGTGACGCTTTTGAGCTGTTCCCAACGGGCGCGGATCGAGGCGGCCTCTTCGGGGGTCACTTTCTGGTCGGCGGAGGCGGCGGCGATGAGGGACAGCATTTCGGCAAATTCCTCCACGATTTTGCTGGTGGCAGGGGCCAGCGGGCGGGTGTTGGGATGCGCCTCCGGGTTGTGGATAAAAAAGCCGCCGGCCTGCTGGCAGACCCATTGGGCGAGGCGGATGTCGCCCGTGGAGGCGATGAGCTGGCCGACGCGCGCGAGGGGATTGTGGGAGCCGCTGCCACCACTGCTGGCATTGCTGCCGCTGCCGGTGTCGCCCCCCGGGGTTTCGCTCCACTTGTAAACCAGCGACAATGACACGCCCAGATCGGAGGCGATTTGTTTGGCGCTGGTTTTTTTGAGGATGTCCTTAAAAAGCTCGTGCGGCTGCATGGCGGCGACGCTGCGCGAGCGGCCTCAAAAGGCAATGTTCGGAAACGGCTGCAACGGGAAATGCGGATGCCGCCGTGCTGCTTAGAGCATTGGCTTGGCGCGCTTGAGCACCTGCACGGCGAAGCCCCACGGATCGCGCAGCATGATGATCTGGTCGCCATTGGGGAGATTTTCCAAGTCGGCGGCGAGCGTGGCCCCATTGGCCAGCAGGTAATCGCGGGCTGCGGCGGGGTTTTCGACCGCGAAGGCGACGTGCAGATGCAGCGGATCGTAGGTGCGGTAGTCGGGGATGCTGGCCTTGGGATTGTTGTAGATCTCGATGACGAGACGGCGCGTGGCGTCCGCGATAAAGTGCATGTGAACCGGCGCGGGCCCCTGGCGCACCACCTCGAAGCCGAGGTGCTTGACATACCAGGCGGCGACGGCGACCGGGTCGGAGGCCTGCCAGGCGACATGCTCGGCGGCGAATTTAATGGCGGGGACGGAGGCAGTGTGGGTGCTCATGTGATGTGTGTGAAGAGAAGCCAAAATATGGAAATACGGAAAAGTGAACAAAAGACCATGCCGGCGGCGACGGCGCGGCGCGAGAGGATTGATTGTGGGAACAGTGGCAGAACCTTACAAAAAAATATCGGAAAACATCACTCCGCCATCGACAAGAGGGGCAACATACGCACGGTTATTCACACGTTATCCACATATGGAACATCTGAGCGGGACCAGCGTTCACAAACCACGGCTCAAGTTCTCTGCGAAGGTCAAGACCTTCGTGCTCGACACCAACGTCCTGCTCCACGACCCGCAATCCATCTTCAAATTCGAGGATAACAACCTCGCAATCCCGGTGGAGGTCTTGGAAGAGCTCGATGCCATCAAGACGGAGCAGTCCACCGAGCGAGGCCGCAACGCCCGCCGCGTGCATCGGATACTCTCCGAACTGCTCCCCGATTCGCGCTCCATGCACGAAGGCGTGCGGCTCGAAAACGGCGGCACCCTCTCCGTCATCATCAACCCCTACCTCGCCGACCCCTCGCTTAAGGACAGCCCCGGCATGCGCGCCCTCCGCGCCGTGCTCCCCGACATGGGCAAGAAGGACAACCGGATCATCGCCGCCGCCGTCTTCGTCAAGGACGCCTACCCGCCGCCCACGATTCTCGTCACCAAGGATGTCAACGTCGCCCTCAAGGCCCGCGCCGTCGGCCTAGAGGCGCAGGATTACCTCAACGACAAGGTTCCCCTCGCCGCCACGGATGACGAGGCCTCCTACCGCGTGGTGCCGGTGACGATCTACGAACTCCAGCGTTTTTGCTCGGAGGGCTTTTTTGACATCGGTCATGGCGCCGCCACTACAGGCGCGGATGTGCAACCGTCCGGCGCGCTCCATCTCAACGAATACGTGCTGCTGCGCTCCGACGAGGGCAAGACCATGCCCGCCCGCCACTACGGCGAAGGCATCGTGCGCCGCCTCAAAATCCCCGAATTCGTCAAAGCCCCCGGCGGCATCCCGATCCGCCCGCGCAACCTCGAACAGCAGTTCCTCGTGGATGCGCTGCTCGACGACTCCATCTCGCTCATCACCTGCTACGGCAAGGCCGGCACCGGCAAGACGCTCCTCTCCATCGGCTGCGCCCTGCACCAGACGCACGACGACCACTCGCGCTACGACGGCGTCTCCATCTCCCGCCCCGTGATGGCGCTCGGCAAGGACATCGGTTTCCTGCCCGGCACCATGGAAGAAAAGATGAAGCCTTGGCTCCAACCCTACTTCGATGCGCTGGAAGTGCTGATGCCCTCCAAGCCGCCCAAGGACCCGCAGTTCGCGGCGATGAAGACGTCGAAGAAAAAACAGAAAAGACACCACGACGCCGCTCTTGAGGCTGCGTCCGCGCCGTTTGTCTCTTCGAACGGAAATCACTCCGGCCAGGGGGGGGGGGGAGGGGCCAATGGGAACCTCGCTCCGATGAAACCGTATGAGCGGCTCATCAAGAGCGGACTGGTGGAGGTCGAGGCGTTGTGTTTCATCCGCGGGCGTTCCATCGCCCGCCGCTTCTTCATTCTCGACGAAGCGCAGCAGCTCACGCCGCACGAGGTCAAAACCGTCATCACGCGCATTTCCGAAGGCTCGAAAATCGTGCTGATCGGCGACCCTGCGCAGATCGACAATCCTTATGTGGATGCGCGCAGCAACGGGCTCGTTTACTGTCACAACCGGATGAAGGGCCAAGCCCTCGCCGCGCACGTGAAGCTGACCAAGGGCGAACGTTCCCGTCTCGCCGAACTCGCCGCCGACTTGCTGTAAGTAAAAACATCGGAGGGCGGGTCTCCCGACCCGCCAGACGCGGCACAGCCGCGCCCATCCGGAATCGCGATGCTTCGCATCGTCGGCGGGTCAGGAGACCCGCCCTCCGATGTGCGGTTGCCCTCGACGGTCGATTTGGTTCACTCGGCGTTTTCGCACCACACCATGAGCCAAGCCATCGACGATCTTCGCCAAACCATCGCCCGTCTCCGCGCCCCCGGCGGATGCCCGTGGGACATCGAACAAACCCACGCGACCCTCGTGCGCTGCCTCATCGACGAAGTCAGCGAACTCATCGACACCATCGACCGCAACGACCTGCCGCACATGCGCGAGGAACTGGGTGACGTGCTCATCCAGGTGATCTTCCACGCGCAAATCGCCTCCGAAACGGGCGCGTTCGACCTCGACGACGTCGCCCGTGAAGTGAATGACAAACTCATCCGCCGTCACCCGCATGTATTCGGAAACCATGACAAACTCGGCACCGCCGCCGATGTCATTACGAAGTGGGACGAGATCAAGGCGCAGGAAAAGAAAAACGGCCCCGCGCAATCCGGTGTATTCAAAGAACAACCACCCCGTCTCCCCGCCCTCATGTATGCCGAGGCCATTTGGAAGCAGATCGGCAAAAAAAACATTCCGGTCGGCGACGCCGCGGACGCGCCGCAGATCAAGTCCATCGCCACGCATCTCGACGACGAGCGCCTGGGGCGTCACCTCTTCCAACTCGCCGCCGCCGCCCGCGACGCCGGACTCGATCCCGAAGGCGCGCTGCGCCGGGAAACGGACCGCGTAAAGGCCGCCATCGAGGCGAAGGTTCGCACTGAAACCAAACCTGCTTAACCACTAATACACACTCATGGGCACTAATAAGCAGGCCTTGAAATTGTATTCAAAAATAAGTGACAAAATCATGCATGGTAGGGGCGTCGCTTGCGACGCCCGCGTCTGCCGGACGCGGCACACTTACCAATCGCGGGCGTCGCAAGCGACGCCCCTACATCGGAAAGTAATGCTTTCCCCACTACAAATCCGCCCTCCGAAATTAGTGTTCATTAGTGTCCATTAGTGGTTAAGAAAAACGCCGTGACCGAGAACGCCCAACAGCCAGCCGTGCCGCCCGCCATCGTCGCCGAGTGGCTGACGCCGTTTCTCGATTATCTGGCCCGCGAACGCCGTTATTCGGTGTATACGGTTCGCAACTACCGACAGGCGTTCGAAGATTTTTACCGCTGGCTGGTTTCCTCGGGACTGCGCGACGCGGCAAACGAATCCGCTGCATCTCTCGCACCCGACAAGCTCACGCCGCGCGATCTCCGTGATTTTGTCATCGAGGGCCAGCGGCGCTTCGACCGGCGCACGCTGCACAATCATGTTTCCGGGCTGCGTTCGTTTTACAAATACTGGCTCCGTCATGGCCGTGTGTCGCGCAATCCGCTGGTCGGGCTGGCGCTGCCCAAACTCGAAAAACGCCTGCCGAAATTTCTCACCGAGCAGCAAATGAAACTCCTGTTGTCCGGGCCGCAGCGTTTGCTGGACAATGTGGCGGACATCACGCCCTTCACCGCCTGGCGCGACCGGCTGGCGATGGAACTGCTTTACGGCGGGGGCCTGCGCGTCAGCGAATTGACCGCGCTCGACTACGGGCAGATCGACTTTACGAGCGGCGTGGCCCGCGTTCTCGGCAAGGGCAGAAAAGAGCGCCTGTGTCCGCTCGGCAAAGTCGCCCTGGCCGTTCTTGTGAAGTGGAAAAACGAATACGCCCGCGACACATCGCCCGCCGCTCCCGTGCTGGTGACGCCGGAGCACGAGCGCATGCCCGTGCGGCAGGTGCAGCTAATGCTGAAACGCTATCTCGCGCTGGCCGGCCTGCCGACCGACCTTTCGCCGCACAAGTTGCGCCACAGTTACGCCACGCATCTGCTCAACGCGGGGGCGGACCTGCGTCTGGTGCAGGAGTTGCTGGGTCATGCCAGTTTGAATACGACACAGATTTACACCCACGTGAGCATCGCCCGGTTGCGCGATATCTACGACAAGGCGCACCCGCGGGCGTGAAGTCGGGGGGGGGGGGGGGGGAGGGGAGCCGTCAGAGGCGGGCGAGACGCCCGCGCCACTTCAAACGGGGTGCGTTGCGACTCGTCCCTCTGCGTAACTTCGGTTCGTCGTTCGTAATTTATTCGACGCCGAGCAGGCTGATGCCGAGTTCGTGGGCGCGTGCGAGGACGGCGGGTTTGTCCAGGATGATGACGCGCCCGGCTTCGATGGCGGCGGCCTTGATGCCGGAGGCGTGCATGTTTTCGAGCGTTTGCAGACCGAAGCAGGGAACGTCGAAACGGTAGTCTTGCGCGGTTTTGACGACTTTGACGAAGACGGCTTCGTCGGTCTTGAATTCGCCGACGCGGCGCAGCATGGGATCGGTGCCTTCGTAGGCTTCAACGGCGAGCACGGTGCCTTTGCGCACTACGCAACCCTGGCCGATGTCGAGCCGGGCGCATTCGCGGGCGATGTGCAGACCGTGGTCAACGCTCTCGCGCTCGATGGGAAATTTGCCACGGGTCATGACGCCGGGTGTGGCGAGGTGCGCGTCGATAAAACAGCGCGCATCGAGCAAACGCACGCCCAGGGCTTCGATTTCCGAGGCGATGGCGCCGAAGATCGTTTCGGCGTTTCGGCGTTTGAGACGTGCGAGGATGGCGAGGGCTTTGAGGTCGGGGTGGAGGCCTTTGAAGAGGCGGCGCGGGGTGATTTGTCCAGCCATGAGGGCGTAGCCGGCGCGCAGTTCGCGGATGGCCTTGAGCATTTTGCCAAGCTGGCCGACGAGGATGGTGCGACGTTCGGCTTCGGGGAAGGTGGCGATCAATTCCTGCGGGGTTTCTTCGTCAAACGCGACGAGTCGCAGTGGAATCCCGGCGGCGCGGATGGAGCGTGCGACGAGTTGGGGGTAAAGGCCTTTGCCGGAGAGCAGGGCGATGGGGCGTGTGGGATCGTAGTCGGGCGGGAGAAAGGCGGAGGGGGGGGGGGGGGGGATGGCAGAGGTCGAGATGGTCACGTTTTTGTTGTTGGTGAAGGGGTGGGATAAAAAGAGCGGGGAAAATTATTTAAAGTGTATTGACAGAATAAAAACAGGCGACACGGTCTCGGCCTCTTTACTGTTCCTTTGTTGCAGGGTGGAGCAGCCTGGTAGCTCGTCAGGCTCATAACCTGAAGGTCGTTGGTTCAAATCCAACCCCTGCACCCACTTTGGCCCTTTGGAAATCTTTCCAAAGGGCTTTTTTGCAGGTTGTTGAGGGCTTTGTGTTCTACAGGAAGAGCAACTGCAGATTCGCTTCGTGGTGAATGCGGCGGGCGGCCAGGTCCTGCACGTAACGAAGGGCTTCGGTGTAGTCGCGCTGGCGGCGCGGAGTGGCGCGGGCTTGGGGGGGGAGGAAGGCCGGACGCAAATTGGTGACGAGCAACGTGGATTCGCGGTAGGGCGCGAGTCGCTTGAGACCTGTCATCAGTTCCGCACGCGCAAAGAGCGGCGTCGCCGAGGTGGTAGTGCCAAGGGCATCCCAGTGAAAAAATCCGTGGCCGGGTCGCTGGTCATTGAAGAAACGTTGCAGGAGGCGCGCGGCGGCGGCGTTGAACTCCGCATCGTAACGCGCCGCAAATTCGGGATGCTCACGGGTTCGCGTCTCAAGCTCCGTCAGGCTGAAGGCAATGGCTTCATGGATTTGACGCGCCAGATAAAGGTCGTGCCCGGTCAGCGGCGCAAAAAGCGAATCAATGAAATACAGGCGGCGCAGTTGGTCGCGCGGAAGGGGGGGGGGGGGGGGGGACATTCGGATCAGCTTTTTCCGTCCAGTGTCTTGATTTCCTGCATGAACTCGGAGACGTCACGAAATTCTTTGTAAACGCTGGCGAAGCGCACGTAGGCGACCTGGTCGATCTTGCGGAGGTGCTGCATGACGGCGTCGCCAATGGCGCTGGAGGGGATTTCGCTGTCGTATTGCGTCTCCAGAACATCAATCACGTCCTCGGCCAGCATGGAGATTTGCTCGGCGTCGATGGGGCGTTTGTGGGAGGCGACGCGGATGGCGCGGATGAGTTTGTCGCGTTCAAAGTCTTCGCGGCGTCCGTCGCGTTTGAGAACGACAATGCCTTCGCGAACGAAGGTCTCTGTCGTGGTAAAGCGGTGACCGCATTCCAGGCATTCGCGGCGGCGACGGATGGTGGTGCCTTCACGGCTGATGCGGGAGTCAATGACTTTGTCGTCAATGGAGGTGCATTTGGGACAGCGCATGATGGTAACGGGTTTAAAGGCTAAGGAAGTTTTCGAGGATCTTCATGCCGCCTTCGGTGGCGATGGACTCGGGATGAAATTGGACGCCCCAGATGGGGAGCGTCTTGTGGGCGAGGCCCATGATTTCGCCTTCGGCGGTCTCGGCGGTGATGGCGAGGCAGTCGGGCAGGGTGGCGCGTTCGACGAGCAACGAGTGGTAGCGCGTGGCGGCGAAGCCTTGCGGGAGACCGCGGAAGACGTCGGTGTCGCGGTGCAGGATCGGGGAGGTCTTGCCGTGCATGAGGCGGTCGGCGCGGATGACGCGGCCGCCGAAATAGTGTCCGATGGATTGATGGCCGAGGCAGACGCCGAAGATGGGTTTTTTGCCGGCGAAGGCGGCGATCATGTCGAGCGAGACACCGGCCTCGGCGGGCGAGCAGGGGCCGGGCGAGATGAGGACGCGCTCCGGGTTGAGCGCGAGGGCTTCGGCGGGGGTGATCTCGTTGTTGCGGTAAACACGTTGTTCCACGCCCAGTTGGCCGAAGTATTGGACGAGGTTATAGGTGAACGAGTCGTAGTTGTCGATGACGAGCAGCACGGGTGGTGGCGTTGGATGGAACGCGGCAGGCTGCCGGTTTGATGAGTCGGCGTCCGCCGCGAACGCGCACTAATCGCACGCCGGGGCGGCCGGGTCAACGTCACATTACAATCGCCAGATGGGAGCTGGAGCGGGCAGTCTGCGGGGTGTCATGGAGATCGAAGAACAACGGCCGGTGCGCACGCAGCAGAAGAAACCGAGTTTTCCGGTGAGCGAGCCTTTGCGGACGTATTTGCGGCGGTGGCGGCGCGAACGTGAGCTGCCGGTGACTTACGAGCGGTTGCGGCGGTTCAGCGACAGCGTGCCGTTGAGCGACGCGAAGGGGCGGCAGACGTTGTGGGAGGGCGTGGTTTACGAGCCGCTGGAGATGCAGGCGTTGCAGGAGGATTTGAAACAGGTTTACGCCATCCTGCGCGTCGATGGCGACATGTCGGTCATGCAGCACCTTTACATCGACCGGATCGACTACTGCGCGTTCGGCAACTCGGCGCCGTTTCGTATCCGGATTGTGAATGCGTATAACGACAACCCGGATCATTTCTACGTCAAGACGGGCGACGCGTCGCGCATCTACGGGCTGGAGTTGGAGCACTTGTTGTCGCCGAATCGGATGAACTATCTGACGTGCGGCAACACGCTCATCGAGGAGCATATCGCGGGTATTCCGGGCAACGAGTTTATCAGCCGCTGGATGGAGAGTCCGGAGATCAAGCCCATCCGGCTGGCGAAGGAGTTGGTGAAGTTTAACACGCGGTGTTTCGTGCGCTTGCTGGGCGACATGCGGAGTTACAACTACGTGGTGGTGTTCACGCCGGATTTCGAGGGGGCGCAGATCCGGCTGCGGGCGATGGATTTTGACCAGCAGAGTTACGAGGGGCGCATGAACTTGTATCGTCCGCAGTTTTTTAAGGACAACCGGGCGCTGGCGTTGTTTTGCATGAAGCATCTGCGGATCGAGACGGCGCGGCAATACGAGCGCGAGGAGCAGGTCTTGATGTTGCAGCGGGCGGAGATCATCGAGGACCGGCTGACGATGTTGCTGACGGCGATGTCGGGCGACCGTCTTGCGCCGCCGGAGAATGTGCGCGAGTTGCGCGTGTCATTGGCGGAGCACTACAAGCGGAGGGCTTATCTGGATTGCGAGTCGATGGGGGAACTGGTGAGCGAAAATTTGGAGTCGATCCGGCTGAGTGTGGCGGGGGAGTGAGCCCGCAGGGAGCCCGCAGTGAGGGGCGGCATCCTGCCGCCGGTATTCCGAAGTAGCGCAGGCATCCTGCCTGCCATCCATAGGTTGCGCGAAGTGCGGTGACTTCTTCTGTTTTCTGTTGGTTCGGCTATTTGGGCGGCGGCGCTTCGCGCAATCGACTCGATTGCAGGCAGGATGCCTGCGCTACGGGGAACGCGGAGCGGGCGGGACGCCCGCTCCACTTCGAACCGGCGGCTTTCATGAAGACCGCCGCTCCTTGCTTCGGCTTTGCGAGGTTTTACGTTAGTGTTTCACGTCCACCTTGGCACCTTGGGGCTGGCCAATGGCGGCGAGGAGGGGACCAAACCAGGGGGTGGCGAGGTTGAAGGGTTTGCCGCCTTTGATGCGGGGGAATTCAATGGCACGCAGGACGCCGCCTTTGTCTTCGTCGTGGCCGATGACGCCGCCTTCGCGCCGGAGGGCGCATTCGACGGCGAGGTCGGTGCAGCTTTTGATGAGGCGCAGGTCGTCAATGTTGGCGGCGGCGGCACGGGCAAAGTAGCCGCTTTTTTGCACGAGGGTTTTTTCGGCTCCGAGCATTTTGGCGAATTGTTCGCCGAACCATTTGCCGGGGTTGATGGCGTCGAGTTTGACGTGGCCGAAGGCGTCGCGGGGGACTTCCTGGCCTTTGGATTGCATTTCGGCGATGATGGATTCGACGCCGGCACCTTCGGAGATGAAGATGTTTACGTTGTCGGTTTCATCCATGACTTTTTTGAGGCGGGCGGCTTCGGCGGCGATGTCCACGGCCATTTCGGGGATGAAGATGGCGTGGATGTCGAGGTTGGCGCGGGAGAGGCCGAGGCCGGGGACGAATTCTTCGCGGTCGAGGAGTTTGCGGTATTCGGCGGCGGTGGCGGCGGTGAGCCAGCCGCAGTTGCGGCCCATGACTTCGTGGATGATGAGCATGCGGGGGTTGGCGTTGTGCTCGGCAACGACGTTGCGGAAGTAGCGGGCGCCTTGTTCGGCGGCGGTCCAGGCACCGAGGGACTGGCGGATGGGATAGACGTCGTTGTCAATGGTCTTGGGGAGGCCGATGACGGTGAGTCCGTAGTTGTTTTTGGCGAGGTAGGCGGCGAGGTCGGCGGCGGCGGTGTTGGTGTCGTCTCCGCCGATGGTGTGGAGGATGTCCACGCCGTCTTTGATGAGTTGGTCGGCGGCGACTTTTTGCGGGTCCTGGCCGTTTTCTTTGACGAGGCCGCGTTTCACGCAGTCTTTGATGTTGGTGAGTTTGACGCGGCTGTTGCCGATGGGGCTGCCGCCGTGGCGGTGGAGAATGTGGGCGGTGGCGCGTTCGGCGGGGCCGACTTTGTAGCTGTCACCGAGGAGGAGGCCTTTGTAGCCGCCGCGGTAGGCGATGATTTCGATGTCGGGCGCGATTTCGGTGTAGCGCTCAATGAGGCCGCCAACGGCGGAGCTGAGGCAGGGCGCGAGGCCGCCTGCGGTGAGGAGTGCGACTTTCTTGGGACGTGCGGATGTTGCCATAAGTGGCGGGCACGTTCGCAAAGCGAGTGGCGCGCGTCGAGTGCGGAGACTGCGCACGGATTGGCAAATGCTGGAAAAGCGGAGGGGGGGGGGGGGAGGGGACGGCTGGCTGGCCGACTGGCGGGTTTGCTCAGATGGCGGCTTCGCCGTGCTCTTCGGTGCGGATGCGGATCACGTCGTCCACGGGGAAGACGAAGATCTTGCCGTCGCCGATCTTGCCGGTCCTGGCCGCCTTGGTGATGGCGGCGATGGCCTTGGGGGCGAGGTCGTCGGGGACCACGATTTCAAGTTTTACCTTGGGGAGGAAATCAACGGTGTACTCGCTGCCGCGATAGATTTCGGTGTGGCCTTTTTGGCGTCCGAATCCCTTGGACTCGGTGACAGTCATGCCTTCGATGCCGATGGCAGTGAGGGCTTCTTTCACTTCTTCGAGTTTGAAGGGTTTGATGATGGAGATGATGAGTTTCATGGATTGGTAGTGGTGTGGTCGGTGTGTGTGGTGTTCTGAGTGTGCGGTGGGGTTATTTTCGGCTTCGTCTGCCGTTTTCGGCGATGGCGTCGGCACGGGGGAGCTTGGGACGGGGTTTGGGGCGCGTGATGCCGAGGTAGGTTTTGGAGCGCATTTGCTCTTCGTAATATTCGGTCATGCGCACGCCTTCGCGGGGTTTTACGAGGTCGCGTTTGGTGGCGTGGTCGATCTGCGTTTTCATCCGGCGGCAGAGTTCTTCCCACTGGTATTGCACGCCTTCGATGACGTCACTGATGCGGCTGCCGGCGATGGTTTCCTCGACGTAGAAGCCGTTGGGTTCGTCTTCTTCGAGGAAGACGTGCACTTCGTTGACGCGGCCAAAGAGGTTGTGCAGGTCGCCCATGATGTCCTGATAGGCGCCGGTGAGGAAGACGCCGAGGTAATAGGGCTTGTTGTTGAGGGGGTGGAGTTGGAGGTAGTCCTTGGTGTCCTGAAGGTCGATGAAGCTGTTGATCTTGCCGTCGGAGTCGCAGGTGATGTCCACGAGGGTGGCGTTGACGGTGGGTTTTTCCGTGAGGCGGTGGAGGGGGGCGATGGGGAAGAGTTGCTTGAGCGCCCAGTGGTCGAGGAGGGACTGAAAGACGGAGAAGTTGCAGACGTATTGGTCGGCGAGGAGGGTTTTGAGTTGTTCGAGGTCTTCGGGAATGTAGCCGCCGTCGTCGAGTTCGTGGGCGATTTGTTCGCAGATTTGCCAGAAGATGGACTCGGCGGCGGCGCGGTTTTCGAGGTCGAGGTAACCGAGGTTGAAGAGTGAGAAGGCTTGGTCCTTGGCTTGGACGGCGTCGTGGAAGCGTTCGAGTTTGCCGAGTTTGCTGCGGTTGCGGAGGAGGGCTTCGAGGTCGGTGACGATTTTGTGCTTTTCCTTGGGCTGGTGCTGGCGGCCGAGGGTTTCGCGCTTGTTGATGCGTTCGAAGACTTCAACAACGAGCATGGAGTGCGGGGCGACGACGGCGCGGCCGGATTCACTGATGAGGTCGGGCAGGGGGACGCCGGCGGTGTCGCAGATGTCGCGGACGTTGGCCACGACGTCGCGCGCATACTCGGCCATCGTGTAGTTCATCGAGGATTCGTAGTTGGTGCGGGAGCCGTCGTAATCAATGCCAAGGCCGCCGCCTACGTCGAGGTAGCCCATGGGGAAGCCCATTTTGTGCAACTGACAATAGAAGCGCGAGGCCTCGATGACGGCGTTCTTGATCGTGAGGATGTTGGGGACTTGCGAGCCGATGTGAAAGTGGACGAGGCGGAGGGCGGTGGTGAGCTTGGCTTTGCGGAGTTTGTCGCAGGCGAAGAGGATTTCGGCGGTGTTGAGGCCAAACTTGGCGTTGTCGCCCGAGGACGAAGACCATTTGCCCTCGCCGCGCGTCTGGAGCTTGGCGCGGAATCCGATCATGGGCTTCACGCCGATTTCCGCCGCGACGGCAATGATGTCGTCCACTTCTGAGAGTTGTTCGACGACGATGATGATTTTTTTGCCGATTTTGCGTCCGATGAGCGCGAGGCGGATGTAGTCGAGATCCTTGTAGCCGTTGCAGATGATGAGGCGGTCTTTGCCCTCGTGCATCGCCAGCGCGATCATGAGCTCGGGCTTGGAGCCGGCTTCGAGGCCGTAACCGTAGTCCTTGCCGGCATCGACGATCTCATCGACGACTTCGCGGAGTTGGTTGACCTTGATCGGGAACACGCCGCGGTAATCGCCTTTGTAGCCTTCTTCTTTGATCGCGTCGCGAAAGCATCGGTTGATCTGTTCGACGCGGTGGCGCAACAGGTCTTGGAAGCGAATGACCATCGGAGCCTTGAGGCCCATGTCGAGGGCTTCCTGGACAACGTCGGTGATGCGAATGGCGCGTCCATCGGCGAGCGGTTGCACGGTGACAAGACCATCGGGATCGACACCGAAGTGCCCCGCACCCCAGCGTTTGAAACCATACAGTTCTTCGGATTGCGTGGCAGACCAGGCGGCGGGAGCGGAGGAGACTTTGCGTTTCAAGATGGCGAAAATGCGGCTGAGTTTATGACAGATGGACTCGGGAACCGAATCGGAACCCGAATGGACTTAAGACAAAGCTTGCGTTCAGAGCGGAGGACACGGTTGTCTCGCTGTTTCTTTTTTCAAACACACCAACACGCAACGACGAAAATGACTCAGTTTTTCTCCCAGACCTTCCCGTCCCTGATCGCCCAGGCCGCTCCCGCTGCTCCCTCCTCCTCTCCCGGTGGCAGCCCGCTCGGCCTGCTCTTCCCCATCCTTCTGCTCGTGGCGATGTGGTTCCTCGTCTTCGCCCCCCAGCGCAAGAAGCAGAAGCAGCACCAGAAAATGCTCTCCGAACTGGGCACCGGTGACGAAGTCATCACCTCCGGCGGCATCTATGGTGAGATCACCCACAAGAAGGACGACCGCTTCACCATCCGCATTGCCGACAACGTCAAAGTCGAGGTCAGCAAGGGTTTTATTCAGGCCGTGGTGCGTCGTGCCGGTGACGCCAGCAAGTAAGCCGCTCCGCCGGCTGTCTGCGCGTCCTTGGTGACCGTCCCCGCTACCATCGGTCAACAACTGGCACGCGCCGGACAAACCCGCTTCCACCTCCCCCCCCCTTCTCTCCCGCCACAAGCCATCGCCACCTGCCGCCAGACTCGCGCCCTACTCCCTCCATCCGGCGCCTCACCGGCCCGGTGGCGAAATTCGTTTTCAGAATCAAAAGCAAAGTAACAAATAACAACATCAACGAACCAACCACCATGCTGAAACAAAACCTGTGGAAGCTCATCCTTAGTGTCGCCATTGCCGGCTGGGCAGCCTGGACGCTCTTCCCGCTCAAAGACCGGAAGTTTGAAACCTACGTCCAAACCGAGGCCACCAAAGAAACCGAAAAGGCCGCCGCCTTCCGCGTCCTCGTAGACACCGCCATCAAGCGCCACGCCGAGCACCAATCCCCCTCCTTCTTCTCCGCGCTGCGCAGCGTCGCCAACGAACAAAAAATCGACCTCTCCCAGTATTTTCCCGGCATCCGCCTCGAAAGCTCCCTGGTCAACATCGAGAAGCGCAACAACATCCTCCTCGACCACCTCCTCAAGGAATCCAAGAGCAAACTCCAACTCGGCCTCGACCTCAAAGGCGGCGTCGCCTTCACCCTCGAAGTGGACGAAAGCGCCCTCAAGCAGACCGCCGAATCCGAACGCGGCAGCAAGCTCAGCAAGGCCATCGAAATCCTCGACACCCGCATCAACGGCCTCGGCGTCACCGAACCCATCATCCGCGCCGTTGGCGACCGCCGCATCGAAGTCCAACTCGCCGGCGTCAACACCCGCGACAACCCCGAAGTCGTCGATAGCGTGAAAAAACCCGCGCTCCTCGAATTCCGCACCGTTCACCCCACGCTCACCCCCGGACCCGGCGTCGAAACCCCCGTCGGCTACGAAATCCTTCCCCTCGAACACGACGACCGCGGCAAACTTCAAATCGAAGAAGTCTTCGTCAAACAACGCCCCGACATGACCGGAGACGGCGTCTCCAACGCCGCCGCCGTCATCGACGAATACGGCCGCTTCCAGATCGCCCTCAACTTCAACGACGCCGGCTCCAAGCGCTTCGCCGCCGTCACCCGCGAAATCGCCGCCAACGGCCAGCGCAGCGGACGCCTCGGACGCCTCGCCATCGTCCTCGACGGCAAGCTCTACTCCGCCCCCACCGTGAAAGAGGAAATCTCCGGCGGACGCGCCTCCATCTCCGGCTCCTTTACCCAGCGCCAGGCCATCGAACTCGCCAACGTCCTCAACAATCCCCTCGACCTCCCCATGCAGGTCAAGGAGCAATACGAAGTCGGCCCCTCCCTCGCCCAAGACGCCATCGACAGCGGCGTGCGCGCCTCGATCATTGGCGTCGTCCTCGTTGCCGCCTTCATGATCACCTTCTACACCATCGGTGGAGTCGTCGCGATCTTCTCTCTGGCCTTCAACATCCTCATTATCTTCGGCACCATGGCCAGCCTCGGAGCCACCCTCACTCTCCCCGGCCTCGCCGGTATCGTGTTGACCATCGGCATGGCCGTGGACGCCAACATCCTCATCTTCGAGCGCATGCGCGAAGAACTGAAGGTCGGCAAAACCCTCGCCTCCGCCAACCGCAACGGCTTCTACAAAGCCCTCTCCACGATCCTCGACGCCCACTTCGTGCAGCTTCTCATCTGCGCCATCATGATCTGGCTCGGCACCGGCCCCATCAAAGGCTTCGGCGTCACCCTCGCCATTGGCGTCATCTCCACGCTCATCTCCGTGCTCATCACCGCCCACTTCGTCATGGAAGTGCTCGTTGACGGCGGCATCATCAAGCGCCTGCCCATGGGCCGCATCATCAAGGATATCCATGTGGACTTCGTGAAGTACGGCAAAGCCGCCTTCATCGCCTCCTGGCTCGTCGTCCTCGGCGGCCTCTGCGTCATCATCTACAAAGGCCAGAATATCTACGGCATCGACTTCGTCGGCGGCGACGTGATCAGCGCCAAATTCACCCAAAAGATCGACGCCAAAGAGATCCGCGAAGTCGCCTCCCAAATCGGCACCGGCGAGGTTGTGCCGACCTACGTTGCCGCCCTCGGCAGCGGACTCGAAACCCTCAAAATCGAGACCGGCGAAGGCAAATCCGATGAACTCTTCACCGCCCTCCAGAAAAAGTATCCGCAGGCCGGCCTTGAGAAAATCGGCACCAATCACCTCGGCGCCAGCATCGGCGCGGAAATCAAGAAGAACGCCCTCATCGCCATCCTCGCCTCGATGGCCGTGACGCTCCTCTACATCGCCTTCCGCTTCGAATTCGGCTTCGGCATCGGCGCCATGTTCTCCTCGCTGCACGACATCCTCATGACCGTCGGCATCTTCGTCCTCTTTGGTCACCACTTCTCCGCGCCCATGGTCGCGGCCATCCTCGCCATCGCAGGCTACTCGATCAACGAAACCGTCGTCGTCTTTGACCGCATCCGGGAAGAGCTGAAACTCAATCCCAACGGCAAACTCCGCGACATCGTCAACGATGCCATCAGCAAGGTCTTTGCCCGCACCATCATGACCTCCACCACGACCTTCCTCGCCGCCCTCTCGCTCTTCCTCTTCGGCGGCGGCGTTCTGGAAGACATCGCCTTCACCTTCCTCGTCGGCATCCTCACCTCCACCTTCTCTGCGATCTTCATCTCCTCGCAGGTTTTCTACTGGTGGCACAAAGGAGACCGCAAAAACGTGGAGAAGCATCAAGACGTCCGCCCCACCTACGAGTGGGAAGCCACCAGCAAGGCCTCACGCTAACCCATCTGTCACGCACGCAATCACGCCCTCCGCCTCCCGGCCCGGCGTGCTCGCGTGCGTGGCCCTTGCCCAATGATGACTTCTCCCGTGACCGCTCCCAGCACGGGCGAACAACCCGTGCCCGGCAACTGCAACACCGGCCCCACCCCGCCGCCCTTTTACACCGCGTCCCGCACCACCCGCTGGCTCTACGAACCCGCCCCCGCCGCGCAAATCGCCGCCCTCACGGAGGCGACTCATGTGCCGCCTGTCATTGCCGAGCTTCTGGTGCGTGCCGGCGTGGGCACACCCGCCGCCGCCGAACGCTTCCTCAACCCCGCGCTCGCCTCCATCTCCGACCCCTTCCAACTGCAAAACCTCCAGGCTGCCGTCGTCCGCCTGCACCAAGCCATCCTCCAACGCGAGGACATCACCGTGCTCGGCGACTACGACGTGGACGGCGTCACCTCCACCGCGCTCCTCGTCAGCATCCTGCGCCGCTTCGGGACCAGTCCCCGCTTCGTCGTCCCCCGTCGTATGGAAGACGGCTACGGACTCTCGCGCAGCGCCATCGACCGCGCCCTCGAGCCCGGACATCCCCGGCTCTTCATCGCGCTCGATTGCGGCACCAACTCCCACGACGAAATCGCCTACCTGCGCGGCCTCGGCATCGACGTCATCGTGATCGATCACCACCAGACCAAGACCGGGCTCCTCAACGACGCGATCCTGATCAACCCCCACGTGTATCCAACGGAGAATGACGACGACTGGCGCCACCTCTGCACCGTCGGCCTCGTCTTCAAACTCGCGCACGGCCTGGTGAAACACCTGCGCAGCGAAAACCATCCCGGCGCGCACGAAGTGAAAATGCGCGACTACCTCGACCTCGCCGCCATGGGCACCGTGGCCGACCTTGTGCCCCTCACCGGGGAGAACCGCGTCATCGCCCGCAACGGACTGCGTATCCTTAAAACGACTACGCGCTCCGGCGTGCGCACCCTCATGGAAGTCGCCGGCGTGCGCCCCGGCCAGGAGCTCATGCCCGTTGACATCTCCTTCCGCCTCGGCCCCCGCATCAACGCCAGCGGACGCCTCGCGGACGCCTCGCTCTCGGTGGAACTCCTCCTCAGCAACGACGAAAAATTCTGCAAGGAAACCGCCACCCAACTCGACGCCTTCAACCGCGAGCGCCAGGACATCGAACGTCAGATCACCGAGGAAGCCGAGCGCATGATCGAGAGCCAGCATCTTGACTCGCCCGGCATCGTGCTCTTTGGCGAAAACTGGCATCCCGGCGTCGTTGGCATCGTGGCCGGCCGGGTCTGCCGCAAATACAACCGCCCCTGCGTCGTCCTTGGCACCGAGACCGACGGCAGCGCCAAAGGCTCCGGACGCAGCATCGACGGCGTGAACCTCGTCGAAGTCCTCGCCGCCTGCGCCGCGCACCTCACCAGTTGGGGCGGCCACCCGATGGCGGTGGGCGTGGCATTGGAAAAAGAGCACCTTGCCGCCTTTCGCGTCCAGTTTGCCCAGTCCGTGTTGCGGCAGGCGGGCGGCGCCTTGACCGCCCCTACGCTCAACATCTCTGCCTGGCTCCGTCCCGAGGAAATCCACGAAACCTTCATGGGCGAACTCGAGCGGATGTATCCCTTTGGGCAAGCCAACCCGGAGCCCATCTTTGGCGTGCGCAACGTTGTTTTCCGTTACCGCCCCGAGGTATTTCGGGAGCAGCATTTCCGTTTCCAGTTTGAGGACTCCCACGGACGCCGCCTCTTTGGCGTGGCGTGGAAACAGGCGCACAACGTCCCCCCTGCCGGCGAGCCCATCAACCTGGCGGTGCGCCTCGCTTGGAACTTTTTTAACGACCGCAAACTCCTGCAACTCGAGTTGGTGGACTGGCATCGCAGCGAGTGAGTCTGGAGGGCGGGTCTCCTGACCTATACGCGCTAACATCTTTTCAATCGCCACGCATTTCTTGAGATTATTTCAGCAGAAAACAGCGATTTTTAGATTTAAAAGGCTGGTTTGAATCAAAAAATGAAGAAAAAAACGAAACATGTTAGCGCGTATAGGTCTCCTGACCCGCCAGACGCGGCTTTGCCGCGCCCATCCGAAATATCTCACGCGGAGCCGCGGAGAAGAAAACAGCAGGATTTCCCGCAACGGCGCGACGGATGCCACGCTGAGGGGGTACCCGCAGGCTGATGGCGTTGCGCCCGTTGCGCCGTAGCGGGAAATTTTGATTACTTCGGTTTTGGCGCAGCCCTTGGAGGGCGGGTCTCCCGACCTATACGCGCTAACATGTTGTCTTTACATGGGAGGAGGAAACGGGTAGATAGGTGGGATGAAAAAGACATGGATGACGGAAGAGTGGGGGCTGGTGAAGGGGCTGCTGCCGGAAGGGTGGGAGGTGGCGGCCAGGGAGCAAGGAGCGTTCAAGCAGGCCAAGGGGATAAGAACGGCGGAGGAGTTGCTCAGGCTGATATTGATGCACGCTGGGAGCGGGCTGTCGTTGAGGCATGCGGTGGCGAGGGGGGCGGCGGCAGGGTTGCCGGAGGTCTCGGATGTGGCGTTGCTCAAGAGGCTGAGGAACGCGGAGGGTTGGCTGAGGTGGATGAGCGTAAGGTTGCTTGAGCAGCAGGCCGGACAGCCGAGGTGGTCGAGATTGCCGGAAGGGTGGACGGCGGTGGCGGTGGACAGCACGACCATAGAGGAATCCGGAGCAAGCGGAACGGACTGGAGACTGCATTATGCGATCGGACTGCCCAGCCTGTTTTGCGAACAGGCCGAACTGACCGACAACAAGGGGGGCGAAAGTCTGTGCCGTTACAAGGTGCGCAAGGGGGATTTGTTTTTGGGCGACCGGAATTTTTGCCGAGCCCCGCAGATCAGGCATGTGATGGATCATCAGGGGGCGGTCCTGTTACGCTGGCACAGCACCAGTCTGCCCTTGTTTGACCAGCAGGGGCATGCGCTGGACGTTCCCGCATGGCTGGCCCAGTTGCGTTCCCGTCAGTGCTCCGGACTGCCCGTCTTCCTCAAGGACGGCACCGCCTTGCGCCTGTGCGCCCTTCGCGTCAGCCCACAGGCCGCCCAACGCGAACGAGCCAAAATCAGGCTCAGCGCCAAAAAAAACGGCCGCAAACCCTCCTGCCAGTGCCTGTGCATGGCTGATTACATTGTCGTTGTCACTTCCCTGCCCTCCTCTTGCCTGGACTCCCGCGGCATCCTCCAACTCTACCGCCTGCGCTGGCAGATCGAACTGGCTTTCAAACGCCTCAAATCACTCCTGAACACTGGCCACGTCCCAAAAAAAGACCCCCTCAGCTCCCGCTCATGGCTCCAAGCCAAATTACTCACCTGCTTGCTCATCGAAAAATCCCTCCTCCAATCAGAGGTTTTTTCCCCCTGGGGATTCATCCTCCCTGACTAACTCCAGATGGACTGAGTTTGTCTTCGCTCGCGATTGTCTCCTCTCTTGTCTGGCCATCCCTCTCTCCCTAAGCCTCTTCCTTCTCTGCGGCCATCGCCTACGCGGTTCCCTCGGCTACCCTCCTCGCAAGCGCATCCCCCACCGTATCCTCATCAAATCTTAACATGTTAGCGCTTATAGGTCGGGAGACCCGCCGACGGCGCGAAGCGCCGCCCATCCGGAAGGCGCGGCTGCGCCGCGTCTGGCGGGTCGGGAGACCCGCCCTCCAATAACCTACTGGACGCGGCGGGCGGCGTCCAGCGCGGGACGGTAGGCGGGGGCGAGGCGGAGCGAGGTGGCGAAATGGGCGCGGGCTTCGTCGCGGTGGTTCTGTTTCTCGGCAATGAGCCCGAGGCGGAAATACACGGCGGAGTGCGGAGGTTCGGCAGGCGTGGGCTTGAGCGTGAGGCAACGCAGCAGGGCCGCCGTGCCGTCGGCAGGTCGCAGGCCGCTGTCGGCGGCGATGCGGCCCAGCGTGTAGAGCGCGAGGTAGTTGTCGGGCGCGGCGGCGAGGGCGGCGTCACACAGGGCAAGGGCTTCGGTGAAGCGTTTTTCGTCGGCGTGGATCGATGCTTCGAGGAGTCCGCCGCGCAGGGGGTCGAGGCGCGTGGCGGCTTGCGCGTGTGCGAGCGCCTTGGCGCGGCTGCCGCCGGCGATCATGGGGGCGTGTCGATAAAACTCCACCAGGCCTTCGTGATAAAGGATGTTGCCGGGGTCGAGGGTGGAGGCCTTTTCGAGGGCGTCGCGTCCGCGGCGGGCAAGGGAGAGGGCGCGAAAGCTGGTGCCGAGTTCGGCGGCACGGTGCAGGCAGGCTTCGCTGTAATCAGCAAGGATGGGAGCGGCGAGGGCGTCGGCAGGGGGGGGGGGGGGGGGAGGAGAGGGGCGAGTGTGGCGATGGCGTCGTCGTAACGTTGCAGGCCGAGGTAACAGCGGGCGAGGAGGTGGCGGGCTTCGGTGTTGGAGGGCTCGGCGGTGAGGAGTTGTTCGAGGGGCGGGCGTGCTTCGGGGAGGCGTTGGGCCGCGATGAGTGAGCGGGCGATGGCGAGGACGTCAGTTGTGGTGGAGGCTTGGATACTGGGGGATATGTAACCAAAAATCAGCCCCAGAAAAACAAGGGCGCCGACTTTCAAACCGGAATGGCCGCAAAAAGGCACATAAGGCGCAAAAACTCCGGCAATCCTGTTCCTTTCTTTTTTGCGCCTTATGTGCCTTTTTGCGGCCATTCCTTTGTTTTGATTTCAGGGTGCTTTACTCGTAGCGGAGGGCTTCGATGGGGTCGAGTTGGGCGGCTTTGTGCGCGGGGTAAAAGCCGAAGGCTATGCCGACGGTGGCGGAGAATACCACGGCGAGCGTGATCGAATCCATGGAGACTAGGATGGGCCAGCCTTTGAGGTGCGAGACGAGTTGCGAGATGCCGATGCCGAGGGCGACACCGAGGAGGCCGCCGAGGACGCTGAGGATCATGGCTTCGATCAAAAATTGCAGGCGGATGTCCTGATCGTGCGCGCCGATGGCGAGGCGGATGCCGATCTCGCGGGTGCGTTCGGTGACGGAGACGAGCATGATGTTCATGATGCCAATGCCGCCCACCATGAGGGAGACGCCGGCAATGGAGCCGAGGAGGGCGGTCATGGTGCGCGAGGTCTCGGTGGCGCGCTCGGCGAGTTCGAGTTGGTTGCGCACGGTGAAGTCGGGTTCGCGTCCGCCGCGGCGCTGGGTGAGGAGCGCGGTGATGTCTTCCTGGATGATGGGCATTTGCTCGGCGCTGGCGGCTTCGACGAGGATGGAACTGAGGTAGGTGCGGCGCGAGATGCGGCGCATGGAGGTGGTGTAGGGGACGATGATGATGTCGTCTTGGTCCTGGTTCATCATGGCGTTGTAGCCTTTGCTTTCGAGCACGCCGAGGATGCGCATGGGGATGTTGCGGATGCGGAGGGTCTGGCCAACGGGGTTACTGTCGGGGAAGAGTTGTTCGGCAACGGTGGAGCCGATGATGCAGACTTTGGCGGCGCTGCGGACGTCGGTCTCGGCGAAGATGGCGCCTTCGGCCATGCCCCAGGCGCGGACGCTGAGAAAGTCGGGGGATTCGCCTTGCACGAGGGTGTTCCAGTTGAGTCCGTTGGCGAGGACTTGTTGCCGGTCGCGGACTTCGGGGCTGACGGAGACGACTCCGGGGACTTCGCGTTGGATGGCTTGGGCGTCTTCGGGGGTGAGGGTGCTGGCGCTGCCCCAGCCGGTGCGAACACCGGCGCTGGTGACGCTGCCGGGGAAGACGGTGATGACGTTGCGACCGAGGCTGGCGACCTGGGCTTCGACCTGGGCTTTGGCGCCGTTGCCGATGCTCACCATGGCGATGACGGCGGCCACGCCGATGATGATGCCGAGCGCGGTGAGGAAGCTGCGGAGTTTGTTGCGGCGGAGGGCGCGGAGGGCAATGAGCGTGGTGGCTATGAAGCGCATGGTGGAGGGAATTGGAAATTAGGAATTAGAAATTAGGAATTAGGAATGACGGATGGGTGGAAGGGGGGGGGGGGGGGAGGGAATGTGCGGCTGGTTTGTTTTTCTAATTTCTAATTCCTAACTTCTAATTTCCCTCGTCGTGGAGTTTGGCTTCGGTTTCGGCGACTTGGAGTTTGAGCATTTCTTGGGAGGAGATGAGGCGGTTTTTTACGGGTTCGTCGCGGACGATGCGGCCGTCGCGGAAGATGATGATGCGTTTGCAGTAGTTGGCGATGTCGAGTTCGTGCGTGACCATGACGATGGTGATGCCTTGGTCGTTGAGGCGTTGAAAGACGCCCATGACTTCGACGGAGGTTTTGCTGTCGAGGTTGCCAGTGGGTTCGTCGGCGAGGAGGACGCGGGGTTCGTTGACGAGGGCGCGGGCGATGGCGACGCGTTGTTGCTGGCCGCCGGAGAGCTGGCTGGGGACGTGGTCGGAACGGGTGGAGAGGCCGACGATGTCGAGCGCGGCAAGGGCGCGGCGTCGCATCTCAGCGGCGGAGATGCGACGGGGGGCGTAGAGCATGGGCAACTCGACGTTCTCAAGGGCGGTGGTGCGGGAGAGGAGGTTGAAGCCTTGAAAGACGAAGCCGAGTTTTTGGTTGCGCATGTCGGCGCGCTGGGTGCGGTCGAGATTGGCGACGTTGGTGCCGTCGAGGTAGTAGTCGCCCCGAGTGGGACGGTCGAGGCAACCAAGGGTGTTCATGAGGGTGGACTTGCCGGAACCGGATGCGCCCATGATGGCGACAAATTCGCCGGGTTCGATGGTCAGGGTGATGCCGCGCACGGCATGAACTTCCGTCTCTCCGTTGCTGTAGATTTTGTGGATGTCTTCGAGTTTGACGACGGGTTGCATGGGGGAATTAAGAATTAATAATTAAGGGAACTTCTAAAAATTACACAGAGGACACAGAGGAGGCACAGAGTTTGGGGAGGCCTGTCCGGTGGAAGGACATTTTCCTCGCGAATGAATGTCTCTGTAATTCATTTATTATAAATAAAATAATGTTTTTTTACGGAAAAAGGAACAAAGTCGTTTTGTCCTCCCTAAACTCTGTGCCTTCTCTGTGATCTCTGTGTAATTTCTGATTTTTAGAACCTCCCTTAAGAATGGCAGAGGGCGGAGGGGGGCAGGGGGGGATCAGCATGGTTTTTAATTTTTAATTTCAGAATCTACGTCTCGGTTGGGGGGCGAAGGGGTTGCCGGCGCCGGAGGAGGCGCTGCTGCTGGTCGTGGCGGTTTGGATACCGGTGATGATTTCATCGCCGTCAGCAAGGCCTTCGAGGATTTCGGTGTTGATGCCGTCGGTGACGCCGAGTTTGACGGCGACGGACTGGGCAAGCGGGGCATCGGGTGTGCCGGCGGGTTTGTAGAGGGTGCGGGTGGTGATTTGTTGCTGGTTGCCTCCCGATCCGCGGTTGCGGCGGCTGGGGAGGACGATGCCGCGTTCGGTGGCGAGGGCGCGGACTTTGGCCCAGATCTCGCGGGTGGGTTGCTGGCCGGGCGGGTTGCCGGCTTCAAGGAGGAGTTGGGTGACTTGGTCGGTGGGGCTGTTGGCGGCGGAGGCTTGGTCCTCGGCGAGGGGGATGATGATGTCTTCGGGGAGACGGACGCGGAGGGCGGAGTTGCTGACGAGGAGGGTGCCGCGGCGTTGGTTGACGACGACGGAGACGTTGGCGGTCATGCCGGGTTTGAGGCTGAGGTCGTCGTTGTTGACGGCGATGATGGTGGCGTAGGTGACGACGTTGGACTGGGTGGTGGGGGAGTTGCGGATTTGGGCGACGGTGCCGTCGAAGCGGCGGTTGGGGAAGGCATCGACGGTGAAGTGAACGGTCTGGCCTTCGCGGACGTTGCCGATGTCGGCTTCGGCGATGGCGGCGTTGATCTGGAGTTTGCGCAGGTCGGTGACGAGGATGAAGAGGGTGGGGGCGTTGAGGCTGGCGGCAACGGTCTTGCCGACGGTGGCCTGGCGGTCGAGGACGGTGCCGTCAATGGGGGCGTCAATGACGCAGCGGGTGAGGTCCACTTTGGCGGTTTCAACCGAAGCTCTCTGGATTTTGAGCTGGGCTTCGGCTTGTTCGAGTTGGGCGTTGGCCTGGTCGAGTTCTTGTTGCGAGACGAGGTTGCGTTCGCGCAGGGAGCGGACGCGGTCGGCGTTGAGTTTGACGAGGGTGTGGTTGGCCTGGGTGTTGGCGAGTTGGGCCTCGGCCTGGTTGAGCCTGGATTGGTAGGTGGCCGGGTCGAGGCGGGCGAGGACGTCGCCTTTTTTCACGGCGGAGTTATAGTCCACGGGCACTTCCGTGATGATGGCGGAGATCTGGGAACTGACTTCGATTTTTTCGACGGGTTCGAGGGTTCCGGTGGCAGTGACGCTTTGCGTGAGGTTGCCGCGCGAGAGCTTGGCGGTGTTGAACTGGACCGGCACGGGTTGCTGGCTGCGGTAGTAATAGTAGCCGCCGCCACCGAGTGCGCCGAGAATTACGAGGAGGGTGAGGATGCGTCCAGGTTTGAAAGCCATGTGCGTGAGCGGGTGAGGATGAGTGAGTGCGAAAATGAGAAACAGATATGCTTTGCGAGTGGGGGGAGACGGTGCAACAGCCGATCTGGTTTCGAGTGGAGGAAAATCGTGTTTCGCGGAGGGGGGGGGGGGGGGATGCGCGCGTTGTGGGTGTGTCGCGGATGTTGCCAAGTGGGGGCGGGATGGTGCATGTTGTGCGACATGAATCACGCAATTTATTTTGAGCGTAATCCGGGCATATGCGGGGGGCAGCCTGTGATCCGGGGGACGCGGGTGCTGGTGCGCACGGTGCTGGCAAGCTTGGCGGAGGGGCACCGGGTGGAGGAGATTTTAAGGAATTTCCCGAGTCTGACGGAGGAGGCAGTCCGGGCGGTGATCGCGTTTGCGGCGGCTTCCGCCGAGGAGGATTTGCCCATGCCGCCGTTGCCTGCCGTCGCATGAAGATCAAGCTCGACGAGAATCTTCCGTTGTCGCTGGCGGCGTCTGGCGCGGGCGCGGGTTTGCTGGTGTTGCGCGATGTCGAGTTTGGTTACGCGGGGATGACGTCGCCGTTGTTGAGCGGGTTGTCGGTGCAGTTTCCTGCGGGATGGACGGGGATCGTGGGGGCAAACGGCGCGGGCAAGAGCACGTTGCTCAAACTCGCAGTCGGCGAATTGGCGCCGCAGTCAGGCTTGGTGCAAGGTCCGGCGCGGGGAGGGGGGGGGGGAGGGGGACGAGGCAACGCGCTTTACGTGGCGCAGCGCACGGACGAGCCACCGGGGGAATTGGAGGATTTTTTCTGGGCGCCCGACGGTGCCGTGCTCAAGTCGCGCCTGCGCATCGGCGACGACTGGATCGAGCCGGGACGCTGGGTGACGCTCAGCCACGGCGAGCGCAAGCGGGCGCAAATCGCCGTCGCGCTGTGGCTGGAGCCGGCGTTGCTCGCGCTCGATGAACCAACAAATCACATCGACGCCGAGGCGCGGTGGTTGCTGGTGGAGGTGTTGCGGGAGTTTCGCGGCACGGGTCTGCTGGTGAGCCACGACCGGGAGTTGCTCGACGAGCTTTGCACGCATTGCCTGATGATCGAGCCGCCGGGCGCAACGTTGCGTCCGGGCGGGATTTCGGAGGCGCTGGCGCAACAGGAGACAGAGGAGCGGGCGGTGCAGCATGAGAGCGAGGCGTTGCGTCATGCCGCCACGCGTCTGCGTGCCGAGGCGCAGCGGCGTCGCGTGGTCGCCGATCAGAAGGCGGCGGCGTCGCGGGGGTCGCGTTCGAAAAAAATCCCCGCGCACGACCACGACGGGCGCGCCATGCGCAATCTCGCCAAGATGACGGGCAAGGATGCTTGGGCGGGCAAGCTGGCCGGGCAGATGACGCGCCGTGCGGGCAAGGTGGAGGCGCAGCGGGCGAACTTGTCGGTGAAGAAGCGTTACGAGACGGGCATCTGGGTTGATGGGGCGTCGTATCTGCCGCGTGATTTTTTACTGCGTCTGCCTGCCGGAGTGCTGCCGTTGGGCGCTCCTGCCGTTCCCGCCTCGTCCGGGCGCGTGTTGCGTTTCCCCGATCTGGCCATTGGCGGCGCGGACCGCATTGCGCTGACCGGGGCCAATGGTTTGGGCAAAAGCACGCTGATCCGCCACTTGCTCGCCCATCTCGACCTCGCGCCGGAGCGCCTCGTTTACGTGCCGCAGGAGATCACGGCGGAGGAGTCGCGCGTGTTGCTGGAGAACGTCAAGCGCCTGCCCAACGACGAGCGCGGGCGCGTCATGACCACGATCAGCCGCCTCGGGTCGCGCCCGGCGCGTTTGCTGGAGAGCGCGTTGCCGAGTCCGGGCGAGGTGCGCAAGCTCCTGCTCGCGCTCGGCATTGTGCGCGGGCCGCATCTGATTGTGATGGACGAGCCGACGAACCACATGGATTTGCCCGGTATTCTTTGTCTTGAGGAGGCGCTGGCGGAGTGTCCGTGCGCGATGTTGCTGGTGAGCCACGACCGGCCCTTTCTGGAAAAAATCGCGCATCGGCAGTGGAGTCTCATGCCGGAGGGCAGCGAAGGCGATTCGCGTCTGGAGATCGTGCCGCTGGCGTCTTGAGGAAAACCGGAATTGCAAAGCACCCTCGAATGTCGCACGAAAATGCAACTGTCAGGAAAAGCCACTAACAACAAAAACAAACACTATGTCCACAACACCAACAACACCGCCTCCTCCAACTCCTGCCGCCGCCGCATCTATTCCGGGCGCGGAGAAAAAAATTGCCGCAGGCATTTGCGGGATTCTTCTCGGTGCCCTCGGCATCCACAAGTTCATCCTCGGTTACAAAAAGGAAGCTTTGATTATGCTCCTCGTCTCGGTGATCTCCTTGGGTTTCCTTGCCTGGATTATGGGAATCATCGGTCTGATCGAGGGAATCATTTATCTGACCAAAACCGATCAGGATTTTGTGAACACCTACGTGACGGGCAAAAAAGGCTGGTTCTTATCTGCCTTCCCGCCTGCTGCCCGCTGGTCCCCCCCCCCCCTGCCAACGCCGTTCCGCCTCATGTGCGGGGCGGCGTTTGTTTTTGGCACCGGAGGGCGGGTCTCCTGACCCGCCGACGAGGCTCGCGGCAGCGAGCCGCGCCCATCCGAATACGTGATTACGATATGGATGGGCGCGGCTGCGCCGCGTCTGCCGGGTCGGGAGACCCGCCCTCCGGTTGCCCCCCCCCCGCAATCCCTGCGAAAACGCACTTGCCCGCGCACGCGAGGGTGCGCAGCGTTCCGATTTTTCCCCGCACATGTCCACGCAGGAATTTTACATCCGCCAACCATCGGAAAACGAGGCCCGCGGGCCTTACACGCTCGAACAAATGACGTCTCTGGCCGAGAACAATGAAGTGGCTCCCGAGACGCTTTATTACGAGGCCATGACTGAGCAATGGACCGCCATTCAGGACAACGCCGCCCTGATGGAGTCGCTTTTCCCGCAAAAAAAGGTGTTACGGATCAAAAAGAAGGAGAAAATCCAAAGCCTCAACACCGCCGACGAGGTCACCAAACCCATCACGGTGCAGCAGATGCTTGCCGCCGCCGAGGGACGCACCGAGGAAAACGCCACGGTGCGCGTGCCGCAGGAGGTGATCTTCCGCCGTGCGGTAATGGTGGGGCGCATCGGCGCGCTGGCCATTCTGGCCGTCACGGCGCTCGGCTTCACCTTCTACTCGGGCGCCGCTGCGCTGCGCGGCGATCTGGCGGGGATGAGCGCCAAGCCGCTCAGCTTCTTCGGCATCGTGGACCTGGTGCTGGCGATCCTCGTCGCGTGCAGACTCAACATCGCCCATAACCTCGTGCGCATCCGCGCCTCGCTGTTCCTCGGATTTGCCGGGTTCCTCTACTACGCGATGGAGGGGGCGGGCGGCATCCTGACGATCGGGGAGGCGGCGGTGTCGGCAATCTCGCTTTTCCTCGTCGTCACGCGGCAGTCGATCATGGGCAACCTGGTGACGGGCATCATCGGGCTCGTGGCTACGATCCTGCTGGTCGTGCAGATTTTCCGCTGACCAGCTTTTTTCCGCCCAACCCATGCCCGCCACGCACGTCATCCGCCGTCTCAAGCGAATTTACCAACACGACATCTGGCGGACGGAGGTGCTGGGGGAGCGTTCCCTGCGCGGTTTGAGTTATGCGGCGCTGCGCATCCTCTCGATCACCATTACGGGGATCATTGAGACCAAGGCGTTCAGCCGGGCGGCGGCGCTGAGTTTTTCCTCCATGCTCGGACTGGGTCCCTTGGTGGCGATTGCGATGCTCGTGGCGGGTTTTGTGCTGGATCGCAAGGACCCTGATCTGGCGGTCAACACGCTCAACAAGATCATCAAGTTCATCGCGCCGCAGATCACGCAATACGAGGCCCTGCAAAACGAGTGGAACGATTACGACGACGCTTCGTTTACGCGCAGCGACATCGTGACGGCGGCGACGCTCAATGTCAGAGGCCAGAAGCCGGAAAACAGCGCTCAGCGTCCAGCGTCCGGCGTCCCCAGTCCCGAAGACGAAGCGACCGCCGCCCCGACCGCCGCTCCGTCCGCCGAGGCTGCGGGCGAAGAGGCTCAGGTGGAGGTCAACCCGGAACTGGTGAAACTGATCGACGGCTTCATCGACGGCTCCAAGTCGAGCACGGCGGGCGTGGTAGGCGTGCTCACGCTCATCGTGATCGTGGTGCAGTTGTTCACGACGGTGGAAAATGTTTTTAACGAAATCTGGGGCGTGCGACGCGGACGCAGTTGGGTGATGCGGGTGGTCTATTACTGGACGGTGCTGACGCTGGGCGCGGTGCTCTTTTTCGCGGCGGTGACGGCGTTGTCGGCGGGGGCGTTTTTCAGCTTTTTCGCGCAAAACATGCCCTTTGGCATCGGCACGACGATTGCGGCGGTCCTGCGCTGGGCGCTGCCCTCGCTGTCGATTGTGCTGCTGATGATTATCCTGACTTTGTTTTACAAGTTCATCCCCAACACGCGGGTGTTGTGGCTGAGCGCGCTGGTGGGGGCGGTCGTGGTGGCGGGGCTTGTGATGGCCAACAACTATCTGGCGTTTCTCTATCTGTCCAAAGTGATCCAGCAGCGGAGCTTTTTCGGTTCGCTGGGCATCCTGCCGATCCTGATGTTTGGGCTGTATATTTTCTGGCTGTTCATCCTGCTGGGCGGGCAGGTGAGCTACGCGGTGCAAAACGTGCATTTCCGCAACAGTCAGGCGGCGTGGATCACGCTCGCGGAGTCGATGCGCGAACGGCTTTCGCTGACGGTGCTGCTGCGCATCGGACGGCGTTTCCGCGACTGCCTGCCACCCTGCACGGCGTCGGATTTGGGCGTGCAACTGGGCGTGCCCACGCAAGTGCTCAACGAGTGCCTCAACCGGCTCGTGCAGATGTCGCTCCTTTCGCCCATCCCCCCCCCCCCCAACGAGGACAACACGGATTTCCGTTACCAGCCGGCGCGTCCGCTCAATCGGATGACGCTGGCGGATTTCAAGCAAATGGACGACGACCACGGCGGCGATCCCACGGGCCCGGTGCTGATTGACGCCGATCCGATCGTGCAACGTTACGACCAGGAATTGCAGGCGCAGCGCGCCACGGCGTTTTTCACCAAGACGCTCGACGAGTTGATCGAGGAGACTCCGATTGTCGGCAAAGCCGTGAAGCGGTCTTAACCGTATTGGCGGAGGGCGGGTCTCCTGACCCGCCGACGAGGCTCGCTGACGCGAGCCTCGCCCATCCGAATACGGGATTTACGATACGGGATACGGATGGGCGCGGCTGCGCCGCGTCTGGCGGGTCAGGAGACCCGCCCTCCGGGTTTTTACAGCACGTCGAGCCCGGCGCGGGCGGCGGCTTCGAGTTCGTCGAGACCCTGACGGGTTTCGGCGTCGGTCTCGGCTTCCACGAGCAGACGGAGTTTGGCCTCGGTGCCGGAAAAACGCACGAGCACGCGTCCGCGTCCGGCGAAGCGCGTTTCGATGGCGGCAATGGCGGCTTGCAGAGCGGGGAGTTCGTCGAGCGGACGGCGTTCGCGGACGCGGAGGTTGCGCGTGGCCTGCGGGTATTTTTTCAGGACGCGGCGCAGTTCGGAGAGAGGTTTGCCGGTTTCGAGCATCACGCGGATGACGCTGAGCGCGGCCACGAGGCCGTCGCCCGTGGGACCAATGTCGGCGCAGACGATGTGGCCGCTGGATTCGCCGCCGAGGTTGGAGCCGGTGGCGCGCATGTGTTCGAGCACGTAGCGGTCTCCGACCGGGGTGCGCACGGTGCGGCCTCCGGCTGCGCGGATGGCGGCGTCGAGGCCGAGGTTGCTCTGCACGGTGGTGACAAGGGTGTTGCTGGCGAGGCGTCCGTGGGCGAGGGCGTGGGTGCCGAGGATGGCAAGGAGTTCGTCGCCATTGAGGATGGAGCCGGTCTCGTCGCAGAGGACGCAGCGGTCGCCGTCGCCATCGTGGGCGATGCCGAGGCGGGCTTTTGTTTCTTGGACGGTCTGGCTGAGGAGGGCGGGGTGTTCGCTGCCGACGCCGGCGTTGATGTTGTGGCCGTCGGGGGCGTTGCCGAGGTGGGCGAGCGTCGCGCCGTTGGCGCGGAGGACGTCGGGGCTGGTTTGGTGGGTCGCGCCGTTGGCGGTGTCGAGGACGATGTGCCAGCCGCGCAGGGCTTCGCGGGGGAGGAGGTTTTCGTTGAGGAGGGAGGCGCAGTAGTCGTTGCGGGCGTCGATGGCGGTGGCGGTTTCGTCGAGGCGGAGTTCACCGGGAGGGGGGGGGGGGGAGGGAGGGGAGGGAGCAGGGATTCGATGGCGGCCTCGTCTTCGTCGGTGAGTTTCGCGCCTCCTGTAGTGAAGAATTTGATACCGTTGTCCGTCGCCGGATTGTGCGAGGCGGTGATGACGACGCCGAGGGTGGAGCCGAGGGTTTTTACCTGGCGGGCGACGGCGGGGGTGGGCAGCACGCCGAGCGAGACGGGTTGGAGTCCGCCGGCGGAGAGTCCGGCGGCGAGGGCGCGCAGGAGCGGTTCGCCGGAGGCGCGGGTGTCGCGCCCGATGAGGACGCGGTTGTCACCGGCGGATGCGGGCCGCCGGGTGAGCGCCCAGCGGGCGGCGGCGCAGCCGAGGCGGGCGGCAAAGTTTTCGTTGATGACGGGGCCGCCGTAGGGGCCGCGGACGCCGTCGGTGCCGAAATAGTGGCGGATCATGGAAGGGAAAAAGCTGAAATGCTAAAATGCTGAAAAGCTAAAGGGAGGTTCTAAAAATTGAAGAAAACAGCGAAGACGCGAAGCCGCAAAGATCAGAGTAAGGCGTTTTGAATTTTATATCTCATTTGTAGTTGGTTAATTGATAAACAATCTGGAATTTTTCTTCCTTTGCGCCTTGGCGACTTTGCTGTTCAAAAATGTATTTTTAGGAGTTCTCTAAAATTAGTCAGCGCACTTCGCGCAGAGATGGGAATCGGGCAGAGATGGGAATGGGAGAGGATTGGGTGAATTTACTTATGGGAACTTCTAAAAATTACACAGAGGACACAGAGGAGGCACAGAGTTTGGGGAGGCCTGTCCGGTGGAAGGACATTTTCCTCGCGAATGAATGTCTCTGTAATTCATTTATTATAAATAAAATAATATTTTTTACGGAAAAAGGAGCAAAGTCGTTTTGTCCTCCCTAAACTCTGTGCCTTCTCTGTGATCTCTGTGTGATTTCTGATTTTTAGAACCTCCCTTTAGCTTTTCCCGAAAAATTCGCGGGTGGCGGCGATGCGGGCTTTGACTGCGCCGCCGAGGAGGAGTTCGCGGGCGCGGGGGAGGGCGTCGGCAGGGGAGGGGGCTTTGCCGGTGATCCAGAGACAGGTGGCGGCGTTGAGCGCAATGGTGTCCACGAGGCCGGCGGGGCCGCGTCCGGCGAGGAGGGCGTCCACGATGGCGAGGTTTTGTTCGAGGCTGCCGCCGAGGAGATCGGCGATGGGCGACTGGGGGAGGTTGGCGAGGCCGGGGGTGCCGGGCTGCCAGAGGGTGTCGATGTCGCGGAGGCGTCCGATGCCGCAGACGCGGTTGGGACCGGTGGTAGTGAGTTCGTCGATACCGCGCGGCGCGCCATCGGCGGCGGGGGGGAGGATCGCATGGGCGGAGAGGCCGGCGCGGGTGCCGAGCAGCGTGTGGACTTCGGCAAGAAGGGGCACCCATTTTTGGGAAAACGCGCCGAGGAGGATATGCGCGGGGCGACCGGGATTGATGAGCGTGCCGAGGATGTTGAAAATGGTGCGGCGGCCTTGGGCAGCGAGGAGTTTGCGAGCGGGGGCGATGTGGCGGAAGGAGGGGTGGTAGGCGGGGGCGTAGAAGAAGGCGAAACCGAGTTGGGCGAGCGAGTCCTGGAGTTTTTCGGCGGGGGCTTCGATGTTGACGCCGAGGTCGGCGAGGAGGTCGGCGCTGCCGCATTTGGAGGTGACGCCGCGGTTGCCGTGTTTCATGACGGGGACTCCGGCGCAGGCGAGGGTGAACACGACCATGCTGGAGATGTTAAACGCACCGACGTGGTCGCCTCCGGTGCCGACGATGTCGATGGCGTGCGGGGCCCAGCGTTCGACGCGGGGGTTGACGGCGCGTTCGCGGAAGGCGCGGGCAAAGGCGGCGACTTCGGCGGGCGTCTCGCCTTTGTCGGCGAGGGCGGCGAGGAAGCGTGTCTTGTCGGCGTCCGAAGCGTCGGTTCCGGTCAGCGCATCGGCGGCGGCGGTCACTTCCTCGTCAGCAAGGGAGTGGTGTGCGGCGAGACGTTCGGAGAGTTCCGCGAGGAGAGTCATGGGAAAACTGAAAGCTGAAAGCTAAAAACTGAAAAGCTGAAATAAGTGAAGCGTTGGAAGACTGGAAAATTGAAAGTGAAAGGCCAAAGGTTTCAGGACTTCTAAACCCAGAGTGCCGGATATATGAGAAAACTCTGATTTCAGCCTTTCAGCTTTCAGTTTTCAGCCTTCAGCTTTTTCCCATGGCCATCTCCGACCTTCGCAAAGATTACTCCCTCGCCGGGCTCCACGAAAAGGATCTCGCCCGCGATCCGTTCCGGCAATTCGACAAGTGGTTTCAGGAGGCGCAGGCGGCGAAGCTCCCCGAACCCAACGCCATGACGCTGTCCACCAGCACGCCGGACGGGCGGCCTTCCTCGCGCATCGTACTGCTCAAGGGTGTGGACGGGCGCGGTTTTGTGTTTTTTGGCAATTACGAGAGCCGCAAGGGCCGCGAACTCGCCGCCAATCCGCGTGCCTCGCTCCTGTTCCCCTGGTTCCCCTTCGAACGCCAGGTGATTGTCGAGGGCGTTGTGGCCCGGATCAGCCAGGAGGAGAACGCGGCGTATTTCCACAGCCGCCCGCGGGCGAGCCAGATTGGCACCTGGGCCTCGCCGCAAAGCACCGTCATCCCGGACCGCCGGACGCTGGAGGCGAGCTTCAAGGCGATGGAAACCAAATACGCCGAGGACGAAGTGCCATTGCCCCCGCACTGGGGCGGCTGGCGTCTCACGCCGCAAACCGTCGAGTTCTGGCAAGGACGCCGCAGCCGTCTGCACGACCGCCTCCGCTATCGCCGCATCGAAGGCGGCGAGTGGATCGTGGAACGTCTCGCGCCCTGACCCCCTCCCCCCCCCCCCCCCGCGTCCCTCTCTCCGCCCTTTTCCGATGAACATTTTCCTCACTGGAGCTTCCGGACTGGTTGGCAGCGCCTTTGCCCGCGCGGGCAAGCGCCGCGGACACCGCGTGCTGGCCGTGCCCGGCCCCGCTCACGCCCGTGCCGGATTCGGCCCAATCGAAGGGGCCGCCCGCCATTTCACCCTTGATCTCGCCGAACCGGGGGCCGTCACCACGGTGGCGCTCGATCTGTTTCCCGATGCGATCGTCAACTGCGCCGCCATCGCCGAGCCCGCGCGCTGCGAAGCCGATCCCGTGCTCTCGCAACGCCTCAATGTCGAACTCCCCCTCGAACTCGCCCGCGTGGCCCATCACATGAGCGCGCGCTTCATCCACGTCTCCTCGGAGCAAGTGTTCGACGGCACCCGCCCGCCCTATGCCATCGGATCGCCCCCCTCGCCCATCAATCTCTACGGACGCCAGAAACTCGAAAGCGAACGCGCCGTGACCCACGCCGCGCCGGAGTTTGCCGCCGTGGTGCGCGCCCCCCTGCTCACTGGCAACAGCCTCACGGGCACGCGCAGCCTGCACGAAAAACTCTTTGCCGACTGGGCCGCCGGACGTGCGCCCCGGCTCTTTGCCGACGAATTCCGCCAGCCCTGCACGGCGGAAAACCTTGCCGAAGTCCTCCTCGAACTCTGCGAACGCCCCGCCATGCGCGGAGTTTACCACTGGGCCGGGGCGGAGGTCTTGTCGCGCCACGACATCGCGCGCCGCATCCGTTCGCACTTCAAGCTCAACGACAAATCGGCCCCCCTCATTGCGATCAAGCGGGCCGACGACCCGGCAGCTTCCGCCAACCGACCCGCCGACCTGACGCTTCTAACAAAACCCCTGGCCGGAAATTTGAAGACCGTCGTCGAATCCTTCGACGCGCAACTAGACCAACTCATCATCCCCCCCCCCTGCCGCGAATGGTATTTCCAACAAAGCTGAGCGCAGGGGGGGGGGGGGGGGGACGGCAGGAACAGCGGGAAAAAGACATAAGGGAGGTTCTAAAAATCAGAAATTACACAGAGATCACAGAGAAGGCACAGAGTTTAGGGAGGACAAAACGACTTTGCTCCTTTTTCCGTAAAAAACATTATTTTATTTATAATAAATGAATTACAGAGACATTCATTCGCGAGGAAAATGTCCTTCCACCGGACAGGCCTCCCCAAACTCTGTGCCTCCTCTGTGTCCTCTGTGTAATTTTTAGAAGTTCCCATAAGGAAAAGGCGGGAGGATTTTCGTTCGATTTCATTTTTCTGAAAACAAACCTTGCCAAACCCCACGCCTTATTCTGTAACCTCCACCCTTTTCTGTCTCCAGACACATCGAAATCCAACCAATCCACCTAACCACTCAGAGCACGCCGGGTCGGAAATCCGGCGATCAATGCACCCAATGAGCACCACAAAGAACAAAATCCCGGCACTCAAGGCCCTCTACACCGAGCAGGTCGTCCCCGCGCTTGTCAAAAGCCGCGGCTACAAGAACAAGCACGAAGTGCCGCAGATCGTTAAGATCAACCTCAACACCGGCATCGACGCCGAAGCGGACAAGACGCAAATCGCCGACATCCAGCGCGACCTCGGCAACATCGCCGGCCAGAAACCCGTGCTGACCAAGTCCCGCAAGGCCGTCTCCAATTTCAAGCTCCGTCAGGGCCAGATCGTCGGCGCTTACGTCACCCTGCGCGGCAATGCGATGTGGGAATTCCTTTACCGCCTCCTCGCCGTCGCCCTCCCCACCATCCGCGACTTCCGCGGCGTGCCGGCCAAGCTCGACGGACGCGGCAACTACAACCTCGGCATCTCCGACTTCACCATCTTCCCCGAGATCACCGTGGAAAACGTCAAGAAATCCATGGGTCTCGACATCGCCATCACCACCACCGCTGGGACGGACGAAGAAGGCCGTGAGCTTCTCAAGCTCCTCGGCATGCCCTTCCGCCGCACCGAGCAGCAAATCGCCGCCGCAGCCGACGCCGCCAAAAAAGCCGCCGCCTAAAGAACGCAACCCACTCTCTTCCCACAATGCCGAAGACCTCCGCCATCAACCGCAACGAAAAGCGCAAGAGCCTCGTTGCCAAGCACGCCGCCAAGCGCGCCGAACTCAAAGCCATCCTCGCCAACCCCGAGACTGGCGACGAAGAGTTTTTTGCCGCCCAGAAGAAGCTGCAAAAACTCCCCCGCAACTCCTCCGCCGTCCGGATTCGCAACCGCTGTTCGCTCAGCGGCCGTCCCCGCGCCTTCATCCGCAAATTCGGCGTCTCCCGTATCCAGTTCCGCGAACTCGCCCTCGCCGGCAAAATCCCCGGCGTGACGAAGTCCTCCTGGTAACAACACACACACACTTCCATTTTCCACGCGGGAGTCGGATATGACCCGCGTGGCCTGAACAACATCCACCATGACAGATCCCGTCAGCGACTTCCTGACCCGCCTGCGCAACGCGTCCAAGGCCGGTCTCGCCCAGTGCGTATCGCCGCACTCCAAATTCAAGGAGAGCCTCGCGGCCATCCTTAAAGCCGAAGGCTACGTCACCGACTACGCCCAAGGCGCCGATGAGAACGGTCACAAGACCCTCGTCGTCACCCTCAAATACGTCGATAATGCGCCCGCGTTGACGCACATCTCGCGTATTTCCACCCCCGGCCGCCGCCTCCACTGCGGTTACAACAACATCCCCCGCGTCCTCAACGGACTCGGCATCAGCATCGTCTCCACGTCCAAGGGCCTCAAAAAGGACCTCGACTGCCGCCGCGAAAAAGTCGGCGGGGAGCTCGTCTGCAAAGTCTGGTAACCCAAGGAGACACGCAAAATGAGCCGCATTGGTAAACAACCCGTTACGATTCCCGCCAAGGTCAAGGTCGACGTCAAAGGCGACGACAAAGGCACCACGGTTGCCGTGGAAGGCCCCAAGGGCAAGAACACCAAAGTGTTCGCCCCCGTTGTCGAAATCACCGTGAAGGATGGCAAAGTCACTGTGAAACCCACGGAAGACTCACGCTTTGCCCGCGCCATGTATGGCACGGCCCGCTCGGTCATCGCCGGCATGGTCAAAGGCGCCGCTGAAGGCTTCGCAAAGGAGCTCGAAATTCAAGGCGTCGGTTTCAAGGCCAACCTCAAGGGCAGCAAACTCGACCTCGCTCTGGGCTATTCGCACCCGATCGTTTTCGATGTGCCCGAGGGCATCAAGATCACCGTCACCGACCAGACCAAACTCAAGGTCGAGGGAGCTGACAGACAACTCGTCGGGGCCGTCACCTCGCAGATCCGCTCCTACTATCCGCCCGAGCCCTACAAGGGCAAAGGTGTCCGCATCGTGGGCGAACACGCCGAGCGCGTCCGTCGCAAGGAAGGCAAGACCGTCGCCTAAGTGCGACCCGCCCTCTCGAACAAGCATTTTTAAAACAAAATCATTTCCCAGTGAAGAATACCATTCTCAAAGCCGAACTCCTTCAGAAACGCCGCTGGCGCATTCGCAAGAAGGTCAAAGGCACCTCCGCCCGTCCCCGTCTCGCCGTGAAATTCAGCGGCAAGAACATCTACGCCCAGGCCATCAACGACGACAGCGCCACCACGCTGGTGTTTCTCTCCAGCCTCGACCCCGCACTGCGCAAGCAGAAGGTCGCCGCCAACCTCGCCGGGGCCAAGTCCCTCGGACTCGCCTTTGCCGCCAAGGCCAAGGCCGCCGGAGTCGAAAGCGTTGTCTTTGACCGCGCCGGCGCTCCCTATCACGGCAAAGTCAAGGTGTTTGCCGACGCCGCCCGCGAAGGAGGGCTGTCCTTCTAAGGAACCAACACATGAGCACTCCCGAACAAGTTTCCCAGACCGAGAATCAAGCGCCTGCGGCCCCCGCTGAAACCGCGGCCCCCGCCGCCGCTCCTTCCCCGGCTCCCCGCAGCGAACGCGGCGACCGTGGCAACCGTGGCCCCGGCGGAGATCGTCGTGGCAGCGGCAATCGTCGCGGCGGCCCCCGTCGTGATGACCGCCAGGACGAGCCCGATTCAGGACTCGTTGAGAAGGTCGTCTTCATCAACCGCTGCGCCAAGGTCGTCAAAGGCGGACGCCGCTTCAGCTTCTCCGCCCTCGCCGTCGTTGGTGACAAAAACGGCAAGGTCGGCATCGGCTACGGCAAGGCCAACGAAGTTCCCGACGCCATTAAAAAAGGCACCGAGAACGCCCGTAAACGCATGGTCAGCGTGACGCTCAAGGGCGACACCATCCCCCATGAAGTTTTCGGCACGCATGACGGTGGCAAGGTTCTCCTTCGCCCCGCCGTGACGGGCACCGGCCTCATCGCTGGTGGCGCCGTCCGCGCCGTCCTCGAAGCCGCTGGCGTCAAGAACGTTCTCACCAAGTCGATGGGTTCCAAGAACCACATCGCCGTGGTCAACGCGACCCTTGACGGACTCCGTCAGTTGCGCGGTGCCGATAAGATCAAGGCCACCCGCAAGAACGCCGCCAACACCGAGGCTCCCGCCGGTCCCGCAGCCTAAGTTCCAGCACGCTTGGTTCCAGCACGGTAGGGAGGCCTCTCCGAGGCCTCCGCACCAAGTAACGAACCACTTTTGATCCACGAGCTTACCAGTAATTAACATCACGCCCGCAACGGAGGCCTCGGAGAGGCCTCCCTACCGTGGCAACCAGTCAGATTTATAGATCACAAAAAATCCGAGTCCTGCCTGCCAAAACCGCTGGCGGGGCGACCAGACAAAATTAGGAATCAGCACACATGAAACTTCACGAACTCAAGAACGTCCCCGGCGCCATTCATCGCAAAAAGCGCGTTGGTTGCGGCGAAGGCAGCGGCCACGGCAAGACCTCTGGTCGCGGTGGCAAAGGCCAGACAGCCCGTTCCGGCGGCTCCATCCGCCCCGGCTTCGAAGGCGGCCAGATGCCTCTCTATCGTAAACTCCCGCACCGCGGATTCAACCAGGCCGCTTTCCGCGAGGAAATCGCCGTGGTGAACGTGGGCGACCTCGCCCGCCTTGCCGATGACGTCAAGGAAGTCGACATCGCCGGCCTTGTTGCCGCCGGTCTCATCCGTGCCGGCATCGACACCGTCAAGGTTCTCGGCGACGGCGAAATCAGCCGTTCCCTCAAGGTCACCGCCACCAAGTTCTCGGAATCGGCCAAGGCCAAGATCGAGAAAGCCGGCGGCCAGGCCGTCGTCCTCGCCGCGAGCTAAGGCTCGCGTCTGTTATTTTCGATTTTCGAGTCCTGACTTTCGATTAAAGGCAAGCAACGGGATGAAACCCGGCCGTTAATCGCACTTGAAGGGAATCGAAAATCGAAAATCCAAAATCGAAAATCCACATTTCCTTTCCGCCGTGTTTTCCGCCTTTGCCAATTCCCTGAAGATTCCCGAGCTGCGCTCGCGGATTTTCTACACCCTGGCCCTCCTCTTTGTCGCGCGCGTTGGTGCGCACATTCCGCTGCCCGGCCTCGACCCGCGCCCCCTTGAGGCCTTTTTTGCCGACCAAGTCACCGGTGCTGGTGGCGCTCTGGTGGGTCTCTATAACATGTTCACTGGCGGTGCTCTCATGAAGGGTGCCGTTTGCGCGCTTGGCATCATGCCCTACATCAGCGCGTCCATTATTTTCCAGCTGATGACCGCTGTCGTGCCCAGCCTCGCACGGCTCCAGCAGGAGGGCGACGTGGGACGCCAGAAGCTCTCCCAATACACCCGTTACGCCACCGTCCTCATCTGTCTCATTCAGGGAGCGCTCCTCATTCTCGCCCTTGAAAATCCGACCCAGCTCTTTGGCGAAGGTTACGACATCGCCCGCTACGGTGAAATCGTGCTCGTTGACCGCACTTGGTTCCTCATCTCGTCGGTCATCTTCATGACCGCCGGCACCATGCTCCTCACCTGGCTCGGCGAACAGATCACCCAACGCGGCATCGGCAACGGTATCTCGTTGCTCATTACCATCGGCATTATTTCCGACCTCCCCGGTGCGATGGGCACCCTCTGGACTCTCCTCCGCGCCCCCGTCGGCACCCAAGGCATCAGCATGATTTCGCTCACCTTCATGGTGATCCTCTTCTTCGCTGTCACCATGGGCATCATCATGGTGGTGCAGGGACAGCGCAAAATCCCCGTCCAATACGCCAAGCGCGTGGTCGGCAACAAGGTCATGGGCGGCCAGAACTCGTTCCTCCCGCTCAAGGTCAATTACTCGGGCGTCATGCCTGTGATCTTTGCCAGCGCCATCCTGCTCTTCCCGCAGCAGATTTTCCGCTATCTCGGCGCTGCGTTCAACCTGCCTTTCCTCATCGAATTTTCCAACAACCTCATGCGCGGGCATTGGGTTTACTACGTCACCATGACGCTGCTGATCCTGTTCTTCAGCTATTTCTGGGTGTCCGTCATGTTCAAGCCGATCCAGATCGCCGAGGATCTCAAGAAATACGGCGGCTACATCCCCGGTGTCCGCCCCGGCGAACCAACCGCCAAGTTCTTGGATTTCGTGATGACGCGCATCACTCTCGCCGGTGCGATTTTCCTCACGATCATCGCGGTGTTCCCGGATTTTCTGAACGCCGAGCTTAACGTCCCGCAGCGCATCTCCAGCTTCTTCGGCGGCACCGGCATGCTCATCACCGTCGGCGTCATCCTCGACACGATGAAGCAGATCGAGACCTTCCTCCTCCAGCGCCACTATGACGGCTTCCTGAAAAAAGGCCGCATCCGCGCCCGCAACACCAACGTGGCCGGTGCCATTGGCGAAGCCGCCAGTATGGAGACAGTCGGCAAACTCTGGTTCTTCCTCGGCATCATTCTGATCGTTGGCCTCGCGGCAGCCGCCCTCAAACATTTGGGGGCAAACTAAAAAACCGGCTTTACAAGCGACGGAGTGTCTGAATCGTCTTCACCTTTTTTCCACGAAGCCCTTGGCCCCAAGCCCAGGCTTCTGATCCTCGACCAAGCGGTCCCCGTCTGGCTCTCGGATCGTTTGGCAGAAAAAACTCGTTCTTTGAATATTGAGCACGTCTCTCCCGCTGAACTGATGCGGCAGGAGATTTGCCGTCAGAGTCCCCTCGGCCAAACTGCCGCCCGGGAACTCCGCCAACGCAACCGCCTTGGTGATGCCACCACGCTCGCCCTGCTGCGACGCTGGTTCTGGACGCGCAAACCCGATGCGGGCTTTGTCCTCACGGACTTCCCGGCTACGTTGCTCCAAGCTCGTGTATTCGACGAATGGCTCGAAACGCGCGACGAAACTCTCGACGCCGTCATTGCCACCAGGTCCGCCGCCTCCTCCGACCAAAACGAAGAGGCGCAGCGTCTCCTGCTCCACGAATACTATCGCACCCACGGACTCCTCCACCTCTTCGCCGAGGATGGACAGTCCGTCGAAACTCACCTCGCCGCCGCATGATTCCCATTAAAAACAAAGACGGAATCGCACGGATGCGCGACGCTTGTGCGATTGCCGCGACCGTGTTGGAAGAACTTAAAAAACTCGTCCAGCCCGGCATTACGACCTACGACTTGGATCAGAGCGCGCGCGACACCATGACGCGCCTTGGAGCCAAAAGCGCCTGTTACGGCTACCAAATCCCCGGCCACCGCCCGTACCCCGCCTACACCTGCCTCTCCGTTAACGAAGAAGTTGTCCACGGCATCGGCTCCATGCGTCGCGTTCTCCAGAACGGCGACATCATCGCCCTCGACGTCTGCGTCGTTTACAACGGCTACATCGGAGACAACGCCTACACCGCCCGTGTTGGCACCGTCTCCCCCGCCGTCGAAAAACTCCTCCGCGTCACCGATGAAGCCCGCACCATCGGCATCGCCCAAGCCCGCGTTGGCAACCGCATCGGCGACATCTCCCATGCGATCCAGACCTACGTCGAAGCCCATGGATTCAGCGTAGTCCGCGACATGGTTGGCCACGGAGTCGGCACCTCGATGCACGAGGAACCGCAGATTCCGAACTACGGACGCAAGAACTCCGGCGACAAGATCAAGCCCGGCATGACCCTCGCCATCGAACCCATGGTCAACCTTGGCGGCTACAAGATCAAAACTCTTGGCGACGGCTGGACCACTGTCACCTGCGACGGCTCCCCCTCAGCTCACTTTGAGCACACCGTGCTCACCACCGAGAACGGCCCGGAAATCCTCACCATTCCCCGCGCCTGACCCTCGTTTCCACACATTTTATTCCGCAATTTTTCCAACTCGTAAACCACACATAACACTATGCCTCGTCTCCTTGGCGTTGATATCCCTGCGAAAAAGAAAGTCTCTTATTCGCTCCGTTACATCTACGGCATTGGCCCGGTTCGCGCCGACCAAGTCGTGAAAGAAGCTGAACTGAATCCCGACATGCGGGCCCAGGACCTCACCGAGGAACAGCTCAACAAGATCCTCCAGGTCATCACCGAGCACAAATGGACCGTCGAAGGCGACCTCCGTCGCTCTCACACCGCTGACCTCAAGCGCCTGCAAGCCATTGGCTGCTACCGTGGCATCCGCCACCGCCGCAGTCTCCCGGTTCGCGGTCAGCGCACCTCCACCAACGCCCGCACCCGCAAAGGCCCGCGCCGCACCGTCGGCGTCACCAAAGCCGCTAAATAATTCCCGCCATGGCCGAAGAAACGTCTGCTCCCAAGAAAGAGAAGGCTCCCAAGAAGGAAGCCTCCGCCGCTGCTCCCGCTGCCGGCGCCCCTGTCGCCGCCGAGAAGCCCGCCAAGGCTCCCAAGGCCGCCAAGCCCGCCGCTGAAGGCGAGGCCGCCGCTCCCGCCGCTCCTGCGGCTGCCTCGGCAGAAAAACCCGTTGAACTCGTCGGTGGCGTTGCCAAGCAGCCCACCGCTGAAGAGCTCCTCAAGGAAGAGCTTGGCGCGATCAAGATCCGCCGTGCCAAGGGCTCCAAGAACGTCACCTCGGGCATCGCCACGGTGCTCGCCTCGTTCAACAACACCATCGTCTCGATCACCGACGCCAAGGGGCAGGTCATCGCCTGGTCCAGCGCCGGCAAGTGCAACTTCCGCGGTTCGCGCAAGTCCACCGCCTACGCCGCTCAGGTCGTCGCCCAGGACGCCGCCCGCAACGCCATGTCGCACGGACTCAAGGACGTCACCATCCGCCTCTCCGGCCCCGGCCTCGGACGCGACAGCGCCGTCCGCGCCCTGCAAGCCATCGGCCTCGAAATCAACTCCATCATCGACGTCACGCCGGTGCCGCACAACGGCTGCCGTCCACGCAAGCGCCGCCGCGTCTAATCCGCGCTCCGCGCCTCGCGCGGAATCTCAAATCTCAAATCTTAAATCACAAATTCTAAAACATCATGGCTCGCTACACCGGACCAACAACCCGTCTCAGCCGGCGTTTCAACCAACCTCTTTTCGGAGCCACCAAGGCCTACGAAAAGCGCCCGTATCCGCCCGGCCAGCACGGACCCAAACTCCGTCGCAAAGTCTCTGAATACGCCGCCGGTCTTAACGAAAAACAAAAACTTCGTTACGTTTACGGCCTCCTTGAACGCCAGTTCCGCCGCACCTTCGAAGCCGCCAAGCGCGAACGTGGCGTCACCGGCGAACGCTTCCTCCAACTCTTGGAGACCCGCCTCGACAGCATCATTTATCTTCTCGGCTTTGCCCGCAGTCGCGCCGCCGCCCGCCAGCTCGTTGGTCACGGACACGTCCGCGTCAACGGCCACAAGGTGGACATCGCCAGCTACGCCGTGCAGGTCGGTGACGAACTTGAAATCAAGAACGCCGCCGGCTCCCGCCAGCTCGCGCAGCGCAATCTCGAAGAGACCCGCGCCCGCAACGTTCCCGGCTGGCTCACGCTCAACGCCGAGGCATTCAAGGCCGTCGTCAACCGCCTCCCCACCCGCGAGGAGATGGCCCCCGACATCAACGAACAGTTGATCGTCGAATTTTACTCCCGCTAAACCGTGGGAAACACCTTCAACGTCTTGAATGAAACAACACGGCCCACCCCCAATTTATAAAACGGGGATGGGCCTCTTGCTTGAAATTCAACGAACCATTTTTTAACCAATCCAATCCAGCCACTTTTACCGCCATGCCTAAACGCCTCGGAAAGTTCGAACTACCCAACAAGCTCACCAAGGTCGAGGAAGGCTCTTCCGACACCTACGCCAAGTTCATCGCCGAACCCTTTGAAGCCGGCTACGGACACACCATCGGCAACTCCCTGCGCCGCGTCCTCCTGTCCTCCATCGAAGGCTCGGCCATCTCCTCGATCAAAATCGAGGGTGTGAACCACGAGTTTCAGAGCATCGACGGCGTCGTCGAAGACGTCACTGACATCGTGCTTAACCTGAAAAAAGTGCTCCTCATCAGCACCAAGCGCGACCCGATCACCCTCCAGATTCGCGTCAACCGCGAAGGCCCCGTGACCGCCGCCGACATTCAGGCCGACTCCAACGTCACCGTTGTCAACCCCAACCAGGTCATCTGCACCCTCGACCGCGCGCGTCCCTTCAACGCCGAGATCGAAATCAAGACCGGTCGTGGTTACTATCCTGGCGAGCAAAACAAAAAAGAAGAACAAGCCATCGGTGTCATCGCCATCGACTCGCTCTTCTCGCCCGTCACCCTCGTCAAATACGCCGTTGAGAACACCCGCGTCGGCCAGATCACCGACTACGACAAGCTCAACCTCGAAATCTGGACCGACGGACGCATCACGCCCGACGACGCCCTCAAGCAATCCGCCGCCATTCTCAAGCACCACATCGACGTGTTCGACCGCGTCAGTGGCGAGAACTACGAATTCGAAAACCAGCAGAGCGAAGTCAGCGAGGAGCAGAACAAGCTCCGCAAGCTGCTCAACATGTCGGTCAACGAAATCGAACTCTCCGTTCGCGCCGCCAACTGCCTCAACAACGCCAACATCACCACCGTTGGTGAACTGGCGATGAAGACCGAGCAGGAGATGCTCAAGTATCGCAACTTCGGCAAGAAGTCGCTCAACGAAATCAAGGACAAGCTCGAAGCCCTCGGCCTCTCGCTTGGCATGAAATTCGACGAACGCCTCCTCGACACGAAGAAAGAAAACACCTGAACCGGCCTCGACGGTTCGCGGTAGGGAGGTCTCTCCGAGGCCTCCGCTTCCGCATCCAATCTTTTCCGGCCTTCGCGCCGTCCTCCCCGCTCAACGCTGCAGGGACGATTGCCGAACGGGGGCCGCAACCAAAAACCACAACACACACAACACCAGTAGTCGAAATCCGAATACACTAGCGATGCCTTTCCCCATTGGGATTTGGCCGCTTGGGATTTGGGATTTGCGGCGAAGCCGTTCCAATGCGTCACAACAAACACCGCGCCTCCCTCGGCGTCACCCGCGAACATCGCAAGGCGATGCTTGCCAACATGGCCGTCTCGCTTCTCGAACACGGTCGCATCAAGACGACCCTGACCAAGGCCAAGGCCCTCCGTCCCTTCGTCGAAAAAGTCATTACCAAGGCCAAGAAAGCCTCGGTCAAAACCGACAAGAAGGACGCCATCCATCTGCGTCGCCTTGCCCTCTCCGACCTGCGTGACGAGACCGCCGTGACCAAGCTCTTCAACGAGACCGTCAAGGAATTCGCCAACCGTCCGGGTGGCTACACCCGCATTTACAAACTCGGCGCCCGCATCGGCGACGCCGCTGAAATCGCCCTCATCGAACTCGTGAAGGCCGACGACCAAGGCTACGCCAAGAAGTCCAAGGCCAAGGCGAAGAAGCCCGCCTCCAAGGCCAAGAAGAAGGCCGATGAAGCCGCTCCTGCCGAAGTCCCCGCCGAGGCTGCTCCCGCGACCGAAGCCGCCAAGGAAGAGCCCAAGGCCTGATTTCCACAGACTCGTATCATTCAAACCAAGCGCCGGCCCCGCAAAGGTCCGGCGCTTTTTTGTAGACGCAACGCGGACGCCCTCCCCCCCCCCCCCCCCCCTCACAACACACACATTATACTCTCCGTGGTTTGTTCCTCCGTGCCTTTGTGTCTCCGTGGTTAATTCCCTCCGCTCTTCCGTTTTTTCTAGGTTTTCACGCGAATTTGCCCCCGCACTTGCATTCACCCTCCGCCACACGCAACGTCTTCCACTTATGCTCTACGACCGGCCCTACATGCGCGACACCAACCCGCAGCGATCCTCGCTGCCGGTGTTCGGCTGGGTGATCGCGGTGATCGTGGCGGTTTTCGTCCTGCAAGAGATCGCCGTAAAACTCTTTCGCAGCAACCTCATCAACGACTTCGCCGAACTCGACATCTTCTCCCTGAAACACGGCCGCGTCTGGACGCTCCTCACCTACGCACTGCTTCACGCCAGCCTCTTCCATATCTTCGCCAACTCCATCGCCCTCTTCTTCACCGGGCGCATCCTTGAACCCATTCTCGGACCGCGTCGCATACTCTGGCTTCTTGGCGCATCCATTCTTGGCGGCAGCCTCCTGTGGGTGGCGGTTAACTTCAACCACCGCGCCCCCCTCGTCGGCATCTCCGCCGGTGCCATGGGATGGTTCACGGTGTTCTGCCTCCTCTTCTGGGACAGACCGATCAACCTCCTGTTGTTTTTCGTCATCCCCATCACCATCAAACCGCGCTGGCTGCTCTACATCGGCGGCGGCATTGAAGTTTTCGGCATGGTTTTCGGGGAGATACTTCAGCGCAATACGTTTTACGGTTCCGGCGTCGCCCATTCCGCTCACGTTGGCGGCATCATCGCCGGCTGGCTTTACTATCGCTTCGTCCTGCACTCCGGCGGCAAGGAGCGCGACGCCCGCCCCGAGATTGAAAAGCCCGGCTGGTTCAAACGCGCCACCAATTCCGCGGCACCCAAACCCGTTTACAAGGTCAATGTATCTTCGCAACCCGCCTCCAGTCCCGCCGACATCCGCGCCGAGGTGGATCGCATTCTCGACAAAATCAACAGCCACGGTTTCGCCTCCCTTTCCGACGAAGAAAAACGCACCCTTGATGAAGCCCGCGACGTCATCTCGCGTCGCTGACACCTTCTGCTTCGCGACACCGCCATCATTCGCCACTCTTTTACTTCTTCGCCCACCGCCCTCACGCCAACATGCACACACCTCCCCCCCCCGCCGCCCGGCGCTCCCGCCTGCCACGTCTTGCCCTCTCGCTCACGCTCCTTGGCTCCGCCTGCGCCCTTGTGCTGACGCTCTTTGCCGCTCCCCCGCGCATCGTTCCAACCACCGCGCCCGCCACCATTGCCCCCAACACCATCGCCCCCCCCCCCGCCTCCGCGACGGACAAGACCGATCCCATCACCTTTTCCACCCCGCCCAGTCTCGGACTCGAAGCCCGCGCCCTCGTCCAGCTTCTTGAAAACTACCACTACAACCGCGACGCCGTGAAACCCGAAAACTACGGCGAAGTCATCACCAATTACATGAAGGACCTGGACACCCAGCGTCTCTTTTTTCTCCAGCCCGACGCCGACGATTTTAACAAACGCAACCCTGCCCGCAACATCTACTGGAACCTCACCGGACTCGGTCGCATCGAACCCGCCTACGAAATCTATGCCGTTTACGAAAAACGTGTCCGCGAACGCGCCCAGTGGATTTTTGACCATCTCAAGGACGACATCGACCTGACCGCGACCGACACCTACGCCTACGACCGCAAGGAGGCCTCTTGGCCCGCCACCCAAGCCGACGCCGACGCCCTCTGGCAGAAACGCCTCAAATTCGAAATCCTCCAGGAAGTCCTCAGCTACAAAGCCCCCAAGTCCGCCGCCCCCGACACCGACGAACCCAGCGCCGGTATCACTGCTCCGGATACACCAGCGCCCGCCGCGCCTGCGGCCCCCCCCGCCATCGAACCCGCCAAGCCCAAGACCCCCGAAGAAATCCTCGCCGACGCCCGCACCACCGTGCGCAAACGCTACGAACGCATCCTGAAAAACCTCGACGACATCACCTCCAACGACCTTGCCGAGATGTTCCTCAGCCGCGTTTCCCAACTCTACGACCCCCATTCCACCTATTTCTCCGCCGACACCTACGAAGACTTCAGCATCAACATGCGCCTCCAACTCTTTGGCATCGGCGCCCTCCTCAGCCTCGACCCCAGCAGCGACGTCTGCGTCATCAAAGAAATCATCCCCGGCGGCCCCGCCGACCTCAGCAAGCAACTCAGACCCAACGATAAAATCATCGCCGTCGCCCAGGACGGACAGGAGCCCGTCGAAATCATCGGCATGAAACTCCGCCGCATTGTTGAAAAAATCCGCGGCCCCAAAGGCACCAAAGTCCACCTCACCATCCAGCCCGGCACCAGCACCGACGACACCGAACGCCGTGTCGTCACTCTCGTGCGCGACGTCGTCAACCTCGACTCCGCCCGCGCCCACGCCGCCATCTTTGAAGTCCCCACGCCCGCCCCCAACCCCAAACTCAAAATCCTCAACACCCAATCCCCCCCCCGGCCATCCGCCGCATCGGAGTCATTACCCTCCCGGCCTTCTACGGCCGCGACGCCTCTGCCGAAGGCGACCAGAACAGCGCCAGCCGCGACGTCGAAGAACTCATCACCCGCCTCAAGACCGCCGGCATCGACGGCCTCGTCCTCGACATGCGCTCCAACGGCGGCGGCCTCCTCTCCGAAGCCATCAAAATCACCGGCCTCTTCATCCAACCCGGCCCCGTCGTTCAAGTCCGTTCCTACTACGGCGAAGTCAAAATCGACCGCTCCGACAACAAACAGATCGCCTACGACGGCCCCCTCGCCGTGCTCGTCTCCCGCTTCAGTGCCTCGGCCTCCGAAATCGTGGCCGGCGCTCTTAAAAATTACGGACGCGCCGTTATCGTCGGTGATAAATCCACGCATGGCAAAGGCACCGTCCAGCAAGTCATCGAAATGAAAAACGTGCTCCCCCAGCTCGCCAAAACCAAAAGCGGTGCCACCAAGCTTACCGTCCAGAAATTCTACCTCCCCAACGGCGATTCCACCCAGTTGAAAGGCGTCCTCTCCAACATCGTCATTCCCTCCATCAACGACTACCTCCCCATTGGCGAAAGCGACCTCCCCCACGCCCTCGCCTGGGACGAAATCACCACCAGCTTTTACGGCGGCCAACCCTACACCTCCGACAACATCGCCCCCCTCCTTGCCGCCAGCGAAGACCGCCAGACCACCCTTCCCGAGTTCATCTACCTGCGCAAACGCATCGACCACTTCCGCGAACGTCAGGAAGAGAAGACCATCTCTCTCAACCTCAAGGAACGCGAAGCCCGCAAAGAAGCCGACGCCGCCTTCAACAAGGCCACCAAAGCCGAACGCAAAGCACTCGAAGCCGGAGCCTACACCTTCACCGAGATCCTGCTTGCCCCCCCCCCCCCCCCGCCATCAAGGCCGCCGTCGAAGATGCCGATCCCGACGCTGATCCCGAGGAAACAGACGACAACGAACGTTACGCCAAACTCGACATCCCCTTGCGCGAAACCCTGCGTGTGGTGAGCGACATGCTGGCCCAGGGCACGCCTCCGCTCCAACCCGACACCACACCACCTGCCAAGACCCTGACCGCCGACAACGCCGTCTCCCCGCCCATTCGCAAGTAACGCAAAAGTGGCGCGGGCGTCCCGCCCGCTCCGTGGATTGAATGTGACGCGGGCATCCCGCCCGCCTCCGAAATCACTTCAATCACCCATGAGTTTCACTCCCTCTCACTACGTTCACGGAGGCCTCGGAGAGGCCTCCCTACCATTAAGGCAACGGATACATATCAACTGAAAATGCTCTAACCATGCTTCATCCCCGCTTCATCCAAAAAATCCTCAGCCTGATCCTGCCAACCAGCCTCGCGGCCCTCGCCCTTGCCCAATCTGTTTCGAGCGCTGGCGATAGTCTGACACTCCCCTCTCCCCCCCCCCCCCCCAACGTCCACCACTGCCGACCTCCCCCCCTGGACCGACATCGCTCTCCCCCGCGAGGAAATCGACGCCGCCCAAAACGCCCTCGTCCGCTGGTGGGAGATATTCCCCCGCGTGCAGCCCGCCGACGACACCCTTTCCTCCCTCCTCATGGACCAGCTCTCCCCCCTGCGTCCTGCCCTTACGGATACAAACCCCGCCCACACTGCCGCCCTCGCATGGCTCGACGCCGCCCGCGTCCCTTTGGCCGACATCACCCTGCGTGACGGCGAACGCCTGCAATTCCGCCGTATTGAAGGCCCCGATACACCCTTCCCCGACCACGCTCCCCTCCACTGGGTGGCCGTCACGCGCGCCAGCCTCGCCAAACGCGCCTGGCATGCCGGCGACCGCGCCGGGTCCCTCGCCCTCACGCTCGCCAACCTCGCCTATGCCCGCGCCTTCCTGCAAACTCAGGAAGGCGTCGTGCCCATGATCAAAGGCTCCGGCGTCTGGCAGGTTGCGCTCGACGGCGCTTACTGGCTCGCCCGCCAGCCCCTCGCGCCCGACGAAGCCGCTGCCCTGCAAACCGATCTCGCGCAAGATGCTCTCCTCGCCCGCCACGCCATCGCCCGTGGCTTTCGCGGCGAATTTACCTTCTTCTATAAAAACGTTCTCGAACGCATGCCCGACACCCGCGACCCCGACCTGCTCCTCGGCAGCCTTGCCTCGCTCGCCATGCACCCGCCTCAACCCGTCGAGGAAGGCGAGCAATACCTCGCCACTCCCCCCCCCCCCCCCGCCGGACGCGATCCCCTTGACCGCGACGCAACCCTTCGTGCCGGTGCCGCCGACATCCGTGGATACCTGCGTGAACTCGACCGCCTCGACGGACGTTTCCCGCGCGGCTTCGCCCTCAAGCACACCATCGAACCCCTCGACCAATGGCGCAAAGCCCTGGGCGGCTTCCACACCTACGCGACCGACGAAGGCCCCTTTCTGCCCTCCGTCCTCGCCGAAGCCAACGCCGTCGTCCTTCATACCGACAACCCTGTGGGCCGTCTCTTCCTGATCCTCAATACCCCGCAATGGGAGCCGCTCATCATCTCGATTTTGCGTCGTGACGCCCAGCGCGCCGCACTCACCGGCCTCCTCGCCTGGCGGCGTAATGGATCGCCTGATACATGGGATGCCCTTGTGCAAAAAGGACTGCTTGCCTCCCCCCCCCTTGATCCCTTTGGCGAAGGCGAACCGTTGCGTTTCGACCTAGCCGCCCCGCGTGTCTGGAGCGTGGGCATCGACGGCGTGGACCAAGGCGGTTTTGGCAACGGCGAAAACACCGGCCAGCCCGACGACTTCGTCTGGCCATGGTAAACGGGAACCCCGGATGTTTGGCGCTGCCGCGCCACTCGTCTTTCCCCTCCCACTGAAAAGTCGAAGAACCTGATCTTTTGCGGTTCTTCTTATTCGCGTCTATTCGCGTTCATTCGCGGTTACGATTTTCCGCCCGCACCATTTTTCCCTCTGCCCAACGACCGTGCGCGAGCACTTCCTTGGGCGAAAGCGGCAGGCCGGATTCATTATTCGTGATTTGTTCCGCCACCAAATCCATCGCCGCCGCGCCCAACATTTCGTAATTGGGATCGATGCCCGAAAAATGCCCGAAGCGCGGACACTGATTGAGCAGCAGCACGCTGACCTCCTCGGGCACCTTGATGCCTGCCGCGGGGAGCCAGCGGCCCACATCCCAGTCGAGCGTGATGATGGCCTCGCAGCGTTCGTGTTTGTGCCACGCGAGAAATGCGTCGCGGTGACGGGCTTGGAATTTTTCCCGGTTCCAATTCTCCATAAGCAGCACCTCCGGGTCCGGCAGGCTGCGATCCTCGTGCAGTGTGAGAAACCGTGTGTACGCCGCCGCCAGCCGGTAACTCGATTCGGGTTCGTGATACCGTTTGCTCACGAAACCAATCCTCCTGAATCCACGCCGCCACAATTCATCGATTGCCAGGCGCACGTTGCCAAAAAAATCCTCCGCCGAACAGTGTAGTGGCGGACTCGTTACATTGTAGTTGATCGTCGCCGCTGCGAATCCCGTCCAGTCAAAATCCAGGTTCAGCAGGTGCATTGGCCACGGCACGAAGATCACCCCGCGAATCCCGCGGGCGCGCAGTATTTCCGCAAGCCGTTCAGGGGACATGCCCGGTTCGTTATGCCAGAACATCTCCGTCCGGTATCCGAGTTGTCGGCCCCTTGTCTCGATGCCGACCACGATCCGGCGCGTGGGTTCGTTGCTGCGCCAGTCCTCGCGTGTCGGAAACGTGTGAATCACGGCCAGCGTCTCCTTGGTCTCCACAGGGCGGGACCGCCGCACATGAGTCATGAGTGCGGCCACCGCCGGGTTGACTTGATAGCCCATTTCGTCGGCGAGGCGTTGGATGCGCTGCCTTGTGGCCGGGGAAATGCGTTTGTGGTGGCGCAGCGCCATTGAGACCGTGGCGACTGTCGTGCCGGCCTTTTCAGCGATCATTTTGAGGGTAACAGGGGACATGTGTTTAACGACTTAAGCATCGGCGTTCTTGTTTCAAGCCCTGCCAGGCACAAGGTCGTGTCAGGAGCCTTCTTTATTACCACCTGTATGAACTCCCACCTCAATCAATGCCTTGATTCATCCGTGCCTTCCGGTTTGCGCAGATTTTTCAAAACGAGCCTGAACAATCGCTCCGGCTTCAGCCTCATCGCTTCCGCCATCCAGATAAACTCCACCACATCCACGCGTCGTTCGCCTTGCTCGATTTTTGCGATTACCGATTGCTCCCAACGGCACGCTTCCGCCACCGCCGCCTGTGTCAGCCCCAGACGTTTGCGCTCCTGTCGTAGTGTTTGGCGCAGGACGTCATTTTCGCTGCTGAAGAGAGATTTGCTGGGAGATTCTGCCACGCTGGCAGCGAGAATAACCGACAGATTAAAATATCCTAAAATCGGATAAAAGTCATTGTTATAAAATAACTTGCGCATTAATTAAGTTTCCTGTTTTTTCACCACCATGAACCTCGATCAGCACGTTTTCCGCCTGAGTTTGGGCATGCCCAACGTGATTGCCTGTAGCGTCCTTTGGATTGCAGGCACCGGTTTTTTGTCGGCTGCGACACTGACTCCGTCCGCCTCCGACAAACGGGTGCTTGAACTCACTTTTGAAGACGAGGTCAGCACACCGCTGCGCACGCCGGAAGGCGGAGGTGTGGCCGGACGCGGTCATGCGTTTGACAATACAGCATCGTCCAAAATGGGCGGCAATTCGCAGGCGCCCGGAAGCGGTGGCAAAGTCGGGGTCGCCGGCGGTTCGGCCAGACTCGCCAATGCGCGTTCCTTCACTGTCCAAGGCTGGTATAAATCCGACGCCGGCCAAATCCCCTCCAACTACGCCCGGCTCCTCGCTGCGGCACGGATCAACGTGTTTTTCGACTCCGCGCAAGGCAAGGGATTGAGCCTTTCCGTAAACCGCGGCTCTGCTCTTTGCCCCGATGCCGCCTTCCGGCAGTCGGCCCGCTGGGTGTTTTTTGCGATTACCTACGATGGCACACAAAAGACGGACAATGTCCTCTTTTACGCCGGTTCGGAAAACGAGCCGGTGCGTCTCGTCGGCAAGGCCGGCATTGATGCCGGTCCCGTGGGGCCGGGCGGAGCCGAACAACCCATCGTCATTGGCAACGTGGATGCGGGCGACCGCCCCTTTGATGGTTTGATCGACAACATCCGTCTCTGGGCCGACACCTCCGGCACCTCTGCGATTCTCGACCTCGCCGCGCTTGAACAACTCCGCAAAACCGACGCTTTCTGAAAATGAACCTGTAGTTACACCATGAATACTCACCGAAGACACCACTGCGCATTCACGCTCATCGAACTGCTCACCGTCATCGCGATTATTGGGATTCTCGCCTCCATTCTCATCCCGACGGTTGGCAAAGTCCGCATGACCGCCCGCAAGGGCAAAGCCATCGCCGAACTCCGCCACGTAGGCGTCGGCATCTTGCAATATGCCAACGATCGCAAAGACCAGCGCGTGCCCGGTGCCGCGCCGCTCGGCGTCAATCCGGTTTACGGACGTCCGTATGGAGACGGAGTGAGAGTCAGCCTCCAAATCGGACTTGTTCCTTACATGAACTACCGTGACCCGCTTACTCTTGGTTCGACCGAAAAAGTGATTTTCCCAGCACTCGTTTGTCCAGGAGTGATGAATCAATTTCCGACTCGCGATCTCCTCACCGAATCATCTTCCACACCGCATTATATCCAGAATTACACGCTCACGACGCGTCGCAAACAGGACGGGACACTCTCAAACTCACGAGTCCTGGGTGCGGAAGGTACCAGCACGGACGAGGCAAAAAATAACCCGCCTGTTACGCTCACCGAACTCGATTCCTATGGCGGTGCGGCCCGCGTCTGGGTGCTGACAAACCTCGACCGTGCTTTGCCAAAAGATAATCCGAAAATGAACAGCGGCAGTGTTACCGGTTCGGGCTGGTATACCGATCCTGGCCGCATTCCTGACACTCCCGTCTGGGGCAACACCCGCCTCCGCCTCTATTTCGACGCTCACGTCGCCTCCGTCCCGCGTGATGCTGATCCCTGATCGCCCGGAAAAGCTGACACGCTGAAAACAACAAAAGACTAAAACTTCAAAATGAAGATGACCCGTCTCTCATGGTCTCTGCTTGTGCCTGTTCTGATGCTTTCCGCATCAAGTATTCGCGCATCCAATACCGAATCGGCCTTCCTGCCGCTGCCCAATCCCGGCTTCGAATCCGGCCTCATCGACTGGATCGTCAACGAGGACAAAGCACCCATGAGCACTGCGCACCCCGATGCCGCGCGAACCGGCGAACGCGGATTGCGCGTCATCGACGAATCCGAAAAAGAAGGCTCCTCCGTCGCCACCCGCCGCCTGCCGGTCGAGCCCGGGCGCGCCTACCGGCTCGCCATCCATGCCCGCATCGTTTCTGGCGGAGGCATGGCCGTTTACCTCCGCTTTTTCGATGCCAAGGGCAAACACCTCAACCCCTGGCCCAAAGCCACGGACAACGCGGCCATCCAGTCTCCCAACTGGCGCGAATATACCGTCACCGCCGCGCCGCCGGAAGGAGCGGTTGTCCTGGATGCATGGATACACTCCTATGGTGGCTCCAAGGTTGTGGCCGATTTTGACGACGTTTCCATCGAGGCGTTCACTCCTCGCATCGAGCCGCCCTGGCCCTCGGTTTACAAAATCAACCCCGCCAACCCGGCGGACGCCGCCCGCCTCACGCCCTCCGACGTCGTCGGCCCCGACGGACTCGTGTACCCAAACTGGAAATACGTGGGAATCCCCGGCGGCATCCCCCAAAAATCCGCCTCCCCCGTCGTCGTCGGCCCGGAAACCTTTGCCGCCCACGCCGGGCGCGACATCGCGCCGCTCCTCAACGAGGCCGTCCGTCGCGCCGCCGCGCAAGGCGGAGGCGCTGTCGAACTGCCCGCCGGCACATTTTTGCTCGAAAGCCCTGTCATTGTCCGCGACTCCGGCGTCACCATTCGCGGCGCGGGACGCGACCGCACGCGACTCATCTATCAAGAACACATTCCGTTCGGCACCCTTCGCCTCCATTGCTGGAATCCCAACGGCAGGATTGGTCCCGACAGCTTTTGGGAAATCCAGACCAATCCCAAAAACCTCACGCTCATGCGCGTGACCGCCACGGACCAACGCCACGGCAAAAACGACAAAATCGTCCTGATGGAAAACATCCGCAAGGACCATTGGGGAAACCGCTTTTCCACCCGCCTGCGCGGAGCCCTCGTCCTCGAAACCCTTGGCCCCGGCCGCCATCAGATCGAGGCCGAAGTCGGCTACTCGACCGGCGAATCGTTCAAAAAAACGTTTTTAATCGACGTCGCCGCCACGCCACAACCCGGCGACACTTGGGCCGACCAGCACGGCGCGTTCATCATCGCCGGCCCCGGTTTGCAAGGTCCGCGACTTCCGCTCGCCTCCACCGCCCGGCGCGGCGACAACCGCCTCCAACTCGCCCCCAACCACGGACTCAAACCCGGCGACCACATCATGATTGAGGCCCCGGCAACGGATCGCTGGAACAAACTCACGGGCAACGTCACCCCTTGGGGGACGTATCGCATCAACCATTACGAAATCACTGCCGTGGCCGGGTCTTCCGTTACCATCGCCGATCCGCTGCGCCTCGAATTCCCGTGGGAGGACGGCTCCTACGTGCAACGCATCGGCGTTGTGAGTCGATCCGGTTTCGAGGGCTTTACCGTGGAGCAAAAAATCTTCACGCCTTCCAGCGAGTTTACCGGCCCGCGCATCCAGCACACGCTCTGGTATCCGATGGAAGACCTGTGGGCTGACGGCGTGACCTTCGCCTACGCGTGGCGCTGCTGGCTGCGCGATGTGCGCGTGGTCAATTCCGGGCGTAATCCAATTTACATTACGCGCTCCAAGCAGTGCGAGATCCGCGACGTTGAAGCGGACGGGGCGATTTTCAAGGGGGGGGGGGGGACTGGTTATGTCGGTTTCGAGCGCTCCTTTGACTGCCTCATGGACGGTGCGCTGACCAAGGACATGCGCCATGCGCCCAATGTCCAGTGGGGCTCCGCTGGCAACGTGATCCGCAACGGTCACTTCATCGGCAGCGATGCCCAGTGGCATGCCGGCTGGACCAACGAAAATCTCTACGAAAACAACATCATCGAACAGACTGCCGCTGACCGCACCAACGGAGCCTACGGCCACGCGTTTTTCGCCTCCGGTCCCGCCAGTTCCTCGCATGGACCGCAAGGGCCGCGCAACGTGGTTTACAACAACGACGTTTCCGCGCCCAAGGACGGCGTGCACATGGTCGGCGGCAATGAGGCATGGTTGATTCTGCACAACCGATTCCGGCTCGGTCAGGGCCGCGCGATTTATGGCAAGGAGAAGAGCTTCGATCACACCATCCGCGGCAACGTTTTCATCATGGAGAAGCCGGATGCCGTCGCCGTCCTCTTTGGTTCCGCCGACTGCACCGGCATCGATGTGATGGACAACCAGTTTTACGGCCCTCTCAAGACGCTCACCGGTTTTTCCGGCGGTCTGGGCGACTTCGGAATTGTATCAGGTAATAAACTACATCCGAAACCATCCGCCAGTGAACTTCCGCCGCGTCCGCAACCTGCCGTGCCTTCGATCTACGAATGGCAGCGCGAGAGAAAAATTAGGAATTAGAAATTAGGAATTAGAAAAACGAACCCATGCACATAAATTTTATAGGTATTGCAAAACCAACTACGATGGCGAAGCCGCCACTTCCTAATTTCTAACTCCTAATTTCTAATTTTTTCCTAACCCGCCACAAACAATGAACATCAAATCCGCCAAAAAATTCGCTGCCGCCTTTGCGGCCATTGCCATCGTCGCCGCGACCGCGCAGGCCGCGACGCTTCTGCACGAGTTCACGTTCAACGATCCTGCCAACGGCACCAGCACCGCCTCCACCGGCACGCTGGGCGGCTCGGCGTCATTCACCGCTCCAGCCAGCGCAGAAGATCATTCGCATGTGCCCACTAATCTTCATAATGACAACGGATTGGGAGTCTCGGGCAAACTGGGCGATTATGCATTCAACAATACCGGTTCCAGCCAAATGGGCGGAGGATCAACCACTCCGGGTTATGGTGGCGTGGCCACATTATCCAATGGTGCGGCATCTCTCAACGGACTGAGCTCCTTTACCATTTCGGGCTGGTACAACACGGCGAGCGCGACCAAGGCCGGCAATTCCGCCCGGCTCGTTGCCGCGGGAACTGGTTTCGAAATCCTTTTCCAAGTTGCAGTCACCGGTGCTAATCCGGCTCCCGCCGCCCTTCGCGTTACGCATGGCTCTTCCAAGGGAGCCATGGCGATGGGTGCGTCCGATACTATTTTTTACCAGACGAACACTTGGATTTTCTTTGCCTACACTTTCGACGGAGGCACCGGAGTCGGGACAATTTATGGTGGAGACAAGACAACCGGCGTGGTTTCGGCGCTCGTCACCGGTTCAGTTGCCTCAACCGGCGGCGTTGTTACCGCGAGCGGCAATTTGTTCATAGGCAATCAAGCCGGTGCTAACCAGCGTCCGTTCGATGGGTTGATGGACAACGTTCGTGTCTGGGGCGAAAGCTCTGGCGCGGGTGGGGCGCTCAGTTTGGCCGAGTTGCAAGCCGTCATGACCGCCGACCTTGCCAACACCCCGATTCCCGAACCTGCCACGAGCGCCGCGCTTTTGGGCGCTGGCCTGCTGGTGGCGGCGATGATCTGGCGCCGACGTTCTGTCTGAGTGCGCGGAGCATTGTGGCGCGGGCGTCTCGCCCGCTGTAGGGGCGTCGCTTGCGACGCCCGCGCCAAGCCCGGTCGAGACAACAAATCACATGCGCGGGCTTCGCAAGCGAAGCCCCTACCATGACACGGGCGGCGCTCCGCGCCGCCCTGTTCACGCGCACGTCTTTCCCTCCCGCCACCGTCCCGGGATCAACACCGTCTGCCGCAGGGCGGGGATGCCGAGGTCGTTGCGATTGAGCTTGTCGATCACCATGCGCACGGCGTTTGCCCCGATCCCTGTATTGTTTTGTTCGATACCAGAAATCCGATCTGTCGGCATGCAGTTGATGTTGATGAGCGACACTTTTCCCGGCACCTCCACCGACTCGCTGCGCAGCAATGCGTGAATCTGCTCCATGAGGCTCGATGACGTGATCACAGCCTCCACCCCATGCCGCCGCCGCCAGGCCGTGAATGTTTCCGCATCCCATTCGGGCAGATACAAGGGCGGGATGGCCGCGAGTTGCTGCGGCGCGGCCTTTTGCTCCAGCCAGAACGCAGCCCCGTTGAGCCCCTCCGTGCGCTCGTGCCCGACGGTCGTAAGCACCAGCCCGGCGCGCGACAAAGCGCGCTCACGGCAATGGGCCAGGGCCACCCGCATGCCATCGTAATTGTCATGCACCACGCGGTCAAAAGCGGGCGTCGTAAACGTGTATTCGATTACCACTACGGAGAACTTTTCCCACTCCAGATCAAAATGTCCGTGCGCCTCCGGCAGCGGCGCGATGATTACGCCGTGGATGTTGCGCGTGAGTAAAATCGTGTTGAGCCGCGCCGCCGTTAGTCCCGCATCGCCGACAACAAACGTCTCCAGTGAATATCCCTGCGCCGCCGCCGCCGCGCGTGCGCCGGCCACATGTTCGTCCCGGATGTGACTCTTGCGGTTGGCGCTGATGATGAAGGCCAGTGTTGTGCCGTTTTCCAGTGACGGAGGCCTCCGCGCGCGCCGAGCCGCCCCCAGTGCCGAGAGCAACGGATGCGGACGGTATCCGAGTCTTTCGGCAATCTCTGCGATGCGCGTCCGTGTCGCCTCTGGTATCCGCCGGTCATGACGCAATGCGAGCGACACCGTGCTGCGGTCGCAACCGGCGGCGTGGGCCACGTCGAGCATCGTTACACGAGGGGATGGGATCATGCGTTCAACGGTGTGAATGCCGCGGAGATTGGTCAACCCCCGCTTCGCTGCAATGCCTTCGCTCATTCGCGCCAGCACGGCCCCGTACAACCCAAATTCCAACACACACACCATGAAAACAGCCCACCTCTCAAGCATCCGTCTGTCGCTGTTCGCCCTTGGCCTTACCTGCATCCTCGTCGGGCACACATCCACTGCCGCGACTCTTTTCGAAGACAACTTCACCTTTGGTATTGGTTCCCATTGGAAAAAATCGAGCAGCGCTTCCAACATAACCTTTTCTGCTGACTCCACGCGTGGTCCCGTTGCTGGAAACCAAGCCGCTTTCTTTGACGCCACCGGAACAAACGCCGACCAACGCAACGGCGTTTATGCCAATTTCCAATCTACCACTCTCGCCGTGGGCGATTCGCTCACGCTCGCCTTCGACTACAAGGGCGTAAAATACACTTCCAACGACAACAACCGCTTCATCTTCGGCCTCGCTCAATCCACTTCCGGCAGCCTCGCCAGCACGACGGATGGCGAAGGCAACACCGTCACCAATCCCGGTTACATCACTGGCATCAAGGTCGATCTTCGTGACAACAAACAGAGCAACTACGCTGACTTCTACAAACTCGCCAGCCTGCCCTCCAATCATCAGACAAGCGGCATTGGTCGCACCCTGACGGGAGATTCATTTTTCCTCACTGACGCCGAAAGCGCATCGGCGAACACAAACACCAACATCGCCGACGTTTTCCACTTCACGCTGACCATCTCCCGTGAGATCGACGGTCTCCGACTCACCTCCATTCTCACCGATAACACCGCGCAAAAATCATTCACCATCACGACACTCGTCGCGGACGCGAACGTGACGACTTATACATTCGACACGCTGCTCATCGGCGTGCAGCGACGCGAAACCGCTGAGTTCACCATCGACAACGTCTCCGTCACCCTCACCTCCAACATCCCCGAACCATCCACAATCGCACTGATTGTCGGACTTGCAGCGCTCGTATTCGTCACACTTCAGCAACGCCGCCGCCACGACATCTGAAATCTCATTGGCAATCGCACGCCGCGTGCGTCCTCCCCCCCCCCCCCCTCTGGTAATCTGCCATGAGCATTCTCCCAACCACTGATATTCCGCCTCCCGAGACACAACGTTCACGACACGCGGACTTTGTCCCGGCGGAACGAAATAATGCCGCGCACACCTCTGTCGCCAGCGGCTTCGATTTCAAGACATGGCATCGGCCCCCCGCAGCGTATTCGCACTGCCCATTCTGGTTCTGGAACGACGACCTCGACGACGATGAGATCGTCCGCCAGATCGGCGAATTTCAGAAACGCGGCGTGGAGGCGTTTGTGTTGCATCCGCGTATTGGACTTCCGCGTACACTCGGCTGGCTCAGCCCGCGCCTCTTCCGCTTTATGCGTACGGCGCTGCGCGAAGCATGGAAACGCGGCATGTGGGTTTTCCTTTACGACGAAGGCATGTACCCGAGTGGATCGGCGGGCGGACTCGTCGTGGCGCGCAATCCGGCATTTCAGGTGCGCGGACTCGTGTGTGAAGAAAGGAAAAATGACGACCGCAATGCGTCACTCGTCGCCTATGTCCGGCGGGCGGACGGACGCAACGCCTTCATTTACGACCGCCCCGTCGATGCCGTTGTTCGCGGCCTCCACTACATCGGAGACGAAACCGACGCCGCGCATCTCGGCGAAGAAGAACCCATTGCCGCCGACCTTCTCAATCCCGCCGCCGTCCGCTGCTTCATCGAACTCGTGTATGAACGGTTTCACGCCGAGCTTGGCGAATACTTCGGCACGGTCGTCAAAGGCATTTTTACCGACGAACCCAACCCCCTCTCACGTCTTCGCCAAGCCGCTGTCGTGCCCGGCACCACCGGCATCCTTGAGCACGTCAACGCCCACCTCGGTTACGACTTCACGCCGCATCTGCCCGCGCTCTGGTTTGACGATGAACCTGACGCCAGTCGCCACCGTCGTGCCTATGCCGACGCCATTGCTGCCCGCCTCGACGAAACCTATTACGTCCCGCTTTCCCGCTGGTGCGCCGACCACGGCATCGCCCTCACCGGCCACCCCGCCGAGCCCGACGACATCGGCCACCTCCGGCACCTCCAGATCCCGGGCCAGGACATCGTGTGGCGGCACATTCTTCCCGCCACGCCCACCGCCCTTGAAGGCCCGCCCTCCACCATGGCCAAGGCCGCGGCGTCAGTAAAATTCCACTACAAACGCACCTGCAACCTCAACGAATTTGCCGGCGCCTACGGTGAGTCGCTGACCTTTCGTGAACTGCGCTGGCTTGCCTCCTGGCTTCTCATTCGCGGCTGCGACATGCTTGTGCCCCACGCCTTCTATTACTCCATGCGCGGCCCCCGCCGCGACGAACGTCCGCCCGATGTCGGCCCCAACAGCGCGTGGTGGAATAATGGATACAAAGAATGGGAGGCGATGACCCGCCGTCTCTGCTGGCTCAACGCCACCTTCGTCCCCGTCTGCGAAGTCGCCATCCTTGGCCGCGCCACCGAACTCCCCTGGCGCGCCGCCAAAACCTGTTTCGAAAACCAGATCGACTTCCACTACATCGAACCGCGCGACCTCGCCTCCAACCGAGCCCGCGTTGATGCCGAAGGTTTTTTGCGCGTTGGCCCCGGACGTTACACCACCTTGATCGTTGAAACCGGTTACGAAGACATTCCCTTGCCCTCCGGAACTCCTGTCCTTCGTTGGAATGCCTCCCCCCCCCCCCCCCCCTCCCTCCTCGCCACGTTGCCGCGAACTCTCCTTGCCGACTCGCCCGCTCCTGGCCTGCGAGTCCGCCATTTGCTCAACGAAACCGGCAACCACATTTTCCTCCTTTTCAACGAAGGCGAAACCTCGCTCGCCTCCCGTATCACTCTTCCCCTTGCCCAACCTGCGCTTCTGCTCGATCCCGTCTCAGGAACTCAAAAACCCTGGGACGCCTCGCGTCCTCTGACCCTTGGAGCACACGAGTTTGTTGCCCTTCTCACTCCGCCCAATCCATTCTGAAACCTCAGCACCACATGCCGCCATGTGTTCCCCAAAAAAACGCCCACATCCCACCGCTGCCTTTACCCTCATCGAACTCCTGACAGTCATCGCGATTATCGGGATACTTGCCGCCATCATCATTCCAACAGTTGGCAAAGTTCGCAACTCGGCGCGTGACGCTGGCTGCAAGTCCAACCTCCGCCAATATGCTTTCGCCAGCATGATGTATGCTGAAGACAACAAAGGAAAACTCCCCGAACATCAGGGCGCCAGTTCGCCCAAGTGGGTTGACTGCGTGCGCCCATACCTTGCGTCGGGAGCGCGCAAAGGCGGCGAGTTGATTGTGGACGGCGAGGTCCAGTTGCGTTGTCCGGCCTTCGCCATCCGTGCCGGTGAATTCAAGACCACTCTCGATAATGACACCGCCCGTGGGCGCGGCTACCAATACAACCTGAATCTCCGGCTGAAGCCGGTTCCCAACGTCGCCAACCCTTCGCGCACCCCGATGTTCTGGGACGGTGGTGGCGCGGCCAAAAACATCGCCGGTTACCCGGGACGCGCGGGAAGCGCGAGCAGCAATTACCTCGAACGAAAATACCGCCACAGCGACCGCATGAACCTCGTCATGGTTTCCGGCTCCATTTCCAGCGTTCGCGGAGTTTATAACGGCAGCGAAAGCTCCGACAAAGACGACGGCGAAATTCCCTTCGAGCAGGGCGGCAGCGACTGGGGAAAAAACGGCGAAGGACGCCCCTTCTCCTGGGGAAACTGATCACAATGCGCACGACACTTGCCACCACGATTTTCAGCATCGTTGCATTCTCGTTGCAGCCTTCGCTTCCCGCCGCGACGCCCCCTCCCCCCCCCCCCCCTTCGCGTGCCGACCTCGTCGCTGACGTTCCCGCGCTCGTGCCTGACGGTGATCCACTCGATCACGTATCTGCCTTTTCGCTACAAATCGGACCCGACGGCAATCCGCTCCCCGGCTGGTTCCCCATCGGACTCCGCCCGAAACAACCCTGGCAGGCTGTCCATGCCGGTTTCAACCTGACACAGCCCGCCGTCGTTAACCGCGGTTTCAAATCCTCGCCGCCCGCCCCCTTCTCCACCGCCATCAGCGAAAGCGGTGTATCCGGAAATCAATTATACGAAACGCACGGCCTTTTTGCCTACCTGCAAATCCGCGCCGCCACCGACATGGGCAGCGTCCGCTGGACGAATCCCATCGGCAACTACGGCGTCTTTCCCCCGGCGCTCCGTTCCGACGGCACACGCGTCGAAAAAAGCGTCGCTTCGCTCCCCCGCTTTTACGAAGGCACGCGCCGCTACCTGCTCGACTACACACGCACCGCCGCCGCCACCATCGGCGCCGCGCAACCCGGTGCCCGCCCCCTCGTGGCATGGGGCTTGGACAACGAATGGGAAGGCGGACTGGACTACTCACCCGAAGCCAAAGCCGCCTTCGCCAAATGGCTCGGCAAAAACTTTGCCGACGTCGCTGATCTCAACCGCACCTGGGGCACGCGTCTCATGCGATTCGATGACGTCGCCGCGTCCGGATACACGCCGCCCACGACCACCGAATTTGCCACGCGTCCCGCCGAGTTTCTTGCATGGTATCGGTTCCACGCCGAGAGCTTCACAAATCTCGCCGCCGACATGGCTGACTCCGTTCACGCCAACGATCCGCTCCATCGCCCCGTCATCTACAAGAGTACCCAGCAGACCATCGACATGCCGTTTACGCGGCGCTACAAAACCTTCGATCACGTGGTTTTTGGCGAACGCGCCCGCGCCACCTTTGGCGGCGGACTTCAGGGCGCCAACATCTACGGCGCAGGCGACCGCGAGGCCTACGAGATCAACTACATTTACAACATAGTCCGTCCCCTCGCCGCCCCGTCTCCCACTGACACCAACGACCCGCTTGCGCACGGCGTCATGTGCCCCGAGATCAACAACCACCGCGGCCCCGGCCACCAATGGGCGGCTACCTACTGGCGCGCACTCGCCAGCGGACTCAAAGCCGCCAACTTCTTCACCATGGGCTACGAGGGTGCCAAGGGCGACTACGCCACCTTTGGACATTTCGCGCCCGATGGCACCCCGCGAGCCAAGATGTTTTATGCCGCCCGCTGGGCTCACATGGTTCACCGCACTGAAGCGTTCTGGCGCGCCTCAGCCCCCGCCGCCGGACTTCCCCGCGTAGCCATGCTCCTGCCTCGCCACGACGTCGTCCTCGCCGAACGCACCGACCGGCGCGTCTCCAAATGGGCCTACCCGATGAACCACCGCGTCATGGTCTATAGCTGGTTGCGCGAACAAGGTTATTGGGTGGATGTGATCCCCGAAACAAAACTCGACACAGCGTATCTGAGAAAAAACTACAAGGCCCTCATCCTCATCGGAGCCGAACACCTCCCCCCCCCCTCCGCCACCGCCATCACCGAATTTGTCCGTTCCGGGGGCATCCTTCTTGCCGACGAACGCGCAGGACACTTTGACGACCTGCACCGTGAAAAACGCCAGTTGGAATCCGTTCTCGGCGTAAAACTCGGTCGCTACGACAACACCCCGGCCTCACGCGTCACGCTCGGTCCGCGCCAAGGCGCGCTTGCCGGGGTGCGCGCCACCGGACGCATGGAAGCCAATCTCGCTGGGGCGAGCATCCTGCTCTCTTCCAATGATGGACGCCCCCTCGTCACCACACACAGCTTCGGACGAGGCCGCGCCATTCACATAGGATTTATAACTGGCGATCTCCGCGAGGACGTGAACCAGCCCGTGCATGTCTCCACTTTCAAGGCCTCCGGAGGTAATGAAACTGCGGATACTGGCGATGAAAGTTCACCTGAACGCGGCGGTGCCATCAGCCGCTGGCTCGCTTCGCTCCTTAAGGAAGCCGGCGTGGTGCCCGCATATTCCGCGCGCGGAATACGCGCGGACGAGGCTGCGATTTTGCGTGTCGAGCAGCCATTCGCTGATGCGCACGGCAACCTCGCCGTGGTCATCACCACCCGAGGCGCGGGTGGCAGTGACGCAACGGGTATGCCCGTCGAACGCATTCCCGCCACCATGCTTGAGCTTCCGCTGCCGGGCGGACCTTGGACACATGCCGTGTGGGGCAGTGCCGAGGATGCCGGACTGCAATTTGTCAAAATCGTCCACATCGCGGACGACCGTTACCATGTGACGCTTCCGCCAGTGGAAACTGCAGGCGTTCTGTATCTGCTCAAAAAACACGCCCCCCTGATTGGCATCCGAAAAATCGATACGCCGAACCGGGCCATCGACGGTCACGCTGCCCGTGTGCGTTCGTCCGTTCCGTTCGTTGTGCGGGTGCAGCTTGTAAACCCCTCTCCGCTTAATCTTTCCACGGGTGCGCTTCGCTTTGCCGCTCCAAAAGGTTGGACCGTGCAGCCCGTCAAGGCCCAGCCCACATCCGTGCTTGCGCCGGGTGAAAGTGCCGAGGCCATTTTCACTGTCACGCCGCCTGACGAGAAGGCGTTGAGGACAAACTGGCTCTATCCGCTTGTCGCCCGATGGCGTCCTTCCGACTCCACGCCTGACATGCCGGATGAAGCCATCGCCGCCGCCAACGTCGAAGTCGTCATTACGCCGTAGCGGTCAGGTGTCCCTGACTTGCGTCAACCAAGGGGGGGGGGGACTTATACTGCCGACATTCAGAAAAGTGGCGCGGGCGTCTCGCCCGCTTCGGAACAGATTGCGGGCGGGACGCCCGCGCCACGTCTTCAGAAGAAGCCCGGCACTCGGAGTAGGAGGCGGCCTTTTTTGATGGGGAGAATAAAGGTGCCTTCTGGTGTACGGGGGAGTTCGGAATTGGTATCGAAATCCACAATACGTTTCGCGGCTGCGGGGAGGCGTAGTTCTTCGCCGGCAAAGGAGGAGCGTTCTTCGATCATGTCGATCGAGAGCGCCTTGCGCGTCGGGATGTAGTGGAGGAGCGTGAGCAAGAGGTCGGATCCGCGACGGCGGGGGACGCTGAGGATCGTCGTGGGCAGGCCGTCACCATAGGACGCAGGTCCAATGAGGCGGTGCATGGCGAGTCGCCAGCCGTCACGCACGGCGATGTTTCCAGAGTGGCGGTATTCGCGGAAAATGGGGTCGGCAAAATACACGAAGTTTTTCCCGGCAAGGACGGCGGCGTGACGGTCGGCAGTAGCTTGCGGCGGCGTTTGAAAATGCGACGAGAAGGTGAGGTCGGTGCGGCGGAAGTAGGGGAGCACTCGTTCGACTAGTGTCGTTATCCCCCGTCCGGCGGTGACGTTGACGCCGGGTTCGTAAACAACGCGGTCGCTGCGTGAGAGTTCGGGCGAGAATGCGGAACGGGCACGCCAGTAGGTCGGGAATTTTTGGACGTCGCCGGTGAGTTTCAGGTCAAGGCCGGGAATAAGCGATGCGGTGTCGGCGGGATCGGCTGGGGCGGCTGAATTGGCAATAAAACCGCTGCGGTGCGAGGCGATGAGTTTGCCGCCGCGCTTGTGGAAGGCGGCGAGGCGTTTTTGTAGTGGAGGCGTCACGACAACGCTGTCGGGCAGGATGACGAGATCGAGGCCGTCGAGGTCGGATTTGTCATCGAGGACGATGCTGTCGTAGTGGTTTTCCTCACACATCTGCACGGCACCTTCGAGCGACTGATCCGCCTTGGCGGCATCAATGGACGGATCGCCGGGTGCGATGATGCCGACTTGCGGCAGTGCGGTGGAGTTTTTGTAAAACGGCTCGGCGGCGGCGCATTGGGCGAAGACTGCGCCGATAAGGTCGTAGGCTCCGGCGTCGGGCTGGCCGCGGGGGGGGAGTTGGTCGCCGATGGAGTTGGCTCCGCCGAGCGCTTGGGAACGGAAACATTCGTATTCGAGTGCGGGTTGTGGTTTGAGTCCGCCGAAATCGCCCCACATGCGCTGGAAGCGACCAGTCATGCCAAGCCAGGGTTTGCCCCAGGTGCCAAAGGCGCGGGCGAGGCGCGGGAAGTGGTGGTAGCCCCAGAAGCCGGAGGGCAGGGATTCGAGTTCCCAGTGGCTTTGCAGGTCGTGGCGCGTGCGGACGCCGTAGCGCGAATCGGCGCAGATGGGATTGGGCGAGTTGTAGAAGATGGTAGCGTCTTTTTTGATACCGCGAATGAGCGAAGTGAAGCGTTTGGAAAATGCGACTTGAGCGGCGGTTTCGAAGCGGGTTTGAGTGGCGGGGTCGTGGCCGAGGAGGTTGTGCTTCTCGCGGAATTTCACGCTGGCGTCGCTCCAACAGGCGCGGGGGTCCATGAAGAGGATGTCGAAAAAGAGGCCGTCCACGTCGTAGTTGGCAAGGAGTTCGCGGACGTGGGCTTCGATGTAGTCCTGATAGTCGGGATGGAGGAAGTTGTTGAATTTCCATCCGCCGGGGTGCGGGGGTTTGGTGGGGTCGGCGTTGGTGACGCGGGCAAAGGTGCCGTCTTCGCGGAGTTGGCGCCATTCGGGGTGTTTGTCGGCGACGTCTTCTTCCCAGGCAACGGTGGTGTAGATGGGGGCTCGGATGCCTTCGCAGTGGAGGGCTTCGATTTGCGCGCCGAGGAGGTCGAAGCCTTTGAGGGCGGGGTGCTGCGTGCCGGTTTTGGTGGGGTAGTAGGACATGCCGTGATGGCATTTGGCGAAGATGGTGACGCTGTTGACGTGGGCGTCCTTGAAGGTTTTGGCGAAGGCGGCGGCGTCAAACTCGGAGCTGACATCGGGGATGTAAGGCGAGGTGTGAAAGTCGAGGTGAACCTGGCGTTGGTGGGAAAGGAGCGGGTGCATGGTGAAATTGGATAATGATGATACCGTTTTGATGGATTTTTGGGTATGGCCAATGGAGCCGGAATTATGAAGATTTCCGTCTTATGGAGTCTGGATCGATTTTTGCCACGCCTGCCGAGGAGTTGCTGCAACGGGTGCAGCCTCAGGTCTTGATCGTGCGTCGTGAGGTGGTCGGACCGGAGTGGCGGTGGGATTTGTTGAGTCCGTTTTGGCGACTTTATCTCAATGACGGAGCGGGGGCGTTTGTTGTGGAGCGTGAAACCACGCGACGGGTGGAGTTGCGGGCGGGCGTGGTTTATTTGCTGCCTGCGTGGGTGCGGGTGGAAACGGGCGTGGCAGGGGGGGGGGGGAGGGGGGACAAACGGGTGCGACATGATTATATGCATTTTTACCTGAACGGAATTCCGGCGACATTACACCGGCGGATGTTTCGACGGGTGGTGGAGTTGGAGCCGGACGCGGTGTTGCGGCCGTTGTTGGTGCGTTGGCAGCGAGTGATGGCGCGCGGCGTGCAGGAGGCGGGACCGGCGGGGTTTGCGTGGGCGCACGCACTGGTGAATGCGGCGCTGGCGCTGGCGTGGGAACGGTTGCCGGCGGATGCGCACGAGGAGGCGGCGCGTTGGTCGGCGGGGACGGAGTTGGTGAGGCCGGCGTTGGAGTGCATTGATCGTCGGTTGGCGGACCCGCCGCTCAACCGGGAACTGGCGGCGTTGTGTCACATGGGGGAGGATCATTTCATCCGCGAGTTTCGCGCGGCGGTGGGGTTGACTCCGGCGCGTTATGGTTTGGAGCGTCGGATCGCGGGCGCGGCGCAGTGGTTGACGGGGACGATGCGCAAGGTGGACGACATCGCGGCGGCAGCGGGGTTTGCTGACCGGTTTCATTTCTCGCGTGTGTTCCGCGAGGAGTTCGGCATGGCCCCGGTTGCCTACCGGCGGATGCACTGGCGGGGGCCGCGGGCGTGAGGGGGAGGGGGTATTAGGCTGGGAGGCGGTTCAGGCGGGGGAATCGGAAAACATTTAACGCTGAACATTAAACATTGAACATTGAATGTCAGAATCGGCAGCGGGGAAACGGCTCGGATTCATGGGTGGTTCGGTGTTTTGTTTAATGTTAAGGGAGGTTCTAAAAATCAGAAATTACACAGAGATCACAGAGAAGGCACAGAGTTTAGGGAGGACAAAACGACTTTGCTCCTTTTTCCGTAAAAAATATTATTTTATTTATAATAAATGAATTACAGAGACATTCATTCACGAGGAAAATGTCCTTCCACCGGACAGGCCTCCCCAAACTCTGTGCCTCCTCTGTGTCCTCTGTGTAATTTTTAGAAGTTCCCTTAAATGTTCAGCGTTAAATGTTTGTTCGGAAAATACTGGGGGAGAGAGAACACGCAGGTTTAGCGGGCAATTGTCTTGGGCAGGCGGTGGGGGAGGATGGTGAGGCCGGACTTGCGGGCGACGGCGCGCTGGCGTTCGTCAAAGGAAGCAAATTCACGGCTGCCAATCACAAGCGCGGCGGCAACGTGCAGGATGTCGAGGCTGCGACATTTGGTGGCAACGGTGTGCGCTTTGGAAAGGGTTTCGGCACGGCGAAACACTGCGGGCAGATCGTAGGCGGGACGTTCGTAACGGCCTGCGTCGATGTCATCTTGGAAGTTGGCGAGAGCGGTGTTCATTTCCGTTTCGGAGAGTTCACCGCGGCTGTGTTTGAGTCGGATGGCGTTACGGATTTCGAGTTCCTGAATATGCGTGAGGGGGAGGGGGGGGGCAGTGCGCAGAACGATTTCGTCGGCTTCTCGTGAGTTACTTTCGGTGGCGTAGGTTTTGAGCAGGATGCCTGTGTCAACGTAGGTGCTGGTTTGCATGGCAGTTGTTCAGTCGTTCACCATTCGCCCCGGCTTTCATCGACGATTTCGGAGAGGGGTTTTCCGGGAGGGGCTCCGTTGGGGAAGAGGCGGTTTCTTCGTGCGGCGAGATCGGGCCATTCGACTTTTTTACGTTTGCGAGCGACGGGTTGCAGTATGGCGAAGGTTTGGCCGCGACGGGTGATGGTGACGGTTTCGCCGTCTTCAATCCATTCGGATACGCGGGCGAAATTGTTGCGCAGATCGGCGACGGTGGCGGTTTTCATGATGATAGATTATCTATCATAGAGGGTTCGCAGTCAAGCAGGCGGAAAGGGGGGGGGGGGAGAGCCGTTAGCGAGTGAGAGTAATGGCCGTCATGGAACAGGGAGCAAAAGTGTGTGCGAAATGGGTGGCGGCGGTTGATATGGGGAGGATGGCATCGGTTTTTCCATCGGGCGAGGTGATGGAGGCAGGGTCGTTGTTGGCAGGAGTGATTTGACTGAAGTGGGCGGCGGCGGCGGAGTTTGTTGACCGGGTTCATTTCTCGCGTGTGTTCCGCGAGGGGTTCGGCATAGCCCCGGTTGCCTACCGGCGGATGCACTGGCGAGGACCGTGGGCGTAAACATGTGGATTGGTCGCGCCGGGTGACTGCGGGACGGGAAGACTCAGGCTTGTTTGTCACCGGGCAGCGCGTCTAGACAACACATCACGAACCCATGAACACACCACGCCGTGTTACCCAGACCGACATTGCCGAGCGCGCGGGTGTGCATGTCACCACGGTATCAATGGCATTGCGCAATTCGCCCTTGATCGCAGTGGCGACGAAGTTGCGGATTCAGGCGCTGGCCAAGGAACTCGGCTACCAGCGCGACCCGATGCTCGATGCACTCAGTTCCTACCGGGCAACGGTGAGACCGCGTGCGTTTCAAAGTGTGATTGCCTGGCTTGATGGTTATCGCGTGCCGTCCGCGTTTGGCCCCAACGGAATATACGCTCCCTTGACGCAAGCGGCACGGGAGCGGGCCGCAGCGCTGGGTTTTCAAATGGAAGTCATTCCCTTTGACGTGCAACATCCAGCGAGCGTGGCCCGGATGCTGGTGGCGCGCGGCATCGAAGGCGTGCTCGTGCCGCCAATGCCCGGCGGTCACATCGAAGTCTCACTGCCGTGGGAACGATTCGCTGCCGTGAGCCTGAGTCAGGGCATCGCAAAACCGCGCCTGCATCTCTTCATGCACGACCAGATTGCCAACATCCAGATTACCCTCCGCGTTTTAGCCGGGCGGGGCAGGCGGCGCCCCGGCCTGATTCTTGAGCAACACGAACACGAACGGACCAACGGCGAACGTTATGCCGGGTATTTGATTCACCAAGCAGGCTTGCCTGAAAGCGCGCGGGTGCCGCCGTTGATCGTGAAAGAGCGCTCCCCCGAGAATGTCAGGGCATACTGGATACGTCACAAGCCCGACGCGTTGATTGTGAATCGCGTGGGAAGCGTGCCGAAATGGCTGGCAACGCTTCCCGGCATCGGTGACACGCCCGAGTGGGTGGTGGCCGCCACGGTCGACCCCGGACTGCCCGGCAAGGGACTGCGCGAAGACATGGCGAGCCTGTCCAATCACGCCGTCGAGTTTCTGGCCGGCCTGATCCATCGCCGTGAAAAAGGGCCGCCAATCTGTCCTGTGCGCATCCTTGTCAAGGGGCGTTGGAGGGATGAACTTTGAGCCGTTTCTAATGTTAGAAATAGGGCGGCCCTTGCGCAGGTTTCAGGGCTCCGGCACGATGTGCCCAATGCTTTTGTCAGCGGTTGTTTTTCAATAAGGTAAGGGACAACGGATCACTGACGAATGCCCATTCTCATGCCGCCCCTTCTTCGCTTTTCGCCATGCGCACCAGACTGATTACCGTCTTGCAACGACTACCTCGTCTGGTCAGCCATTCGCTGCTCATCGTCGCACTGTGCCTGGCAGCATCCCGTGTCAGCGCGGTTCCCCGCGAACAACAGGCGGATTTTTCCAAGGATCTTGATGGCGTGACCTGGACTTTGACCGAAGGCGACGCGGACTCCGCCGGGGTATCCAACGGGAAATTGTTGTTGGGGGCCGCCTCGGAAAATACCACCGCCGACGCATGGAAAACCGGGGCCACAACCCTGCGTTACCGTTATTATCCATTGCGAAGTCAGCATGAACGCCCGGCTTTTGGTGATTTCGCAGCCGAGGCGCGAATTGTCCGCAACGCCAAGGCCGGCGTTTTCTCTCTGGGCTTGTGCGATGCCGCGGACTGGCAGTTGTGGGTGGAGTTTGACCAGACAAACACGCAGGCGCATCTCAGAGAAAAATCCGCAACGACAATAAAAACGGGGGACCGGGTTTCCATCGCCAGTGCGCGTGACGCGTCCGCGCTCATCCTGCGACTGACCCGGCGCGGCGACGTAATCGAAGCCCGTGTTGCGGACGTGTTGGTTGGACAATGGCACGGCCAGCTTGCGCCCATTGTGGATTTCGCATTGCGCGCTTCTTCATCCGATGGCGATGACGCTGGCCGCAAACAGGAATGCCATCAAGTGGAAGCTTTTTCCATAAAAGCCCTGCCTGCGGTATCGGTGTTTTTTGATGTTCTTCCGCGAGCGGGCCAAGCTCTGTCGGGTGACGAAAAATTAGGGAAACTCGTTCAGATGGGTGCGGCAAACCTCGGTGGTTATCTCTGGGGGAGGGGGGGGGCGGGGGAGGTGAGCGGAGCAGACAATGACGGGAAACCCGCACTCGAATTGCGTCTCGGCAACGTTGCCCCCACAGATGTTTCCGGTTACGTCGAATTGCGTGTGACTGATTGGCAGGATGCGGAGGTTGAAATTGCCCCTCGGCGTTTGCCGGTGACGATTCCAGCCAATGATGTTGGCGAATGCAGGCTCACGGTTCCTCTTCCGTCTGAGCGTTACGGTTATTTTACCGCACATTTGCGATTTGTATTGAACAATGGGATACAGATAGGGGCGCCTCGTTCTGTCGGATTTGGCATCACTGCGGCCCCACTTCCAGCGGAGATGAGCGAGTCCAATATTGTCGGCGTTCACACCGCGCCTTTCGCCCGCGTCGGCGCCAAGTGGACGCGCTTTCACGACAACGGCGGACGCGCCGTCGTATGGTCGGGCATCCAGCCCGCGCCCGACCGCTGGGACTGGTCCGGCCTCGATGCCTACGTGCAACGGGTCGAGGCCGCGGGCATGGCCCCGCCGCTCGTCGTATTGTCCATGACGCCAGAGTGGGCCAGCAGCGATCCCGCAACGGGCACCTATCGCGGACGTGGTGCGTATTCATCACCACGTGACATCAGCGACTGGAGCGAATTTTGCCGGCGCATCGCCACTCGTTACAAAGGCCGCGTGCGGCACTACGAAATCTGGAATGAACCCAATAACAACAAACTCGCTCCGCGCGGATTCTTTTTTCACGCCCCGGTGGAAAAATACTACGAAATGGCCAAAGCCGCGCACGACGCCGTCAAAGCCGCCGACCCCGACGCCCTCATCCTCGCCCCCTCGGGCACGGGGAACTTTTTTCCCTTCCTCGAACGCTTCATGGAGCTCGGCGGTGGCGATACATTCGATATCCTTAGTATCCACACTTACACGACACCCTTCCCGCCGGAAATCGGCTACCACTTCAACAACGAAAAAAGTTATCTGAATCGTGTGACTCGCGCGCGTGAAATCCTTGCCCGCCACGGCCACAAAAAAACCATCTGGAACACCGAGATCGGCTATCACTCCGGACAGTCCCTGCGCATCGCCGGGAGCTTCATTCGCCAGGACCAGATCGCCCGCGAGGCACTGCCCGGATGCTGGCCCGACTGGCGCAATCGCTGGTCATTCCGCCCGCTTGATCCGCGACGCGGAGCCGCCTTCTTTGTCCGTTTCCTCGCGCTAACGCCGGTCTATGGAGTCGATAAAATTTTCATCCACCACCGGCTCATGATGGATGGCAGCGCGACCGGCTCGCCCCTGATGGCCGCTCCTGCGGTTGGCTGGTTCAGCCGCGCGTTGGGAGAGGCCGCCTTTGTTCGCAGCCACGCATGGCATGAACAGGTGCAGGCGCACGAATACCGCCGGGCCGATGGCAAACACGTTGTCCTCTTCTGGCGCGTGGAAAATGAAACATTGCGCATGAATGCCCGGGATGACCGTCGCCTCGGCGAAGTGGAATCCGCGCCGATCGATGGCATTGAAGGCATTGCGAACCAGCGTTCCGTTCCGGTGATAGCAGGCCGATCGCCGCGTGATACTTATTTCGATCCTGCTCGTCGCGTTCCTGTCATCCTTCGCCTCAATCGCTCGCCGGATGCCGCCTTCGATTTCTGGGGCAACGCCCTCCCATTGGGGCAGGGAGCGTCAACTGAATGGCGTATCGGTGAAGCCCCTGTGTATTTGGTTTACAATGACGACACGGGTGCGACCACTTCGGCTCCCGGCTTGCAAGCGGAGGTGCGTGTGGATGTCGCCCCCGTCGAACCTGCCGCGCCCGCGCTTGTTTCGGTTCCCGGCAGGTTTGTGCCCGCTGCTCAGGCGCGTCCGCTCGAAGTGGCAACCAACATCAATGAACAAACGGCCGTGCATCTGGTCCGCCTGCCTAATTCTCGCGCGGAACGTCCGGCGGGCTCACCGTCGTCGGAACTGCAACTGGGCGGCGACGCGGCGATTCGCTGGACGCTTGACAAAAACCACGCCGGCGCCGCCCGCATCCTGCTTTGCGTGCGCAGTTCGGACTCGGCGGCCCGGAGTTTCAACTGGCCATGGCAACTCCAGCTCAATGACCGTCCGCTTGCGCTTGAGCCGTGGAGTGCGTGGCCGGAGAGTATTCGCCGACGCGGGAAAAATTGGGAGGAGTTGTCCGGCTATCTTCTGTCTGAACCCGCGACACTCCGTGCCGGCGACATCCTCACCGTCCAGTCATCACGTTCCCAAGCCCGCATCTACGAAGCATGGTTGCAACCCGTGCGCACGGCGGAGTGGCGGAACACAGAACACAACCAATCAGCAACTGCTCCCCAAAAACCATGAATCCGAAAAACTACACCCTCCGCGCCTTGCACCACCTGCGCGGTTTTACATTGATCGAACTTCTCACCGTTATCGTCATCATTGGCATCCTTGCCGGGATCATGATTCCGGTTGTGGGCCGCATCCGCGAATCGGCGCGCATCACTCAATGCGCCTCCAACCTGCGCCAGATCGGCCTGGCCTACTCGCTGTATCTGGCCGACAACAAACACCTGTTTCCACCCTACTATCTTCCGGGGGAACCCTACCGCCTCAATGCCGTTCGTCCTTACATTGAGGCGAGCGGCAAGACGCCGGTTTATGGTGTCATGGCCTGCCCCACGGCCCAGCCGGTGTTGCGCGGACTCTACACGGATTCATGGGACCGCAATTCGTATCACCAGAACCGTCGCTGGCCTTCGTTGGGAAACAGCGAAACCGCTCGCAAATCGCTGATGTCTTTCACGCAACCGTCACGCGCCGTCCTCGTTTACGAACGCTGGGGAGCCGCCGACAAAACGTGGCCCAACCCGAACACACACACCGCGGCGCGCAACCTTCTGTTCGTTGACGGCCACGTCAAAACGAGCCGCGAACTGATTCCCTATGCCTCCATTAACGCCGCCCTCTCCATCGAATGACTCACCAATCCGCCAATCCACCCATACAAACACCACGATGAAAACCACGATGAAAACCACCACCACCGTCCGTCTCAACTCGCAGCCTGTTGCGCATGTCAGTCATGCCGCCTGCAGGGTGCTCATTATCGCATCCTTGTTTGCGATCTCATTGCCGATGGTATCGGCCCAGACCGATATCTCCCGTGCGGCAAGCTGGGCGGCATCCGCGGCAGCAGTCGCGCCCGCAACGTTTAACGGCAACTCGCATGGTTCGACGCAGAACCCGACGGACGCGGTGTGGCGTTACTACCTTCAAGCCGGACGCGACGCGGACGGTCTGATTTCCAGACTGCTCCCATCGACATGGACGGCGATGCCTTTTTCGGCATCTGAATTTCGTCTCAACGAGCCGGTTGGCGGTGTCAATCGAGGTTATGTCACCGCGTCTGCGACAGGGTTGACTTCGTTTTGGAACAAAACCGGCTCACCCGAAACAAATCCGGTGGATGCCTTTCGCCCCGCGTGGTCCATTGCCAGCTACACCGAACTCGCTGAGGAAGGCGGCATCTATGACATTGGCGGTGCGCTGAGTTGGTCTTTGGCCAGAACAAAGGACTCCGGGGCGATCCTTGTGAAAATTGCCAAGATCAGCGGTGCCTCCGTGACCGAACTTTTCAGCCAAACCGTGAGTTCATCGGCGCTCGGCACGTTTGAGATCTTCAACGCGACCAGCGTGCCTGCAAGTCTGACGGGGATAAGTCTTCAGCAAGGAGAGCAACTGGCGTTTGCCATTCGTGGCAGCACAACGCAGTTTCGCACCATCACGCTTGATGACTCCGCGCTTACCCTGACTCTACGCTCTGTTCCTGAGCTGCGGGTGACCGCGCTATTATCCGGGCTTGCGGTGTTGCTGATCGTGGTAATTCGTCGCGCAAAGAGTCAGTCAACGCATTGAGTCATCACGGCGTGAATATCATGTGGATTTTGCCGCCAAGCGGGCGGCGCGGATGAGGCAGATGCAGTTGGTGCCGTCGGTGGTGGGGAGCCACTCGGGGGCGAGGGTGGCAAATTCGCGGTTGATGGCTTTGCGCAGGGCTCCGACTTCCATCAGGACGAGTCCGTGCGGCGCGAGGCGGTCGCGGGCTTGGCGGAGGAGTTTGCGGATGATGATCAGTCCGTCGGGGCCGCCGTCGTGCGCGAGGCGGGGTTCGGCTTTGAATTCGGGGGCTTGGTTATCGACGTGCGCGCTGGGTTCGTAGGGCGGGTTGCTCAGGATGAGGTCGTAGGTGGGTCCAAGGGGGGGGGGGGGGAGGGCATCAAGGACGTCGCTGGCGTGGAGGTGAACGCGTGTAGTGAGTTTGTGGTTACGGATGTTGATCGCAGCAACATCAAGGGCGTCGCGTGAGAGGTCGAGGGCGTCAACGCGGGCGCTGGGGAATTGGTGCGCCAGAAGGACGGCAAGGCAGCCGGAGCCAGTGCAGACGTCGGCTAGGTTTTGAGGGGTGACGCCTGAAGGGAAGAGGCGGGGGAGGGTGGGGATGATTTCTACAAAATAGCTGCGGGGAATGATGACGCGTTCGTCCACGTAAAAGTTGTGTTCGCCGAGCCAGGCTTCGCGAGTGATGTAGGCGGCTGGGATGCGTTGTTGGAGGCGGCGGTGGAGGGCGGCTTCGATGGCGCGAACTTGGTCAGGGGTGGGGATGTGGGAGAGAACGGATTCGTCACTGTCGAGGGGGTATTTGAGCGTGCGGAGGAGGAGGTAGAGGGCTTCGTCGTGGGCGTCGGAGGCGGTCTGGCCGAGGGCAATGTCGGAGGCCTCGTAGCGGTCAAGGGCGTGTTCAAGCCAGTCTCCAAGGGTGCGGGGGGGGGGGGGGGACCGGGGTTCATAGGTGATGTTGTTTTTAACCACTAATGCACACTAATAGACACTGATGAGATGTTGTGTAGTGGTTTTTTGATACGAATCCGTGTATCCAAACATTAGTGCTCATTAGTGTGCATTAGTGGTTGGATTTTTTTGTCAGGCGATGAGGTTGTAGAGGGCGATGTAGGGGGTGAGGGCGAGGGCGAAAATTTTCCCGAGGAGGAGGCGGAAGGCGGGGAGGTTGATGGCGATGATGAGGATAACCCAGCCCCAGTTGGCAAAGCCGATGTAGGTTTCTTCACTCATGCCGCCCCAGTACATGAGAAATTTGGAGCCGTCGAGGGGGGGGATGGGGAGAAGGTTGAAGATCATGAGGCCGACGTTAACGTGAAGGAGTAGCGAGGCGAGGTCGTGGAGGCGGACGTCGAATCGAGAAAGAAGACCGGCGGCAATGGTGGCGAAGAGGGCGAGGAGGGCGTTCATCGCGGGGCCGGCGAGGGTGACGGCGGCGCGCTGGCCGGTGCGGGGTAGGGCGGCGGGGTTGATTTGCACGGGCTTGGCCCAGCCGATGAATCCGAAGCCGCCGAAAAATTTGAGGACGCCGAGGAGGGGGATGATGAGGGTACCGAATATGTCTATGTGCGCGAGGGGGTTGAGGGTGACCCGGCCTTGGGAGCGCGGGGTGTCGTCACCCAGTCGGTCGGCCATCCAGGCGTGGCCCCATTCGTGGAGGGCGAGGCTCAGGACAATGAGGATGAAAATGAGCAGGCCTTGCTGGATGTGCGCGGGATCGAGGTCCATGAGGGAGGGGAAGCAGCCAGTAGTCAGTAGTCAGTAGCCAGTAGTCAGTAGAAGTTACCAGCTACTGGCTACTGACTACTGACTACTTTTTTCAGCTTTGCGCCTTGGCTTGCTTGCGGGCTTTCTGGCGTTCGCCGGAATTGAGGATGCGTTTGCGAAGGCGGAGTGTCTTCGGCGTGACTTCAAGGAGTTCGTCGGCGGCAATGTATTCGATGGAGCGTTCCAGCGACATTTTGGTCGCCGGGGTGAGACCGGCGGCAACGCCTTCGCCTTGGGAACGGAAGTTGGTGAGCTTTTTTTCGCGGACGGCGTTGACGGAGATGTCTTCGTTGCGGGGGTTTTCGCCGACGATCATGCCTTCGTAAACTTGCTCTCCGGGGCTGACGAAGAGTTTGCCGCGTTCCTGGCACATGACGAGGGCGTAGGTGGTGGTTTCGCCGGCTTCGGTGGCAATGAGGGTGCCGGTGATGCGGGTAAGGACTTCGCCGGCGTAGGGGCCGTATTCTTTAAAAAGGTGGCTGGTGACGCCTCTTCCACTGGTGGCGTTGACGACGTCGATTTCCAGTCCGATGAGGCCGCGGGTGGTGATGGTGGCCTCGATCATGGTTGTGGTGTTGTGCTTCTCCATGTTGGTGATCTGGCCTTTGCGGTTGGCGAGATTTTGCATGATGGAGCCGACGCATTCGTCGGGGACTTCGATCCAGACGGTTTCGTAGGGTTCGAGGCGTTCACCGTTGGGTCCGGTGCGTTCAATGACGGTGGGGCGGGAAACGAGGAGTTCGAAGCCTTCGCGGCGCATGGTTTCGACGAGGACGGCGACTTGCATGGCGCCGCGGGCCTTGACGTTGAAGGTGCCGGCGCGGTCGGCGTCGTCGATGAAGAGGGAGACGTTGGTCTTGAGTTCGCGCATGAGGCGTTCGCGGATCTGGCGCGAGGTGACGAGTTTGCCTTCCTGACCGACGAGGGGGCCGTCGTTGACGCTGAATTGCATTTCCAGCGTTGGGGGGTCGATTTCGGTGAAGGGGAGGGGGTGGGCGTCTTCGGCGGCGGCGAGGGTGTCGCCGATGTCGATGTCCTCAAAGCCGGCGAGGCCGACGATGTCGCCGGCGTAGGCGGTGGAGGAGTCGGTGGTGCCGAGGCCGGCGTATTCGAAGAGTTTGGTGATTTTGCCGCGGATGCGTTTGCCGTCGGAGTGGCGGATGACCCAGACGGGGTCGGAGAGGCTGACGGAGCCGCAGAGGATTTTGCCGACGGCGATGCGGCCTACGTAGTCGCTCCAGTCGATGTTGGAGACGAGCATGTGGAAGGGTTGGTTGGGGCGGGCGAAGGGGGGGGGGACGTGTTCGAGGATGACGTCAAAGAGGGGGGTCATGTCTTTGTTCTCGTCGGTGAGTTTGCGCTTCATGTAGCCGTCGCGGCCGGAGCCGTAAACGACGGGGGCGTCGAATTGTTCCTCGGTGGCGTTGAGCTCCATGAGGAGTTCGAGGACTTTGTCGTACATTTTGGCGGGGTCGGCGTTTTCGCGGTCGATTTTGTTGATGACGATAACGACTTTGAGACCGTGGGCGAGGGCTTTGCGGAGGACGAAGCGGGTCTGGGCCTGGGGGCCGTCGTAGGCGTCCACGAGGAGGAGAACGCCGTCCACCATGCGGAGGGCGCGTTCGACTTCGCCGCCAAAGTCGGCGTGGCCGGGGGTGTCGAGGATGTTGATCGTCTTTTCGTGCCAGCGGACGGCGGTGTTCTTGGCCTTGATGGTGATGCCTTTTTCGCGTTCGAGGTCCATGGAGTCCATGGCGCGTTCGGCGACTTGCTGGTTGGCGCGGAAGGCGCCGCCATGCTTGAGGAGTTGGTCAACGAGAGTGGTTTTGCCGTGATCGACGTGGGCGATGATGGCGATGTTGCGGATGTTTTGGTTCATTGGCGGCGCGGCTGGCGGTTGCGTGGTAGAGTGTGCCTGTGTTGGCGGTCTGTGGATGATGGTTTGTGAATAAAAGGGGTCCAACGTGCCGATGCGCGGCGCGGTTTTCAAGGAGTGTTTTGGAGACAATGAAAAAGCCGCGTCCGTGAGGCGGGCGCGGCTGCGAATGGCGCGGGGAGATGCGGTGCGTTTTTTACTGGAGGCGTTCCTCGGTCGGTTTGAGGTTGTAGGGGGAGCGGGGGCCGCCGCCGCCGATGATGCGGTGGGGGCGGGAGGGGTGGATGTTGACGTCGCGGTTGATCTCGTCGATTTCGCGCTGGGTCAGCAGGCGGGTGCGGAGTCCGCCAGTATCGGAGTCAGCCGGGTCTCCCGCGATCATGATGGTGCCGGCGGCAATATCTTGTTTCTGGCCGGTGTGGGTGTCGAAGCCGACAAGGCCGTCGGTGGTGGCAACGCTCACGACTTGCACCCAGTTTTCGTTGAGGGTGCCGCCTATGCCGGCGATGGAGCTTTGCATGACTTCGGTGGTGCGTACGCGGAAGGTGGTGCCGCGCACGCCGGCCACGCCGTGGGAGGTGTTGATTTTGTAGGTGGAGCCGGTCTTGAGCTTGCGGACGTGGTTGGTGAGCACGCCACGGCGGAGTTTGAGTTCGGTCTGGGAGGCGGGTGGGGCGGTTTCAGTGGCGTTGTTGTCGTCGGGGGCTTGGTGGTAGCCGAGGAGTTCGACTTCGGAGTTGGCTCCGAGGGAGACGAGGGCGTCGTTGGGAAGACGGAGGAGAACGCGCGAGTCGGGGCCGGTGGTCAGTATGCCTTCGACGGGGAGGATCATACCTTGGGTGAGGGGGGCGTCCGGTTTGTCGGGACGGGTCCAGGTGGCCTGGCCGGTGAGTTCCTCAATGCGGAAAAAGGCGGGGGCGGCAGCGGTCCAGCCGATGGCAGCGAGGGCATGGCAAGCAAGGCCAATGAGGAATAGGTGGCGGAAGGTGTTTCCGAGGGCATTCATGGTATTAGGGTGGGGAGGATTTGGGATGTATGTGCATTTGTCTAGCTTCACTCTGAGGGAAGACACGTGGTTTGGGGTATTATTAACGGATGTTACGCATCCCGCCAAGGAGCGGCGGCCTGGAGACCGCCGCTCCTTGGCAAACGTCCGCGTAACTTCAGGGGCGTCGGAGGGGGTAATGGGGTTCAAGCCATGCGCAGGCGGAGGGTTTTTATTTCGAAGGGGCGGAAATCGGCGGCGACTTCGTCGCCGAACGTCGAACATCGAACATCCAACATCGAACGTCCAATGGCGGCGGCGGGCAGAGGGGTTTCGAGCAGGGTGGTTTCGCTGGCGGTCTGGATGCGGACGCCGGGGATTTGGATGCGAATGTGACAGCGGGTGGCGGCGCGGGCGGATTCGTAGAGTCGGAGTATGAGGTCGCCGCTGTCGTCTTCAGCGAGTTTCACGGTTTCGAGTATGATGTTGGGCGCGTCGCAGGTGATGAGTGAGGTGTTCCGGGGGGGGGAGCGGCGTTGGGTACGAGGCGGAGGGGGGTGCAGAGTTCGAGGGCTTGTTGCGCGAGGCCGCTGGTGAGGAAGGGGCCGTTCCAAGCGTAGAGGGCGTAGGTGAATTCGTGGTCGCCGATGTCGGCGGTCATGTCGGGCGCCTGCGGGGCGCGCAGGAGTGTGAGGGCAAGGGTGTTGCGGTCGGCGCTGATGCCGTGCTTGCAGTCGTTGAGGAGGGCGATGCCGCGGTTTTCCTCGGCGAGGGCGGTCCATTTTTGCTGGCAGACTTCGAAGCGGTCCTGATCGGCTTTGCGCGAGCGGTGCGTGGGACGGCGGAGGTGGCCGAATTGGATTTCGTGCAGGGCTTCGTGCGTGGTGAGGGCGAGGGGAAAGGCGACTTTGAGGAGTTTGTGTTTTTCATGCCAGCGGATGCGGGTGCGAAATTCGATGCGGCGTGAGTTGCGGGGAAGCCAGATTTCTTGTTCGAGGTCGGAGTTGTGCAGGCGGCGGCGTACGTGGATGATCGTGGCGAGTGGGGTGTCGGCAATGATCTCCACTGTCGCTGGCGCAGTGAGTTCAACGGGTTGCTGGATGTAATGGGATTCGATTTCCCAAGCGTCGCAGACTCGGGGGGTGTCGCGATACATGCAAAAGTCGTTGAGCGGGGCGGCGGCGAGTTCGCGGTCGGTGGCTTTGTCGTGCCAGTTTGTGATGCGGCCAAGTGAATCGAGGGTGAGGCGGTAATGGGCGTTTTCGATGTGCAGGTCGTCGGTAGTGGAGCGATCAATACGGGTGACGGGGAGGGGGGGGGGGATAGCGGTGGCGATGTCGATCCAGCCACATGCGGGAACGGTGGCTTCGATGTAGGTGGCGTGGGTGAGCGGGTGCTGGAGGGTGTGGGTGTCGGGAGGAAGGGCGGTAAGGGGGATGGTCGGCGGGAGGGCAACGAGTTCGGTGCGAGGCCAGGCGA